>CADBHQ010000015.1 GCA_902794535.1 Fibrobacter succinogenes | reverse complement strand
TGCAGGCAGGTGCCCGTGGCCGGGCCTCGCTCTCGCCGCCACGGCCTGTCAGTACAGGCCGCTTGCGGCTCACGGCCCCTTGCCGCAAACCCCGAGGGGCTTTTTTATGCCCGAATCCCACGCCCGCGTCATGCTGACGAAGGTCTGCATCGGCTTCTCGTGCCAGCGTCACCCTGAACTCGTTTCAGGGTCTGCTTCTTGTGCCTGCGCCGTTGTTTTGCTTTTCGGATTGTGCTTTACACAACGTTTTTCTGTTAAAATGCGCATAATTATTCCGATTTGGAATACAGAATATATTTTATAGACTGGAGTTGTTTGTGCGAGAGAACGGAAGAGTCTTTCGTAATTAAAGGAATGTGTTTATGAAGCATTGGGTTTGGGTTGTTTGCTCTATCTTATTCTTGTCCGTCGTCGCGAATGCGACGCTTACAGTGCATATTCAGTCACCGTGGCGTAACGATTCTTCGAAAGACGGCTATTTTCTGCATATTCTTGGCGGAGCAGGTGGCGGCTATAATCCTTCTTTTGGTGCCGGTTCTTCGACAATTACAACGGATGAAGGCAACGGCTGGTTCAGCTATACCTGGAACAAGAATGTGTCCGATTTTCAGGACTGGGAATCCTTTACGGTAAGCATTTATCCGAATACAGCCGACAATAATTACAATAACAATAATGGCGAGCAGTGGAAGGCCGGTGGCGAATTTAAGATGGGCACGCTGTTCGGCACCGATGTCGAAGTATGGCTTTATACCGATCCGACTGACAAGAGCTATATCAAGTCGTTTGTGGCTCCGGGTTCCAAGATGGTGTGGTTCAAGAGCCCCTGGGGTAACCATGCGCTCCCGCAGATGATTTTCGGGACTGATTCCGTGATGATGCGTTTTGTTACCGATGACAAGTCGAGTTGCGGTTGGTTTTATGGCGCGGTTTCGCCGGCGATGATTGCTCGCAACCCGCTGCAGTCTGCACACTTTATTCGCTTGAATACGCCTTATATGGCATACCCTGCCCAAGGGGTGGTGGAACTTGCTGTCTACTTCGACATGATGGATACGGTTTTTGTGGATGGTACGGCTGCGGACCTTACCATTGATTCCAAGATTGGTTCGCTTGGCGAGTGTTTTGATTCTACCCGCGTGCTGCACATTTACCACCCGTGGCGTACGAATTCCACGTTCAAGGACAGCACGGTCTACATTACTGTCGGAAACAACATCATCAACAATCCTGTGGCAACCGAGAAGGATGTGTATCCGTATTGGTACCGCTATGAATTTGAGCCCGCGACGGTGAATTCGGCGAATTGGAGTTCTTTTATGGCGGTGTTCAATATTTACCGTCGTCAGAACGAATGGCCGCAGGTAACGTATTTCCCTGAAAGCAAGCGTCCGCTGGCTTCGCAATTGTTCCCGACTGGCGTTTACGAAACTTGGCTGTTCACAAATAGCAGTGGTGTGCTGGATCTTTCGTTTAGCCCGCTAGAACCGAAGACGATTCGCCTGATGAGTCCGTGGGACAATATGTCGCCATCGATGATTGTGGCTGACGAATTGGTTCGCATGGGGCCGATTACGGCAAGTCCGTATGATTCGAGCCAGAGTGATACTTGTGGCTGGTACCAAGGCACGTATTACAAGCATACGGACGATTGGGGTGTTCAGTTCAGACAGTCCTTCGGTACAGATTTCTATAGCCTTGAGGGCCTGATGGGCGAAGGCAAGGAAGCTGGTACTCCGATTGCGCTTGATTCTATGGTGGCGCTTTATGACACGGTGTGGGTTTACCCGTATCCGCTTTCGAGCAGTGCGCCTAAGTTCAGCGAGACATTCCCGGGTCGTTTGGGTATTTGCCCGACCATGAAGATTTCGGCGATGATTTTGGACTGGGCCGGAGAATCGTATAGTGATGCGATTGATGTCGACTTCGGTAATATCTATAACGGAAATGAATTTACGACAGTTGTACGTGGCGATACCGAATACAAGACCTGTGGCGGGCACGTGCTTGGCATGGTGCAAGACACCTTGAGTGAACTTGGGTTGCCGTTGCGCGTAGATTCGCTCGCGTTCCCGTGGGAACAGTGCTCGGCAGGGCGTGAGATTGACAAGTGGTTTATTCCCGAGGTGCTCGCAACTGATCCTGCGACGGGCCGCGAATACACGAATGCGACTTGCCGCGACATTGACTTGGTGCTTGATGCCGAAGGATTCTGGCTGGCCGACGTGACGGAATCTCCGAACGGTTGTAACGACCCTGTGAATCCGGGATTCTACCCGATTGATGATTTTGAATATCTGGATTCGGCCAAGACGATTAAGAACCCGAAATTCGACTGGGATATTTCGGGCTGCAAGCACAATTACAGTTTTTCGATGAAAATCAATGCTCAGTTCAAGTACGTTCGCGGTCAGTATTTTGAATTCCGCGGTGACGACGATGTGTGGGTGTTTATCAATAACCGTTTGGTCGTAGACATTGGCGGTTGCCATAGCCCTGTCGAAGGTGCTGTGGACCTCGATACGCTCGGACTGACCGAGGGCAAGGAATATCCGTTCCAGATTTTCTTCTCGGAACGTAATGCTACCGGTTCGAATTTCAAGATGCGTACCTCGATTAATTTGCAGACGCAAAAGACATATTTCCCGGTCGAAAAGAAAAATTCGAAGGGAATTATCGAGTACGAACTTTTGCAGTTGCTGGTCGATGAATCTTTAAGTTGCGATGTGTCGAGCGTTTCGAAAATCGATACGACGTACGCGCAGTCCGTATTCCGACTGGTGGGCGGTGGACTCCCTGCCGATGGCGTGCTGCTTGAACCGGGCCTAAATTACGGCGGTATTTTCATTAGCGAAAACATGGCTGGTTTCTCAATTGATACTTCGGCCTTTGTGAATTCGCGTACGCTTAGCCCGGGCCAGTATGTGCTGATTTGCTACTTGGCTGCTGACCAGAGCCAGTATCAGATGATTCCGTTTACGGTGCCAGAATATCCGCTTCCGGACATTGCGTTTGTGGATGTGTTCCATGTGACCGATTCGTTGGTGTTCGATCCGAAGGGCTATACGCTTCGTGGAACTTTGCTTGGACTTGACGACGGCAAGAATGATACGTTGCTTGCGCATGTGACTTACCCCGATACAGTGCCGCTTAAGATTGTGCTGCTGTACGGAACGACGCCGTGCGGTGAAATGTTGGCCAGTTCGAATGTCAACTGTGTCGCGACCTTGAACGTGAAAACGAAATATCCGCTTAGTTTCCTGGATGCGAACAACCAGCGCGTTACAACGATTACGACCGATTCTACGGGATATGCAAGTTTCTATGTGGTGGGTGATTCTGCTACGGTCAATGCCTTCTTTACGATTGAAGGCGAGGGCGTTGCAAATAGGATTCATTGGACTGACATTCACTTCAAGGAACCTCCGGTGCCGTTTGCAATGAAGGCATCTATGTTTGATGTGAATGGCGATGGCATTCCGGATAGTCTTTCGATTCCGTTTAGCAAGGCGTTTGACAAGGTTGTACCCGATACGATTTCGTGGGCATTTGGCGGGACTCAGTTCCACACGACTGCGGGACAAGATAATATTTGGCCGCTTGTAGAACAGGAATCTATAATCACCCTGTTTAATCCTGATGGACTTCGTGAAGATGTGTTCACGGGTGTATCTGACCAGATTTATTCGGGCTCGCTTTTGTACCATTACACGTACACTGACGACGACTCTTTCGAAGAAGTCAAGCTTTCAATGAACACCTCGATTGAAGACCATGTGGCTCCCATTATTTTGAGTGCCACGATTGAGCCGAAGTCAGAGGACATTAGCGTTGTGACGATTAATTTGAGCGAAGGCACCGACGATAAAACATTTGATGCAAAGACGGCTTTTGTGTTCTATCGTGATTCTGTGAACTTTATGGATTCGCTAACTATTTCGACGTATATCAAGAATTCACAGGGAAATGTGTATAATTTGTACTTCCATCGTACGGCGCAGACAACGCTTCCTGAAGTGGGTGATTATGTAAAGCTGATGCCTGGTGAACTCAAGGATCGTAGCGGCAATGCGGCTCATGCGAACAATCCGAAGGTTCGCATTGTGGGTGAACAGCGTACCGAAATTAAGGCTCCTGGTGTAGTGACTATTTCGGGCGATGTCGAGAAATGGCCTTATAAGGATCCGATTGTGCCCGTGGTGGTGCCGTCGAATAAGGGTGTCAAGGAAATTATCGACAGCATTGGTAAACCTGGATTATTGCTGAACTTTAATCTCGGTGAACTTGCGACATCGGCCATTATGAATTTGCCGAGCGATGCGAACAGGGATTCCGCTCTTGCTCTCATCAAGATTAACTGGGAAAACTATTACTTCTCGCATTTGGGCAATTTCGTAAGCAAGGTTACGGGAACTGTTGCCTGTAACGATGCGAAGGTGTTCTACAATGCTGAATCCCCAGAAAAGTCGAATTGCTACGACAATCCTGGCAACCTGTTCTTTGAATGGAATGCCCGTAGCGATAAGGGCCGCGTCGTTGGCACGGGTGCCTATATTGCGAAGATGAAGGTGAAAATCAAGAACGGCAAGGAAAAGGCTGGCAGCAGCGATGATACCTTTACAATCGGTATCCGCCGCAGCAAAAAGTAAGCCTTAATTACTTGGTCGGGGCGTTGAATAGCTCGAGGGTTTCCTTGAGCTTAGTCGCAACGCCATTGATTTTGTTGAATGTTTCGCTCAGTTCAGTCTGGAACTTATCGAAAATCTCGAGATTGCAGAACAAGTCGTTACGGTAAGTCTTGTTTGACTGGTAAAGATCGCGCAGCGAGCGCAGAATCTTTGCCTGCTGTTCCATTTGAGATTGAGCCTCTTTCTGGCAAGCTTCAAGATTAGCGCGCTTTTTCTTGGCAACTTCGGGGTCGTTTTCGCGAAGAATGTAAGTCGGGAGCGTTGCGAAGTCTTCGAACTTTTCCGGAATGCTGTTGCCGTTTCTAGAATTGTTGTTGCGAAGGCCCACGCCCTTGATGGCGGAGTCGATAGAAATGGTGCAGCTTGAAGTTCCGTGGTAATTGCAACGCACGTGTTTTTCGACTCTGCGAAGTTCATTGTACGGGTTGAAATCTTCGTTGGTTTCAACGTATTGCAACGGTACATACAGCGGGGTCTGTTCGCCTGCGACTGTGATGCGGTAGCAAATGCATTGTTCGCCGTTGAATTCCTTGGTTTCGTACAAATTGTTAGAGCTGTGCAGCATGGACTTTACTCTGCGGTAAAGGGTGTCTGCATCGTAAGCTTTTTCGACAACGCCAGCGAGGTCTTTGAACAAGACCGATTTGACAATGCTGTTGAAGTTGTCCATGATGACACTGTTCGAAGTGGATCTGCCCCAAATCGATGTGCCAAGGAACAAGGCGTCGGAGAAGGTGGTTTCCTTGCGTCCGTTAAAGAAGGCGATAGTGCGGACAATGTTTGCAAGCGAGAGCCACTTGCTTATGGGAACGTAAATAGCGTTTTCAATGCAAAGTTCGGAAAGCTTTCCGATAATAGTCATGGTGTCCGGAGACAAAACGACTTTCTTGATTTCTTCGCCCCATTGCTTTTTTTCTTCTTCGGAAATAGTGTATTCTTCGGGAACCTTGAAGCTGCTATTCAGGCTATGGTTCTGCAGAAGCATGCACAAGGAATCTGAAGAAAGATTGTCGGGCATGTAAATCGTGAGCGTAATATCGTCTGCGATGTCGGCGCGGCCCATGGCGTTCTCGGGGCGTACATCGCTGCTGAGAATGAGCATGGAATTGTCCCTGTTTTGCAGGGCGCTCCGCACACTGTTTTTCGTGATGTCGTCAATCGGATTGAAGTCCTTGAACCAGATGAGGTCATAATCGTCGAACGATGCCGGAAGATTTTGCGGCCGGTTGTCGATTTTGAGGACGTTCGTTTTTTTGAAAGCCGAAAGCAGGCGGTTAACCATGAAGTTCTTGCCCGAACCAGAACGACCGTACAGGTAGAACGATTCGTTATTGATGGCTGCGAGGAATCCGAGTTGGAGTCGATCTTGTCTTTCAGGGAATTCCTGACAAAGAGCTTGCATCAAGTTCTGGATACGGTTTGTGAGCGTCATGATTTCTTCCTTCTTTCTCTGAAATATAAAAACTAGGGAAGAAATTTGAAAGGGGTAGACGGGCTTAGAGCAGAATTTGGGTGGCTTCGGGAGAAATTTCTGTTGTCTGCGATGCAACGAAAATTAGCGAATTTACATTTTTTTGAATAAATTCGGCGGGGAGCCTAGCGGCGTCTTTTTCAGAAATCACAAAAGCGTCTTGTGGGTTCTTTTGAAGGATTTGTTCGAATTGGGCGGCAAACGATTTGCTGTGATCTTTAAAGAAGAACTTGCGCTCGATTTCGATTCCGGAATTTTGAAGGTCTTTGCAGAAACGTTCAGGGTTGCCGAGACCGCATGCTACGTTTGCTTTTTTGTGGTTGATTTTTTCGCCGGTGGCGTAGTGCAATACTTTATCTACAACAAATTTTACGGCCGAATTTCCGTCGTCACACCTTAGTATGCGGACCATAGGAGAATCTAGGTCGTGGTCTTTCGCAAGGCTGCGCATTTTACCGCAGGGCCAGAGATCCGAAATCTTTGTGGGTAGGGGTTCCCACAGCAAGAGTATGGTGATGGCTCCGACCAAACGGCTGTCTTCGAATCCGTCGTCGCAGACGATGCAATCGAACTTTTGCGAACGGTCGAGCTCATGTGCCAAGCGGTAGCGGTTGCGGGTTGCGAAAACTTGGATGCACGCGTTGTTTGCAAATTTTTGACGGAGCATGGCAACTTCGTCGAAGGCGTATTCGTGGGCGAGGAGTGCCACCGCCTTGCCTTGGGCGGTCAGGTGATTGCAAAGCCAGATGCAGAAAGGCGTCTTACCTGCACCACCGGTGCGAAAGCTCCCGACGACAATCAGTTTAGAATGCTGAAGAGGCGTGCCCGGCCTAAGGCAGAGCGCATGATGCAACAGGTACGCGGCACGATAGCAGAGAGCTAGAAAATGGAGAAACACGTTCCTAACCGCTGTCTACTTCCTACCGTCTACTGTCTACTACAAACAATTTCTCTTTTGCAGCAAGAACAAGTCTGCGAGCACGAGGGCAGCCATGCTTTCGACAATCACCGGCGCACGGACTGCAACGCACGGGTCGTGGCGACCGCGGGCGGCAAGCGTTCCGTTTTCGCCACCGCGGCCAGCAGTCTTTTGTTCCAGCGAGATTGTGGCGGTGGGTTTGAATGCCATACGGCAGTAAATGGGTTCGCCGTTGCTGATTCCGCCGAGGGAACCGCCCGCATTGTTGGTGCGGGTGTGGTAGGCGTGGCCATCAAAGTAAAGTTCGTCGTTGTGCTTGCTGCCGTGCATGCGTGCCGAGGCGAAACCGCTTCCGATTTCAAAACCCTTGCAGGCGGGAATCGACAGCATTGCCTGGGCGAGCAACGCGTCCAGGCGGTCGAACACCGGTTCGCCCAGCGCCACCGGCGGATTCTTTACCAAGAGGCATACGGTGCCGCCAATGCTGTCGCCGTTTGCGCGGGCGTCGAGCACGGCTTGTTCCATCTTGGCGCTTGCATCCAGGTCGGGGCAACGTACGGGCGAGGCTTCAATCTGTTCGAGAGTGAGTTTGTTCAGGTCTAGGGGACCGCAATCGACTTCGCCAATGGAATTCACCCAGGCGATGATTTCGGTGTTGTTGACCTGCTTCAAGAGCTTCTTGGCGACCGCACCTGCGGCAACGCGTCCGATGGTTTCGCGGGCAGAGCTGCGTCCACCGCCGCGGTAGTCCCTGAACCCGTACTTGAGGTCGTAGCACAGGTCGGCATGACCCGGGCGGTACCATTTCTGGATTTCGGCGTAGTCGTGGCTGCGCTGGTCTTCGTTAAAGACGGCGAAAGAAATCGGGGTTCCAGTGGTTTTGCCTTCGAAAACGCCCGAAAGGATCTTAACCTGGTCCTTTTCGTCGCGGGCGGTGGTCATTTTGCCCTGCCCGGGGCGGCGGCGGTTGAGTTCCGCCTGGATTTCATTTTCGGAGATTTCGAGGCCTGCGGGGCAGCCATCCAGGACCGAACCGACTGCCGGACCATGGGATTCGCCCCAGGTTGTAACGCTAAAAATTTTGCCAAAAGTGCTTGCCATGAGTCAAAATATAGATAATCGGCGTTTTTTCTAAGAAAATATCAGATAAGGACTTACCAACATGGCAAAGTTTACTATCTTTTACAAAGATTCTAGGAGAATCCTGTGAAACACTTTGGATTTATTATAACGATTTTGACCCTGCTGCTTTCTCTGGAAGCGGCCGCCCAGCGTTATAATGACTTTGCGGGTATTCCCTTTGGTGCCACCCGTGAGACCGTTATCGAAGAGGTGATGAAGCTCGGGTACGAGCCGTATGGTCAAAGTGGCGAAGGCGAACGTGTCGTCATTCCGGTATTTATGTTCGGTGAACTGCCGGTCCAGGTTGACTTTATTTTTAACAAGAACGACAAGTTCTACTCTTTTGAAATTCGTACCGGCCGTGTCGAACGCGCCCGTTTGAATAAGTCTTTTGAAGCTGTTGCCTATATGTCCGAACAGTTTACACTCAAGTACGGCAAGCCCTCGGGCAACCCGGCTATCGACGAAACTTCGGCCCTGAAGGAAAGCATTTTGAACCTGTACCAGCAGTGGTTCTCGCAGAAGGTGCTCAACATTTACACCGGACTGGTGCAGAAGGAAGGCCGCTATTTTGCAGTGGGTGCCGTAACGCACCGCAAGCTTGCAACCGAAAAGCGTTCGGGGTCGAGCCGTTCCTCGGAACGTGCTGCCTCTACAAAACCGGTATTCTAGTTTATCTGTAATACGGATTGAAAAGTTTAAAAGCCGACGAACTTCGCCGGCTTTTGTCATATTTGGCCTTCGGGGCCAGCCCGTTTTGGCTAGGTCTTGAGCTTGTCCAGAGCCTCGTTCGGGCCAATCACGAACAGCACATCGTTTTCCTTGAGTACGTAGTCGGCAATGTTACCGATCTTGGGGGTGCGTTCCAGCGGGTCGCGAATGGCGATCACCTGGATGCCGTACTTGTGGGTAAGCGACAGGTCCTTGAGGGTCTTGCCGAGGAATGCGTCGGGGCAGGCGATTTCCACAATCGAGAAGCCTTCCATGAACGGCAGGTAGTCGAGCATGTTCGGGCGGTTGAGCCTTTCGGCCAGCGAAATGGCCATATCGCGTTCGGGGTGGAAGATATCTGCCACCCCGAGCTTTTCGAGGATAATCGTGTGGGCCGGGCTACTGGACTTCGCGATAATGTGCTTGACGCCCAGTTCCTTGAGGTTCAGGACCGTCAAAAGCGATGCCTGCAGGTCTTCACCAATGCAGCAGATAACGCTGTCCACCTTAGAAAGCGGGAGCGACTGGAGCTGCTTTTTACGGGTGCCGTCGGCAACGACTGCCTGGGCGACCTGGTTCGAAATATCCTGGATCTTTTCGGGACTCGGGTCTACGACCATCACATCGTGTCCGAGTGCGGTCAAATGACGGGCCAAAAAGTAGCCCGTGTTTCCAAGTCCGATTACTACGAATTGTTTAGAAGCCATGGCCCTAATTTAGTAAAAGCGGGGAGCCATTAGCCCACCATGATGTCTTCTTCGGCGTACCACATGCCCTGCTCCTGCTTTTTAGCCACTGCAGAAATCAGGAACAGCGGACCCATGCGGCCGACAAACATCACTGTACAGATTACAATTCGGCCAGGAATCGAAAGATCCGGGGTGAGCCCCATGGAAAGACCGCAGGTGCTGTAGGCGCTAGCCACTTCGAAGAATACCTTGAGGAACGAAACTTGCTCAATGGAATTGCCGGCGGCCTCGGTTTCGAGCAACACGAGGGTTGCCACCACCACAACCACGATAGCCACCACGAAGATTCGCACGGCCTTATCGACCGTGGTTTCGGGGATGGTACGGCCAAGAATCTGGGTCTTGTTGCGGCCGAGCAGGCGGTTGAATCCGAGCAGGAAGATCACGGCGGTCGTTGTCGTCTTGATACCACCACCGCAGCTACCCGGGTTTGCACCGATCAGCATGATAATCACAAAGAAGAACAGCGAGCCCACGCTCAGGCCGGGCACGTTTACGGAGTTCAGGCCAGCGGTACGGCTGGTGAATGCCATGAAGGCGCTCGTTTCCAGCTTTTGGCCGAAGTTCAGGCCCTCGAAGGTGTTGCTCCATTCGCTGAACATAAAGAAGAGAATGCTCACGAGAACGATAATCAGGGTAAAGCCTGTGGCAATGTGGGTATGGAGCGAAACCTTGCGGATAGCGCGCTTTTTAAAGTCGAACAGGTAGCGGATTTCGGTAATGGCCAAGAAGCCGAAGCCGCCGGCCAGCGCGAGCACGCAGGTGGTAATGTTCATGAGCGGGTTCAGCTGGAACCGTTCAAGTGAATCCGGGAACAGGGTAAATCCCACGTTGCAGAACGAGCTTACCGCCTGGAACAGACTGCAGAAAAGGCGGTCGTAGAGCTCCATGTCGCTAAATTGCGTAAAGTACACCACAGCGCCAATGGCTTCGAGCAAGAAGGTAAAGGGGAGCACGGCTTTCAGGATTCGGCCAGCGTCGACGTTACCTTCCTGCGTGTAGTTCGCGAGGAGGGCCGACTGGTGGTTGAATCCCGGGTGCATGCCGGCAAGCAAGATAATCACGGTAGAAATCGTCATGATTCCAAGACCGCCCGCCTGCATGAGAATGACTAGAACCCAGTTGCCAAAAGTGGTAAAGCTTGCACTGATATCGATGGTAGAAAGACCCGTAACGCACACGGCAGACATGGCCGTGAAGAAGGCGTCAAGAACACCGACCGGTTCACGCTGCGCAAACGGGAGCGACAACAGGAGTGCTCCCAAAGAAACCAGCGCGAGGTAGCCGGATACAATCATCAAAATCGGGTTGCCCGACTTTTTCTTGACTTCGGCCTTCTTTTCCACGAAGTCAAACGCTTCGTACCTAGAACGTAACATGGGCGTAAATATAGAAATTAATCCCCATCTTGCCTAGGTTTTGGCGGTTTTCTACATTTGGGCCCGTATGAAGAATTTGCGTGCCATTTTGATGCCGATTGCGATTTTACTCGGGATTTTGCTCCCGCAGGCACACGTGCTTTCGCCGTTAATGCCGTTTTTGATCGGTACCATGATGTTTTTGACGTTTGTGACTAAAATTCCGCCGCAAACGCATGGTTACACGTTTAAAATTGAAATTCGTGCCCTGATTGTGAGCTTGATTCTGGTGGCTGCCATTGCGGGCATTGTAAAACTCTTTGACCTTCCGCGCGAAGTGCTTTTGGGTGGTGCGATTATTGCGCTTTGCCCGCCTGCAAATGCGGCCCCTGCTATGGCGAAAATGCTTGGCGGTTCGGCCTCGCTTGCTTTGAAGATTTTCTTGAGCGGAAACTTGATTGCGTGTTTTTCGATTCCGATTGTGTTCGGTTACCTGACCGGAACCGATGCGGGTTTGAGCGAAATCGCGATGAAGATTTTCAATACCATTCAGCCGATTATCAGCATTCCGCTGGCATTTGCGTTGGGCCTGCGAGCCTTTTACCCGGAACTTGCCGACCGTGCCGCGAAATACCAGAAGTACACCATGTTCGTGTGGACCTTCTCGGTGTTCGTGATTATTGCGAAGGCGAGCTACGACATTCGCGAAATGGGATTTTCTGATTTGTGGAATAGCGGAAAGTTCCCGATGATGGCGGGCATCTCGCTAATCCTTTGCATTCTCCTTTACGCCCTCGGCTGGTATGTCGAACGGAACCGCCGCCCGATTGAAAGTGCGCAGAGCATGGGCCAAAAGAACACCACGCTCGTCATTTGGATCGCTACTTTGTATGCGGGCCCTGTGGTGGCACTTGCCCCCACTTGCTATGTGGTGTGGCAGAACCTGGTGCTCAGCTATTTGAGTGCAAGGATTAAGCCGAAAAAAGAATAATTATATTTCTCATTGCGCAAGCGCATCGCGACAATCCAAAAGTGGGGGCGTAATGAATCATGCAGAACTTGTTAAGCGCCTGTTGGCTGAACAGGATTTAAAGTACCGCGACTTTCATGCGTCGCTGTTGCCGAACATCGACAAGAAATCGATTATCGGCGTGCGTGTGCCCACGATGCGAAAGATTGCGAAGGAGTTTGTGGATTCAGCGGTGAAGGGGGCTGCGAAGGACTCCACGAAGGCCGAAAAAATCATGCCGAAGGATGTTGCGAACTTTTTAGACAAGTTGCCGCACAAGTATTTCGAAGAAAATCAGGTGCACCTTTTTGCGGTGGAACGCATCAAGGATTTTGATGAATGCCTGCGACGCATTGAACAGTTCTTGCCCTACATTGACAACTGGGCCGTGTGCGATGGCAAATCTCCGAAGGCTTTGCTTAAAGACGAAAAACGCTTTTACGCCAAGATTTGCGAATGGTTGAAGTCAAGCAAACCTTACACGGTGCGATTCGGTGTGAATATGCTGATGAACTTTTTCTTGGATGAACGCTTCAGCAAAGAACATTTGAAACTCGTTGCCGCTATCGACGAAAACCTTTTCGACGACGATTCAACAGGCGCTGCGCAGACTTCAGTAAATGCCGCCCGCCCCACTGACCGCTACTACGTGCAAATGGTAATCGCTTGGTACATGGCGACCGCCCTCGCCAAGCAATGGGACGCAACATTCCCCTACATCAAAGGCCGTAAACTTTCGCCCTGGATTCACGCAAAATCCATCCAAAAAGCCTGCGAAAGCTACCGCATCACCGACGAACAGAAGAAAATCCTTCGAGGGTTGAAATAATTTGGGCGCGGAAAAACGCGCAGACTACACGCCCGCCGCCTCCAGCCTTTTAACATGGCAGTAAGCGAGTTCCTTGGTGTGCTCGTCGCGTAAATGCAAACTGGAACCTTCGCAGTAGCGCCAGTATTTGCAATCCTTACATTCACCGATGCGTGCCCAGCTGCGGTCACGCATCACCTGGTAACGGTTCTGCCACACATCCCACAAGTCGTCTTTGTAGATGTTGCCTTGAATGTAGTCACCGCGCAGGCTCGGACAAGCCGAAATGCTACCGTCGCAAAGGACCGAGGCAATGTTCACGCCGGCCCAGCAGAAGAACGGATGGTCGCGAACGACCTTCTCATAGCTGCCGAGGAAACCTTCGCAGTCGTAATTCACGTTTATCTGGCCCTGCTTTTTTGCCTCGCGAATGAATTCAAAAGTTTGACGGAATTCGTCGTTCGTGAGCATGAATAGCGGATTGTCTTTGGCGCGGCCTTTGGGGAATACGTTCGAAACTCGCCAGCGCTTGACGCCCAGGTTCACGAGCATATTGTGAATCTGCGGAAGTTCGCTTAGGTTCTTCTTGTTCACGCAGGTCATCACGTCGAAGGTGAGTTCCTTCACGCTTGCGGCCATGTGGATCGCTCGCACGGCGCGTTCAAAACTGTGGGCGTTGCCGCGGAAAAGATTGTGGTTCGCTTCAAGACCGTCAAGACTGATGGTGAGCGAACGTAGGCCTGCGTTCATGAGTTTGGTAAAGCGCTCGGGAGTGAGCGCAAGTCCGTTTGTCACCATGCCCCAAGCGTAGCCGCGTTTCTTGATTTCTTGAGCGCATTCTTCGAGGTCGCCGCGCATGAGCGGTTCGCCGCCGGTAATGACAACGGTAAAATTTTGGGGATCGACATGTGGGGCAAGGCTGTCGAGTACCCGCAAAAAATCTTCGCGGGGCATGTCGGGAATGGCGTCGGCAACGCAGTCACTGCCGCAATGCTGACCTTCGAGCGCGAGCTTTTTCTTGAGACCGAGCTGCATTAATTATTTTCTTCCGGTGCGCCGCAGATATCGCTCGGGCAACCGTACAAGTCTACGGCGCCGTCCAAGATGTCGTATTTGGCCTTGAATTCGGCTTCATTATAAACCGTTCCGTCGTCGCACTTGTAAACGGTTTCCTTGACGACTACGACTCCGTACTTGGCGCAAAGCTGGTCGCCGGTACATTCAGGAACCTGTGTCGAATCCTTTGTTTCTTCTTTGCAGGTGACGCCGTCTTCACAATAGAGGTCCGATCCGTATTTTTGGCAAATGGAATTCATGACGCCATACTTAGGCGCAATTACTTCGCTGCTGGAGCTTCTTACGACAACTCCATATTTGGGAGTGATGACCGGGATGATTGTATCTGTAACGCCATACAAGGGGACAATCTGCTGTTCTAGACTGCTAGAGCTTTCTGCGACATTCGGGTCAATGGCTTCAGAAGAACTGGAGATTGCCTCGGTTTCGGAACTGGATTCCGGATTGGCCGCCGTGGCACTGGAGTTAGGCTGCGCGGCAGAAGAACTGGATGCATTGCCTGCTGTTGCGCTTGATTCAGGGGCGGCCTTAGCAGAACTGGATTTCGGAGTTTCGATCGACGAACTGGATTCTGGCGAGTTTTCATCGTTGGCAGACGAGGTGTTGTCGCAGCTAGCCCAGAAAAAACTGGTCACAGCGAGAGCTAATTTTTTCCAGTGTTTGTAGAGCATTTTTAACTCCGTTAAAAGGTGATGGTTAGGATTCTTTTAATATATATAAATCGCCTAGGTATTGCAAGTAACATGCATTTTCCTGTGACGTTTGAAAAAAAGAAAAAACAATCCGAAAAAGTCCACATTTGACATTCGCCTTGTTTTAGGATATATTTAGAATCATGAAAGGATTGGTTTGGTTATTTACTATTTCTGGCGCTGCAGTTGCATTCCTTGCAAATGGCGCCATGGCACAAACTAAGGTCGTTGTGGACCCCGGCAAAAAGTACCAGGTTTTCGAGGGCTGGGGCACGAGCCTCTGCTGGTGGGCCGTAAAGGCGGGCGCCTGGAGCGAGGCGAATCGTAGCAAGTTGATTGGTGCGATCGCGGATCCTGATACGGGTCTTGGCTACACGATTTTCCGTTACAATATTGGCGGCGGCGACCAGCCGGGGCATAATCACCTTACGAAGGGTGATGGCGCCGCGGCGGTACCCGGTTACAAGCCTACCGAAAGTGGCGATTTTGACTGGACGGCGGACCCGTACCAGCGTAACATTGCGTTTGAACTTGCGAAGCGCGTGAAGGACCCGATTTTCGAGGCGTTCAGCAATTCGCCGCCGTGGTGGATGACCAAGAGCGGTTGCGTTTCGGGCGGCAACAATGGAGCCGACAACTTGAAAGAAGACTATTTCGACGATTTTGCCGACTACCTTTCCGAAGTGGCGCTCCACTTTAAAAAGGAATGGGGAATCACGTTCCGCACGGTGGAACCATTTAACGAGCCGAGCGCCGGCTGGTGGAAGGCGAACGGTGACCAGGAAGGTTGCGGCTTCAAGAGTAATCAGTCGAAGATGATTGTGGAACTCGGCAAGGCGCTCGTTGCGAAGGGCCTGTTCCCCGAAACCTCGGTGAGTGCTGCCGACGAAACGAATATTGGCGATGCGCTGAACCAGTTCAACGGTTACAGCAGCGAGGCGCTCTCTTACATGTTTCAGGTGAATACGCACAGCTATTCTGGCGGCGAGAATCGCGCGAAGCTGTTTAATGCGGCGTTCGCCAAGAACAAACGTGTGTGGCAATCCGAAACGGGGCCGCTCCACAAGAGTGGCGACGAAAACATTGCGCTCTGGATGGCTAGCCTGATTCTTTCGGACTTGCGCGACATGAAGGCGAGCGCCTGGGTGGATTGGCAGATTGGCGACCCGGCCGAGAACTGGCGTAGCCTCGCGCTGAACCACAGCAAGCAGACTTTCAGCCCGAACGCGCGTTACTACATGCACGCCGCATTCAGCCGTTACATTCGTCCGGGCTCCCGCATTATTGATAGCGACAACGGCAACACGCTCGCGGCGCTGCGCGAAGATGGCGCCTTGGTGCTCGTGGTTCGCAACAGCGGCACGAGCGACGTGAAGTATGAATTCGACTTGCGCGGGTTTGATAAAATCGGCGCAAGTGCGAAGGTGGTGCGGTTTGAATTGCCGGGCAGTTTGAAGGCGCAGTCCGATATCGCGGTGTCGGGTAAGACGCTTTCGATGACGGCGCCTGCTCAGACGATTACGACGATGGTCATTGACGGCGCCGAAGGTGGCGTCTGTAAGCCGGATACAATTATCCCGTACGTGAAGGTGCATGACGGCGGCTGGAACGAGACGACCGATGTTCAAGTGAATAAGGGCGACTCGCTGGTGATTGGCCCGCATCCGTGGGAAGGTGGCCGCTGGGTTTGGAGTGGCCCGAACGGATTCGCTTCGACTGATCGCGAAATCCGCTTCAAGAATCTTGACGGAAAATCGAGCGGCTACTACAAGGCGGTCCACACGAATGCTTCGGGCTGCGAAGCCTCCGTAACCATCAAGGTGGTGGTCGATGACCCGGAAAATCCGTTCGTAGAACCGGATACGACTCAGGAAGATTCGACGACGGCAATCAGGAACCGTAATCTGGCGGGCTTCGAAATCAGCCCGAACGAACCGATTCAGGTCTTTGACATGCAGGGGCGATTTTTGGGCAAGTCGCTCAAACTTGCTCCGGGAACTTACCTTGTCCGTCAGGGAATTCGCCTGCAACAGGTTCGAATCAAGTAGTATTACGCCATTATCAAGTGGTATTACGTCATTATTTTGCAAAAAACGAAGAGCTTTCTTATAAAAAGCATAAATTTTGCTATCCTTTATTCATGCTTTTACAAACAACAGCTCAAAAAATCGTTTTTTCTATTCTCGCCCTTTTCCTGCTGATTACGGCAGGTAAGGATTGGTTCGACTTCTATTCCTGCGGTGCGGTAAGCCAGTGCCTCTCTGATGCGGGCACCCTGCAGCTTTACACCAAGTCGGTCATGTCGACCATGCTTACGGTGCTTGCCTTTCTCACGGCATCGAGCGCATTCTCTGGCCGAGATGGCAAACTGCTTCGCGCTGCATTCGTGTTTTCGCTGCTTGCAGACTATAGCTTCAGCCTGCTCAAGGCGACCGTCGCCGATGTGGGAACCCTTAGCACCATTCTCGGCATCAGTTTCTTCATGGTGTTCCAGGGAATCTTGATTTACAGGCATTCCCGCAAATCCGAAGACGACAAGAGCATTCCTAAAATCTATGCGCTCTTGGCTGTGGCCGTTCTCGCTGGCATTGCTCTGATTGCTTCCGGTACTTTGGGCCTCACTGTGGCTGTTGTCGTGGTTTATGGCGTGTTTGTCATTACCTCGGTGGTTGTCGGTATTCTTGCCCCGCGCAAGGGTTATTTCCCGGCGGCAAATGCAAAGCTTATCTGCTGGGGCATGGTCGCCTTCTTCTTCGGTGATGTGTGCGTCGGTCTTTCGATGGTCACGGGTGACGACCACAGCGTTCTGCAGTCGGTTGCTGAAATCGCAAACAACCTCATTTGGTGGTTGTATGTGCCGGCACAGCTCATGCTGATTCGCGCTTGCGTCAAGCCGAAAGCTTAAATTGCAAATCAGCCTATATTAAAAAGCACCCTTTTAGGGTGTTTTTTTATTTTGGAAATTTTGTCAGGGTACAAAAAAGGCATCCCTCACGGTGGAACACTCGAAGCTACTCACTTAAAAATGATAGCAGTGCCTCGGGGCTTTGTTTTTCGCGTCGGAGCGCGCCTAAACTGAACACCAAGAGCGACGAGCTTTAAAAATACTGTTAGATCGGGCGTTAATCCGTGGGATGCCTTACCCGTAATATAGACAACTTGAGGGGCAAAAGCAAGCGAAAAAACGAAAATTATTTTTTTGTCCTTTTAAAATAAACGATAAGTAAATAATTCTTATCCTTGCTTGGCGAAATTAGTTCATAAAGGTCGTTTTTATACAAACGAGCCCTACTCCATTTTGGAATATTCAGCCTTCTGTGTCGGGAGTGATAAATTCGGTAACGTATTTTGCGACTTGGTCGCGCAAGTTGTTTCCGCGAACCTTACCAAGCAGGATTTCGATGTCTTCGATGGGGGCTGCCATGAACGCTTCGGCGCTTCTGTACTTGCTCAAAATCTTGACGCGGGTTTCGTGACCCACGCCGGGCATCTTGAGCCATTCGACTTCTAAGTCTTTTTTGCGCTTGCTGCGCTGGTAGGTAATGGCGAATCGGTGCGCCTCGTCGCGGGCGTTCTGCAAAAGCTTTAGCGCAGGGCTGGTGCGGTGCAGCACGATGCTCTTGCGGTCGTCGGGGAACACGATTTCTTCAAGGCGCTTGGCGAGGCCGATGAGCGGTAAATCCTGATCGTGGCCGAGCTCTTTCAGAATCTGCATCGTGGCGTCTATTTACCGCCGTCGCATACCCACAAGTCGGGCATGGGTACGCCTTCGTTTTCGAGCCTGCGAATACGGCGGGTCATTACTTCGCGCATACTGGCGAAGTCATCGACGCCTTCGACCGTCTTGATGATAAACTTGCGGTAGTTGGCTTTATCGGGGCGCCCGTTCTTGAAGGCCACAAGGCTTGCCACCGTGTTCGTGCCCGAAAGGTGAGAAATATCCACGCACTCGATGCGGAACGGCGTCTTTTTAAGCCCAAGGACTTTCTGCAGTTCGAATACGCTCTGGTCGATTTCGCTGTACTTCTGCACTTCGGCGCGCATTTCTACCAGAATCATGTCGGCATTGGCGCCTGCAAGTTTTAAAAATCCGAGCTTTTCGCCGCGCTGGGGCGTGCTGAAAGTGACCTTTCTCCCTGCCTGTTTGCTGAGCGCCGCTTCGAGTTCCTTGCGGTCATCCGGCAGCACAATGTCGGTTGCGATTTCGGCAGGGATCAGGGGCGCCTCCATGTACCATGGGAGCACCATCTGCCTAAATATTTCGGTTTCGTCGTCTTCGAGCTTGCATTCGAGCCGGTAATGCCTGCGCCCCATGAGCACGCCTTTGCGGTATTCGAGAATCACGGCCGCGGCCATATCGCCGTTACGGCGGAGCGTTACCACATCGAGAGACAAGTTCGGGTCGCTGGTGTCTGTCTTCTGGTGTGTGCCAGATGCCTGCAGCGCCTGAATAGCGTCGCGCTTTTTCATGGCGGTTTCAAAGTCGAGCCGTTCGCTCGCTTCTTCCATTTCGCGCTGCCAAAGGTCAATCAGGTCGTCGCGTTTGCCTTCGAGCATGAGTCTTGCGTTTGCGACATCCTTGGCGTATTCCTCTTGCGTAATGAACCCCGCACACGGTGCACTGCAGCGCCCGATGTGGTAGTTGAGGCAAGGGCGCACGGGGTGCTTGGCCGGCAATTCCATGGTGCATTCGCGAATCTTGAACAACCTTGCCGAAATGTCAATCAGCTTGTCGATGTAGCGCGAACCCATGTACGGGCCATAATACTGGCGGCCGTCCTTCTTGACAGAGCGAGAAAGCGAAAGCCGTGGGAACGGTTCCTTGACCGAAAATGCTAGGTACGGAAAGTGCTTGTCGTCTTTCAGGAGCACGTTGTACTTAGGCGTGTGCTTGCGAATCAGGTTCGCTTCTAGAATCAGCGCCTCTTGCTCGCTCTCGGTAATAATCCATTCGATGTCCCGAATGTAGGGGAGCATGAGCGTTGCCGCGCGGTGGCCGTTGTGCTCGGAGCCGTCGAAGTAGCTGCGCACGCGGTTCTTTAGGACTTTAGCTTTTCCAATGTAAATGATTTTCCCTTGGGCGTTCTTCATGATGTAAACGCCCGGCCGATCCGGCAATTCCGTCAGTCGCCGCTGTATATGTTCATTTACAGAAATCATTTGGTTTTTGTGAAAAAATTTAGTTATCTTAATATTGTTAAAGTTCTAAAACTCATTAGACGGAGCAGAAATGAATTTAGAAAAAATGAGTGTTTTATCTCAAAAAATTGAGGGTGTCTTGGGAACGGTCCGAGCCCTCAAAGAAGAAAATGCAAAAATCAAGCGTGATTTATCTCAGGTCCAGGCTTTGGCGCAAGACAAGACCCTGTTGCTTGAATCGGCCAAGCACGACCTTGCTGACTGCAAGGCAGCCCTTGATGCCCGTGCAAATCAGGCAAAAGCCCAGCAGGACATGTTGAACAAGCAGGCTTCCGAAATCGAAGTGCTTAACGAAAAGACGGTAGTGCTTGGTCAGCAGTTGGTCGAAAAAGACGGCTGCATCGAAAGTCTGGAATCCAAGATTCGTGATCTTACGAACAGTCAGGATATGCTGACTGGCCAGATTAACGAAAGGGCCGAAACGGTAAATGCGCTCAACACTCAGGTGGCCGAAAAGGATGCGACCATTGCAAAGCTGATGGAACAGCTTTCTGAAAAGAGCGCCTTGGTCGATAGCCTGAACGAACAGCTGCAGGCCCAGAACGAAGAAATTGCAGAAGCCCAGGAAAAGTTCAACCAGCTGGTTGCAACTATCGAAAGCGAACTGGGTACAGACATTGCCCTGGACAGTGGCGATCCCGCCCCTGCTGCCGAAGAACCGGTTGCTGAGGAATCGACTGAAGAGCCGGCAACTTCCGACGAAGATCTCGTATTCGAAGACGTGACTGCGGAAAATTCGGAAGCCGAAGAATCTGTGGAAGAACCTCAGGTAGACGAATCCGTTTCGCAGGAACAGGAATCCGAAGAGGATGTTCCGTCGATTGAAGTTCATGGGGCCGATGAAAAAGACAACGATTTGTTCGCGAGCAAGCAGGAGGGCTCGCAGACAAGTTTTTTCGGATAAGGATGCTGATGGACGATGATCCATTCGGCGTAGGGATAAAATAATGGCTAGTATCGAACCTTTGAAATCGGTAACCATTTCCGTTGCCCAGGAAAGCATTCAGATTCGCACCGACTTGCCCGATGCGGAACTGAATGACATTGTGGAAAACATCAACCAGCGTTTTGATCGCTCGGCAAAGTTCCAGATGGACAACCGTAAGCGCATGGCTTTGCTTGCCGTGGAGCTTATGTCCGAAATCATGGAACTCCGCAAGCAACTGGGTCGCGCGAAAATCTATTACGACTCGATGGAAAAGGAAGTCCAGAACCTCTCGCTCTTGTTGGACGAAGGCATGGACAATGTCGATCGGCTTTAATAAGCCTTAAAAAGTGTAAAAGAAAACCCGAGCTTCAAAGCCCGGGTTTTTCTATTGGTTAATAGCTGGGGTTAATTTGCCTTGACGCAGCGTACGTTGAATGCGCGGTCTGCTGCGGAAGTCAGTTCTTCGAGTTTCTTTTCGGAATAGTCCTCGACGCGCCAGGCGTTGTTTTCACCATCGCTTTCAAGCCAGAGGTAGCCCTGTTCCTTGGCAAGGCCGTATCCTTCGGATTCTCCGCTGGAAGCGACCTTGAATCTGCCACCGACGGTCCACCAGTCGTGGCCCACGACATCGTTGGCGGCGACAATTTCGGCGGGAGTCGGAAGTCTCCATTCACCGGGGCATGCTCTTTGTGCTGCGGCATAGGTGTAGAATCCACCATAAGTGGCACAAACATCTTTTCCTTCGCCATCTTCACAGAAAAGTCCCGAACTGGTCTTGTACTTGATGTTTTCGGCCATCCAGAGCTTGCCGGCAACGGTTTGCAGCTTGTAGCTGTTGCCATCGCGGTTGTCTGTCATGGTATTGCCGCTAACAGTAGGCGGGTCTTGAGCTTCGACCGACATGCCAATATCGATGACCAAGGCAGAAGAAGACGAGGCAATTACAGGCGGATTTGCTCTGCATTCTTCGGTCCAGCAGAATGCCGGAGAACTGCTAGAATACGGAACAACGACTGAATCGATGCCTTTGCGAATAAAGACTTGTTTAGTCAATGTATCATGCTTTACTTCACCGGACGAGGGAGTCGGGTTCGGGGTAGCATTGCCAATGGAGGAAGAGCTTGTTGCAGGAGAAATTGCAGCCGACGAAGGAACCGAGCTCGGATTGCTTGCAGAAGAAGGCATAGGTTCTTCGCCAAGAGATCCTCCCGGGGTCAAGATATCGCTATCGGACGAACACCCCCAGAATAAGCACACCACACCCACACATCCCAAAAATGTAGTGATCTTTTTCATGCCTGTAAATATAGTTTACATTTTGGGACTTAACGAGAAAAAAGATTTTTACTATGTTTGTCGTCACTATGACGAACGTAGAAATCTTTGATACCACTTTTGCGATGACCATCCTCGTGGTTCTTGCACTCGTTGTTCCTACAGCCCTTTTGTTGGCAAACTGGTTCTTGCACCCGGGCAAAATCAAGGGGACTTCGATCAAAGGTACGTCTTACGAATGCGGTGTCGCACACGTTTCCGGTACTTCGGGCGAACGATATCCCGTGAAGTATTACATGGTCGCCATGTTGTTCTTGGTCTTTGACCTTGAAGTGGCGTTCCTCTATCCCTGGACCGTTCAATTCCTCAAGGGCGGCTGGGACTTGCTGTTCGTGTTGCTCGGATTCCTCGTGATTCTTGAAGCAGGCTATATCTACCTGGTCAAGAAGGGAATCCTCAACTGGACTCGAATCCAAGACTAAGATTCGAGAAAAGAATATTCTATCTCAACTAAACGAACGCGGTCCTACGGGGCCGCGTTTGTTTTTTCTACTTTATTAACCATGAATAACGCAACGCCTGACTTTAATTCGCAACATTTTGAAGTTGCCGGTTTCATTCGTGAAGTGTTCGGTTATATGGAACGCTTCAAGGGCCAGCTGTTTGTGCTGAAAATCGAGGATGACTTGATGAGTCACCCCCTTTTCCCGGTGCTTATGCGCGATATTGCGCTTTTGCATAAGGCGGGGATCCGCATTATTATCGTGCCGGGTACGCGTAACAGCATCGATGCCCAGCTCAAGGCGTGGGAACTGGAATCCACGTTCCATGCCGGCGTACGTCTTACAAGCGAAGAAGCCTTGCCCCACATTGAACAGGCATCACTTGGCGTTGCACAGCATATCATGAGCCACCTCACGGCAAGCGGCCTTAGGGGCATTCAGGGCAACTGGGTGCTGGCTCGTAGCATGGGCGTTATCGACGGTGTCGACTACATGCGCACCGGCCGTATCGAACGTATCCAGCGCGATATTCTGGAACAGCTTTTGGAAGAAAAGTTCGTGCCGATTATTCCGCCGATTGGTTGGAACAAACTCGGGCACGCTTACAATATCAGTTCTACCGAACTTGCGACCGAACTCTGCAAGTACATGAAGGTCGGAAAGCTCTTCTTTATCGGTAACCAGAATGGTATCAAGCTCGAAGGCCTTGTGACAGGCCGGAACACCAAGTACCTGGAACCCACGGATTCGGGTGTTATTTCGGCTATGGACGTGGATCAGGCAAAGGAACTGTTGGAACTCAATTCCGACCAGCTTGACTTTGCACAGATGGATTACTTGATGAACGCCATTCGGGCATGCGAAGCGGGTGCGAACCGTGTTCACTTGCTGAGCGGTGAATTCCAGGGCAGCGTGCTGCAAGAAGTGTTCAGTGCCCGCGGTGACGGTACCATGGTGTACGCCAACCAGTACTCCAGTATCAGGCCCGCGAACATCGAAGATATTCCCGATATCTTGCGCATTATGCAGGACTACATCGACAAGGGATTCTTGGTGCCGCGTACGCAGGAAAGCATTTCCGAAAAGCTCAACGATTATGTTGTCTACAGCATCGATAACAGCATTCACGGCTGTGGTGCCTTGCACGCATTCGAAGACGGCATGGCCGAAGTCGCCGGCATTGCGGTGGGCGCGAACTACCGCAAGTCGGGCATTGGCGACGCCATCGTGCGCCACTTGATTTCTGTGGGCCGCATGAAGGGCTACAAGAAGTTGTTCTTGCTGACTACGCAGGCTCTCGATTGGTTCTACCACTTCGGATTCGAAGATGGTACGGTCAGCGATTTGCCCAAGAGCAAGCGCGACCATTACAACCAGAAACGGAAATCCCGTATTTTGATACTGCCGCTTGACAAGTAACCCCGGGTAAAACCCGTGGGGGCTTGGCCAGTTATCTAGCGAAAAAGGCTGTTTGTCGGTGAATTGACTTCTAAAGAATCGTTTTATGGTTAATTTATGTAAATTCTAACCATATTTTAGGAATGGAGAACTTATGTCTGCTTTGCATAAGATAATAATGTCGTCTTTAGTGTTGCTTTGCCTTGTGGCATGTTCCGAAGACGAAAGCAGCAAAGAGGTTTTGTTTCGTCTAGATGAAAATGGGGTTGTTTTTTCTCCGACGGATATATCTGGGGGCACGCGTTACTTGCCTTCGATGAAGGCGGATCGATTCCGCATTGTTCGGGTTGACAATAAATTGAATCCGCTTGATTCATTTGACGTGCCGGCTGATCATGAAGATTGGTATCCGAACTCGTTCTCGGTTGGCACGCGGGATTATGAATTCCCGTATGTGAAAATCGTAACCGTTTTCCCGCTGGATGGAGATGATGAAATGGAATTTCCCCAGTATTACCGTATCGAAAAATACAATAATGGCATAGAGCTGCATATTTATGGTGCCTTAATTTCTGGCCGTGTTGAAACTTTGGTTCAAAAAGAAAAATATAGCTTGAACGATGCTATTGAAAAGGCTTACGGGGAACTTAAAAAAACGCTTGGGATAGACATTGATTTTCCTGAAAATAGAAGTTTTTATCAAGGTAAAAAAGATTCTTACTATAGTGACTATGTGGAGCTGCGTGATTTGTTCCCGTACGTTCTTTGTCGTCATGAAATTTCGGACAGCCTTTTCTACAGTGATTTTATGGAATTGCGAGATTCCTTTGCAAAAGACGGAACACTTGATGATTCTATAAAAGTGCGTGCGGCTGATTCTTGGCTTGCCACGTTCCTGTTGCCATCTGGTACTATGGAATGGTATGATTTTGAAAGCGTTAACCGTGATACGTCTTCCGGGTTAACAGATATTGATACGGCCTTTTTTAATTGGGCATACGAATTGAACCGCTCCTGGAATCAAAAGGACTCCATAGAAATAAAAACTGAACTTAGCCGTTATAATGGACGGATGTTTGTTTATGAAAGCTACAGTGGTGGATGGCGCCTGCAGACTGCTATTGAAGATACGCTTGGTACTTGCTTGTATTATGGTTGGAACTTTGCGGAACATGATGGCGCCGCTTATTTGTGTCGGTATCAATCATTTTATTGGGAAAAGCTAAGCAACATCGATTCTGTATTGAATCATAAATATACAGAGTGCCAAAGGGATTATTGGTCTTATGGCTCGCTCGGTTATTTTAACGACACGATGTATGTTTGCGACTGTGATGATTCTGATAAGTGCGGATGGTCTGTAGTGAATAAGGACTTTAAAGGAACGGTACTTGATACGCCGACAGTCAATATTTTGGCGACACTTCGTTATGGCGACTGCAGAGAACTTGTTGACGCGAAAGAGGTGATGGATGACAGCATCATGGTGAGGTGCTATGGGAATAGGTGGCTCAAGGTGGATACTTTGTCGTATTATATGGGGATTTGTAATAACGGTTCTAACGAAATGGAATATGCTCAGATGCCAAATGGGGATTACTACAAGTGTAGAACTTATGGCGGAAAAGAATGGGAACCCTCTACATACCCTGAAGCGAAAGGTCATATGTGCGATTGGTATACTCCCAATTACTACGAAAAAAACGATGATAAATATTTTTATTGCAAAAATAATTGGGTTGAAGTTCCAGTAGATAGCGTCATTAGGCCTGTTGTGGACGAAGAACCGTGCGATTCTGCGCATTTAGATGAAGCCAAAATCTATGATGACGAAATTTTTATCTGTGATATGTATGAAAAATCAGGCAAAAAACTGTATTACTGGATGAAGTCGAAAGAAAATGATTAACGAATTGCGTAAAATGAGAATACTTGTGTTGCTGCTTGCCTTGTTGTGGTTTGCAGCGTGTTCCGATGACGACGGCAGCGTTGTACTCCGTTTAGATGAAAACGGTTGCGTTTTTTCGCCGACAAAATTGGAGGGCTCTGTAGAATTCTTGCCTTCGATGAAACCCGAGGCGATGCGTGTCATAGAACTGGATGAAAAGCTGAATCCGATTGACTCGTTTGAAGTTTCGCTGAAAAAGAATTCGGATACAGATTTCTTTGTGGAAAGTCGCGATTATGAATATCCGTATGTGAAAATTGTGACGGTGTTTCCTGTCGGCAATAAGAAAATGGAATTTGCGCAATATGTACACCTGTCCAATGACAATTCGAGATTAAGGCTGAATATCTATGGAGCTTTAGCCGCAGATCGAATTGAATATTTTGTCAAGAATAAGAAAAAAAGTTTCAATCAAGCAGAAAATCAAGCTTTAGAAGAATTGGGTAAGGTGTTCGACATAGAACTAGACGATGTCAATGAAAGAAGATATAATGGCTTCAGTTATTATGGAGAGCAGTTACAGGATCTCTTGCCGTATGTTTATTGCCGCCATGAAATTTCGGACAGCTTGTTCTATGAGGATTTCAATAAATTCAATAGTATGTTTGCTGAAAAAGGTATGATTGATTCGGCATGGGTCTTGGAAGCGGCTGATGCATGGCTTTCTACTTTTGAAATTCTTGCAGACTCGGCCGATTACCTTTTCAAAAGCGTTTCGAAAGATACTGTAAATTATTTGTATTGGATGGATGAAAAGTTTTTCAGTCGCGCGTATGGAATAGATTTGACGAGCGGGTATACAAAAGAAGTTGTCAACACGAATAGGGCTAGTGCTTTTTACGGCAGGACGTTCGTGTATACTAGTCATGTTAAATACGGTAGCAGGCAAAGTAAGTGGCGCCTGTTGTCAGTCTTGGAAGATTCCTTGGGGATGTGCGAACATCAGAGTAGCTATTATAGCACCAAATCTATTCAGCGAAACGATACGATTTATACGTGCCGGCCTGAATCCCATATATGGGAGGTGATTACCGAGCGTGATTCCCTGTTCAATCACCAATATGGCGAGTGTTCAAGGGATCAAAACAATGGCCGGGCCATGTACGTTCATGATTCCTTGTTTGTTTGTGAATGCGAAGACAGCAAATGTGCTTGGAGTGATAAGTATGTAGAAAGAGTATTTCTGGAAAGCGATACAATGTATGCCAAGGTTTTAGACGCCAAGGCTACGGCACGATTTGGTAAATGTGCGTACGGAAACTTTGGCGATATGCTAAAGTTGGATAGCTTGTTTGTGGAATGTTCTGGTAATAGGTGGAACCAGATTGATTCACTGCTGTATTACTTGGGGCACTGTTCTAGTGTCAATTACAAGGGCGAACATGATGGCTCGTATTATTCTTGCCAAGGTACATGGTCCAATATTGACGATACCACATGGCGGGAAATTTATCCTCCCGAATATTATAACGATAAATGCGACTTGAATCGCATCGTGGAATACGACAGCTCATATTACATTTGTGAACAGCTAAAATGTGAAGGAGACGGCTGCTTTGCCTTTAGAACCTGGCGCAAGCTAGAAGACGCCGAATTGATTCCGCCGGTTTTGAATAAGGATACCTGCGGAAGTCCTCAAGAGAATTTGAAGATTGTCTATGACGATGTGTTCTACGAATGTAAAGATGGAAAGTGGGAAACGGTTCCTGAAGATTCTTTGTTGCCTCCAGAAAAAGACGGCCTGGCTTGCGATGATTCCTTGAGTGGTGTCGTCAAAAAGTATGGTTCGTATTATTATACCTGTAAAGAATACCAATGGAAAACTTTAAGTGTCAAAGAATCACTGCCTTATCTATATCGTGACAGTTTGGGTTCTTGTGATACCATCTCGAATAAATTGTTGCTTTGGGATAAAGAACGTGGGGGATTCTTCGGCTGTACTCTGAGGGATAGCGTCTATAAATGGGATGAGATAAGCGTTGGGACAGATCCTTATACGTTGCCGAAAAAATTGGATGTTTCAAAACTTGCGGGGAACAGCTTGGGTGATTCCACTTATGAAGCGACTGTAGACGGGGTTGTTTATCACTTTAATATCAGGAAAATGACCTATACGCAGCCGTTCTATAATTTGATTTTGAGCCAGGTAGATTTTGGTGGAAAAAGCTATGCGGCGTATTCTTATGGAGGCCGATTGTTCCTGCATGGGGAACGTGGAAAAGATTCGCTCATGCTAAGTTCTATTGAAAACCCGAGTGCATCTTTCACTGATTTTTATGCGAATTGGAAAAAACGGATAGTTGCAACTTGGCGAGGTTCTACCCCGGATGCAGAGGTGCCGGATTCAAGCGTGTCAGTACTTATGTACAGCAAAGATACGTACATGACTTATGAACAGGCGAAAGCATTCTGTCCTAAAGGATTCCATATTCCGAGTGAAATGGAATTTGAAAAAGGCTTTAGATATGGAACAAGTTATTTGGATTTGCGAAATGACTCGCCGATTAGATGGTATTTTAAAGGGTCTAACTTTGATAGCTCCACTTCTAATGAAATCTATGCCGATATTTTCTGGACAAGTACCGAAAAGGATACTGACACGCAATATTGCTATGAAACGACCATAAGGACTGTTACAATGGATGTTAAGGGTACAGGTGTTGTGGAATGCCCCAAAGATTTGTACCCGATGGTACAGGCGATGTGCGTGATGGATGAATAATGTTTTGTCATTCTGAGCGGAGTGAAACGAAGTCTTTTCATCCGCTTTATTTGTATTCCAATCGCCTAGTTCTCGCTAGGCAGTGTTTTTTTTATTGATCAGGATGTATATTTTATTGCATGCTAAAAATTCTTTGGGATGTTTTAAAATTGTATTGCGTCGTTTTGACGACGGTGTTTCTTATAGCATGTGAATATGATGTGCATTCCAAGGCTTCGGACTTTAAATACATTGATGAAGAAAATCCGTATTCTCCTGGTGATGATACTATAAAAACGAATATTGCCGGCGATTTTCGTTTGATTGATTCTCTTGTTCCTATAAAATTGTCAGTTGTTTTTGTTGATGAAGATTTGCAGGCTTTGGATACCGTTGCGGCTGTTATTTCAAAGAATTCAAAAGGGTATCACTTTTCTGTAGATTCTATGGATGTGCCTTTGCGTTATGCTCGCTTTGATTTCGTTTGCGTTCATGGTGATAACGGCAACTTTAAGATGAATTTTTCGGTGTACAATTATGTTAATGCGGCTTATTTAGATTTATTTGGTGCTATATCTGCACATCGTGTGGAAGAATTGATTAAGAATGAAAATTTTTATATGGGAATAGCGAATAAAAAAGCCCTACGAGAGATTTATCATTTTTTGGATTATGAGGGCTCAATTAATAGTGATATAGAAGAAAAGATGCTTTTGGCTTTACCTTATTTAGTGCTTGGATATGGAGAAAAATCGGATAGTACTTTCTATGAAAATTTTAAGGATTTAAGATCAAAAATTGGAACAGAGGTCAAGTTGGACGATTATGCTACAAAGACAGCTATTGCAGATGCTGCGTTACAGAGTACGTTGAGCGGGGCTGCGCTTTCAATTATTTTGGAAGATGCGTATGGTTTTTCGAAATGTGATGCCGACAGTCGTTATGATTCCGTCAGCAACAAAGTTAAGGATAGTAGGTATTTTGAACAAAAATATGTTTGCCGAATGGACTCCAGCGATTCAAGTTTTGCTTGGGTTCCGTTCTCTGAAATTGAAGTGGAGAATGGCTTGTGCTGGGACGGCAGAAAAGATACGGTAATTTTTAAAGACGGGTTGTATTATTGTGATGGTAATTTATTGTGGAATGCCGTTGGTGTTGCTCAGTCCATGAATATTTTGTATCGCAGTTGCGATGAAAAAACGTTGGGTTTAATTAGACCTTATGTTGGCGAATTATTTATATGCAAAAAAAATTCATATAATAATTATTATAAATGGAATAATGAAATACCTGACTCTTCTACTATACAAAACAATCTGCGGGAATATAACGTGTGGAAACAGTATGGAGAATGTGATTCCGTTATTTCAAAGAAAAAGGTCTATGTGGATTCATCTTATTATCAGTGTCAAGGAGTCCGTTGGACCTCTATTAGCGCGAGTGATTACATAGATAAATTTTGCACTTCGGAAAATGAAGGTGAGACTGTGGATGTTCCGCTGCGTAAATATTATCAATGTCATTATGGCAATTGGAGAGAGGTTGCGGCGCCTGTTTTTTATGGAGATACCTGTGATTCCTATAACAGGGATGTTGTGGTAAAACGAGATGATAAATATTATATGTGTGGGGAAGAATGGCGAGAAATTTCCGAAGAAGAAGTCTTGCCTGTTATATTGAACGAAGATGTTTGCGATTCTCTCACGGAGGGTTCAATAAAAAAATATGACGGTACGTATTATATTTGCGAAGCTGTCTTAAAAACGGGTCGTTTCTATGTGGGCAAGTGGAGGACGATGACAGGAATAGAGTCCTTGATATATGAAAAAAATCAGTATAAACCCTGTCCTTCGAGTACTATAGGTATGTCGCTTGAATATGATTCGACGTATAACGAATTGTTAAGTTGTACTTGCCCTTCTGAAGGATCTGCCTGCAAATGGCAAATTGCATACCATTATAAAGTACTCGATGATATGACTATGACTAGTGGAAAGTATGTTGAGGATTCTACATATATTGTGGATTATAAAGGCGTCACCTATGTTTTTAAACGGAAAGGAAAAAGTTTAGATTGCAAAAAGGTGATTGCGGGAGGAAAAGAATATTCAGCATGGGCCTATAACAAGGAATATTCTGGGGCTTTGCCTATTCCGGTTCATGATTTATTTGTTTTTCCTGTAAGCAAGGAGGATTCTTTTGTCAGCTATGATGTGATTGTAAATAAAAGCGATAGTTATGATTCATTTGTCGCAGACTGGAATGCCACCTTTGATTATTCTATTAGGTCACTCAAAATGTATGGATATAATACTGATAATTTCTCTGATTATCAATCAGCCCAAAATTTTTGTCCAGAAGGCTTTCACATTCCTGATACAACGGAATGGAGACGTTATCAGGTTTGGCGGCTTACTCCAATACAATTTTCTGGCGATCTTTATAGAACCTATGACGTATCTTCGGAATCTAAAGACTTTAAGGAGTATAGATTGATGTGGACATCCACTGAAAAAAATAATGACATTGAATATTGCGTTGAACTTAGTAAAGGTAGTTATGTGTTTGATACTTCTGCAAAAGATGTTCGTATGATTGAATGCCCGAAAGATTTATACCCGCTAGTTGTCCCAGTTTGTGTCAAGGATAGGTAAGGTGAAGATGATTTTATATAAGAATGTGTTTCATTTGTTGCTTTTGGGGGTTGTGCTTTTTTTATGTGCTTGCGTGGGCTATGACTACGAGGAACGGGAGGAATATTTTATTTGGTCTTATGAAGGCTTGATAGATGACACCACGGCCGTAGTTTCTGTTGTTGATGAAATTTATGGCTATAAGAATGATAATCACTTTATGGGTTGGGATGACGGTTCTTATACAGAGGTGGTGTCAAAATATTATTATCCCGTGGGGATGCAATCCCGATGGGTTGGCAAGAAAAAGAAATCTCTAGAAGAATTAGTTGCTGTGGGAAATGTGGATTCGTCTGCCCTTGAGAAGTGGATGGAAAACTGCTTTGCCATGGGTGAAATTGATGGGCAATTTCTTTGCCTTGATGCGGTGACGTTCCCTGAATTTAGAGGAAATACGGGTCTTATTCTTGTGGATAAAGATAAGAAGGACTTAGATACGCTGGAACTTGAAAATTGGGTGAATTTAGATGAATCGGTTTCCTTTCTTCAACATTATTTGAAAGTCGATAATAACTTATATGAAATTCGCGATGGAAAATTTATTTCTCAACGCCCTAAGTTTAGAATTGTGAAAGATGGTCGAAAGATTGTCTTTATTGATGAAAATGGTGACTTTACTTGGTATGGAGGAGAACCGTAGGTGAGATGGATTTTTGCTATACTGCTGTTGTTTGTGATGGCTTGTTCTATAGATACGGTCGGCTCATTGGATGAAAATGCTGCTGCGGAAACGGGAGATCTTTGGACTGAAAATGATGTTGTTCGGGATACCATCGCGGACTCTCGCGATGGTAAGAAATACGAAGTTGTTAAGATTGGCGATCAATGGTGGATGGCTGAAAATTTGGATTATGTCTTGGACTCTAGTTTCTGCTACAATGATGAACCGGATTCCTGCGAGATTTATGGTCGTCTGTACACTTGGGATGTTGCTATGAATTTGGATAGACGGTATTTGACGGATAATGCTTTTTATTATGAACAGGTGGATTCTGTTCATCAGGGGATATGCCCTGATAATTGGCATATTCCCACAAAAAGTGAATGGAGAAAACTAATTGAATTTATGGAATTTCATAATGGTGATGAGGGAAGTGGAGCGAGCATAAGAACGCCCTACGGCTGGGTTGCGGGAATGGGTGAGTGGGCTGATGATTATTCTCATAAAGTTCCAGTTGAGTCCGTAGATCGATTTGGTTTTGCGGCGCTGCCTGGTGGTGCTCGCGCCACAAGGAGCCTTACTTCGTGCAATTGCTATAGCTACGAGGATTCTCGCAACAATCTTTTTTGTGGACACGCCTATTTCTCCTTTTTTTGGAGTGCTACCGAAGATTATTCATATAGAAATAATACGAATTATGCCGCGTTTGTAACGGTCAATGGCATGATGAATTCTGGTGGAGTTTATATTTATGATAACCCAGATAAGTCTAAGGATTGGGCTATGTCCATTCGTTGTGTAAAAAACTAAGTTTTCAAAATCCGCGAAGGAGCTTGATATGAACATACTCGAAGCTATCAAAACACGCCGTAGTACCCGCAAGTTCAAGGCGCAACCTGTAGAACTTGAAAAATTGCAGACCATCGTTGAGGCTGGCCGTTTCGGACCCACCGGCGGCAACGCGCAGACTAATCATTTCTTTGTGATTTCGGACGCTGCAGTGATTGCAAAGCTCAAGGAACTCGTGCAGTCCGCTTTTGCTGCGATGGAACTCCGCGAAGACCTTTACAAGAGTCTCAAGAATTCGATTACGCTTGCTCGCAAGGGCAACTATTCTTTCTGCTATACCGCGCCTGTATTGATTGTGGTTGCAAACAAGAAGGAATACGGCAATAATATGGCCGATGTCGCCTGCGCTGTCGAAAACATGATGCTTGCTGCGAACGAACTCGACCTCGGCAGTTGCTATATCAATCAGCTCAAGTGGCTGAATGAAGATCCGACGCTCCTCGAATACCTGCGCTCCCTCGGCCTTAAAGATGACGAACGTGTGTATGCCTCGGTCGCCATTGGCTACGCCGACACAGAATCCGGCCTCCCGAATCGTACGGAATCTCCGCGCATCGGAAACGAAGTCGTATTTGTGTAGCAGTCTAATTTACGCAGAGATTGAAATATGTCAGAACAAATTTTAACTCGCGAATCTTTAATTGAATTTTTCGGTGAACAGGAATACGAAAAGCTTTGCCGCCATGAGGCGGGCCACGCTTTGATTGCGATTCTGTTCAAACGCCCCATCGATTACGTTAAAATCAACAATTCCAAAGAAAAGCCGAGCGTCACGCGCATGCTGGGGAACTCGCTCGAAGGTTCCGCCCACATTGCGATTGCGGGACACATGTCGGATTTCTTGTTTCGCAAGAATTTCGCCTGTGACCTCGACACCGTCATGAAGGAACTCCCGATGGAACTTTACCGGAGCGATCCGGACTACCAGAGCTTCCAGGCGTCTTGCTATTATTACCAGCTTTCCGAAGCGAATGTCGTTGAGCAGGTGTATAACTTGATGATGGCCTGCCGAAAACCGCTTACCGCGATCGCAACCGCCCTAAACGAAAAGACGAATTTGAGCAATGCGGACCTTGTCGCGATTATGAGCGCGAAGTAACGGGCTTGTGCCAATTTGATAAATCGTCCACGCTTTTTCCGGCGTGGATTTTTGTTTTTCCTGCGACAGGATGTATATTTTAGCTGGGTTGTTTAAATAAGGGTTGCATGCGCTTCCCTAAAGGGTTGTTTATGCTTAAAAGCATTCTACGGACTGCGGCAGTGGCCGCTTCCATTTCTGGGGTTTCGTTCTCGTTCGCCGAGACGCTCCCTACTGCAAATCAAATTTTCGAGAAGATGGGTTTCGGCATCAACATCGGTAATACGATGGAAGTACCGGGGAATCCGACCGGTTGGGGCAACAAGTTCCCGACCGAAGCCTACATCGACTCGGTCAAGGCGGCGGGCTTTAGCACCATTCGCATTCCGTGCGCTTGGGATAGCCATGCGACAAATGGCGTGATTAATGAAAGCTGGATGGATTCGGTGCAGACGGTCGTGGACATGTGCATGCGCGCAGGACTTGTGACTGTCTTGAACATTCACTGGGATGGCGGCTGGCTTGAAGGCAATTTGAGCGACGACAAGAAAGACGAAGTGAATGCAAAGCAGAAGGCTTACTGGACACAGATTGCAAACCACTTCAAGAATTACAACGAAAACTTGCTGTTCGCGAGTGCGAATGAACCTGCGACTACCGACGACAATTACAAGCACGAAACTGAAATCCTCATGACATACCACCAGACCTTTGTGGATGCCGTGCGCGCTACCGGTGGCAACAATGCGAGCCGTACGCTTGTGATTCAAGGTCCGTCGACAAGTGTAGACCGCACCTGCGAAGTCATGCCGGTGTCTAAGCTCCCGAAAGATGTAATTGCGGACCGCTTGATGGTCGAGGTGCATTACTACGATCCGTACACCTACACGCTCATGAACGATGTTGCTGATTGGGGGGCTCAAGTTTATCCGCAGTATTACTGGGGTACAGAAGACTTGGCGACCGGTGACGACATCATTCACAATTGCGGCTATAACGCTTGGGCGGGTGCCATGGGCGACCCTTGTACGGGTGACCGCATGGATGACCAGTTTGGTAAAATGAAGACGAACTTTGTCGACAAGGGTGTACCTGTTTTAATCGGCGAATTCGGCGCGAATGACCGTGTGGGAGTTTTGACTGGTGACAAGTACGCTAAGCACCGCAAAGGTCGCCTCGCGTATTATGACTACCTAATGAATTCTGCCTTCAAGCACAAGGTGGTGCCTGTCGCTTGGGATACGGGCCACGAAGGCGAAAACAACATGACGATTATCCGCAGGCAATCGGAACCGGATGGTTCTATATTCGATTTGGAAATTTTGAACATCATGCGCCATGCTTATGGACTTGCCGACTATGAGAACAATGGAATCACGCATGTCGAAGACTTTGCTGGCCCGACAAAGATTACTGCGGCGAAGTCGCTGGCCACAAATATGGGTCAAATAGTCCGTGTGGAAAATCGCCTCGAAGCGGATGGCGATATTACTTTGTTTGATATGAACGGAGGCCTTGTTCGCCGCGCCGCGAATAACCTTTCGCTGGAAGGATTACCGCTTGGCATTTATTTTGCTAAGTGCAAGGGTAATTTGACCAAGGTAAATGTTAGATAACATAACTTTGTAAAATTACGTTTAAGGTTAAGGTAAAATCCAGGTTCTATGAGAATCTGGATTTTTTTGATATATATTCACTCTGTCACTTAGAGTGATGAAGAGAAAAATGTTTCGTTCAGTTTACGCAGTGTTAGGGTCCTTAATGCTGTTAGTCGCAGTGTCGGCTAACGCCTACACGATTAATTATAATCTGAACGGTGGCGTCAATCATCCTGAAAATCCTGAGAGCTACGACGAGGCTGCGGGCCGTTTCGATTTGAAGGCCCCCTCGCGAGATGGGTATTCTTTTTTGGGGTGGTACATTGAATTTTCTGAAGGCGTGGATGTTCCGCCTAACATGTACTATGGAGAATACCAAGATTATTCCATGTATGTGCTTGCAAACTATCTCGGCAGCTTTAGCGTGTATGCCAGATGGGGCCTCATTCCGCAAACGCCCAAGCAAGATGAACGCGGCTGCTACTTGATCTATACCGCCGAAGAACTTTACGGCATTGCGACTGTTTCAATTGCCGATTCTACGGCGTTTTCTAAAAAAGACGATTATAAATTCGAAGGTTGCGTTTCTCTCCAGAACGATATCGTAGTGAATGAGAATCTTTTGGATTCCGCCGGAAACTTGTCTAGGGATGATTATGTCTGGTGGATTCCTTTAAAGTTCAAGGGAACTTTTGAAGGCAATGGCTTCAAGATTTCTGGCTTGCGCGGTAGCGATGGCTTTTTTGTAACGCTGGGTGACGAAAATGATGTGTGGGGCAAGAGCGTCACGGTTGTAAGAAACTTGGGCATTACGGATTCCTATTTCTCGGGTGGTGATGCCAGTGGAATTGTGGGCAAGGTTGTTGGCCTTGTCCAAATGACGAATGTCTATGCCGATGTCTCTATTCAAGGCTTGCGTTCTACGGTCGCAAACACAGCTCCGACTGCTGATAGCGTACAGTTTGAAATTCACTATGTGTTGAATGGTGGCGAAAACAGCGAACTGAATCCGGCGGGATATGTCAAGGGCGATTCTGCCATTGTTCTTGCCGACCCGCAAAAAGAAAACGATGAATTCGAAGGTTGGTTCTTGGACGAAGACTTTACGCAAAAAATCGATACGATCAAGACGGAGCATTTTGGCGATTGGACTCTCTATGCAAAATGGAAAAGCTACTTCGTAATCGATGTCGAAATGAATGGCGGCCAGTTCTACAATGGTGAAAGTTTCTACAAACCGCATGTTGTCAAGTGGTCGGCTGATTCTTCGGCGTATGTGCTTGGTAAAGCTTACTGGTCTGGCTTTGAATTTGCGGGCTGGTTTGCGGATTCCTTATTCGAAACTGAGATTGCCGAAATCCCCGCGGGCAACACCGAAGACCTTACGGTTTACGCCAAGTGGAATACGACGGAATATACCATCACGTACCACATGAACGGTGGCGAAAATAATCTGGAAAACTTGACCGCATTCAATGCTGCCGATGTCGGCTTTGAATTCAAGGCCCCCATTCGCGAAGGTGCGAAATTCTATCGCTGGACTCCGGAAAAACTCAGCTACTATTCGGCGGTTCAGTTGACGGAAAAGAAAAGCGTTGAACTGTTTGCGGAATGGACTCCGGCTCCGCAAAAGCCTGAACAGGATACAACGGGTTGCTATCACTTAAAGAATAAAGAAGAACTCTATTGGTTTGCGGGCCTTGTCAACGGCACCTTGGATAGCATCGAGCGCGATCCCAAGGCATGTGCCTCGCTTGACTCCGATATTGTCATCAACGAAAATATATGGCAAGATTCCGCGTTGAATCTCGATGACTCGCTGACCTATTTTGTGTGGGATGCTATTTGGGATTACGAAGGAACTTTCTTGGGAAATGGTCATTCCATTACGGGCCTGCTTGCGAACAGCAGTTGCGGCGATGAACACGTGTTTGCCGGAATGTTCTGCAATGTAAGCAATTACAAGAATGTCATTAACGTCAAGGTGAACGGCTCGTATGTTCAGGAATTTGGCTACATCGACAACTTCGTCATTACCGGCGGTACCATGCCTGTGCAGCCGACGCTTCAGGGTGAGTGGCGCGCCGTGGTGGGCGGCAAGAGCGTGAGCCTGTTCGGACTTGCTCCGGGCAAGATGCTTTTCGTGTACGACTTGCAGGGCCGCCTGCTTCGCCGCGAAAGAACGGAACCCATGATGCTCATGGACTTTATGGATGCGGGCAAGTTCCTAATCCGCTACGGAAACGAAACCCGCGCTGTCACGATTCGCTAATTTTGCTATCTTTGGCCCCATGATGGATTTTAAGAAAATGGAAGACGGCTTCCGGATGATTCTGGAAGGCATGGGCGAAAACCCGAACCGCGAAGGTCTTATCGATACGCCCAAGCGTGTCGCGAAGATGTACGCCGAACTCATGACGGGCCTTTCTGGCGAAATGCGTGCCGAAGATATTCTCAAGACGCGCTTTCATGAAAAGTACGATGAAATGATTATCGTGCCGGACATTGAGTTTGCAAGCATGTGCGAACACCATTTTCTTCCGTTCACGGGTAAGGCTCATGTGGCCTACATTCCTGGTGATTGCGTGGTCGGTCTTTCCAAGATTCCGCGCGTGGTGGAATTCTATGCACGTTTCCCGCAGATTCAGGAGCGCATGACGCGCCAGATTGCAGAACTCATCCAGAAGGAATTGAATCCGAAGGGTGTCGCGGTTGTTTTGGAAGCATCTCACATGTGTATGACGATGCGCGGTGTCAAAAAGCCGGGTGCGACCATGGTGACGACTCAGCTTTTGGGCCGATTCAAGACCGATGAAAAAACTCGCGCTGAATTCATGTCCAGGATTTACGCTCCTAGGTAAACGTTCTTTCAAAAAACGTGTTAATATTTTTCTGGTTTTAGTCCCCCGCTCTGGTCGGGGGCTTTTATTTTTTTTCAAAATAAGCTAAATGGGGTAGCCCGGCGTGTGTAAGAATAACCTTATCCATTATGGATAAATTACATATAAATTAGAATGCGAAAATCTTGCTTTTTGAGCTAATTTCGCCATTTTTGGCTCCTTTTGACTATGGACTTATTGTCCATGGAAACTCGTTTCGGACTGTTTTTTCGCTTGTTTTTCAAGGTATCTTTAGAATGGTGTTAAGGGAAAGGTATAAAAGGAGTCACAATGAAATCGAAATATTTCAAGAATTTGGCGAAGGGGCTCGTTATTGCTAGCGCTGCTCTCGCTTTGGTCAACTGTAACGAATCTACCACTGCGGCAGATGAAGGTGGCAACGAACCGACCCCAATTGCAGTTGAAGATCCTACAAATCCTTCTGATCCGACTCAAACCGTAACGGATCCTACCCAAAATCCGGCTGACCCGTCTCAGACCGTGACTGACCCTGCACAGCAGGGATCTAATCAGGGAACAGATCCTTCGCAGACTGTTACCGATCCGGCTCAACAGGGAACTGACCCCACTCAGCCCGCAGACACGACTGCCCAGGTGATTCCCCCCGAAGAACTTTGTTTGTCATCTAGCTTGCCCGATGCTTGTGGACCAGGAACGAATCCGCTTCCGACCAGCAGCGCAACAGTTGATCCCGTTGCAAGCAGTGCATCTGCAGAACCTGCTCAGTCCAGCTCCAGCGAATCCGTTAAGCCGGCCTCTAGCTCTAGCGAAGTGGTCAAGCCTGCAAGCTCTTCTAGCGCACCGGTTGTGTCTTCTTCTAGTGCAGCTCCCAAGGGCGTATTCCTTGCCAGCGGTAAGGAAGAAGAAAAGGACCAGATGCAGGTCGAATATAAGACGAATACCGGTTGGGACCGCGGTGGCATTCTCGCTTACCCGAAACAGCTTTCTAACGACCAGAAGCACGCCGTCGTGGTGTGGGGCCCGGGTGGTGGTACTGAACCGGGTGCTTACGAAGGCATGATTCGCCGCCTTGCCTCTCACGGCTTTGTGGTGATTGCTCTTAAGGAATCTCCGGGTGATGCTTCTCAGGCCATCAAGGCGATTGACTGGATGGACCAGCAGAATAAGGATTCCAATAGCCCGCTTTACAACAAGCTTGATTTGAACACTGTCGGATGCTCTGGCCACTCCATGGGCGGCCTTGAATCCGAACAGGCTGTCATCAAGGACAAGCGCGTGCTTACCGCATTCCTAAACAACAGCGGCGACTGGAATGGCAACGGTGCGAACAAGGTTCCGACCGATCGCTCCATTGCAATCCTCTACGGCGAAGTTGGTATGGAAAAGGACAACGCCAAGAATGACTATAACAACCAGGGCGTTCGCGCTCCTGCCTGCCTTATCGAAATGAATGGCGGTCCGAGAAATAGTGAAGGTGGCTATGGCCACGGTTCCGGTTCTTGGGACGGCATGGCTGCAACGGTTGCCTGGATGCGCTGGCATCTCGGTGGTGAAACCGAACGCAAGGCTGACTTTGTTGGCTCTAGCGGCAAGTATATCAATGGCAGCATCATCGGTAAGCAGGGCCATTGGAAAACCCAGTGTAAGAATTTCTAAGAAACTCCACACTCACTCCTTACACTCCGTCCGAATGGGCGGGGTGTTTTTTATTGACGAAGTCAATAAGTCGCAGAATTCAAAATATTCAGCATACATTTTTCTTATGGGTTTGTCCGGTGGGCAAAACAAAGCTATCTTAATGCAGTAAACGGAGTTTAGTTCCATGAACGCAGCAATTTTGACGAATGAGTTCCCGCCGGAAATTTATGGCGGTGCAGGTATTCACGTAAAGTTCCTTACGCAGGAACTTGCAAAGCTTTGTCATGTGGAAGCACGTTGCTTTGGCGTGCAAGACGAAGACAAGGATAATATCCGTGCTTTGGGTTTTTCTCGCAAGTTAGGTTTGAACCCGCACGATGATCGTTTCCAGAAGATTTTCAAGCCGCTCGACATTAACCTCCAGTGGGCGGCCGCGCTCGACAATATCGACGTCATTCACTGTCATACATGGTATAGTCATTTTGGCGGCGTGCTCGCCAGCCGTCTTTTGCAGTGCCCGTTGATTCTCACCACGCATTCGCTTGAACCGCATCGTCCGTGGAAGGTCGAACAGTTGGGCGATGGTGGCTACGCCATGAGCTGCTGGATTGAACGCACCGCTTACGAAGCAGCCGACGGCGTGATTGCCGTGAGCCAGGGCATGAAGCGCGACGTGATGAAACTCTACGGAGTTCCCGAAGATCGCGTGAAGGTGATTTACAACGGTATCGATCCAGACTTTTATGCTCCGACTTTCGACGAAAGCATCCTCACCAAGTGGGGTGTCGACCCGAAGCGTCCGTTTGTACTGTTCGTGGGTCGTATTACTCGCCAGAAGGGCATTAGCCAGCTGATCCAGGCAATCCCGCAAATCGACAAGAGCGCTCAGGTGGTGCTTTGCGCCGGTGCTCCGGATACCATTGAACTCGCCGACGAATGCAAGGCTCTCATCGAAGAAGTCCAGAAGACTCGCGATGGCGTGGTCTGGATTCAGGAAGCCGTTCCGCACGAAGAACTCCGCGTGCTTTACAGCCATGCGACCGTGTTTGCGACGCCGTCTCTTTACGAACCGTTCGGCATTATCAACCTCGAAGCGATGAGCTGCGGTACGCCGGTGGTGGGTTCTGCTGTCGGTGGCATTCCCGAAATCATCGTGGACGGTGAAACCGGATTCCTGGTGCCGCTCAAGGCCAAGTCCGAAACGGATTTCGAACCGGCTGACCCGAAGGCTTTCCAGACCGATTTCGCGAACAAACTCAACAAGATTCTCGGAAACCCGGAACTTGCAAAGAAGATGGGTGAAGTCAGCCGCAAGCGTGCCATTGACGTATTCAGCTGGAAGTCGATTGCCAAGCAGACCTTCGACTTCTACCAGGAATGCATTGACCGCTACAAGCGCGAAGGCAAGAGATAGAATAAAAAAGGGGAACCGTTAGGTTCCCACAATCCGTGTGGCAATTAAAATTCTTGGACCTCTCTTCTCGGAGAGGCTCTTTTTTATTTTTGCGAAGTAATCTTCTCGACGATTGCGCTCGTTGTCAGTAACTCGGGCAGAACAATCTGTCTGGATACATCGCCAGCCGGATAAATCGCATAAGCGGGCACGCCCGACTTGTGCATGCTCTTTAAGAGCGCATTTACTTCGGGTGTTTCGCGGGTCCAGTCGGCTTTCACTAGCGCCACATTCAAGCTGTCCATGGCGCGGCGGAATTCGTCGCGGTTGAGGACTGCGGCTTCGTTCGTCTTGCAAGTGAGGCACCAGTCGGCGGTAGCGTCGATGAATACGGTGCGCTTTGCTTTTGCAAATTCTTCGATTAAGGCGGGGCTGTAACGGTACCAGCCGTCGGCTGTCATCTGCTCTTGCATGCGGGCGTTGAACTTTTCGCTGGCAGCACGTTCGTATTCAGGAGCGATTGCGGCAAACCAGATTGATACGAGAACGACAATGCTCAAACCGAATCCGGCGACTTCGCGACCGAAGGCGACTCCCGGCGGCGCGAATTTGCCGAGCAGTACGCTACAGGCAACGCTTGCCACCACGACGATGGCGAACATCCCGACGCCAGCGGTGCCGGCTTGTTCGTTCACAATCCACAAGAGCCATATGACACTTGCAAGGAGCAATACGCCCATCACCTTTTGGAGTTTCACCATCCACGGGCCTGGTTTCGGGAATACCTTCAGAATTTTCGGGAAGGCGCTTACGAGCATGTAGGGGAGAGCAAGGCCGAGCCCTGCTGCGGTAAAGAATAAGAAGAGTACGGGCGTCGTCTGCGCAAAGGCAAATCCCATGGCTGTGCCGAGGAAGGGGGCCGAGCACGGCGTGCTTAAAAGAACAAGAAGCGCTCCAGTAAAGAAGGCGCCTGCGAAGCCCGCCTTATGGCCGGCTTCGTCCATCTTCGTGGTGGCACCCCACGGGAGCCACACTTCGAACACGCCGAAAAAGCTCATGGCAAATGCAGTCAGAATCACGACCATGAAGGCGATGAATCCAGCACTTTGGAATTGCATGCCCCAGCCCGCGGACCCGCCGCCGGCCTTGACGGCGGCGACAACGGCGGCCAGCGCCCAGAAACTTGCCAGAATGCCCGCCGTTGTGGCTCCTCCCAAAGCGAGGAGCCGTCCGCGATTTTCGCCGGCCTGCTTGATCAGGCTAAAGAGCTTGAGCGAAAGCACCGGCAAAACGCACGGCATCAAGTTCAGAATGATTCCGCCGAGGAAAGCGAAAAACAAAAGGGCGATAATTCCTGCCGAAGCGGTGGCGCCTGCATCGCTCGTTTCCAAGTTCTCATTGTCGCTTGTGCTGGCGGTTACTTCATTTTCGGAGTCGTTTTTTTTTGCGCTGCTATTTACATTGCTGGATTTTACGCCAGCCGCATTTCCGCTGAGCGAAATCGTCTTGCTTGCAGGCGCGAGGCAAATGGAATTGTCGCAGGCCTGGTAATGGAAGGTCACTTCAGTTCCAAGGCTGTCGTATTTTTCACCAACGCTCTTTACGGGAATTTCAATCTTGAATTCACCGCGGAAAGTCAAAATCTCGAGTTCTAGCGCCTCGTTGTATTCCTTAATGGGTTTGGGCCACACCACATCACCGAATTCGATTCCTTCGGCTTTCACCACAATCGAAGATGGCTTCAAGAATTCGTCGGTGACTTCGTTTGCGTTTACGTGCCACTTTTCCGGAATGGTTACCCACACGGTCAATTTTCCGCCGTCTTTCAATGCGCCCGCGCTATATTGCATCTGCATATCCGGGGGCGGCATCGAGTTCATATTGAACTCTTGGGCGTTAACAGATTGTGGATAAATTACCAGAAAAAGAGCTGAAATGAAAAAAGCTGTTGATAGCTGCAAACACCTGTTTGCAAAATTTCCAAAATTTCGTTTTTTCAGTTTTATTTTCATAAATTTTATCGCAACTGAAAGTTCGCTGTCAAAATTCCTGGTTGTCAAATGTCAAAATCAAGAATTTTAACAGAAAAAACTCCCAAGTGGGTTGAAAAAGTGTGGCGCAAGAATGCCTCACAAATTTACAAACTCTGTCAGTTCAAGAGTAATGACCCTGACGGCGCAAAAGACCTTTTTCAAGAGGTTGCACTCCGTTTATGCCGGTCAGCGTATACTTTAGACCTGAAGAAACCGGTGGATTCGTGGTTTCGGACCGTTGTCCGCAACGCTTTTAGCGATATGAACCGAAGGGTACCTCCGGTTGTCCCGTTTTCATGCTTGTCGGACAATTCCGCCACATACGATGCCTCGGGTGGGGTAATTGACCAAGAGGTTTTGGAAAAACGCCGAAGGCGCGCTTTGCGCAATGAATTGGACTTTTTGATGGGATGCCTTTCTCCGGTCGAAAAAATGGCGATAGAATATTCCTATATCGGCGAAATCCCGGCTACCCAGGCGAGCCTGTTTTGTGGCGTTAGCCGGAGTACGTTCTTAAAAAGAAGATCTGAAGCAATCAAGAAGATGCGTCGAAAAAAGAGCGAATATATGTCGAAACAAAAAAATAACGAAAGTTCTTGCACGAATTTTGACGATTGGCTAACGCGGGCGAGTGAATTTTCGTAATTTTAGGGCGTGAAGTTCAAATCTCTTATTTTATGCCTGCTGCTTTTGGCAGTATATGTTGGTGCCGCCGATCAATGGGGGGCGTTTTCCAATCCGTTCCCCATTCACGATGTCGTGCCTTTTGGTGATAAAGGTATCTTGCTTGCGACCGATGGGGGTATCCGTTATCGTGCCCTCGATGGCGATTTGGTGTATCATTCCGATCACGGTCTCGAAACCTCGAAGTTTTATTCTATCGTAGGTTCTTCGATTGGCTATTATGCCGTTTCCGAATATGGACTTGTTGCGGTTCTTGGCGAAGGCGAAAAGCCTTGGATTGTCCTGAACCGTTCTTATGTCAAGAATAATGTCCGGGCAATTCCCCATGGGGCTGTGCTTGGCAAGACCATTTTGGTGATTGCATTTGAAGATCGCCTCGCGTTCTTTGATCTCATGCAGAATCGTTCTCTTTTGACGATTGATCGTATCGGAGACGCCATGCTTTCTGCAAGTCCAATTCAAAAGATGGTTGTTCATGGCGATTCCCTGTACGTGAAAATGGAAAAAGCCTTGTATGTCCGTAAAATGGATTGGGATCATCTTTCCGAAGACAAGCATCTTGTTTCACCCTCGTCATGGGCGTCCCTTTCTCCCAAGACTTCGGTTGCTGGCTTAGAAACATTGAGTGAAGACGAGGTCAATGTCGATGGCGTTGTTTTGAAAGATTCCGTTTTGTATTACAGGGACACTACGATTAAGGCTGAAAAAGACACCGTGATTAAGGTTAAGAGCTGGGTTAAATGGCAAGTCAAGTTTCAAGACGGGACGTATCTCGTGGGCCCGAAAAATGTCTTTTATTTGGCAAATGGTGCAAAAAAGATCAAAGACCTGACAGAATACCAGAAATTTCCTTTGGGTGCAACCTATGAATTGCAGGCAACACCTGTCGGTGGCGTTCTTGCCGCTTCGGTTGATGGCAAATTGAGTTATGGTAACTTGACGGGCTGGAAAAAGCCTGAAGAAGTGTATGGCGGCCTTGGTAACGCTAGTAATGCCTATACGAGAATGAAGGTTTTGTCGTATTTGCCCGATGGTCATGTGTTTTACCATATTTGGGGGCTCTCCTTTACGATGTATTCTCAATGGGGCGAACAGCATGATTTCTGGTTTAGGAGTACAGATGGATTGTGTCTCGACACCATCATTACAAACTATACCGTTTCTTTTTCTACGGTTCCTGCTCCCGATAAATCTGGTTTCTTGTCATCGACGGCTCGTAAAAACGGTCATTACGGTATATCCTATTTTACCAAGGATGGTGAAGTCTCTTGCGCAAGTCAAGTTGGTTCTAGGGCGATTCCCGGGGCAATGTATGCAACCTTCGATGATGATGGAAACTGGTTGGTTTATACGGCAAGTAGGGCCGGAACGGTTAATGCTAGCTCTGGTGAACTTGATGTCCACAAGTTCAAACCTCCTAAATCCAACGGCGGACAGCTTGAACCCATCGGGAACGTGAAAACCTATGGGGGCATTTCTCCTACGCCTATTGACATTGCCTACGATTCTGTCGGAAAAAGGCTGTGGATTGTATCTATGTCTTCATTGGTTTATTTAGATGAAGAACAGGATACCCTTCTTTCGCCGACATCGACAAACGGAATGGTTGGCCCCGAATATACCTCAATTGATGTCGATGTCCATGGAAACTTGTGGGTTGGTACGGCAAACCAAGGTGTATTCCGCTTGACGCCCAAGAATGGATCTCCTGACACGTTGGTGGTGAAAAATTTCACGACAAAAGACGGCTTGCTTGATAACAGTGTTCTGGATGTCGCCATTGACCATGTGCTTGGTATTGCCTGGTTTGCTCATGACAATGGTGTGAGCTATTACCAGCGCAAAGATTTGCGTGACGCAAGCAAGAACATGACGGATTCTGCCGAGATAAAGGTTTATGCTTATCCGATTCCGTTTAGGCCGAAGATTCATGAACGCTTTACGATTGAAGGTGTTACCGAAAATTCGGTGGTAAGCATTTATAACCGTGGAGGCGCCTTGATTAAATCGTTCCGCGAAGATGATCTCTTGGGCGGAAAGGTTGAATGGGATGGCTGCGATAAGATTGGCAAATTTGTTGCTCCGGGCGTCTATTATTACGTCGTCAAAGACGGCTCTAAAGTAAAGAAAGGCAAATTCATAGTTGTCCATTAATCGGTGTCGAGGCGAATAATGAAACGTGCTGCAATCTGGTTGTTTTTGGGCGTCGCCGCGGTGCTGGTTGGCTGTGCTGGCGAGCGTCAGGGTCTCGTTTGCGAAGAAATGGAATACCGTTTGAATACCATGACCTATTCGCCGGACCAGCGTGCTTATGCCGAAGAGGAATTGCGCGTATGCCGCGAAGAAGAAGCTCAGAAGAAGTCCGAAGGGGTTGCGCAGCGTCAGAGTATTTATGATCGCTTTGCCGCTTCGGATTCATCGAAGTCGAAATTGACCGATTCGACAAATGCTGGAAAAGATGGTGAAGTTTCTGTGACCAAGGCCCTTCAGGATTCTTCGGGCGTAGAAACCACAAGCATTTACGACCGCTACAAGTCTGTGGAACAACCTTCGGATTCCGCAGCCGTTGACACTTCTGCTGCAGATGCCGGCAGTTTCCAGTAGGGCGATTTAGCAGATGGCAAAAATCCAGACACTTGCAGGCGAGTGGTTCGAACCGGATTTGCCCGGACGTTTGCTTAAGATTGCAGGCGATATCCGCGAAGCGGGCGGCCGTGCGTTTTTAGTGGGCGGTTGGGTTCGCGATGCGCTTTTAGGCAAGTCTTGCCGCGACTACGATGTCGAAGTATACGACATGGCGCAAGACGCTCTCGTTCCGATTCTTTCAAAGTATGGCCGTACGAATTTGGTGGGCAAGGCTTTTGGCGTGATTCACCTTGCCATGAAGGGCCTGTCGCTTGATTTCTCGTTCCCGCGTACCGAAAGCAAAGTTGGCTATGGTCACCGCGGTTTCGTAGTGCATACCGACGAAAAACTGAGTTTTAAAGAAGCCGCACTCCGACGCGATTTTACCATCAATGCCATGGGCATGGAACTACCGGAACTCACGCTTTGTGACCCTTATGGCGGTATTGACGACTTGAAATCGCACACCTTGCGTCATGTGGGTCCGGCTTTTGCCGAAGATTCTTTGCGCATTCTGCGCGGGGTACAGTTTGCGAGCCGCTTTGGTTGCTCGCTTGCACCCGATACGGTTGAACTTTGCCGCACACTTTCTTTGGATGATCTTTCCGTAGAACGTCTGTTCGAAGAATTCAAGAAATGGCTCCTGAAGCCGGGCAAGCCTTCGCTCGGTCTCAAGGCTTTTTTGGATATCAAGCTTGATGAATATTTCCCCGAGATTCATCCGTTCAAGGATTCTTGGGAAACTCTCGGAACGATTCTCGATAACATGGTTCCTTGGCGTGATACATTGCCCGAGGCGCAGGCAATGGAATTCGCTTTTGCCGCTCTCTTGTGTGGTTCTCCTGAAACTTCGCTCAAATTCCTGGAACGCATTACGAACGAAACTCACTTGCTCAAGATTGTGCCTCCGCTTTTGAAGGCTTACCAAGAGTTAGATACGGCTATCGTAAACGATGCTCCGGCACTCCGCCGCCTTGCTGTAAAATTGGGTGGTTTGAAGTTGCTCGGCTTGCTTGTAAAATGCACTCCTCGCGAATTCTATGCGGGCTCTGCGGCCGATGGCGAATGCTTTGCCGACAAGTTTTGGAATGCGGCGAGTGAATTAGATTTAATCGAAGAAGCGCCGCAGCCTTACCTGATGGGTAAAATGCTCATGGATATGGGTGTTAAGCCGGGCAAGCAAATGGGCGAAATCATCAAGAAGAGTTTCGAACTGCAACTCGACGGCGAAATCAGAAACGCTGAAGAGGCTATTGCCTGGGCGCGCTCCGCTATTTCCATCTGAACATGCCTGTGATGCCTGCGGGCACGGCAAACACAATCATCGGAATCTGAATCACTTCGGTCGGCAAGAACGCAAGCATTTTGCGCTTGGCATGCAGTTTCCAAGAAGCAATCATCAAGAAAACAAAGTCCACCAGAATCTTGGGCAGAATGCTGAATACGCACCACTGCCAAGGACAATCTAAAAAGAGAACGCACCAAGGGCTAATGAACATCCAGATGTAATAGGTGTAAATCAGCGTGAGCATCAAGATGTACGCCTTGCTTTCGTAATTGGTGCCGTTGCTGCTCCAGCGGGCGCGCTGGTTAAAAAGTTGCTTCCAAGTGTGCACCGGAGCGGTTTCAATCACGGCGTCCTTGTCTAGATTGTAGCAGACTTTGGTGCCCGGAATTTTCATCATCTTGTGGATGAGCATGTCGTCGTCGCCACTCGAAAGGTTCACCAAGTCACCAAAACCACCCACGGCAAAGAACAGGTCTTTTTTGTAGGCGAGGCATGCAGCTGATGCCACAATCGGGTGCCCCCAGCTAAAGCCTGCGGCTTCCATGGCGGTGTAGCCTAAAGTTTCGAGTTTCTGGTATAGGTGCGGCATCGTGCGGCTGCCGTTATTTTGCTTAGGGCCTTGCACAATGCAAATGCCGTCGTTAAAGCGGCCTGCCATGGCGGTAATCCAGCTCTTGCGCGGAATGCAGTCTGCGTCCATGGTCAAAAGTACTTCGTACTTTGCAATCTTGAAGGCGCTTTCGAGGGCGCGCTTTTTGGGGCTTGCGATTGTGGGCAAATCCTGCGGTAGCGAAAGTACTCTGAATTTCGGGTGGGTGGCTGCAAACTTTTCGAGAATCTCCTTGGTGGAATCGGTCGAACGGTCGTCTACACAAATCACTTCCCATTCGCCTACATAGTCCTGTTCGGCCAGCGCTTCGAGCGTGCGCTGCGCAAATTCTTCTTCATTGCGCATGGGCACCACGACCGATACACTCGGAGTTGCCTTAGGCCCTCTGTAACGGTGCGTACGAATCACCCCTATTATAAAGAATAGGAACAAGATTACGTACAGTGCGGTGAGGCTTGCAATGATTATACCACCCATGCGGTTAAAATTAGTAAATTTGGGGCATGATCCATCCTTCTGCATTTGTAAGCCCGCAAGCCAAAGTACACGAATCTGCCATTATTGGCCCCTGGTGCTTGGTCGATGCCGGTGCTGAAATTGCCGAAGGTGTCATTTTGGAATCCCGCGTGCATGTGTACGGTGGGGTTTCGGTCGGGAAAAACACGCATGTCTATGACGGAGCCATTCTCGGTGGTCCACCGCAAGATTTAAAATACGCCGGTGAACCAACTCGGCTTGAAATCGGCGAAAATTGCACCATTCGTGAATATTGCACGCTCAATCGCGGCACGGTGCAGGGTGGCGGTTTCACTCATGTGGCAAACAAGGTGCTTGTGATGGCCTACTCGCATATCGCCCATGACTGCGACATTCGCGAGGGCGTCGTTATTGCGAACAGTTGCCAGTTGGGCGGTCATGTGCGCATCGGCGAATATGCGACCATCGGTGGCGTTACCGCTATCCAGCAGCGCAATCAGGTCGGCGCCTACGCTTTCGTGGGTGGCACCCATAAGGTGGACCGCGATGTTCCCCCGTGCACCAAGGCGTCTGGAAACCCCATCCGCTACGGCGCCTTAAATCTGCACGCTCTGCGCCTGCATCCAGAACAGTTCCCTGAAGAACGGATCCAGGCCCTTTCCCGTGCCTACCGCGAACTTTACCGTAGCGGACGCTCCGTTGCCGACGTTATCGAAGAATTGAAAAAAGGCCCGGAACCTTTGTTCCAAGCCTTTTTCGACGAGCATTGGGGCGGCACGCTTGTGCGCCCATAGAAAGTCTAATTAAAGTCCGAAAGCTGTGGGAAAGCCTTCGTACCAGGTGGCTTCATCTCGGTCGTAGGCTTCGAATCCGCCAACCTTTGTAAAGCCCCAATAGTTCCAGGACATGCCATTGGTTTCGGCTGCCTTGATGGAAAGCATTGCCCATTGAGCTTTCATTTTGGCAGAGGGGAGCGATTCGCCTTCTTTACAGGTGTTTCTGTTTGCGTAATCTGTTCCTCCAGAAATGCCAAATTCACCCATATTCAAGGGAATGCTGTTTACACCGTCTACGTCGGGGTAAAGGGCTTTGGCCTGTTTCGCGTACGATGCTAGGTCGGAGGCGGCCGTATTGCTGTATGCGGCATCGCCCTTGCAATTGAAGCTGTGCCCCTGGTGGCTGAATCCGTAGGGCTCGTAGTAGTGGCCCGTATAGATGATATTTCCATCGGCGGGCAGGTGCAAAATGTCCAAATCAGCAAATTTCGCCGAATGGTAAGATTCGAACATAATGGTTTTGGTCTTCGTGACGGAGCGAATGACTTGGTAAGCATCGTTCATTAGCTTGTCTACGCGTTCGGCGTTGGAAATGGTGGGCTCGTTCAAGATTTCAAGAACAAGCATAGTGTCGGGGAATGCATCCATTTCCTGGGCGACTTGAGCCCACAAGCCAAGGAAGTGAGTTTTTTCGGCTTCGTAAGCGGTGGAATCATAGGTGCAACCCTGTCCGCCGCCACCGGCACAGTTCAATTCTACATAATGATGGAAGTTCACGATAACCACAAGGCCTTGGTCTATAGCCAGCTGGATGTCTTCTTTAACGCCGGCGAGTCTTTCGGGGTCTACAGTGTGCGTGCTGTAGTCGGAATTTTGCTGCCAACGTACTGGGAGACGGACGGAGTTGAATCCCGTTGCCTTGATTACTGCGAAATCGCTGTCTTCGATACAGTTGCTCCAGCTGCAATCTAGGGATCTACCCTGAGAATCCCAAGAGTTGCCTAGGTTGATTCCCTTGCCGATACGGGCATTCATGGCACGGCCAAGGCTATAGTTAATAGGGATGATAAGACGTGTTTCTTGTTTGGTTGTGTCAGGCTCCTTGGGGGTGATTGTTGCTGGGGTATGGGGATTGCCTTCGCTAGAGCATGCGCCAAAGACGATGCCTAATGCGGCCACAAAAGGAGCTATAGCTAAAGGTAATAAAGCGCGTACAAATTTACACTTTTTTAAGGCGTAAGGAAAGTCTTAATAAAAAATTATGTTTACCTTTGAAACCGCTAAAATCGCGTAAAATCAAGGCTTTTCGGGGTGGTGTATCCCAATTCCACAAGCATTTTGATTTTTTTGCCCGTTGAGTTCCCCAAAAACAAGTTATATTGTAGTGGTCCGTATCTGGAGATTTTTAGATATTATGAACGTAAAACCGCATAAAGCAAGTTGGGCGTGCGCCTTGGGCGTTCTCCTTTTAGCGTCTTTCTCTTTTGCTGGTTATGGTTTTAGCGATTACCGCGACCGCGACCAGTCCCGTTTTGTCACAAAGCAGGCGAAGCCTTTCAGACCCGACAAGGATGTCGTGTCTGTCGTGATGCGCGAAGCTATTCCGCGTGGTGGTGGATATACTTACCAGTACCCGCGTGAAAACCCCGAACCGGTTCTTACGGACAAGTATGCTATGGAAGGTGCTCTTTCCATGGAAATTGAACTTATTGCGAGCGACTATTCCGGTGTGGCAATTTGTATTGCCGGATCTGTCGACTTGACCCCCTATTTTGAAGAAGGCGTCCTCGAGTTCTGGATCAAGGGTGCCCAGGGTGGCGAAAACGCCCTGTTCGTGTTGGTGGACGACGGCGTGAAGAGCGGTGGCGAATCCCTGCAGGTGAAACTCCGTTCCAAGAGCCTTGGCGAAATCACCACTGAATGGAAACACTTTAGCATTCCGCTCAAGCTGTTCGGTACGACCGGTGTGTACTGGGATGCCAAGAACACTCGTGAAGTCATGCTGCCCTTTAGCTGGAGCAACTTCAAGGGCTTCCGTCTTGAAGTCCGTAAAGATGAAAACGAGTCCTTCAAGGTCTGGATTGACGATATCGTGATCAAGAAGCATGGTAAGGCTTACGAAGGTCCGATGAACTATCCGTTCCGCAACGAGATTTAAGAGGATTTTATGCGCAAATTACCTACACTATTTACGACTCTGCTTTGCTGCACGTCTTTGGCCCTTGCTCAGATGGACGAAGATGTGTCCTCTGAAGAATTCGAAGAATCCGCTCCGGCTGTAGAAGAGGCTGCTCCTGAAGCTGCTGAAGAACCTGCTGCCGAAGACGCTTCTGCATCTGAAGAATCTGTTGCTGACGCTACGGAATCCGAACCGGCAGCCGAGGAAAGCTCTGATGAATCTCCGGTCGAAGAAACTGTTGAACCGGCTCCTGCCGAAGAAGCCGTTGCCGAAGCAGAAACTCCTGCTGAAGAACCGGCTGCAGCCCCTGTGGCAGACCTTTCCAAGCCGGCTGAAACGGTTCCTTACCAGCCGCTCGTGGTGAACGCTTCTTCGAAGCTTGATCCAAAGACTCAAGTCGCCAATGTTGAAGAAGGCCTTGATACGCTTGCCAACAATATGGAATCGACCCTCATGGGTAAGGACGATCTTCCGCTCGCGGTCTCTGGCTATATGGCCTTCCGCTTGAAGAACTTCCATTATTCCGAACCGAGCCCCTGGGTTCAGAACGATTTGGCCCGCACTTCTGTTGACGCTGTGCTCAACATGAACATTGTGGCCATGCCGAACTCCTACATGACCTTGTGGACGAACATGAGTTTCCCGTTCTCCTTGTCCGGCCTCTACTCCAACTACTTGGGTAGCCAACCGACACAGGCTCCGACCAAGGATCAGCGTGTCATGTACGACCACTCCACGGACTACTACTCTACAACCATCAACGAAGAAATGAACTTCGGTGTGGATATCCGCGCAGGTGTCTTTGGTGCCTACGTGACTGCCGGTGGCGTGATTTGGGCAAACGCTTCTCCGTTGACCATGTGGGAACGTGAAACCAACCCGCGCTTTGCTTGGCAGTACGAACTGTTCGAAGACGAAAAGACCGTTTCTACTTACTATAAGGAAAAGGTCTTTAAGCCGGTTAAAGAAGGTGGTCGTGCATTCTGGACCAACCGTAGCTTCGGTGGCGTGTTTGCCAACTTCTACCAGCTCCCGTTCGATATGAAGGCTCAGTTCCTCGTGTCTCAGCCGGCCGATGCCGATATCGGTGCCCGCGACGGTCTGCGTATGTACGGTGGTCAGCCGGGTGAACTCGAAATGTCCGGCGGCTACGATTTTAGCGGTTCCATTTATCATGGTCGTATCGCCAAGGAAAAGATTGCGGACAATCTTACTCTTGGCTTGAACTATATGGGCGTCATCTTCGATAACGACATCGTTTATCAGCCCGAATACCTGACGCAGATGAAGTACATGAACACTTGCCCCAGTGAAACTGATCCGAAGGTGCAGATTCCGTGCCCGCCGATTCTCAACAACCATGTGATTTCTCTTGATATCAAGGGCAACGTGACACCGAAACTTTACTTGATGGCCGATGTGGGTGTGAGCATGACAGATTCTGTCAAGTTCTTCCGTACACCCGATGCTATTGACTATAAAGATGGTGGTACAAGTTCCAACAATGGTTTCTTGGCTGACTATTACAAGTCCAATATGAATACTCCGCAGGTGGGTGTCTACATCAAGGCTCAGTCCAAGTACATTGAAGGTTGGCCCATGACGGTTGAAGCAATCTTCCTCCCGAAGGATTTCTACTCTCCGTATTCTTTGAGCAACCCGTCCCGCTTTAACAGCTGGCGTAAAGACGAAGTTTATTTGAACGGTGGTTCCATGCGTTATAGCCCGAATATGGCTGGCCTTAACTTTAAGTTAGAACCCACCTTCAATCGCGGCTACTTTGACTTCCAGTATGGCTTGCACCGCCAGATTGAAGAAGGCCAAGACGTAATCTTCTTCAACTATCGCTTGAACGGCCGCAATATGTGGGAATCCACCAATTCTTGGACCAAGCACAAGCCGCTCTTTATTGCTGACTCCGGTAATGCCAATGGTGCGGCCTATGTGGCTCGCACCGGTATCTACAGCAACTCTGAAAAGGGTGTCAAGCAGTACCGTCAGCAGGGTGGTCTTTACGGTGGAACTTGGGAACTTTGGGAATCCTTCGTGGCCTACGACAATGTCGAACAGGTCAAGAAGGCTGAAAATACTGGCGAAGCTCCGTCGCACACCAAGTGGTCTTCTTACATGTCCTTTATGGGTGGCTATGATATCGGTGGCTGGTTTGGTACCGACCGCACTATCATGATGACTGGTTACGCCGCTCTTTCGGGCATTTCTACGACGATAGCCCCGATTGCTTATAGCGAATCTCAGAAGGACATGCTCCTGTGGAGTTTCTACGGTCAGTTTGAACCTTCAGTCGCCGTGACTCCGACCTTCCACATGGTGGGTATCCTTGGTCTCGAAACCTTCCGTTCCGACCGCGCCTACACCACTGTCGCTTACGATGTTTCTCTTAAGCAGTCTATGTATCAGAATGAGGTGAATACCTTCTACTACAAGAAGGCTCCGATTAACTACTTGGAAACAGCACTTGGTGTCGGCTTCGATTGGGACTTCTCTGACCGTGTCGGCTTGCATGTGCGTTACAAATGGATGACTCATTCCGACGAAACTATTTCTGTCAATGACTGGAACATGAAAAAGACTATGAATATGAAAAAGACTTTTGCCGCTATCCTTGCTGCCTCTATGGCCGCTTCTGCAGCCTCGGTTGTAGAAAATCAGGAATTGATTGAGAGCAAGGTTGATTCCGCTAACGCCAAGCGCGGTGTCGAAATCACCGGTAGCATTAGGGCTGTAGCCCAGACGTCCAGATTCAATACCGATGATGACCCAACGGGTATCAACCACATGCCGAATGTGGAAAAAGATGAATTCGTTACGGCTGACCTGAACTTCGGTTTCCGTCCTTGGGAAAATGTTCGCGCCAATGCGACCCTTCGCCTTGAAGCCGGTATGCAGGAATACTTCGCTTCTGCTGCCAAGTCCATCTCTGTGGCGTGGCTCAATGCCGAAGGCAACGTAGGTAACAACCTATACTGGGTTGTGGGTGATTTCCGTCAGGAATATTCTCCGCTGACCTTGTTCTTGCCGGGCATTGATATCATGTACGAACCGCAGATTTTTGCTCGCAAGCGTTACATGGCCGAACATGAACAGTTTATCGAAGGTAACCAGCGCAACCTGCAGGGTGCAAACATCCAGTTCCGCTCTGACCTGGGTGACGCCCTTGGTCAAATTCGTGCCGAAGCCTTGTTTGCTCGACTCAACCGCACGGCGGTCTTGGATCTTAGCGGTGCCGAAGGCAACATCCTTCCAAACGATGAAGTTTGGGGTGCATCTCAGTCTGCCAATATGGACAAGTTCGTAGCTGCTGGCAACTTCGAAATGTTGCCGCTCAATCGTTCTTTGTACTTGGGCGTGACTCCGATGTACATCTTCGACAACGAGGATAGCTACTCCTACACATACCGTCATGAGAAAAAAGAAGGGGCCTATGTTGTAAATTCTGATTATAAACAGGAGGACATCAACCCCTACGAACTCAATCCGCAGGAAACCTTTATTGTAAGCGGCCGTCTCGGTGCCGATGTGGCTTCCTTGATGGGCAACAAGAACTTGATTCTTGATGTGACGGGCGAATTCGCAATGTCTAACGATAAGGTCTATACGCCTGATACCTCTTGGGCGTTGGAACTCGATGAAGCTGGTAATCCGACGGGTGCATTTGCTCTAGACAAAGACACGGAACTTCCGTACCTTGAATTGTCTGGCTTTGAAAAGGAATCCCAAAACGGCATGGCCCTCTTGGTGAATGCCAATGTGGGTTACAAGACCGATGACTTCGGTGTTCGCCTTGCTGTGGATTTCGTGAGAAACGACAGTACTTGGTTTAACAACCTTGCTCAGTCTCCGAGATTCTTTGCCCAGCGCATTCAGAACTCCGATAAGGATGGCAAGTCTGTCAAGTATGGCGTGAATTCTCCGCTATATTCCTCTTTCGACGCTCTCTATAACTTCTCTCCCAAGTTTAGTCCGATTGCTTTTGGTGGTCATGCTAGCGAAACTGACGCTTTAAAGCCGTTCGGAACAGACGACGACGCTTTCGGTGGTAGTGTAACTAACAGTTACAATATCGCAAATTACAATAAGAATTCTTGGACAACTAACGTTTATACGCGTAACCAGCTTGCTTTGCTTGAACAGCTCTCTGATCCGGCTTTGCAGATGTCTCTGCCGAACGGTCTTGCAACGGCAAACCGCATGGGTGCTCGTACCAACCTGATTGCAAACTTCAAGGATTTCGTCGAAGTTCAGGGACTCTTTAGTATCTTTAATCAGGTGAAGCCGGTGAGTACGGTGATTGACGATCATCTAGGTAATGTCACTATCCTTAACTACAAGGCTGCTAAGTTTATGGAATTTGGCGGTGGTGCGAAGATTGATGTCTTTAAGGCACTCGGTTTCTCGAAGCCGCTCGAAATTTCGGGTTCTTACAAGCATTCCGAACGTTCCATGGATACTGATAATTGGGTTGAAATTGGCCTGCTCGATCAGACCAGCGAAATCAAGTCCGACTTTATCAACGCAGGCCTTTACGTGCAATACCTGCCGCGTTTAGGATTCAATGCCGGTTTCCAGATGATCAATACGGAATATACTAACGCTTCTAATGTTTATACCGCACTTGCTCCGCTCATGAAGGGTAAGCAAATGCAGTGGATGGTTGGTCTCGATTACAACATCGCCTCTAACGCATGGCTTGCTGTGAATTTCGGCATGATTAATGTTGAAAACGATTACAACACGATGTTGCTTACTACCGCCGGTTCGACTGAAGGTGTTGTGAACCTGCCGGAGTACTACGACGTGACTAAAGATGAAACGGGCTCTTACAAGAGTAAGTTCTCCCAGACGGTCCTTGAAGCTTCCCTTAATGTGGAATTTTAATGGGAGGGTATGAATATGATGTTTAACAAGAAAATTTCTCTTACCTCTGCCATTTTGTTCGCTACGGCGACCGCTTTTGCTGAAGGCGAAAGTGTTGAAGCTCAGCAGACTTCGCTTTTGCAGAAACTTGATTCCTTGAGCACTGCCGTTCTGGGACTCAAGTTTAACGGTACCGTCAAAGCTGGCGCTCTTACCTCTATGGCCAAGTCTGACCAGTTCAGCGATGATTCTCCGACGCAAGAAAACCAGGCGTTCTCCGATGCTAACTTGGTTCTTACGGCTCGTCCGAGTTCTGAAACTCAGGCAACGATTGAACTTCGTTTGCATAAGGATTGGCAGAGTGGCTTTGACGAAAACAACAATCCTGTGATTGGCCACTGGTTCAGCTATGATGGTAAAATCCTGAACAAACACGTGGATTTCAACTTGGGTTACATGCGTGTCGGCTATACGCCTTATACTCTGTATACCCCGCAGCAAAAGCTGCTCCAGGAACCCGATATCTTTGCTGAAAAGCGTGTTGAAGCTTTGGCCCAGCGTAATCTGGATACTACGAGCCGCCGCTTGCTGCAGGGTCTTAATGTAGACTTCCATAGCGGTAATGTTGGCCCCTTGAGTGATATCCATGCTCAGGTGACTGGCGCCCGCATGCGCGATGCTGCCAAAAAGACCGACCAGGCGTTCTTTGACTTCGATTGGACGGACCGCTACTTCTATGGTCTGCGTCTCGGAGCCGATGCCTTTGGAGCTCACCTTGGTGTGAACTATACTGATGTGTTTGACCGCATCAAGGCTAGCCGCTCTCGTGCAATCGGCAAAGAAGACACTGTGCACTACGAAGACAATGCCGTGCTTTCTATCGAAGCGGGTTTCGATTCCAAGGAACTGCTTAAGGATTCTCCGTTTGGCTTTGGGTTGAACGGCGAATTTGCCATGAGCAATTTGAAACAATCTATTGACTATATGTCGTCTAATAGAGAGCGTTCCTACCAGATTACTGAATACCCGGTTGTTTATGACACTGTAATGGCAAGCCAGGGACGTAAAGATACGATTGTCATCATCAAGATAAATGAAAATCAAAAAGCCAAGATCGCGTCTGAGGAATTGGACAAGATAAATGGAGCAAGCTTCTATGTTGAACCGTATGTAACGCTTGATCTTGCGGGCATTGATGCTAACCTCAAAGTGATGTACTTGCAGAACAATGAAAAGTTCTGGAGCGAAATGGCCTCTAGCCCGGTTTATCGTGGTGGTGCCACCGTGCTGAATGCAAACGCCCTGTTCAAGGACGGTAGTTATTCTAGCTTGGTCGATGCATTCGGTATGTCTAGCCTCGAAAATATGTACATGACTGTGTACAATTCTAATCCGCTTTATGCAGGCAACTTGATGACTTCGGATGGCAATAATGCTCTTTCGAATGAGAGTGAATCGAAATACTTGTATTCTCGCTTGTACAACAACTACAAGAATGCTCACTTCTATCGCAATGGCTACAATGCCGATGTCAAGAAAATGCGCGAAATCGAAGCGGAACTCTTCATGGTGGATCCGGCAAACGACATGGCTCTCCCCATGGGTGTTGCAACTCCTGACCGCAAGGGCTTGAACGTGAATTTGGACCTCGCTTGGAATGGTGCTGTTGAATTGAACGTTCTCTTCGGCATGATTTCGACGGTGAATTCCGATATCGAGGAAGACAAGTTCACTCGCTATGCCGCAGGTCTTGGTGTTGACTTTGGCCGCCTCTTTGGACTTGATCGCAAGATTAAGCTTCAGGGCTCTTATGACCATGCCGAAGAAGACAAGGGCTTCCAGCGTAAGAACGACCGCATTATGGCAGGCCTTAATGCAGACGTATATGGTCCGTTTGCTCTCTTGGCTGGCTACCAAATGTCGACTCGCGAATTTGGCGTGGCTTATCAAGTTTCCGGTCTCGCTTCAATCACCAAGGCCGAAGAATCCTTGCTGCTTGTTGGTCCGAGATTCAAAATCGCCCCGCATTCGTTCATTTCTGTTCAGTATGGTTTGCTGACGGATAAGATTTCGTTCTTGGGTGGTGTTGATCCGGTTACTAACATGGTTGCAAACCAAGAACTTTCTATTGATAAGAACGTAATCATTGCCGATGTGACGGTGAATTTCTAAGAGGTGTTGCAATGAAAAACTTTAAAATTTTATTCTCGGTTGCTGTTGCCTCGGCTTTTGTTGGCTGCTCTTCTATGGCGGTAGACGATGTCGAAGCTGTTGAGGGCTTTGTTCCTGCCGATTTTAACACCCAGGAATACCTAGAACTCCACCCGGAATTACTTCGTTTGCAGATTCAGGATTATATTCGGAATTTGAATAATAGAGACACGGTTGCCTACAAGGCTCTCGGTGCCGAAGCTTATAAAGCATACACAACAGATAGCATTCCCGCAGACAAAAAAGCCTTCGAGGATGATACCGCCACGGTTCATTATATCTTGCGTACCTATGCGGCCGTTCCTGATGAAATGTGGGAACAGTCTCTTGTTCCTACTGCTGTTCATGATACGACGTATAAGATGGATACGATTAGTGTAGGTGTAAAGAAGATATCTGACGACTCTACAGCTAATTTTACTGCCGTCTATATTTGCGATAAAGATGCTATTACAAAGAGTACGGAAAACGATTCGCTCATTGCCAAAGTTGTTGGATACGAATCTGTTGTAATTGATAGCAGTGTATGTCTTCGCAAAGATAAAAATGAAAAATGCACAAAGTTCAAGTATAGCGTCACATGTGGTGGTGAATCTGCAACTTACGGAAGTGATGAATACAGCTTCAATACTAAAGTGACTAAGGGTAAAGATGCCGGTTTGCGAATAATCGAATCGGACGTTGTTGCGTCTGTAAAAGATAGTATTGTTCCTGGATCGGTGAGTAAAAAACTGCTTGAGAAAGCCGAACTATATAATTATAACGGCAGCCGCGATGACCTTGCGATATTGCAGGCCTTTGAATTGGATACGTTTGCCATTAGCTCCCAGTATGCGGTCTTTGCGCAGGAACATGGTTGGGCTTATAGAAGATGCAAACCGACCGATAATTTGGGTCAGTTCCTTCGCTACACCATCACGGAACCGCTTATTGGCGAAGATGGTCAGCCCATGGTAGATGCTGATGGTAACGCTCTGACCTCTTCAAGCCCGTGAACTTAATTAGGATGAGGTGAATTTATGAATATTAAACCGATTCTTTTGTCTCTTGCTCTTGGGGCTGCTATTACAGCCCAGGCTGCTGCCGACAAGGTAGTTGGCTTTTATCCCTACTGGAGCCAGTATTCTCAGTTTTATCCGAAAGATATCCGCTATAACTTTGTGACGGACATTCATTATGTCGGCCTTGCTGCCGGTGAAGATGGTTCGGTCGCCTTTGCGGATGAAAACGATGCTGAAAACTTCAAGACGCTCGTGCAGATGTCCAAGGACAACAACGTGAAGTTGATTGTTTCTGTGGGTGGTATCGAAAACGAAGGCAACTTGAAGGCTATCGCTTCTTCCGAAGAACTCCTGCCGACTTTTGTTTCGAATGTCTCTAGCTGGCTTTCTGCAAACGGTGGCGACGGCGTAGAAGTCGACTGGCAGAACCTCACGGCTGAAGATGCCGAAGATTATGCCAAGTTGCTGAACGCCTTGGTCGATGGCCTTTCGGGCGCTCCGGTGACCGCCGTGATTTATCCGGCAGCCGGCATGGATGCCTACAAGGCTGATGCCCTGAACCGCCTCGCTTATGTGGACGTGTTCATGGCCGACCAGATGACTGAAGAAAATTCTTCTGTGGTTCCGAACCAGAGTGCTACCTCTGTCGAAGAAACCCTGAACGCGGTGAAGGGCGCTGGCGTGAATGGCGACTTGCTCGTTCCGGTAATTTTCCTTTACGGTAAAACTTGGAGCGGTGCTAAGGGTCTTGGATCTTCTCACCAGGGTACGGGTAGCGGTAACGAAGGTTACGTGTCTTACGCCGAACTTATGGGCAAGTTTGATTCTCCGGAATACAAGGTGACCTTCGATGCTTCTTCTAAGTCCGAAGTGGCCGTGAGCGATGCAGAAACTATCGTGTTCATGGGTATTCCGTCTGTGAAGGCTGTAGCTCAGCAGGTCAAGAGCGAAGGTATGGCTGGCGTTGCGGTCTACGACCTCTCGCAAGACCATCACGAACCGATTGTCTCCCTCTTGGTGACTATCGGCTTGCAGCTCCGCCCCGAAGTCAATTACAAGGCTAAGAAGAAGTAATTCTCTTTATAAAATTATTCTTTGGAATAAGGCTTGAAAAAGAATCCCGGCGATAGCCCGGGATTCTTTTTGTATGCAAGAGCTTCTTACTAGTGCAATATATGGGTAGTGCCTGTTGGCTCTTCTAGCCTTTCAAAAGGATTCGTTATATCGCTATAAGGCTGCGCTCTTCACAATAATTTGTTGAGTGCAGTATTCATATGCTTGCTTATCTGTATGTCTATTACAGGTAACAATGTCCGTTTATGAATGCATAATGGATTGTTGTCTCGATAGACATAGTCGTTAAGAAAAAAAAGAAAGCCAGGCTTGCGCCCGGCTTTCTTTAAGGGAATTTCTTGTGGTCTAGATTACTTCTTGGTCCACCTGATGTTCAGCTGCTTGACGCCCTGTCTTACGGTAATCAGGTAAGCGCCAGTAGGAATGTTTCCGAGGGATACGGTCGAGTTGTTGCTTATAACCTTAGAGACAACCTTCTGACCCATAATCGAGAACACATCCACGTGAATGTCTCCAGATTCCTTGGAGTTGACGAGCAACTGGGCGTTAGCAATGGTGGCGCGGAGCGGGAGAGTCGGCTTTGTCTTGAAGACGCCAATACCTTGTTCTTCGCCATTCATTTTCTGCAACGCGGCGTAGTATTCTTCGGCGTTCACGGCAGAGGCGAGGTCGCCAATAATCACCGTGGTAGAACGGGTGACTTCGCCGTAGTTCGCTGTTTCGTCGGCATGGCCGGTAACGATTACGATGGCGTTCTGGCTGCCGGCAACGAGGTCATTGCCGTTTTTGGTCAGGTAATCAGAAGATTCCTTGCCGTTAAAGGTGTAGGTAACCTTAGCCTTTTCGTTCAAGGCGGTGTCTGGGAGGAACTTTGCCTTGGTTTCACTAGGAGTGAGGTAAACGAAACCTTGCTTGTCGGCACCCTTACCGAAGTTACTGTGAATTCTGTTGGCTGTCTTGAGGTAGCTGACTTCAACCGTGTCTTGCAGGGCGGGGAAACCAGCTGCTGCAGGTGCGGTGGCAACGACCTTTGCGGTACCGTAGCCCTTGAATTCATACATGACAACCTGCTTGCCCTTCTGGAGAGAAGAACAAGATGCGTCGGAACAGGTGGCAGTCTTGACCGTGACAACGCTCGGGTCAAGGGAGGTCAGAGTGAACTTGGCGCCTTCATCAGTGGTGTTAGCCACGGAGACGACCCATTCCATATTCTGGCCACCAGAGTACTTCTGAGTTCTGTTGTTGGTGCAGTCGCCGTTGTTGTAGCACTTGAGATCAACAAAACCTGCAATAGTCTGCTTAGCTTCGGCGCTAACGATAACCAGGGACTGAGAGCCATCATTACCGGTCATGATAACGTAGCCAGCTTTCTTGATATCGCCCGTAGAGGTCACGACGTTTTCGTTGCTGGAGGTGTAAGTACAGCCAGATTTGAGGACGCTTGCAACGTTACCAGCGGATTCTTTAACTGTCGTAGCGTTAAAGGAACAAGAACCGGTTTTCAGAGATTTGGCGAACAAGCTGGGCCAATCGGTTGCGTTCTTCGAAAGGTAATCCTTAACGAGCTTGCCGGATTCGCTGTAGCTTGCACTGTTGAGCTTACCGATCGTGTTCAGGTCATCGCTGCCGCTGAACATGGCGGAAGTTTCTTGCTTGTTGTTGACGGCGTATTTACTACCGACTGCACGCAAGCTCCAGTTACAGTTACTGATTTTGTTCGTTTCCATGAAGCTCATCCATTCCTGGGTGCTGCCGCTGCTCGGGCTGCCTGCACCGTCGGCATTGGTGGTACCCCATTCGGTAATGAACACGGCATTGCCGCTGCTCTTTGCCTGTGTTGCGCGGCCACCGTAGGTGCCTACGCCATGGGTGCCTGCATAGAAGTGGAGAACGTAACCCACGTTCTTGCCGTTTACGCCACCGTATTGGGTCATCTGGGACCAGCTCGGCGTACCGACCAGAACCAGGTTGTCGGTGCTATTGCGGATGAGCGGAACAATGTTGTTGGCGTAGCCCTTCACTTGATCCCAGCTCTGGCTTACGGGTTCGTTGAAGATTTCGTAAATGACGTTAGGAACGTCTTTGTACTTCTTGGCAACCTGTTCAAAGAAGGTCTTTGCGATATTCTGTTCGTTGGTTGCGCGGTGGCTATGCCAGTCCAAAATAATGTAAATGTCGTTTTCGATAGCGGCTTCGACCATCTGGTCGATAATGCCCATGTAACCATCGGGGGCGCCGGCGTAGGAATAGCTTTCGTCGAGGGCGTTGCTGGTACCGCCATCGCTATCGTAATAGGTAATGCCCATAGCAAAACGGAAAACGTCCATGGGCAGGTTTTCGGCAGCCCAAGTAATCACGTTCTTGTTGTAGTACGGCATGCCAGTAGCGTCGGACCAGAAAAGGCTCATACCGCGAATCATGGCTTCTTGACCGTTCTTGGCGCCAACGATTTTACCGCCGTCAGTATGGAGAGCGCCATAATAGCTGACAGGGCCAATGCGTTTGGGGGTGGCAGTGGATGCTGCCGCGAGTGCCGGTACCGCAGCGAGTGCGAGCAGGCAGGGGATAAGTTTTTTAATATTCATAATGATTCCCTTAGATAATCCCTTTTTTCCCATCGAGGGTAAAGATACCTTAATTATGGAATATTTGGAGGGTTCCGCCCCTAAAATAATGTTTACTTGTGAATACGGGAAAAAATATATTTTTTCGGCCTTTTTATCGCTGTTCGCAAGAAATAAAAAATGTGCGCGTGTATCGAATGTGATTTCGCTTACATTTGTTAAAAATAGCGAAAATCGGCATATCTGGTAAATTTTTATTATCCTTTTTGCGTTTTTTTGAAGATTTTAGGGTTTGTGCAATAGGTGTCCGTTTTTTAGCGAAAAAAAGGAAAAAATATTTGACAGCTTGCGAAAAAAAAAGATATATTAGGGTGCGAACCGCCCTTATGGGCATAACTTTAAAAAAGAGAGAGAATTATGAACAAGAAAATTCTTAGCGCTTCTGCCATCTTGGCAGCTGCTTCCCTTTCCTTTGGTTTCGTGACCTGGAATGGTGAAGATGGTATTGCTCGTGTTGATACCGAACTCGACGCTGGCGAAGATAACTCCGGTTACTGGTACAATTACAACGACGCTGCTGATGGTGGCGAATCTGTTGTGACTTGGGCTGCTGATCCGGATCCGGACTACGGTGGACTTGAACCTGTTCTCGAAGCTTGCGTCACCGGTATCTGCGGTACTTACACCCTCGGTAAGGGTACCTTGGATTATGACCCGTTCATCGGTATCGGCTTCAACGTTGGTGGTGCCGACGCTGCTGGTAAGGCTATCCCGGTTGATGCTTCCTCTATGAGTGGTGTTTGCATGACGCTTTCTGTAACGCATGCTGCTACCCTCGAACTTGGTCTCGGCGACGCTAACGACGCTAAGATCGGTTACGCTAACCCGGCTTATGACATGGGTAAGTCTGCCACTGGTAAGTCTGTTGATGTTCCTTGGGCTAAGTTTGCTCAGCCGAGCTGGGCAAAGGCTGACCAGTCCATCTCCATCGACGAAGCTGTTGCATCTCTCGCTTCTATCAAGGTGAAGGTGCAGGCCAAGACTGGTTCTACCGGTGAATTCAACATTATGCAGGTTGGTGACTACGGTAAGTGCCGCACTGCTATCGGTGCCAAGGCTATGCAGTCTTCTCTGAAGGCTCAGCTCGCTGGCCGTACCCTTTCCTTCGGCAAGTCTGTTGCCAAGGCTGAAATTGTGAACCTCCAGGGTCAGGTTGTTATGGCAGCCTCCTCTGTGAAGACCATGGATCTTTCCAAGCTCCAGGCTGGTGTCTACATGGTTCGCGCTATGGGTCTCTCTCAGCAGATCATGCTGAAGTAATCTTACTTCGGTAAAATCTTAAGGAAGGGTTGCGGGTTCCCGCGGCCCTTTCTTTTTTTGATATGACCTAGATTACACTAAAATTAATTTTTGGTCTGGTTTGTTGAAAAAACGGCAATAAAATATATATTTGAGAAAAAACGCAAAACGAGGTTGTTATGCATTTCAAGAAATTTCTAACCCCCATGATGGCTCCTTTGGCCTTGAGCTTGGCTTTTGGCCTTGCTGCATGTGGTGACGATTCTACGTCTGGTATACCTGATCCTGTTGTGGATCCGACGCTTGATCCGGGGACCACTATTCCGACCGATCCCGGTACGACAATTCCTACAGATCCGGGTACAACTACTCCGACCGACCCTGGTACAACTGTTCCTGTTGACCCGGGCACCACGACTCCGACCGATCCGGGTACCACTACGCCGGTTACCAATCCGGGAACTGCTTGGACGTCGCCGGTGGCTTTGGCTGCTTCTGCCAACCCGGCTTATCCTGCCAATGTTTATGCCCTTTGGAAGCCGTCTCACTTTGCAACTCTCGAAGATGAATTGGTCTACTATTCTTCGAGTGCAGCAGACTTTGCGGAAATTTTTACAGCGCAGTATTTGCCGGCGGGTCGTGTGCTTTGGTCTAACCAGAATACGGGTTACTATAAGCAGTCCTGTTTGAATAAGGATTCCGATGTCGCAAGCATGAAGTATCGCGGTTGCACTGTGTCCGAAGGCGTTGGCTACGGCATGTTGCTCACCTACTTTAATGGCGATGACGACGCCTTTGTGCGCATCTGGAATTATTCTAGGGCGTTCCGCGATTATTATGGCGTCGAACTTACTCCGTGGATTACCTTCAGCTTTGCCAAGAAGGTGGACTATACCAGTGCTACCGATGCTGACCTGGATATTGCCACGTCACTTGTTTTGATGTATTACAAGACCGGTTCTGTGGCATACCTTACCGACGCCCAGAGAATTATGAAGGCAATTTGGGACTACGAAATCAACAAGACCAGTTTGCTGATTTACTCGGGCGATGACGATATGTGGCAGGGAGCTGATCCGGTTTACAACCTCAGCTATTTCTCGCCGGTGGCACTCCGTTTGTTTGCCATGGTTGATACCGATCCGAGTCATAACTGGACCGGTGTACTCGACGCCATGTATGCTTACATGACTATGGTGCAGAATGCCGGTACGGGCGTGTTCCCGGATTGGAGCAATTCGGCCGGTGTGGCTGTGGACCCGGACAATGGTTCTGCAGCAAAGACCTACTGGACTTTCAACAAGGAATCGGTGCGTATTCCGTGGCGTATCGCATGGGATTACTACTGGTTCCAGGATGAACGTGCCTTGGCTATCTTGACGAAGCTGAACACCTTTATTTCTGGAAAGTCTGGAGGCGATCCGTCTTCGAATGCGTTGATGGTCAACTACTCATGGGATCCGGCAAAGAGCGATGCTGCAAGCACTGGTACGGCTATTCCGTCTCATTGGCTTGGAGCTTGGTGCGTAACTGGTTTTGGCTCCAATCCGACTTGGGTAAGCGCCTGTACGGATTTGTTCAACACCAGAACTCCGGCTAACACGGGCTCTAGCTACTTCTCCGACATTCTGATGGGTATTTACAGTGCCTTGCTGAACGGTAACTTTGTGCGTCCGTTTTAGTAGATAGGCGCTCCATCGCCAATGTTTTTAGCCCCAGATTAGTATCTGGGGCTTTTTTGTTTTTGTATATTCTTCGCGTATGGAAAACGATTCTTTGAATGTAGAAAATGTGGCTGATTCTGCTGTAACTGATAGCGTTGTGGCGGCGCCGGAGATCGAAATGCCGACGCCGGAACAGCTCGGGATTTCGATTTCGGCGGGGCCGCAGGGGGGGATGCCCGCGGTGACCGTGGGCGACACGTTTGAATTCCCGGTGACAGTTTCTTGGGGCGTGCAAGGGAGTGCGCTTTTGGTGGTGCCGACGGGCACGGCGAATGCGAAGGGCCTGACTCAGGTGGGCATGTCGCAGGAATCGGCACGCTCTGTGAAAGACGGCAAGGAAGTTGCCTCGATTACGTTTACCTACAAGATTTTGGCGGCCGATACGGGCAACTTGCATATTCCGGCGATGCGGTTTGAAATTCCGACGCAAATGGGGCAACCGCTCGATTTGCGCAGCGAAAGCGTGGACGTGCGCGTGAATGAACCTTTTAACCCGCTTCCGCTTGCTGTTGGGCTTATTGTGGCTTTGTGCGTGCAGAGGCTGTTGCGGCTAAAAACGCCGCAGAAGACGCCCTGCGCGAACGCATGATGGTTCTTAAGCAGCGAGTGAATACGGCTGATAGCCGCGAATGGCTTTTGGAACTCGAAAGCATCTGCAAGGAATACGTGGCCGATAAATTCGGAATGGCCGCCTCCGCGGTCAATCTCGACAACCTCGTGAAAGAGGGTAAATTGGAAGGCTGGGAAACCCTTGTAGAAGAATTCGCACATGCCCGCTACGGCGGCGGCAAGCGCGATGGTTTCGAAAACAAGGAAACCTGGAAAGGCGCCATGAAACTCATGGGAATTTCCGAAGAAGATTAGCCGGACTTTCAATGAAAATTATCCGGGTTTCAAGAGAATGTGAGCGCGCTGGCGTCTACTACGTGCGCATGGCAACGATGATGCACAAGTACCAGATCCCGCTCGATGCCGAAGTCGATGCCCATGATGGCGAAAACTGCCATTACATTCTGGCGCTGGACGGTATTTACCCGGTGGCTACTTGCCGCTGGTTCGAGCTTCGCGAAGGCGTTGCCGAAATCGGGCGTGTGGTGGTGCTGCCGGAATACCGGGGCAAACATTTGGGCCAGGCTGTTGTTGCCGAAGCCGAAAAGTGGATGCGCGAGGCTGGCGTCAAGAAAATCGAGATTTCGAGCCGCGTAAATGCCGTGGGCTTCTATGAAAAAATGGGCTACCGTTTCAACGAGAGCGGCAAGGCCCATCATGACACGTTCGAGTGCGTGTATATGGAAAAGGCTTTTAGTCAATAACACAATTTCTATTGCGAATAAATTAATCTGTGTGTAGGGGCTTTCGCCTTGTATCATTTGGTGCTTTGCTTGTATCATTCGTGAAAATAAATTTCTGATATATCACAAATATTTGTGATTTTAATAGAATTTTGATGTTTTTGTATCATTTTATATTGACTTTTGAAAAAAATGAGGTTATATTGAAGGTGTAAGGGAACGAAATATGAAACTGATTACTGAATATCAAGATTACCGCCGCTATATGCAGGACTTCTATGAAGAAAAGAAGAAGTCCGGTTTTACTTGGCGCGAATTTTCGAAGGAAGCGGGCTTTGCATCGCCTTCGTACCTCAAGCTGGTTTGCGAAGGCAAGAGTTCACTCAGTCGCGTAGGGCTCCCGCGCGTGGCAAACGCCATGGGGCTTACGGGTTTCGAACGCACCTATTTCGAAAAGATGGTCGAATTCGGGAATGCATCGAACGACGAAAAGAAGAAGGCCGCATTCACGGAACTCACCCGCATCGCCAAGGAGCAGAAGGCGCGCGTTATCGATTCCGACACGTTCGCCTACTACGAATCAGCCATCAATTCCATTGTGCGCGAGCTTGCGCCCCTGATGCCGGGTGCACTCCCGAACGAGATGGCAAAGCGAATCAGGCACCTTTACACGGCGCAGCAGGTCCGCGATTCACTTGCGATGCTCACTCGCGCGAAATTCCTCGAAGAAACCGGCGAGAATGTTTACCGCCAAACAGACAAGGCGATTACCGGCTCGACGGAGGCGATTCCTTTGGCGCTTCGTAGCATGAACCGCGAAATGTGCGACCTTGCGAAGGAAGCGATTGACAAGGTTGACGTGCGCGAGCGAAATATCTCTGGAGTGACCATGGGCGTCGACGCTTTGACTTTCGCACGGATTTCCGAAGAAATTGACAAGTGCCGTCGCAATGTGATTGCTCTTGCAAATGGTTGCAAGAAAATCGACCGCGTGTACCGTCTGAACTTGCAACTCTTCCCGCTCACGGACAATGTATAGGAGGATTACTATGAAGTTCGCTAAAGCATTTTCCTCTACCGTTATCACGCTGCTTACGGCAGCCTTCGCCTTGACTGCGGCCGCCTCGCTTGCTGCCTGCGGCAAAGACAACACCGCCGGCACCGACGAACAGGCAAACTCCGTAACCGCGCAAGTTGACACCGTTGCGCTCGACAGCGCTCTTGCCGAATGGACCGTGACCAAAACGTTCGTAGTCCCCGTTTCCTCCGACACGCCAGCTGCTCAGCAGCAACACTTTATCATTTCGGATCTAACCCGGGTTCCAGGAATTGAAGTCGAGAACGGAACGCTGTACAACAAAGTCCTTGATCACTTCGAAGCGCTCTTCTGCGAAAACGATTCCAACTGGTTCGTTTATTCCGTAAGTGTTTCCGACTCGTTAATACATAAGTACCTGAACCTGCCCGACTCAGTATCCGTAGAACCCTTTGAAACGGACTGCATTACTGAAGGCGGAACCTTGACAGAAGAGGAAACCGTTGTCGCGCGACAGCGTAACTTTACCTGCGAATTGCGGTCTCCCGTAAATGAAAATTCACCCGAAAGTGTTCAATACACCGACCCCAACTGGGAAAAGTATGTAAAACTGATTGTCGGCATCTGCCGCGACTAAAACCATAAACCGTTAGGAGGAAACCTATGAAAAACGCAATCAAAACTATCGTCTGCGGTTTTGCCGCAATCGCGTTGTACGCCTGCTCAAGCGACAACGCGTCCGCCCCGGAACAAGCCGTTTCGCAGGCATCCGGCAACAACGAGGAACAACGTGCACGCGTCAATCCGACGGACGAAACGGACTCCATTCCCGAAAGCTGGCTGGAAGGCTACACGCTCAGCAAAATGATCATGGTCGACCACTGGTGTGTCGAAAGCCCAGAACATCCGGATAATCCCATGTGGTGCCTCCCTCACAGGGTCCAATTAGAAAGCGGGACAGTAGCCAATATGTATTGGGGAACAAGTGACTACATCCGCTGCGAACTGGCAGAAGACACCCTTACTTATAGCGAGCACCTCTCCATGGACGACAGCACTGTATCGAAAACGTTGAGCCGCAACTCGGCCAAGTACGTCACTGGTATCGAGGAGGCATTCCGGGATTCCTGCGAAGCCGAGGGCGGGACATTCATCGATACTAACGAAGACGCCATTGAATGCGAGGTCAAGACGAACCCCCTGGAATGCGAAGGCTGTCCGGAAAACTTGGCCCGCGTCTATACAGACCCGTACTGGAGACCTTTCGCCGAGATGGTTATCTCCCCCTGTAGGATAAGACCGCAGATAGAACCTATCGAATAGAATATCTTAGTGGATATCCATCTTCGAAAATATATTCAGCACGGCAACGCCTGAAATAATCAGGACGAGCCCGATGATGGCTCCTAAATCTGGCATCTGCTTGAAGAAGTAGATGCCGCTGATGGTGATGAGGGCGATGCCGAGCGCCGACCAGGTGGCATATGCGATGCCGATGGGAATGCTGCGCAGGCAAAGACTCAGCAGGTAAAGCGACGCCACGTAGCAGACGAGCGAGGCGATGGACGGGACGAGTTTGGTGAACTGCTCCGACATCTTGAGGAGCGTGGTGCCGGCCGCCTCCGCGACAATGGCGAGGATGAGGAATACGTAGTTGAGCATGTGGAGAATATACAAATTAATTTTTTATATTGTGAAAAAAGTTGAGAGGAATCCATGCCGAGTTCAGAGAAGTTTCGTGACCATGTTTTGGAGCAGTTCAATGGAAAGCTGCTTGAAGGTGGTTTCCGCGTGACTACCCGCAAGATGATGGGCGAGTACATCTTGTACGCTGACGGGAAAATCTTTGGCGGGATTTACGATGACCGCCTGCTGGTAAAGCCCGTGCCTGCGGCCTTGGCGATGCTCCCTGCCGCAAAGAAGCAGCTGCCATACGATGGCGCTAAGCCCATGCTCCGCGTGACCAACGAACAGATTGAAGACAACGACCTCTTAGTTCGTTTGCTCGACGCGATGCTTCCCGAGTTACCGGCCCCTGCGAAGAAGAAAAAAAAGTAATTGCGCTGATCATTTTCCCGGCGTGGGGAAAATGGTTCGTTTTATTTGATGAAGTCCGCGAATAGGCTGATGGAATGAATCCGGGTTTTGCCTGGATATTCTATTTTGTAGATAATGACTCGCGGAATTTTATGGATTGTGTTGGCGGTGTGCGCCCTGCTGCTTGCGGGGTGCAGCGTTATAACTCGTCCGCCTTCTGCAGCTGCCTTTATGGATTCGTATAGAGAAGACTTTGCAACAACTGCTTTGACATTGTCTATGTATACGGGCGATTTAGTAAATGAAACAAAAAGGGATTTAGATTATTTGCCGTCTGGTTATGATGAGATAGAATCGGATGAGTGGCCGGTTGATTTATCTGCGATACATTATTTCAATAAATCTCATTTTACTTTAGGAATTGGATTGCAGAGCTTGACTCCGATTTGGCAACCGGGTTTTGTGTCGAAAAATTTTGGTGTGATGGCTTGGAGTAATTTGCTCCCGTTGTCTGATCGCGTTGATGAGGGAGGTGGTAAAACAGCTGTAGTGGGGTGGACTGGAGGTATATCTACTATAGAGCAATTTTATGCAGGTGAAAAATTGCGGTTTGGATTGACAGAACATATTTCTAAAAATGGACGAGAATCCTATTGGAAAGAAGAAGATTGCGGAGGGGGCTTTGGTCCTACGGGATCTTGTATGGGGAGCCCTAAATCTATTCGTTATACAGAAGTGGGTGCGGGCGGTTATGTTTCGTATGGGAATTTTTCATTGGAATTTCGTTATGGGCGAGATATCAGCGAAGATAGGAATCGTTTTTCCGTATCTCTGGATTGGATGATTCATTCAAAGAAGGAATCATTGTCATTTACCGAAGATAAAGGACGAATTTAAAAGAAGAATATGGGGGTGCTAGGGGGAACCATTCCCACCTTTGATAAAAAAGAAAATGCCGTTAGGCATTTCAAATCCGTGTGGCATTTTCTTTCTTTCGGTCTAAAACTCGGGATTAATTTGCCTTTTTTCGTGGAATTTTGTATCTTAATTCGCGAAAACAGAAGAGGTTAACTAAATGGATATTCAGGAACTTTCGGAAAAGGTTAGACAGCAGAGCGCTTTTTGCATGAACTTGCTACGTGAAGTGGAAGGGACGGTGATTGGCCAGAAGGCTCTGGTGGAAAGCATTTTGACGGGTATTCTGGCCGACGGTCACGTGCTGCTGGAAGGCCTGCCGGGCCTTGCCAAGACGACGGCGGTGAAGGCTTTTGCCGATGCCGTTTCGCTGGATTTCAAGCGCATCCAGTTCACGCCCGACCTGTTGCCGGCCGACTTGCTGGGTACCACGATTTACAACGCGAAGGAAGCGAAGTTCGAGACCCGCAAGGGCCCGCTCTTTACGAACCTGGTGCTCGCTGATGAAATTAACCGTGCTCCGTCGAAGGTGCAGAGCGCCTTGCTCGAAGCCATGCAGGAACGCCATATCACGATTGGTGACGAGACGTTCAAGCTCGACGAACCGTTCTTGGTGCTTGCCACGCAGAACCCGATTGAGCAGGAAGGTACGTATCCGCTGCCGGAAGCTCAGGTGGACCGTTTCCTCTTGAAGGTGAAGGTGTCTTACCCGAACAAGGCCGACGAAATGAAGATTCTCGACGCCGTTGCCGGTGCGGGGCTCCGCCAGCCGCAGGCTGTCGCCACGAAGGAAGATATTCTGGCCGCCCGCCAGCTGGTGAAGCAGGTGTATGTGGACGAACGCGTGCGCGAATACATCGTGAATCTTGTACTTGCGACCCGCGATCCGGGCAGCATCAAGCGCAGCGACCTGGTGGGCTTTGTGGAAGTGGGCGCCTCTCCGCGTGCTTCTATCGGCCTTGCCCAGGCTTCGAAGGCCCATGCGTTCATCCAGGGTCGCGCCTACGTGACGCCGGAAGACGTGAAGGCCGTTGCGATGGAAGTGCTCCGCCACCGCATTATCTTGAGCTACGAGGCCGAAGCAGAAGAAGTCTCTGCCGAAACTGTCGTGCAGAAGATTCTCGACAGCGTTGAGGTGCCGTAATCGAAAACGGTGCGCGTGTCGTGAAAACGAGAATTCCAAAAATGAATTTCGGGAGGCTAGTTGCTAGCCTCCTTTTCTGCGTCCTTTTCGGGGCGTGTTCGAATTCGCATTATGAAGAGCAAGAGGGGTCGGTGGCCGATGCAGGGATTCCTGCGGTTGATTCGGAATGATGCGTATCGTGCCGAATGGGGCGTCTGTTTTGTTGGGTGACGGGAAAATGCGCGTGAATCTGAATTACGAGTATTCGCTCGGAATTCACGAAGTGACTTGCGACGAGTATAAAGAAATATCCCGAAACGAAGACTGGTATTTTGGTTTGAATTGTGGTCGTGGTTTGCCCGTGTCTGATGTGTCGTATTTTGAGGCCGTTCTTTTTGCGAATGCTTATAGTAAGGCGAATGGCTACGATACGGTTTATGCGTATCATAAGCCCATGTTTACCTCGGATGGTCGTTGCGTGAATTTGGAAGGTCTAGGGACTCGTACTGACGTAGACGGATTTCGGTTGCCGACCGAAGCGGAATGGGTGATGGCTGCGTCGCAGACATGGAATCCTGGAGTGAATAGCTGGAATTCTGCAAATTCGAATTTTACACTTCAAGCGGTTTGTGCTTTGCCGGATTCGATTGGCTTCTGTGATTTTGCTGGTAATGCCCTTGAGATGACAAATGACTGGCTTGGTGATTTTAGGGATACGGTTGTAGAAAATTATGTGGGCACACCTACAGGTAATTCGTTGCGTGAAAAGGTTGTTAAGGGTGGGTCGATTGCTAATTCGATTGCGGAAATGAACCTTGATAATCGCGGTGACGTTTATCCTGTGACTGCATCGACTCTTTTGTCGTACATGGGTTTTCGTTTGGCGTTTGGACGAATTCCGAATGCGGTGTGGATGAATGGACGTGGTAAGTCTGAAACGAGTTTTGTGAAAATGAAAGCTTATTCGTCAGATATTCAAGAAAAAATTGGAACGAGGCATGCAAAGCTTGTGTTTAGAAATGGTGAGACTGATAATTTAATGTATGTCGATTTCAGTGGGGGAACTGCGAATGTTGTTGAAATCTACGATAGCATTCCCGTGTTTCATCCAGAAATTTCACCGGACGGCATGAAGGTCGCTTTCTGTACGGGAATAGAGGGCGTTAATGGTGAGTCTTCGGTGTATGTGAGAAATTTGGATGTGAATGGAAGTGAACTTGTAAAACTGGATGTGAAAAATGCGGCGATACCCCGTTGGCATGTAGACTCAAATGGCGATACTTCAATTGTGTATGTAGATGGAGCTGGTGATAATAGTGACGATGCAGAGTTCTTTGCGCATGCAACATGGATGGTGCCTTTTTCAAATGGAAAATTCGGAAAGCCAAAGAAAGTTTTAAATGGAGCTTACCATAGCGGTTTTGAAAAAGGCGGAAATTTGGCGGTGTCGGGTGCACGTAAACTACGTGTGCATGCAAACGGAAAAGATGAAATTTGGTACAATGGGGAACAGGCTTGCAATGCGTCGCTTTCGAAAGACGGCTTGAAACAAGTGCTCTTTTTGGATTTTGGCGGTTCTACAGGAAGAAAATTTGCTAGCGAAAAGTATGGCGTTCATGAACGCTTGCTTGTTGCTGACAGCAGTGGAAAATTGATTCGTGCTATTCCTGCGCCCAAGGGATATTCTTTTGACCATTCCGAATGGGCTGGCCGCGAGAATTGGTCGGTTGCGACGCTTGTGAATGCACGTGGTGAACATGCAAAATTGGTGCTGGTGAATGTTCTTGATTCTAGCATGATTGAACTTGCTGAAGGAAATGAATTGTGGCATCCGAGTTTATGGGTGATGCCGAAGGTGTTTTTTGAAAACGAATACTTGGACTTAGATAGTGCTGGCATGTATTGGGATCCTATTTTGCAGGCGGGAGAAAAGTCTGTTGCTTTAAAAATGCGCATGTTTTGGGATATGCGGGATACCTTGAAGATGATAGCTGTCGGAACTTCGCGTGCTGAGAGAGGCTTTGACCCTGCGCTGATTCCGATGCCTTCCTTAAATTTGGGGTATGTTGGTGGAGATGTGTGGACGGAACTTTATTTGCTTGACAATTATGTAGTACCGCATGCGCATGGGCTTAAATATTTGATTGTGGAGATATCTCCTGATTTAATGAAAAATGACATTGCAGTGAGGGAACGAAAATTTTTTAAACAGGCTCCAGGATATATTTATGACAAGAATCATGGTTTTTGGAAGGCTGGTGTGCCTGAGAACTTTGAAGTAGTCGTAGATGCGAATGTTTGCTATTCTAGCGAAGACTCGTTGAACTTTGTCAATACCCATGGCTTTCTGAAAATGCTATCGAATGGCTGGGGCCCAGAGATTCGAGCTTCGGGAGATTCGATTTTGTCGGGGAATGAAGAGAAAAACCTTGCGGAAAGTATTGATAGCTTGACAGCATTTATTGATAGTACACAAAACAAGGGATTTAAAATAATTGGCTTGGTTTATCCGCAATCTCCCAAGTATGCAAAAACAGGTAGTTTTGGCCGATATGGAGTACGCAGAAGTGTTGCAAAGGAAATAATAGCGTTCTTTGATTCGTTGGCCAGCGTGTATCCGCATTTTATATTGATGGATGAAAATAAGTTTGGAGCACATGACTATACGAATGCTATGGCAAACGATTATGACCACTTGTGCGCTGCAGGCGCAGAACACTTGTCTGCGCGGCTGGATTCATTGATAAAAAGCTTGGAAAAATAAATGGAAAAAAAGAGGCCAACCCGAAGGTTGGTCTCTTTTGTATTACGCATTATTGCTTACTGCAAGAATCCCTTGTCGAGTGCTGTGACTGGGATGATTCTGATGTTGTCGTCAGGATCCGTGATGATGGCTACACCGGAGAGGTAGTTGATCCAATGCTGATCGTTGGAGTACTTGTGGTAACGCAAGTCGCGTCCATTGTCGCCATGAATCTTGCGCTTGCTGATGGAGATGACGAACGGGGCGAGGAACTGGTCGTGCGAAATGGCTAGGGTAACACCCGGTTTCATCTTGTCGTAGGTGAAGTGTCTTTGAACAACAACGTCAACAATGCTGTCAATGTTGTAGAAGGCGGCTTCGCAATTGTTTCTCTGGTTGTCGTTGTCATATTCTCTGTAGGCGGCTTTTGCGAATCCACCCCAACCAGATTTGCAGGAACTGCGTTTGCCTTCGTTCTTGACGTACACCTTTTCTAACAGATCGTTGTTTGTGGTCTGGAAGCTGTTGTCGGTTTCGCCAAACCAGGTGCTGCTATCGCCCATGTATTGACCCTTGTTGTTGCCGATAATCCATGCGGATTGCTTGGCACGGTAGTAATAGGTGTGCATGTAAGAGAAATCGTCGAGGTTCATTTCTTTAAGTCTGTTGCCGACGGTGGCGCACTGTTGCATGCCCGTTTCGTTCAGCGGGTCGTTCGGTCCATACTTGTCGCTGGGGCGGGCGGCGTGGCGGAGAATGAAGGTCGCCTTTTCAGTGGGGCGGAGACAACCGAATACGTCGTAGATCGAAGAGAATTGGTCGGTGGTAGAGCGGAGGGCCCTGCATTCGGCGCTAAGGGGCTGAATGCCGTCCTTACCATCTTTGCCGTCTTTTCCGTCCTGACCATCCTTTCCATCTTTTCCATCCTTGCCATCGGTACCATCTTTACCATCGGCGCCATCCTTGCCGTTTTCGCCGTTCTTGAGTTCGCCGACCTTGATGCTGCCGCAGAAGATGTCGTAGCCGTTGTTGGTCAGGTTCTCTTCGATGCGGCAGGAAGTTCCGTCCTTACCGTCGTTGCCATCCTTACCATCATTGCCGTCTTTACCATTGGCGCCGTCCTTGCCGTCAGCACCCTTTTCGCCGTTGCGGAGTTCGCCGACCTTGAATTCGCCACAGTAGACATCGAAACCATTGATGTCGTCGTTAGCTTCGACACGGCAAGAATTTCCGTCCTTACCATCGTTACCATCCTTGCCGTCGGTTCCGTCTTTACCGTCCTTGCCGTCGGCGCCCTTTTCGCCATTGCGAATTTCGCCGACCTTTTCTTTACCGCAGTAGACATCGTAGCCATTGATGTCATCGTTGGCTTCGACGCGGCAAGAAGTACCATCCTTACCATCAATGCCGTTGTTGCCATCCTTGCCATCAGTACCATCTTTTCCGTCGGCTCCGTCCTTGCCGTCTTTACCGTTGTAAAGTTCGCCAATCTTTTCGTTGCCGCAGTAAACTTCGTATCCGTTGATCTTGTCGTTCTTTACGACAGAGCAAGAGGTTCCGTCTTTACCATCCTTGCCATCGACGCCATCCTTTCCGTCCTTACCGTCGATACCATCCTTGCCATCGGTACCATCTTTACCATCGGCGCCATTCTTGAGTTCGCCAACCTTTACGTTGCCACAGTAAACGTCAAAGCCATTGATTTCAAGATTTTCGGCTACATAGCAAGAGACGCCATCCTTACCATCCTTGCCGTCGTTACCATCTTTACCATTGGTACCGTCCTTACCGTTTGCACCGTCTTTGCCGTTGGCTCCATTGCGGAGCGTGCCGACCTTTTCGTCGCCACAGTAGACATCGTAACCATTGCCTTCGGTGTTTTCAACAGTGTAGCAAGAGGCTCCATCTTTACCGTCTTTGCCATCGTTGCCGTCTTTACCATTGGTTCCATCCTTTCCGTTAGCGCCGTCCTTGCCGTCGGCTCCATTATGGAGTTCGCCGACCTTTTCGTTGCCACAGAAGATGTCGAAACCATTGATGTCGTTGTTTTGCTTTACGGTGCAAGAGGCGCCATCCTTACCGTCCTTGCCGTCGTTACCATCTTTACCGTTGGTACCATCTTTTCCGTTTGCGCCGTCCTTTCCGTTGTGGAGTTCGCCGGCCTTTTCGCCACCACAGTAAATGTCGTAACCGTTGTTTTCGGCGTTGACCTTGACTGTGCAGGAGGCTCCATCCTTACCATCCTTGCCATTGGTGCCATCCTTGCCGTTTACGCCATCTTTACCATTGGCGCCATCTTTGCCGTCTGCACCGTCTTTACCGTTGTGCAGTTCGCCAACTTTTTCGTCGCCGCAGTAAATGTCAAAACTGTCAATTTTTGCATTTTCGGCGATATAGCAGGAGGTTCCGTCCTTGCCATCTTTACCGTCTACGCCGTCCTTACCATTGACGCCGTCTTTACCGTCATTGCCTTTATCACCTTTTTCACCCTTTTCGCCATCTTTTCCGTCGATGCCGTCGAGACCGTCCTTGCCGTCTTTTCCGTTCTGGACAATGCCGACAGAGTCACCGCCGCAAATAACCTTAAGCCCGCTTAAGTCTTGCAAAGGTTCCGTTACACAGTAAAACGGTTCCTGTTCTTGTTCCGGTTCGGGTTCGGAAACCTGACTTGTTTCTTCAAGACAGCCGAAGAAAACCGGCATGCAAATGAGTGTCGATACGAGTAGAAATTTCTTCTTCATTTTTAGCTCCCTTTTAAATAAGTGCGTACAAATTAAAAATTGTAAGCAAAAAAAAAGTTTGATGTATTTTGATTTGTATGGATTTTTTGACAATAAATGCCTGTTTTTGGGCTAAAACGATGCCTTTGGGTGTCCGCTTGGCGCCATTGAAACCCCACTTTTTTATCTTTATGGCGAAAAAGGGCTCAGGGAAATTCCCTGGGTAGCTTATTTTCGTGTTTAACTAGAAATAAAAACGAAGGATATATGGCAAATCGTGTTGTAATCGGTTCCCAGTGGGGTGACGAAGGCAAGGCCAAGGTTGTTGATTTTCTACATCGTGCGTTTCCAGGGCGGCGCCAATGCAGGCCATACCGTGGAAGTGGGCGACAAGAAGTTCGTGTTCCACCTGATTCCCTCGGGCATTATGCATGATGACAAGATTTGCGTAATCGGTAACGGCGTGGTGCTTGACCCGGTGCAGACTTTGGCAGAAATCGCCGACTTGCACACCAAGGGTATCAACCCGGAAGGTCGCCTGTTCATTGCCGACAACGCACACGTGGTGCTCCCGTACCATTCTACCCTCGACAAGGCCAAGGAAAAGAAGGCCGGTAAGGGTGCAATCGGCACCACGGGCCGCGGCATTGGCCCCTGCTATAGCGACAAGGTGAACCGTATCGGTGTCCGCGTGGGCGACTTGATGGACGAACGCGAACTGCGCCCCCGCGTCGAAGCGATGGCCAAGGTTCACAACGAAGAATTTAAGGTGATGTACGATGTTCCCGAAATTGATCCGGAACAGGTCATCAAGGACTACCTCGAACTCGGTCAGAAGATCAAGCCGTTCGTGCGCGATGTGAGCGCTATGCTCTATGCCGCTGTGAAGGCTGGCAAGCGCTTGGTGTTCGAAGGTGCCCAGGGTACTATTCTCGACGTGGACCAGGGTACTTACCCGTTCGTGACCTCCAGCAATACGGTCGCTGGCTATGCAAGCTGCGGCGCAGGCATTGGCCCGACGGCTATTGACCAGGTGGTGGGTGTCGTGAAGGCTTACACGACCCGCGTGGGTAACGGTCCGTTCCCGACTGAACTTTTGGACGAAACGGGCGAAACGCTCCGTAAGATTGGTAACGAATACGGTGCTACCACGGGCCGTAACCGCCGCTGCGGTTGGTTCGACGCTCCGGTGGTTCGCAAGGCTGCCGTGGTGAATGGTCTCACTCACCTCGCCATTACCAAGCTCGACGTGCTCGATACGTTCGATTCTATCAAGATTTGTACTCACTACGAATGCGATGGTGAAAAGATCGAAAACTTCCCGAACCAGCTTTCGAAGGTCGGCCGCTGCGTGCCGGTTTACGAAGAAATGCCGGGTTGGAAGTGCGATACCACCAAGTGCCGCAAACTCGAAGACCTGCCGGAAAATGCCCGCAAGTACCTGAACCGCATGGCGGAACTCGTGGGTGTGAAGATCGGTATGATTTCGATCGGTGCAAAGCGTGACCAGAGCATCATCGTAGATCTGGACTAAAATCTAAAAGAAGGAGAAGGTTATGGACAACAACGATGTATGCAGCCTTTTGAAAGGCGTGGATCTCTTTTCTGAATTGACAGAAGAACAACTTGGCTTGCTTGCCAACTTGGTTGTTGTCCAGGACTTCAACCGCGATGAAACGGTGGTACTCGAAGGCGACTGCTCGATGAAGGCCTTGTACCTGATTGCATCGGGAACGGTGCAGGTGTACATGACCGGCGTCGATGGTCGCGAAACCATCCTCAGTTTCTTGGAACGCGGTGACTTCTTTGGTGAAATGTCGCTCATCGACGGCGAACCGAGGTCTGCCTCGGTTCGTACCGTGACCGATGCTCAGTTGATGATTATTCATCGCGAGCCGTTCCTTTCCTTGATTCGAAAGACTCCTGAAATTGCAATGTGTCTGTTGTCTGAAATGTGCAAGAGGCTGCGCAAGGCAAACAAGCAGATTGGTTCCCTTTCTACCATGTCTGTGAGCGGTCGCGTTGCCGGTACTCTCCTGAACTTGATGGAAGAACGCGGTATGCGTATTCATACCGACAACGGTCAAATGGTCACGGTGATTCACAACCGCCCGACCCAGCAGCAGTTGGCCGATATGTCGGGCACCACTCGCGAAACGGTGAGCCGCATTTGTTCGATGCTGGTTAAGGCAAACGCAATTGCCATGACCGGCAAGGACATTGTGATTTTTGACGAGACTGCTTTGCAGGAAAAAGCTACTAAAGGGTAGCGACGACACTTGATTATGGATAAAGTAAAGAATTTCTTGAATAAATTGCTCGCGTGGGCCAAGAAAGCTCCGGTAGTGAAGGCAATCGGCATTTGGATTGTGCTTTTGATTGTGCTCGCCTTTGCGGTTGATAAGTTGATCATGCCGATTTTCTCGGGTCATTTTGCCTCGACGGGTGAAGTCCCGAATTTGGAAGGCATGAGCGAAGAAGCTGCCCAGAAAGCTTTGGAAGATGCCGGATTCAAGTACGAATGGCTTGAAGAAGGCCGCTACAGCGCACAGATTCCTGCCGGCATGGTGCTTGTGCAGATGCCTGCCGCCGGACGTACCGCAAAGCTCGGGCGTACGGTCAAGCTCACGAGAAGCTTGGGCCTTCGCGAAGTAGAAATTCCCGATTTGCGCGGCAAGAGCCAGAAGCAAGCCTCTATTTCGCTTGCTCGCGCAGGCCTTGTCCAGGGTGCGATTGTGAAAGGTGCGCACCAAAGCATTCCGCGTGGCGTCGTGATTCGCACGATTCCAGTGGCCGGCGAAAAAGTTCGCATTGGCGACACGGTGAAGGTCGTGATTTCGGCTGGCGCTACCCAGGGTAAAACTGCTCTTCCGGATTTTAGCGGTGAACTTATTGACAACGTTTACATCAAGATGGAAACGCTTGGCTTTAAAGTAGGAAAAATCAAACGCAAAAAAGACGAAGAAGGCCGTCAGCCTGGAACGGTGATTGAAACTTCGCCGAAGCATGGCGATTACTTGCCGCCTGATTCCAAGGTTAACTTCGTGATTGCGGATTAAAAAGTTCATGAGGGCATTGCTACTTTCACTTTCTTTGATAGCGACTCTTTTTACGATGTCGCTTTCGCTCGGAGCGTGTGCTTCGTCGAAAAAGAGTAGTGCCCTGACTGCTGCTGATTCTGCTGCGATTGCCGCTGCAGTTAATGCAAAATTGGATTCTATCAAATTTGCCGAAGAACAAGCTTATGCGCCGAATGTAGATGCGGCGCACGAGTCGTTCATTCGCGCCCAAGAAATGGAACTTCGCGGCGAGAAGGCTTTGGCAAATGTGTTCTGGCAACATGCGGCTGAATCGGACCCCAAGAGCCGTTATCTCGCATTCAAGCTTGCTGAAATCATGATGTCGCAGGGCTCGGATTCGCTCGCCCTGTTGCAGGCTCAGCGAGCCCAAACATTGAAAGGTCGCGCTACCGCTTCTCAACTTGGTATTCTTGCACACCTGTACGTGAAGGACGGCCGTGCCGATTCTGCCCGCAAGTACTTTAATGCGGCGCTAGATTCTTCGCGCTACCAGGACATGACGCTTTTGTACGATTATAGCTTGTTCCTGGAAGCCATTCAAGATGCTAAGGAACTGGTTCGTGTGTATGATTTGTTGCTGCCGCAGGTGAATTTCATGCCGACACTTTTCCAGCGTCAGCTTAAATTGCTGCTGGATTTGGGCAGGGATTCTGCTGTCGTGGAACTTTTTGAAAAAGGTCACGAAGCCACGGGCGACAAGAAAATGCTTTTGCAAATGGTGCAAGGGCTTGTGTTCCAAAAACGTTTGAAAGAAGTTCAGGCCGTTGTTGACACGCTTACGGAATCGACGCAAGAAGATGAATCCATGGTGGTGCTCTTGATGAGTGCCTTGGCCGAAAACAACAAGCGCGATTCAGCCTATGCAATGCTCAAGAAAAAGTATTTGGTTGACATGGTGCGTACTCCGCTGTTGGCTAGTTTCTTGGGTCAGTACGAAAACGTATATGGCGATGTGGATAGTGCAAAAGTGCATTTGAAATATGCCGCAGAAAATATGGGTGACCAGCGGGTTTATGTAACGAGTGCATACCACACGCTTTCGGCGATTGCTTTTAAAGAAAAGAAGACTAAAGATGCGGTACGCTATGCCGAAAAGGCGGATTCTGCTGCGATGGGTGGCGATAAGGCGTCGCTTGCATTGACTTATGGCACAGCTGGAATGTACAATAAAGCCTATAAGATGCTCGACTCGTTGATTGCCGTGTGGGACAAGTGGACTCCGATGGAAGGAATTGCGGATTCTGCTTCGATGGTCCGCATGAAGATGGATGTTGAGCGTAACAGGCGCCAGTTCCGTAATGTGTATGCCCGCCTTTTGAGTGCCGAAGCCCAGGACATTTTGCAGAAGGATATCGGGGATTCTGTAAGAATCAAGAATGCGATGGGTTTGCGTGAACGTGCCGATGGCTTGTACAAGGATCTTGCTTCGAAGGATTCTTCGGATTTGCAGGTTCGCGTGGTGCGCGCCATGAACTTGGAACGCATGGAACGTTATGATGAAGCGTTTGCCATTTTCGAATATGTGCTTCGCTTTGTGAATCCCTCCATTGACCGCGCCGAAGTGTTGAACTATTATGGCTACACACTGATTGACTTGAATCGTAGCCCCGAAGAACTTGACAAGGGAATCGGTATGGTCGACCAAGCTTTGTTAATGGAAGAAAAGAAGGGCGAGCCGTCTGAAGCGTACTTGGATTCAAGAGCCTGGGGATTTTACCGCAAGGGAATGTTTGAAGATGCCCTGACGGTGATGAAGCTTATCAAGAGCCCGCATTTTGACGATGACTATGTCTACTGGGAACATATGGCTGCCATTTATGAAGCGCTTGGCATGAAGAACGAAACCAAGGCCGCTTACAAGAAATTGAAAAAATTGCAGCCGCATCACCCTGCCGTAAAGAAATACTTTAATAAAAAGTAGGAAGTAAACTGTGGCTAATGTGAGATGTGGAATGAAAAATGTGAGATGATGAATCACACATTACACATTTCACATTGCATGTCACAAGAGCCAAATTGATTGAATCGAAGGACCTTTTGTTGAAGTTTATCTATTCCATATTGGTGCTACTTTCTCTGTGCGTTCTTGCCGGATGCGCGGGTAAAAAGCCTGTGGTGGAGCCTGCCGCTGCGGTCGATAGCGCTCAAGAGGCTCCGCGTGATAGTCTGCGCGCCAAGTTTTTGCTGACGATTTATGAAGAAGGAAAAACGCAGGAACTGGACGCCGTCATTTTCTCGGTGCCGGGCAAGCGTTACCGTATGGAACTCACGGGCCCGCTGGGAATTGGGGTCGCGTCGCTCTTGTGGAAAGAAGAAGGCTGGCAGATGACTTTCCCGACCGAAAAGCTTTACATGAAGGGTGTGGGCTACATGGTCGGACTCTTGAACAGTGATGCTATCCCGATGGTGCATATTCATCAGGTAGCAGACATTTTTGACGGGCGCTTGTTGCCCGAAGGCTATGAAGAAGTCGAGCCGCCCGAAGATTCGACACGCATGGAAGGCGTGACTTATGCCCGCGAAAAGATAGGGCGCCTTTTCCGATTTGCCAAAGAGGGTGGCCACGTCGTTTGGCTTTCTCGCATGGGCCGCGGCGGCAAGACCGAAACCATTCATTTTAATGATTTCAAGCAATTCGAGGGTGTGGATACTCCGTCGAGAATTGAGTTTGATTTGGATGGCGAAAAATTCCTGGAAATCAAGATCAAGAAGATTGCCCGAAACAAATCGTTCAGTTCAGGAACCTGGCGATTGAACATTCCCAAGAGCTTCAAGCGCGTCGGGGAATAATTTTTTGTAAATTATGGTTATGAAGTTGAATGCTAAGATTTTTGCATTGGTTTTTGGGCTATTCTCTTTAGCGACGACGTTTGCGGCAGATACGCTGCAGGTGTTTGCCATTCGTGTGGAATTTGCCGAAGAAAAAACAGATAACAGCCTGACGACGGGAACGGGGCTTTTTGATTCTGACAAGACGAAAAAAGATGCTTATAGTTTAGACCCTGTGGGTGTGCGTAACAGTGTGCCTTACTGGAGAAAGCATTTTGAATTTGCCAATGCCTACTTTAACAAGGCGAGTAACGGTAATGTGGTCATCGATGCGCACTTTTATCCGAAGGAATCGAGTGCCTACAAGCTGAAAAAGCAGATTATCGATTATAACCGCACAAGCAAGATGAAGGGCGAAAAGACGGCGGAATTCGACGATGCCCGCAGTCGCGACTACTTGCAGTTTATTTATGACGCCGTGATGGCGGCGCATGAATCGGGCGATTCTCCGTTCAAGGAACCGCTTTCGAAGAACCCGAATACAAAACGTGCCTACATGATTATTCATGCGGGTGCAAGCCGCTTGGTTGATGGCGGTAGCATGGGGACGCGCGGCGCCGATACGCCGGGCGACTTTATGGATGTGTACATTGACAAGTCTGCCTGGCAGTACTTGCCGGATTCGATTAAGAATGTGGCGCTCCGTAAGGAGGGCAAGAAGGCGAATGGCAAAGAGGATTCGCTGGTGGCCGAAGCCCTGCTGTTGAAGGATGCTGCCATCGATACGCTGAAATCGATTATGGTCACGAGCGAAACCGCGTCGCAAGACGGCCTGAACTGGGGCGTGAATGGAATTATTGTGAACCAGATCGCGCGTGAACTGGGGCTCCCGAATACATACGATGTGGTGAAGGGCATTAGCCGCTTGGGTTATTACGATGTGATGGACTTTGCGGGCTATAATGCGGGCAATGGATTCTTGCCTTCGCTGCCGGCGGCGTGGGAACGTGCCTACATGGGCTGGACTCCGGTAAAAGAAGTGCGCCCGGTGGCAGGCAAGCCCGTGACGGTCGAAATTTCGGCTGCGGGCACCGGCAAGGGAACCGAGATTGTGAAGGTTCCGCTTTCTGCAAGCGAATACCTGCTGATTGAAAACCGTCAGCGCAGTTGGAATAAAGAGGGCGAAGTCAGCGTGTCGCTGAGCGCTGCAGGTGAAAGTACCGATACGACAATCAAGACCGTGCCTGTAGATAGCTTGCATTTGGTTTTTGAAGATAGCGTGGATTGTGCGAAAAAGTGCAAGGCCAACAATAAAAAGGCGAAGGGTGTTATCGTTGATATTGACAGCTACGATGCGGGCCTCCCGGCAAGCGGTATTGTGGTGTGGCGCGTAAATGATTGGTATTTGCGTGAAACCTTGGAATACGGCATTGCAAACTTCTGGGGTGGCGACACTTTGCGCGACCACCAGTTCGGTATTGCGATGGTCGAAGCCGATGGCATTTTGAGCATTGGCAAGACGTTCAAGAATGCCCTTGGCGAAGATACTTATGACTACGGATCGGGTACGGACTTGTTGCCGCACTTGCGTAAGCCGAACAAGGATTCCAAGCAGAAGTTTGATACGGTCAAGACGATTGGTTCTACCGGTTATGCAAACACCATGACGACCCAGGGCGGCTATACCGGAATCAAAATTGCGGTGAATGTGCCGAAGGGTGCCCGTACGGAAAAGACCTCTAATTCGTTCATGGGCGATAGCGTGGTGAACTTTGGCGCGCAAAAGATTAGCGTGACCATTAGCATTGATGACGGAAGCATCGATGGCGCCGAATTCCCGCGTAACATTGGCCTTGCCTCTGCTGTGCGTGGCGCTGTGTTTGTTGACAATCCTGAAAGCGATGGTGAAAAACTCATTGTTGCTGGAGCAATGGATGGTACTCTTCAAGTGTTCAATGCGATGGGCGATACCTTGTTCCCGGCAGATACCGCAATTGTGCAAAAGACATTGAGCCGCGACAATGCCGAACGTGAAGTTCCGCTGTACCGCGTGGGCGCAAGCTATGGGCCGCTGGTGGGCATGGCAAGCGATGGCAAGGATGTTTACAGCCTGCATACGAGTAAATTCGTGAAAACGAGCTTTGTAGGTGGACTCCCGACGCAAGACGCAATTACGATTGATTCTGCTTTGACAGGGCCCGTTATTGTTGACGGCAACATTTACTATACAACGGTAAAAGGCTCCTTTGTCTATAATGCAAAAGAGGGCAAGGTGACTGCTCTCGGCAACGAAGGCGCCGGCAACCACACTGGTATTACCGACATGGCGTATTGTGGCACCGAAGATGGTAAACCCGCCTTTGCTTATTATGTGGCTTCGGCAGGCTCTGCATATTTGCATGGTGTCGAAGTGAAATTGAATGGCCGGGGTGATGAGAAATATCGACTTGCTTGTACCGATTTGAATCGTGACGGCAAAGAAGAAATGATTGCGGTTGGTAGTCGCGGAACGGTTGCGGTTTCGACTGCTGCAAATGAAAAGACGGACTTGAAATGGACCAAAAACTACAAGCGCGGTTCTGCAGGTACGAGTGGCTTGAAACATGAAACCTCCGGCATTGCTATCGGTGACATCAACGGCGACGGCTATCCTGAAATCGTATTCCTTGGTGACAATCTGGTGTACGCTCTCGACCGTTCGGGGCTTCCGATTGCTGGATTCCCTGTTTATGGATTCTTTAGTGACCCGATTCTTGTAGATGTGACGGGCGACGACACGCCTGAAATTCTGGTGCCGAGCAGCGATGGCCTGGTGTATGCGTTTACCGGCAAGGGCAAGCAGGTGACGGACGGATTCCCGATTGCCGCTGGCAGCTACGAAGACATGGATTCTACAAAGGTTGTTCAGCCGATGAGCATCTTTGTGGCAAACGCTGTGTCTGACAAGAAATCTGCGGGTCCGGAACTTTATGCGCTGCATCGCAATAACCTGACGGCTTTCCGCCTGCGCAAGGCCTCTAGCGATGCCACAGAATCGGATGCCGCGTGGGCGCTTCCGGCCGGTGGTAACGAACGTACGGGCTACTTTGATGCCTCTAAGCTTGCCGATGTAAAGAAGGTCTCTGCGAAGGATGAAATTTCTGAATTCTTCATGTTCCCGAATCCGGTTCGCGGCGGCAAGGCGAAGGCTCGCTTTGAAATCGGTGCGGCAGCAAAGAATGCAACGCTTGAACTCTATGATATTACCGGACTTTGCGTATTCAAGGCAAAAATGAGCGATGCAAAGCAGGGCCGCAACCAGTTTGAAAACCTTGATTTGAAGGACCTTGGTTCTGACGTTTATACAGCTCGACTCAAGGTGAAATTTGAAAGCGGCAAAACCAAGCAGAAACTCTACCGCATAGGAGTGGTAAAATGACACGAAGAATCGCCACATTATTGGTCGGCTTGACGGTCGCTTTCCTAGCCGCTTGCACAGCGGATGGGGAATCTACGGAGTTGGTGCCGGTATACCATGGTGATGACGATTCTGGTAAAGGGAAAAGTTCTAGCGGTAAAGCGGGTTCTAGCTCTTCGGCGGAATCTTCGGAATTGGCAGAACTTTCGGACTATTTAGAGATGGTAAGGGTGCCGGCGGTTTCCTTTACTCGCGGTACTGTAGACTATAAGATTAGTGCATTTTCTGTCGGCAAGACCGAGGTGACGCAAGGTCTTTACCGCAAAATCATGGGCTCTATTTCTAAAGACGATGAGCTGGGCGATGATTATCCGGTTTTCAATGTAAGCTGGTACGATGCAGCCCTTTTTTGCAATGCGCTTGCAAAAAAAGTGGGATATGATACGGCTTATGTTTATGAATCGGTCAATGATGGTGGTGAATTAGAGAATTTGTCTGTAAACTACGCGGCGGAAACGGTGCGCCTCCCAACAGAAATGGAATGGGAAATTGCAGCCCGTGCGGGGACCTTGACGACTTACTACTGGGATACCGATGTCGCCTCGAAATATGCGTATTATGCACAAAATAAGGGCCCCGTAGCGGTTGCCGGCTTTACCCCGAATGACCTTGACCTTTATGATATGGCGGGCAATGTTGCTGAATGGGTGAACGATTGGTACGGCTCGTATCCGACGGTTTCGCAAACGAACTATACAGGCCCCGCTGAGGGTTCGTACAAGGGAATTCGCGGCGGCGGATGGTCCGATAAGGCAACTGCTCTAGCTTCTGCCGAACGTGACAAGAAAAACCCCAAGCATCGAAGTCAGACGCTTGGCTTTAGGGTCGTTTATTCAGCCGGATTTTAGTTGCTTTAAAAGCCTGTTTCAAATTTAAATTACTACATTGTGAACCATGAAGAGGTTTAAATCCATGGTTCTCCCTGTTGCAAGAATGGCTTTGCCATTGCTTGCTGTCTTTGCCTTGATGGCTTGTGAAGAAGAAAAATCCGCACCGTTGCCGGATTTGCCTGCGATTGAAATCCCGAAGGATGTGCCGGGACTTTATTCCGGAAGATTGCCGTGCGATGATTGCACGAGTCGCATGGTGCGCATGACTCTTGGCGAAGACAATTCCGTCGAAGCGATTCAACTGGTGTTGAAAGATACGATGGAAACGGATTCCCTGAAGGGAACGTATGCCGTAACGGATAGCACTATCAAGGTGACTCTTGAGGGCGATAAAGGTCATTGGAATTTTAAGCGAGCCAAGTTTGGCAATTTGCAGTATATGACGGCGGCCGGTACCGTGTACGAAGACAAAGATGGTATGGCCGCTGAACTGATTCGCATTTTCAAAGTCAAGCCAAAGACTATTGCAAAAGATACGGCAAAGGATTCCGCTGTTGCGGATACAGTAAAGAAGGGAAAATAGCCTAAGGAGTAATATGCAGTGTACCGCATTAGTGATTGATGACGAACCGCTTGCCCGCAAGCGTATGATTTCGCTTTTGGAACCCTATTCTTCTGAAATTGAAATTTTGGGCGAAGCCGGTTCGGGAGTACAGGCTGTCAAGATGATTCACGAGATGATTCCTGACGTGGTCTTTTTGGATATCCAGATGCCCGACATGGATGCTTTCGAAGTGTTGCATTCCCTGCAGGGTGACGATGTCCCGCTGGTGATTTTCACGACTGCGTACGATAATTTTGCGCTTAAGGCGTTCGAAGAAAATACGGTGGATTACCTTTTGAAGCCGGTGGCACCTGAACGTTTGGCCGCCTCTATTGAAAAATTGCGTAAGGCAATTCCACAGGTGGACGACACGACGATTCCCTCTGACTTGAACTGGGAAAAGCTGCGCAACCTTGTGGACATGAGTGGCCTTTACTTGCAGCGTTTGCAGGTCAAGGTGGGCGACCGCATCGTTTTTGTGAATATTGACGAAGTGATTCGATTCCATAGCGAAGAAAAGTACACGACGGTCTATACCGTGAACGGCCAGTACGTGATTGATACGCCGCTGGTGGAACTCGAAAAGAAACTCGACCCGAAACACTTTACTCGCGTGCATCGTTCTCACATTGTGGCTATCGACTACATTGCTGAATGCCGCAAGGGCGATGCTGGCCGTATGGTGATGGTGTTGCGCGACAAGGCTGCAACCCAGCTGGTGGTGAGCCGCTCACTCGTCAAGAAGATTAGAACGCTGTAATTTTCTAAATTACTGCTGAATTTCTTGTCTTTAACGTTGAATTTTATGGAAAAAGATAAACAGCCGATTTCGTGGAAAAAGTTTGCGAAGGGCCTGCTCCGGGAAATCATTGTTCCGGTGGCTCTTGCTTTAATTGTGATTCAGTATGTGATTCAGGCTTTCCAGATTCCGAGTGGATCGATGGAAGATACTTTGCATACGGGTGACTTTTTGCTGGGCCTCAAGTTTACTTATGGTTCGCCGATTCCGTTTAGTAACCAGAAGTTCCCTGGCTACGCTTACCCTGCCAAGGGTGATGTGGTGATTTTCCGTTACCCGGGCGAGCCGGAATATCCTGATGGCAACCCAGAGCGTTACACCCACTTGTTCAATGCGCTCATGTTCGGTAACCTTTATTGGGACCATGAACCGCAGGCTGGTCAACCGCATTTGATTCATTACGCCGATGGTCCGAAGGACTACATTAAGCGTTGTGTCGCGGTGAGTGGCGATACGGTGGCTGTTCATAAGGGTCGCCTTTTCGTGAATGGTGTGTTGCAAGATACTTTGCCTGGTCGTGGCAAGTATACGGCGATGGCGCGTACTTATTCTCCGCGTGATGAACGCGATGCGTTTGTGGTCCCGTCTGTGGGTGATACGTTTACCATTGATTCGATGCCGCTTGAAAAATTGTGGTGGCTGCGTTCCTTGGTGGCGCAAGAAAATCCGGATGAAGCGGTGGAACTTGATATTTCTCTGTGGAAGGATTCTGTCGAAATCAACAACTACGATTTTGAAAACTTTAAACTCCCGGTTGAAAATGACCGCGGCCTTGCTCTGAATGAATTTTTTGCTAGAAACCGCACGCTGATTCAGCAGCGCTTGACCCAGGGTGACACCCTTTCGGGCGTGATGTCGTTTGCGTACTTCAAGGAACTTTCTCGCATGGCCTATTTGCCCATGATCGACCCGAAGGTTCAGGGGGGATTTACGCGCCCAGTGAGCTATATGGCTTTTGAAGGCTCTCTGTTGCGTGACCTCGAAGGCAACGTGGCTTTGTTGAACCAGGCCGAAGAAGATAATGCTGGCACTGTAGAACTTGTTGATGTGGATGCTCCGCAAGATGGTGCCAAGACGGTGGAAGGTGTTGCCGGCGATACGCTTGATGCTCCTGCAAAATCGAAGTATGAAATTCGTCGCAAGTTGCTCGTAGGTGGCAAGCCGATTGATACCTATGTGGTTAAGACGCCGCAGTTCTTTATGATGGGCGACAACCGCGATAATTCTGCCGATAGCCGTTACTGGGGCTTTGTGTCGCTCAGAAATATTCGCGCCAAGGCCTTCGTGATTTACTTCTCGTTCGAAAACGATGATGAAGCATTTGCCTTGAAGAATCCGTTTACTTGGTGGCGCTTGCCGTTCCGCATTCGCTGGGGCCGTCTCGGCAAGATTATCCAGCTGATTGACTAATGCATTCGTTGTTAAAAAAATACGGTGCCGCCTTGGCGGCTTTGTGTGCGGCAGGGCTCTTGTCGTGTGCAACGCAGGTGGCGCCTACGGGTGGCCCCGAAGATAAGCTTCCGCCGCGCGTGGCGGGCGTTTACCCGGCTCCGAATACGACGAATCATCCGAACGAGCTTATGATTAAGCTCGAATTCGATGAATGGATTAACGCTTCGATTCCGCGCAGTGCTGTTTCTATTTCGCCGCCGATCGATAAAAAGTTGCGCTTTGAAGTAAGCGGCAAGAGCCTGGTGCTATCGTCACGGGCGGTTTTAGATACCGGTACGACTTATACGGTGACATTTGCGGGCGGAATCAAGGACTTGCATGGCAACGCTTTGGCGAAACCGTTCCATGTGGTGTTCTCGACGGGTGCAATTATCGATTCGCTGACACTTTCGGGTCGTGTGCTTGTGGACCAAGCGATGGCCCGCAAAAAGGAATACCCGAGTATCGGACTTTTCTTGATGGGCGAAGAACGTAATTCCAAACACTATCTGGATAAGTACCGCGACACGACAACAAAGGAACTGAGCAAGGATCCGATGCTGTTGAAGGAACCGCCGCTGTATGTGACGCGTGCCGACAGTGCGGGCCATTTTACGCTGACAGGTCTTAAGGCGGGCCATTACCGCGTGGTCGCTTTTATGGACGGCAATGGTAACCAGAAAATTGAACTTTCGACAGAACAAGTGGGCATTTGGACCGGTGACCTGGAATTGACCGCCGAAACGAAGGATACGTTGTGGCTTGCCATTGCCGATATGGACACAACCAAGTTGGAACTTTCTTCGGTGTCGCAGCCGTTTGCCAATGTGCTCGAAGCGACTTTTACGCGCAACGTGTACTTTGATTCTGCGTTTACCGATACATCGAATTGCTACTTAGAGTCGCCTGAAAAGAAGAAACTTTATCCGAAACTGGTGTACTTGAGTGCAAGTACCAACAAACCGCAGTTCTATTTTGATCCGGCGCCCAAGAAAGAAGTGCTGTACAAGTTCATTTGCTCTGCCGCGAAGGATTCCATGTTCCGCACGCTTGATACGTTGCGTAACGAAGTGGAATGGGAATGGAACAAGATGGAAGGCGATACGCTCCCGCCCAAGGTAGCTGGCGTGAAGTCGAATTCCAAGGCCAAGGCGCTTTTCCCGGATGATTCGCTGGTGGTGTACTTTAACAAGCCGAAACTCGATTCTTTGCAGCAGACGTTCTACGTTGCGATTAACAAGGATACGACCCAGGTTCAAGTAAAGCAAATTGACCCAGTGCGTTTTGCGGTTGAAAATCCTGAGCCGTGGGGTACCGACATTGCTGTGAATTTCTTGATGGGCTACATGGATACAACGCTCGCGGCCGCCGATAGCAATGGCAAGCGCGATACAGTTGTAGAACTTAAGTACCAGAAGATGCAAAAGTTTGAAACGGTCAGCAAACTGAAACTTGCTAAACTGCGTGGTAAAATTCCGGGAGCAACTCCCAAGACCATGGTGCGTTTGCTTTCGGCTGAAACCAAGAACTATTACTTTGAAAATTGCAAACCCGATGGCAGTTTCAGTTTTGACGGCCTGGTAGAAGGCGCATACTTGATGGATTACTATGTGCCCGAAGAAGGCAAGAAGCTGCCGGATGGTGGCTCGGTAGACCCGTTCCGTTACGGTTCTCAGTGGCGGGCTATTAACGATACGCTTAAAGTCAAGAATGGCGAGAATGTGCTGGATAGCTTGGCTGGCGTGGTGCCTGGATTGTAGAATAGAATTTGATGAAAGTTTGAATGAGGAATCAAATGGAAATGAAATCTTTCGTTGCGATTGACCTTGAAACGACGGGCCTTGATTTTGAAAAGGACGAAATCATCGAAGTGGCGCTGGTGCGCTTTGAAAACGGTGTGCAGGGCGAATCGGTCGATTACTTGGTAAAGCCTACGAATGCAACGCTTCGTCCGTTTATCGAAAGCTTGACAGGTATCAGCAATGCAGATATTGAAGCCGCAGAACCGTTTGCTGCTGTCGCTCAAAAGATTTATGCTTTCATTGGAGATTTGCCGATTGTCGCACACAATGCGATGTTTGATTCCAAGTTCTTGAAGCAGACTTTTGCAAAGGTCGGCATTTCGTTCGATGACCATCCGGTGTGGGATTCGCTGACGGTTTCGCGCATTGCCTACCAGAATGTGCCGAATCATCGCTTGGATACTTTGGTACAGGAATTGGGCATTGAACGTAGCCGCGCTCACCGTGCGCTCCCGGATGCGGAAGCATGCGGGCACCTTTTCGTGATGGCGCTTGACAAGATTGCAAGTATGGACCCGTGGCTTGTGAATGCACTTTCGAAGGTTGCCAGGGGTTCGTACTGGTCGCTGGTATGGAATGAATCCGAAGGCGCTTCGGATCTTCCGCAGTACAAGCTGCCGGATGTCCCGCTGGAAGATGCACCGGCAAAGGAACGCGCTCCGCGTGTGAGTGAATTCTTTAAAGAAGGCGGCCTCCTTTCGACGAAGGTTGAAAATTTCCAGATTCGTTCGAATCAGCAAGATTACGCCTCGGTGGTGGAACGCAACATGCACAAGGGTGGCCTTTGCGTGCTCGAAGCGCCGACGGGTTCGGGCAAGTCGCTTGCTTACCTGGTGTCTGCCGCCTGCAAGGCAGTGTCGGGCGAGCGCGTGGTGATAAGCACCGCGACCCGGGCACTGCAAGAACAGCTTTGGAGTAAAGATATTCCGCTGGTTGCAAGCCTGTTTGATGGCAAATTGAAAGCGGCCGTACTCAAGGGCCGTGAAAATTACCTGTGCCTTCGCAAGTTCGAAGAAATCTTGAAGGCTCCGCAAAGCCTGTTGCTGAGCGACGAACGCGATTCCTTTATGGCGATTGTGCCGTGGGTATTTGAAACTACAACGGGCGATGTGAACGAATGCAATTCCTTTAGTCAGGGCCGCAATCGTGTGCTTTGGTCTAAGCTTGCAAGCTCTGCAAAGTCGTGCCTTGGTGAAAAGTGCCCGCATTACAGCAAGTGCCCGGCTCTCGCAGCCAAGCGCCGTGCCATGAATTCCAACTTGGTGCTGGTGAACCATTCGCTGTTCCTTGCCGATATGGCGGTGGATTTTGCACTGCTTCCGCTTTATGAACATATCGTGTTTGATGAAGCGCATAGACTCCCGCAGGTGAGCCGTCAGGCATTTGGCCGAACCATTTCGTTCTTTGCTCTCAGAAATATTATCAAGACGCTTATTCCGTCTAGGGGTCACGAAAACGAAAACCGCGACGGCTTGCTTGCCGAAATTGAAAAGCGTATCCCTGTCGAAGAAACTGAAATTCACAATCTTTGCGTGAACCTTTCTGAATCGCTTTCTGAAACGGAAAAGGCTTTGCATCGTTTCTTCATGAAGATTGGCAAGAAGCTTGCAAAGCAGAAAAATAACCGCAACGGCTTTACGTATTCTTCGGGAATTATGGCCGAATACGATGCGGATCCCTCTGCCTTTATGGACCAGGGCTTGAACGCAATCAAGCTTGCGGATACCCTTGCCGCTGCAGTACGTGCGCAGCAGGCTCTTTCGGGCTTGTTGAGCGATGTGAACGGTCGCATGACAGAACTTTCCCGTTTCTTGCAGGACTTTGAATTCATTACCAAGGCTGGCCGTGAAGATTGGGCCTTCTATATGGAAGAACCTTTCAACCCGCATACCATCAAGTTGCATGCAAGTCCGCTTGAAGCAAGCGCGACCTGGAAAGAAAAATTCTATCCGTGGATTAAGTCTGCCACGTTTACCTCGGCAACGCTTTCGGTTCAGGGCGACTTGACCTATTTCGTGCAAAAAATGGGTATGGATGCTCCGGGCGGAAAGAAGTCTCCGTTCTTGCGCGTGTATAATGAATCGGGCAAGAAAGATGAAAATCGCTCGGTGATTGTGGCGAAGTATTTGCCCAAACCCTCAACGCAGGAATACAACGACGCCGTAAATGAAACGCTTTGCGCTGTTTTGCCTGAAGTCGAAGAAAATACGATGGTTCTCTTTACCAGTATTTCTGCGATGATGAAGGCTCAGGCAGCCCTCGCTCCGTTGTTTGCTGAAAAGGGTAAACTGCTTTTGTGCCAGCATGTAGATGGTGCTTTGGACGGCCTTGTGGCTATGTTCCGCAAGTCCCGCGGCGCATGCTTGCTTGGTTGCCAGAGCCTGTGGGAAGGCGTTGACTTCCCGGGCGATGCATTAAAACTTTTGGTGATTCCGAAACTCCCATTCCCGAATCCGGTGGATCCGCTGGTCGCAGGCATTACCAATAAGATGAAAGCTGAAGGTAAGAATTCGTTCAAGGATTACTTTGTTCCCGAAGCCTTCATGGAATTACGCCAAGGCCTTGGTCGCCTGATTCGTTCCGAAGAAGATAGCGGTAAGGTGCTGATTCTGGACAACCGTGTGGTTGTCGAACATTACGGCAAAACCTTCATGCGTATTTGGAATAACAAGCAGAAGATTGCAGGCTCCATTGACGAGATTAAGGCTGCTTTAAAGTAGCCTGGAATTATTCGTTAATGTCGCGGTGATTGTACTGCAGTTGCGTGTAGTAACTGGTTTTTTCTTCTTGCATGGATCTCATGATTTCGTCAATGAAATCGTCCATGGTCTTAGAAGTATCGTAACTTTGGCTGCAAATGCAGGTGGTAAGTTTGTACGAATTGCTGAATGTGTTGACTTCGTTCAGGCCGGCCTTGATACGCGTAATGCACATGCTGACGGCTATTTCGTTCGTGGTGTTGATGAATGCAATGAATTCATCGCTTGAATAACGGACGATAATTCCGAGTTCGCCCACGGCGCGATTTAGAACCTTGGTGACCTTGGTAAGGACCCTGTTTCCGATGACTCTGCCGTAATTTTGGTTGATCTTTTTAAAGCTGTTGACGTTTACGAGAATTCCTGTGACATGAAGGTCTTTTTTCTTTTTCTTGTATTCCCGGCTCAAGATTGCTAGGTAAGCATAATTGTAAACGTTGGTGAGTTTGTCTCTATAGACGCGTTCTCCGTGAATAGATGAGAATACGCCCGCGATTGCAATTGCGGTGCACGAAGAAATAGCGGAGATTCCGTAAAAGAGCGATTGGGCGACTGTCCCTGCGATAATCGGGAAAAAGAAAATCCAAACAGGGAACGATTTGAGCGGCCCGCCTCTGTGTTTGCAGATGAGATAGATGATAAGGCTGTCCAGTAAGAGGCCGTAATCTATAATGGTGTAAATCCAGAAGTATCTGCGGGTATAGACGTTGTTTGCGGAAATGTCAAAAATAATCGGAACGAAATTGTTGAGAATGACAAGAACCAGTCCTAGGACAATGGAAAAACCGAGAACGTTGCGGTGGGCGGTTGAAAAACGGTAGTTCAGGTGCTCGGCAAGGAACAGTAGCCAGAAAACACCGCTGAACATGTTGGTGAGGTATAGAAGTTCGTTGCTGCCGTACACGAAGATACGGGCGATTGTTCCGGGGCGGCCATCGGCCGTGTAGGCAATAGGATCAAGAACGCAGGTGCAGAACGTGAAAAAAAGCAATAGCTGAAGATAGGCGTTTTCGGACCCTCTTTCACGAAAGCGCCATACGTTACCCGCTATTAAAACGGCAAGTAACACTATCCCAAAAATATTCGTTGCGTAAACCGCTGTAAGTTCAAAAGTCGGTTCCATGTTGATCCCCTACTATTAATATAATCACTTTTTTCGCAAATCGGTAGTTTTTATATAAATTACCGATTTTATGTAATACGATGTAGTGATTTAGTGCTTACGACGATCCATAACTCTGTGAGACGCATAGAAAGCCTTCTTGTTTTCGTACATGCGGGAGTCAATGGTGTTGATAAAGGTGTCGACACTTTCTTCTTTTAAGTTCAGTTTGTAACAACCGATTGCGGCCGAAAGGTTGTATGCCTTGTCGTTCTTGTTGTTGAATTGCGAGAAGGACTGCTGAATCTTGTCGATGCAGGCCTGGGTGACAGAGTCGTCTTGAGTATTGATGAGAATAATAAACTCGTCGCCTGCATAACGGATGACAATGCCGAGACTGCCTACGGCTTTTTGCAAGATTTGCGTGGTGGCAACAAGAGCTTCGTCGCCCACAAAATGTCCGAATTCGTCATTGATGCGTTTGAAATCATTAAGGTCGAGCATAAGGCCCGTAATATTTTGTTTGGGGCGCTTTGCGAATTTTTTGAGTTTGTAATCTAGATAGGTGCGGTTGAAAAGGCCGGTGAGCACATCGCGGTAAATCATTTCGTTTTGCAGGCTCGCTAAAATTCCGGCAATTGAAATCGTAATGCTTGTAGGAATGACCGATATGCCGTAGAATACGGTTTGGATGATTCCGCCAATGAGGATGGGAACGATGAATACCCAGATAGGGAAGAATTTCAGGTTCCCCCCTTTCTTCTTGCTCCTATAGTAAGTGATAAGACTGTAAATGACAAGAAGGTAGTCGGCAATCAAGAAAAAGAAATACAGGCTTTTACGGGTGTACAGGTTGTTTTCATCAATAGAAAATACAACGGGGTAGAAGAAATTAATGATGAGCAGGATTAGACCGATGGATACAGTCGTGTTCAGAAACAGGTTTGCTCTTTTCGATATTCTTCCGTTCAGGTAATAGGCAAGGAATCGGTTCCAACTGAACACGGCGAACATGTTTGCGACGAAAAGCCAAGTACTTGTTATATAAACGGACGCGATTGCGATAGTTCCCGAGAGGCCTTTTGTGGTATAGGAAATCGGGTCTGCGATGCAACTTGTCAGGGCAAAAAACATCATGGCGAGCAGGTTTGTGTTGGCGTGATTTCTGTTTTGCAGACGCCAAAGATTACATGCTATCATGACGGCCATCAGAACGATGCCGATGATATTTGTAATGTAAATACTCTCCAAATTGAACAAAGGATTCATTGTTTTGTGCCTTCTTCAACCTTTAATAATACATAATATTTTTGTATCTTTTTGATAAAAATGGAGAATTTATGTCTAAATTAATGCGTTCTATTTCGGGTATTCGCGGGATTGTTGGCGATACCCTTACCCCCCAAGTTTTAAAGAGCCATGTAAGCGCCTTTTTGCAGATTACCAAGGCCAAGCGTGTGGTAATCGGCCGCGATAGCCGCCCGACGGGCGACGCCATCAGTCAGTTTGTCGCGGGCATCTGTCGTCTGTCGGGCGTCGATGTGGTGGAAGTCGGCCTTTCGACGACCCCTTCCGTTGAAATCCTTACGACCGAACTGAAGGCCGACGCAGGCATTATCATTACTGCAAGCCACAATCCGCTGGAATGGAACGCCCTCAAGTTCCTGAACAACAAGGGCCTGTTCCTTGGTCCTGCCGACGTGAAGCAATTGTTTGAACTTGCCGATGCCGACAACTTTAAGTATCCGGATTACCGCGGCATGGGCAAGTATGAATTCATGAAGGATGCCGACGGCGTGCATGTCGATGGCACTTTGAAGATTCCGTTTGTCGATGTGGAAGCCATTAAGGCCAAGCATTTCAAGGTGGCAGTCGATGCTGTGAACGGTGCAGGCAGCTACATTGTGCCGCGCCTCTTGGAACAGCTCGGTTGCGAAGTGGTGCGCGTGCACTGCGAACCCGATGGCACGTTCCCGCGTGGAGCCGAACCGATTCCCGAAAACTTGGGCGACCTGCGCAAGGCTGTTAAGGATAACGGTTGCGCTGTGGGTTTTGCGGTGGATCCGGATGCGGACCGTTGCGCACTTGTTGATGGCCTTGGCCAGAGCATTGGTGAAGAATACACGCTTGCCATTGCGACCGAAGAAGTTCTTAGCCAGAAGAAAGGTAGCGTTTGCGTTAACTTGTCTACAAGTCGCATGAACGAAGACGTTGCCGAAAAGTATGGCTGTGAATTCAGCCGCGCTAAGGTCGGCGAAATTAACGTAAGCTTGCAGATGATTGAAAAGGGCTGCGTTATCGGTGGCGAAGGCAACGGCGGCGTGATTCTCCCGGCTCTCCACTACGGTCGCGATAGCCTCGTGGCTGCTGCTCTCGTGCTCAGCTGGATGGCTCACCATAACGGCGGTCCGGAAAAGTTCGTGGCTGAAAATCCGTCTTACGCCATGCCCAAGAAAAAGTTTGAACTCGGCGACAAAAAGGTGGCTGATATCTTGCCCAAGGTCAAGGCTGAATTTGCAGGCTGGACCATGGATGAACGCGATGGCCTGTGGCTTGGCAAGGAAAAGTCTTGGGTGCATGTGCGCGCCAGTAATACGGAGCCGGTGATTCGAGTCATTGCGGAAGCTCCGACTGCTAGTGAAGCCGAAGCTCTCTGCACTAAAGTCGAAAAACTTATATAGTCTTCGCTATGCGGCGTTGTTCGCCCCCTCACGTACGACTTAGTACGCTACGGGGGTGAGCGCTACTGAAACTCCGCACTTTAGTGCGGGAAATGGGCGTAGCCCATTGTTCGTTGAAGGATGTCGTAATCCTATCTTGTCAGAAACTTGTTTCTGTATCAAGATAGAGATTAGGACCTGGCCTAGCTCGACTCTCTAAGTTTTTATTCTGTGACCAGATAATTTTGGAAGCTCGAATTTATTTCGGGCTTTTTTTGCTTGCATATAATAAGTGCCGAGTTGAGGCAACAGGCATTGGCCTGTTGTCGAAACGAAGGGCTGCCAATGACTGGTTAATCCTTTTGGAGTTCTCGTAGATCATTGGCAGCGTATAATAAAAGGGTTCGCCTTTGATGGCGAACCCTTGAGGTTGGAGTGTGTGTAGGAAATTTTAGAACTGTTCGAAGAACTTGTGAACTTCTTCAGGAACCCAGGTGTTCTGCCAGTTGCCGTTGTCGTAGGCGGTCCACTGGTGCTGACCATTCCAGCTGCAGAACTTGACCGGGAAGCGTTCGTCGACGGTTGTGAAATCATAGCAGAGGTGTCCGCTGCCACCGACTTCCTTCGGCTTTTCTGCGCTGGCGTCGGTGAAGTTGCCATCTGCGTCGGCCTTACCGTTGTTCTTGAGGATGCGCTTGAGTGCACTGTCACGAGCGCGGTTGTATTGGCAGGTGCCGTCGTTCTTGCCGTGCACAGCCATCCAGGCGATAGGCAAGCCCTTGTTCTTCGGCAAGTAGATGTTGTAGTCGGCGGTTGCATAGACAGCGACTGCGCGCAGGCGGTCTTGCATGTCCTGGGCCATGGAGTTCGTGACCATGGCACCGAAGCTGAAGCCCGTCATGAACACGCGGCTGGTGTCAATGCAGTAGTTTTCTTCGAGAGTCGTAAGCAACTGGTTAATGAACACGTGGTCCTTGTCGCTAGATACGCTCCACGGCATACCGTCGGTATCGCCACGCGGAGAAACGAAGATGTAGTTGCCTTCGGTGTCGAGTTTTTGCTGGCCGTAGTACGGACTCGGATGGTCCTGGTCCGCATAGTGGTGAACGAAGTCTTCGGCGTTAGAGCCCATGCAGTGCATGGCGAAGAGCAACTTGTAAGGTTTCTTGTTGTCGTAGTTCTTCGGTAGCGTGATGAAGTATTCGCGGTTGTCGCTGCCGACTCTCATTTCGAAACGGTCGCCGTTTTCGACACTCTTGGTCTTTTGCAGCTTGGAAGTCGTGCCGCAGCCCTTACTCGGGGTCGGGGTGTTCTTCATTGCGTAACCGAACTTGAATGTCGGTTCAGAAGAGACTTCATTAAGCTTGATGCTTACGGTCGTGTCAAGGTTCGGGAGGTATGTCTTGAGGGTGTCATAGCCTTCGAAAGTGACTCTCAAGGTGTCCTGTTCGTTGGAAAGTCTTGCGAGAGCCTGGTGCTTCTGCATTGCAGAACCAGAGAAGCTACCGGAAGCGTTAAAGCGAATCGTTTCTTGTGCAGAACCGAGCTTGACGCGGGCGAGGTAGGTGCCCTGAGCTTCGATAACGGAATTCAGATCCACAGAGCCGGAACCCTGGAAGGTCTGAGCAAAGACCTGGTTGCCGACCATATCAAAAATCTTGACCTGAACCGGGGAGCTACCATTCTGAGTAAAGTTCAAAACGCCGTTAGTGACGCTGAAACCGCCGGCGCTACGAGCCTGTGTAAGACCGATTGTTTCTTCCTGGAAGGTGAACTTGCCTTGTTCATCAGTGGTGGTGGACTTGTTTCTCTTGAGGAGTTTTACGTCCGCGCCCTGGATAGCCTTGCCGTCTTTACCGGTGACGGTACCGTTCAATGTATATGCAGATGCTGTGCCGCACAATGCAGCAACAAGTGCTGTTGATAACAGCGTTGAGAACTGCTTTCCCATACTTACTCCTTTTTGGGCCCAAAACACTCTTTAGCCCTCTATCCCAAAAATATATTTCATGGGGTGATTTGTACCGGAAAAATTACAGGGCTCATTGATAAACTGTCCATAACAAAAAATTTACACAAAAAGACCCCTTTCGGGGTCTTTTCGGGGAAGGAGTATGATGAAAAAGATTAATTTTTACACGATTTTTGCCCCTTTTGGGGGCAAATTTCGCGTATTTTGGGGACTTTTTAGGCTTAGTCAATCGTCAGTTTGCGGGCGGCTGCGGCCTGCTTTTTTGACAAGGCGAACGACAAGACGCCGTTTTCGAGGGAGACCTTGATGTTTTCGGTGTCGATATCGTCGGCCAGGCGGAAGCTGCGCTCGTATGTGAACTTGCTTTCCTTGCGGTTACGCGTTGCCTTGACGGTGATGATGTTCTTTTCGACCTGGATGTCCAAGTCTTCCTTCTTGACGCCCGGGAGTTCCACTTCAAGCATGAAGCCGTTGTCGACTTCATAGTAGTCGGCCTTGGGCGTGTAGCTGCATTCGTTCTGGGCGTTGCAGGCGTTCAAGTTGTCAAGGAAGTTCTGGATACCGTAGAAAGTGCTCGGAATAAACTGTGTCATAATTTTAACCTCTTTGGATGTGGGTCCAATCTTTGGCGGTTTGCCTCGGTTTGGTGCCCTGTTTTTGTTTACACCCACCTAATAGCAAAAGGCGTGCCAATTCCGCAGATATTTTTGCTGTGGAGGCGCAAAGTGCCTTATTGGGTATGAAAAGGAGGTGTCGGGTTAGGCCCGGCATGACATTAGGTACAAAAAGAAACGCCCCTTGTTTCAGGGGCGCAACATCTGACGTTTATTTTTGATTAGTCCAGCTTGCCTTGGTATAATTCAAGGAGCTTTCGGGATAAAAGGCTCGTGTATTTTGCGTTGGTGAGCGTAATTTGTGCCTTTTCGAGGTTGTTCTTTTGACTCAGGAAGTCGGTATAGGTGAGGGCGCCTGCGTTACGCTGTTCCTCGGCTACGGTGAGTGCTTCGGATTCGGCCTGCACTTGGAGGATTGCTGCCTTCCATTGCATGTCGGCGCTCATAGCATTTAGATAGAGCTTTTCGAGATTGTTTTCGAGGGTCTTTAAATCTTCTTTGAGGCTGACCTGCGATTCGGTTTCGCTGACTTGTGCCTGCAAGACTTTGCTTGCGGTTGCACCACCATCGATAATCGGAATGTTAATGCCAAGCGTAATAGAATTCTGCCAACCGTACTTGAGCTGGTTCTTGTAGGCATCGGATTCCCAAGCTTGCAAGCCCGTGCTGGAATTGGCTCCGAGAGTCACAGTAATGGAATTGCCCTTGCTGGCGACTTTTGTGTTTTTTTGGGCGGCGCGCACGGACACGCTGTCGGACTTGAGTCCGGGGTGTGCGTTTTGGGCGTCCGTCTTGAGCTGTTCGAATGTCGGGAGCGGTTCAAGGGAATCGGGACTTTCGATATTTGTTTCAGGTGCGGTAATTTGGAATTCCGCGTTGTCGTCAAGTTCCAGAAGTTGGCGTAGTGTGGTTTTCGCGGTGCTGACCGAAAGCTGAGCGGTGAGCTGCGAGGTTTGCTTTTGCAGCACGTTGGACTGCGACTGGGTCAAATCTTTCTTGGTAATGGAGCCCGCTTCGTAGAGTTTGCTGTAGTGCTCGAATTCGGCCTGGGCAAGTTCGACCGAGGCGTCTGCAGTACGCAGGTTCTCGTTTGCGGCAAGCAGGCTCATGTAGGCGTTTAGCACGCTTTCTTGCACGCTGCGTTCGGTCTGCTTTGTGGCAAGGACGGTCGCTTCTTTGGAAAGTTTCTTGGATTCCACGTTCAAGCTAGTGGCGCCGCCGTCCCATAGCAAGTATGATCCCGAAATGCCGAGGTTCAATCGATAATGGTCTTCGTTGTCGATAAAGGGGTGGTCGTAGAGCGTGTTCTGGATGCTTGCACTTACGGTAGGGCCGCCGCTAGATTTAGCCTGCTTAATTGAAATGTCGGCGGACTGCTCGCGGAGCTTGGCCGATTCAAGTTTTAGGCTTGCCTTTTTGGCTTGCTTGAGGCAGTCCTCTAAGGTCCAGGAGCCTTCGGCAAGAGCCGTCGTAGAAAGGGCGGCTGTTGTAAGGATTGCGGTAATGAGGACTTTGGTATTAATCATGCCTTTTAGATGCCTACAGGCTTTAAAACGTTGCGTTGTGGAGACAAGATAACAAAATAACTTGCTCCTAAAGTACCAAAAAACAAAAAAGACTTCCGGGGTAGGAAGCCTTTCTAGTGGACGGTACTGGATTTGAACCAGTGACCTCTGCCGTGTGAAAGCAGCGCTCTAAACCAACTGAGCTAACCGTCCGAGGTAGGCGCAATTATAGAAAACTTTTTCTAGCCTGTCAAGGGGATTAGAGGTATTTGTCTTCGGCGGCGCGGAGAATCGTCAGGAACTCGGCCGGGTCCTTGGAGGCAATCAGGTCCTTACGGACACCGCCATCGGCCAAAAGACGGCTGACAGAGGAAAGAGCCTTCAGGTGCGGGCCCACGGTGTTGCCGGGGCTTACGATCAAAATGATCAGGTATACCGGTTCGCCGTCGAACGAGGCGAAATCCAGGCCGCCTTCGATGGTGGCTGCTGCCATGCACATGCGGTCTACGCAGTCAATCTTGGCGTGCGGAACGGCAAGTCCACAACCGATACCGGTGGAACGGCTCTGTTCGCGCGTCCAGACGGCATCAAAGATTTCATTGCGGTGATCCAATTTGTAGGCACTGCAAAGCGTATCCACGAGTTCGTTCAGGATTTCTTCCTTGGACGTGCTCTTGGAGTTAATCAGAATGCAATTGTCGACAAACCTTTCGGAAAGGCGCATGGTTACTTCCTTTTGTAAATTTCAATATGGATATTTAGCAAAAAAATGCGCCGTTTGGACAAAAATATGCCCTTTGAAACGAAAAAATATCAAAAATGACTAGAATTGCTCCAAAAAAGCCAAAATTTCCATCTGGGAATGCAAATTTTCGCTTTGATCGAGGGCGCGACGCATAATAGAGACTTCGATTTGTCCCGGTGCCTCGGAGTGTCCGATGGAGCCGTAGGTGAGGTTTGCGCCTTCGTTCAACGACCAAAGGCGGCTGACTCTGCCGGTTTCACCCATGCCGAAGGCGGCAAACATCTGGAATTTTTTGCCGTACTTTTTTGCGAACTTGTATAGGCGGTCGCAGTCGCTGTCGGAATTGCTCATGGCTGCAATCTTTAGACCCTGGGCGCCTACGCGCTTGAGGTCTGCGGCGAAGGTTTCAAGTTCCATGTCGGTCGGAATGCGTTCGAAGTTGTGTTCCGAAATGAGCAGGCCGACACCGATGGGGTAGGCCATATCGTTCAATGTCTTGAAATCGTTCAGGCAGTCGCGCTCGAGGTCTAGCCATTCGGGAACTTGCCTTGCCGAAAGAATTTGCTTCCAAAGCTCCAGGCGTTCGACGGCGCGGGCGTCGGGGAACTTGCCGCCATCGCGCTTTAAGCGGATGGTGCCGATTTGGATTTTGTTTGCGACAATGTTTCGGACTCTTTCTGAAAGGGTGGGCCACACGGATTCGTCAAAGAAATCGTAGCGGATTTCGATGGCGTCGCAGCAGTCGAGGTCGAGACGCACCGGATGGAACAAGTCCTTTTCGGCGGCTTCGAGAACGTCGGGGCCCACAAGCCCCACAAGGTATTTGCGAGAGTCAGAAATCATGGCGCAAATATAAAAATTATGCGAGCTTCCAGTCGAGTTCCTGGCCGGCGGCGAGCGGGACGACTCCGTTTACGATCGCGGGTACAGTCCACTTTTCGCGGACGACTTCGATCTGCTGCGTGGTCCGCTTAAGGCCGTAAAAGTCGGCGCCGAAGCCTGCGATAAAATTCGGGAGCTTGTCCAGGTGGCCAGCGCGTTCGAATTCTTGCACCAAGAGCGGGATGGCGACCGGGGCGCTGTAGACGCCTGCTGCGCCGCAGGGGCATTCCTTTTTGCCGAGCTGGTGCGGCGCAGAGTCCGTGCCGAGAAAGAACTTGGGCGAGCCGCTGAAGGCGGCTTCACGAATGGCGGCACGGTCTTCCGGCCGCTTCGGGAGTGGCTTGCAGAAATGGTGCGGCCGTAAGGCGTCTCCGACGATGTCGTCGAGAGTCATCATCAAGTGGTGAACCGTGAAGGTGGCGGCCACGTTCGCGGGGAGTCTCTTGACTGCCTCGACCGACTTCGCCGAACTCAAGTGTTCAAAGACGATTTTCAGCTTCGGGAATTTTGCTGCCAATGTTTCTACGCGCTTGATGAAGGCGGGCTCGCGGTCCAGGCAGAATTCACCCGGTTCTTCGCCGTGCACGCACAGCACAAGGCCAAGATGCTCCATCATGGCGACAACCGGGAAAATGCCTTCGAAATCGCTGATGCCGTCGGCGCTGTTGGTGGTCACGCCTGCAGGGTAATACTTTCCCGCCACAACACCGACCGCCATCATATCCTTCAAATCCTGTTCCGTATAATTCGGGTTCAGTTTGAAAGTCATGAGCGGAACAAAGTCCGGGCGCACGGCCTTTGCCGCTTCCAAGATCTGCGCCTTGTATTCGGCAATCACCTTAGCAGAAGTCATTGCGGGAACGGTGTTCGGCATAATGATGGCGCGACCAAATTGTTGAACCAAGTCGCGAACGTAACCGGGCATCAATTCGCCCTGGCGGAGGTGCGCATGAAAGTCGTCAGGTAAAGGAAGAAACATTTTGAAATCCTTTTGTAAAATGTGTAGTGTGGAATGTGTAGTGTGTAATGGTTAATTATTCATTTGTCATTTCACATTTCACATCGCGGCTTCGCCGCTCTACCCGCTATTGCGGAGGTCGCGGAACAATTCTCTAGAAATTTCGCTATCGCTGTTGAGCCAGTAATCAAAGGGCTTGGGCTCTGTGAGAGTCTTGCGGTGCAAGAAACAAATGTTGCAGTCCAATTCCTTCGAAATCATAAGGTCATGCGTCACGATAATGATTGTCGTTTTGAACAATGTACGCATGTTATCAATCAGCGGCAGCAGGTTGCGGCGGTTGTAGTTGTCAAGCCCTGCCGTCGGTTCGTCCATCAACAATAGCTTCGGGTCCATGGCCCAACTACGAGCAATCGCGACACGTTTTTGCATGCCGACACTGAGCATGTGCGGGAACAAGTCTGCTTCATCGCGTACACGCATCAAGTCCATGGCCATGTTGATTTTTTCGTCGATTTCGGCGGGAGATCCCATTTTATGGTAACGGAGTGGAAGCCCGATGTTGTCGCGTACACGCAGGTTTGAAATCAAAGCCCCGTTTTGGAACACCATTCCCACTTGGCGCTTGGCGACTTCTAGAGCCGTCAACTTTTCAGGCGGAATGAATTCGCCGAAGTAGTAAATGTGTCCGCGGGTGGGGCGGGTAAGCCCTGCGATAATTCGTAAAAGAGCACTCTTACCTTGACCAGAAGGACCACCAATGCAAACCGTTTCACCGCGTTTGACGGAAAAATTCACGTTGGAAATCAGCTCTTTTTGCGGGTCTGTTTCGATGCCTCTGAAATACCCTAAAATTCTTGGCTTAGAGAACATCGCTCCTACGATGTCCCTATAGGCAAGGTGGATATCTTCCATTCTTAAGGCTTCGTCAAACATTAGATAAGCGTATTGAGGTTCTTTATATAGTCAACAATATAGAATATCGAAATAATCACGTCGGCAACGACAATGTACAGGAAAGATTTGATCACGGAACGCGAAACGGCTTTGGGTACTTGGCGAATGTCGCGCTGAATATTCAGTGCTTGGTAACAGGCGTTTGTGGTGATAATGGCGCCGAAAACAAGAGGCTTGATGACCATGAAGGCGAAATCAGTAATCTCAAGGGCGTTCATGATTTCGGTACTCAGGTATGACCAGGTCAGCTGAGTGTTCATGATGTTGCCGGTTACGTGAATGATAACCTTGGTGACGACAAATCCAGCAAAGATGGCGCTTGCGCTAAAGAAAATGTTCATGATGAACATGGCGATGCATCCGCCAATTAGGCCCGGCATGACTAAGAATCGAATGGGGTTTACACCCATAGAGGCTAGGGCGTCTACTTCGTCGTTAATGACCATGCTGCCAATGTAGGTGGTCAGCGAAGATCCGCTTCGGCCTGCAATCAAGAATGCGGTGAGAATAGGGCCTAGTTCGCGGATAATGACAATCACAATTGTGCTTCCCACAAAGTCGGCAAAGCCCATTTTGCCCATCATTGAAATCACTTCGATGATGGTAACGGCTCCAAACAAGGTTGCCACAACGAAAAGAATCGGGAAAATTTCGACGGCCGTAAAGAACGTCTGCATGATGATGTTTCGGGTGTCTGTCTTGAAGCTACGCTTTTTAGAAAACAGACTTGCGATAGCCCTGCAGAACAAGGCAATCTGTTGACCGAACTGACGGTGCAACACGAACAGGCCCAGCAAATGAAACGCTCTTGCGGGGAGCGAAAAGCGGTGCCAGTTTCTAGAGCTCCTTTCCTTCATCTTTCTGTTCTATCGCTTCCAGAATATTGTGCCATAGGTCACCGAGTCCGAACTTTTTGAAAGAACTGACGCTTAAGGGATTCTGGTCAAGACCGAATTTTTCCTTGATGCTGCGGAGTCCTTTTGCAAGTTCCGATTGGTTTGCCTTGTCGCGTTTGCTTGCAACAATCAGCACGGGGCAACCGGTAGCACGGATAGCTTCGACCGTCTCGATATCGATAGCGTGACCACCATGGCGCACGTCTACCAGATAAATGAGTCCTTTCAGGTCCTTGCACTTTTCCACATAATCGCGGATAAAGTCTGCCATCTGGTCTCGTTTGCTGTTGCTGACTTTTGCAAAGCCTACACCTGGTAAATCTACTAGAAAAAACTTCCCGTTGACTTTGAAAAAATTCAATTCGCGGGTTTTTCCGGGGGTTCTTCCCACTTTTACCAGGTCTTTACGGCCCATCAGGGCGTTCATGAGCGAAGATTTGCCCACATTGGAGCGTCCGAGGAAGGCTATTTGCGGTAAGCGTTCTTCGGGAAGGTGCTTGATACTTGTGGCACCTTTGACAAATTCAGCGGAAATAATTTTATAGTCGCCAACGGTTACGGGAGCATGATGACTGGTTTTAGGCGGAAGGTTTGCCTTTATTCCTTTCGGCTTGTTTTCCATCATAGACTGACTCTCCCTTCGAAAGCGCGGAGCATGGTGACTTCGTCGACAAATTCCAGGTCAGACCCCATCGGGATGCCGCGGGCAAGGCGCGTGCGCTTGACGTTTACGCCTGCAAGCATGTGGTCGAGCATGAGCGCTGTGCTGTCGGCTTCGGGGCTAGAACCTAATGCAAATATAAGTTCTTCGATGCCTTCGTCTTTAATGCGCTTTACCAGTTCGGGCAGATGCAAGTGTTCGGGACCTATGCCGTCCAAGGGCGAAATCACGCCACCAAGGACAAAATAAGTGCCTTTATAAATGCCCGAGCGTTCGAACGGAACGATGTCGGAACTTTTTTCGACCACGCAAATGCACTTGGAGTCGGGCCTTGCCTTGCAAACGGGGCAAAGGTCTTCGTCGGTAAAGGCGTAGCAGCGCGGGCAGGGGTGAACGTTCTTTTTGGCGTTCAGCAGGTTCGCCGAGAATCGTTCTACATCACCTTCATTTTTGGAAAGAATATGATACGCAAGTCTACGGGCAGTTTTCTGCCCGATTCCGGGGAGCGATGAAAATTCTCCGATTAACGCTTCAAGACTTTGCGGTTCAATGTTCATTGGCAAAACTGTAGGATTCGTTGATGCAGAGTTTCAGTTGGGCGAAGTGGATGCCTTCTTCCTTGAGGCAGGCCTGAATGGAATCGCGGTCGTCGAGTTCCACGGCGTCGGCCAAGCGAAGCAGTGTGCCGAGGCGGCCACTGCGGTTCAAAAGGGCGTCTTGCATTTCGTCGTCGGCGGGAGCGTCTGGCAAAATGGTTTCGAGAGGGGCGCGTACCAAAGCGTCCATGCGGCTGATGAGGCCCACCATGAATGCCTTCGCGCAGAAGTCGTCGTTGTTTTCGTCGATACAGCGGGCGAGGCTTTCCATGAACTTGGCGCGGTGGCTTGCGTTTTGGAACAAGGGCGATGCTTGCGGGCTCATGCCGAGTTCCGGGCGTGCGTACAGCATGAGCATCAGCCATTCTTGAATGCGGCGCATGCCGACCCAGACGATGGCGTCTTTGACGGTGCTAATGCGGCTGTGCTTGGTTTCCGAGTCGGAGTTCACAAAGCGCAGCAGGTTTTGGGCAATGTCTTCGTGCTTGGTAATGCTTTCGACCATGTCTTCGAGACTCGGGCGCGACTTGATGCGAAGCAACAACTGCAAAAGCGTTGCCGAGGTGGCGTCGATTTTACGGCCGGTCACGAGTTCGGGCTTTGCAAAGAAGAACCCTTGGAAGTAGTCGTAGCCTGCTTCTTCGCAGCGCTTGAACGTGGCTTCATCTTCCACCTTTTCGGCCAGGAGTTTGACTCCCATGGTCTTGAAGAAGACTGCCGCTGCGTTCATGGATTCTTGCGAGTTGTCGACCACGTCCATCTTGACGTAGCTCACGTAAGGGAACAGCGGCTTGAAGCGTGTGATGAATTCGTCGTTAAAGATGAAGTCGTCGAGCGCCAGTTCGAAGCCCAGTGCCCTGTAGCGCTGGACGGCTTTGACGATTGCTTCGTCGACTTCGACGTCTTCGAGAACCTCGAGTACAAAGTACTTGGGGTTCAAGAGCCCGAACAGGTTGTCGAGCAGCATGTTGCGGCTGCAGTTCACGAACGCCTTGTTGTTTCCAATCAGGCGTTCAATGCCGATATTGTTCAGCACGTTTTCGAGCACTTGTGCGGTTGCGAGCACATCGCTTGCGATAATCGCGATGTCGCTTTCGGGCGAATCGCGAAACAAGAGCTCATACGCGTAAATCTTACCCTCGCGGTCGAGGATAGGCTGGCGTGCTAAGTAAGCAAGTGTTTGCATGTCTTAGATACGGGCGCTCTTGATACCGAACAGGAGAATGCTGCGTGCGCCAACGTCCCAAAGCTTGTCCATGATGGCGTTTGCTTCTTCTTGTGGAACCATGGCCTTCACTGCATACCATTCGCGGCCGTGAAGCTTGGTCACCGTCGGGGCGTCGAGGCCCGGCGTGAGTTCGCATGCCTTCTGGAGAATTTCGGCCGGGCAGTCGTACTCGATCATCATGTATGTCTGAGCGACGAGCTTACCCTGAATGCGGCGAATCAGCGTGTTGACTTCTTCGAGTTCGGTCTTCTGCGGGTTGCAGAAGAGGGCGGCGTTGCTACGGAAGAGCGGTTCGCCCACAATGCGAAGTCCAGCCTGCTTGAGCGTGGTTCCGGTTTCGACCACGTCGACAATGGCGTCTGCCACGCCGAGGCTAACCGAGATTTCGACGGCGCCTTCGAGCACCACGAAATTCATGTCCTTCTTGTAGTAGCCTTCGACAATGTGCGGGAAGCTGGTGGCAATCGTTGCGTTCTTGAGTTCATCAAGAGACTGCACCGGGCTTTCGTTAGGCACTGCGGCGCACATCTTGGAAGCGCCATAAGGCAGGTCGAGAACCTTGACTGCCGGGCTCTTGGCTTCGGCGTTAAAGTCGATACCCGTAATGCCGGCATCAATGATACCGCGGCCCACGTACATCGGAATGTCACTCGGGCGCAAGAAGAAGAATTCGATTCCGTTCTTGGTGTCGAGCTGGGTCAATGTCTTGTACGGCTTGGTGGCCTTGTAACCGCAAGCCTTCAAAAGTTCCTGGGTGGGCTCAAAGAGCATGCCCTTATTCGGGAGAGCTACCTTAATCATAGTTTAGCGTACACTTCTTCGAGGGTGAGACCTTTTTCGGCCATCATAACGGCCACGTAGTAAAGAACCTGAGAAAGTTCCAAGCACTGGGCGTCGCGGCTTTCGAAGCGAGCGGCCATCCAGCTTTCTGCGGCTTCTTCGACAAGTTTCTTGCCAATGCCGTGCGGACCCTTCTTGAACAGTTCAGTGGTACCTTTGCCTTCGGGCATTTCTTTTTTGCGCTGGCAAGCCAGTGCGAACATTTCTTCAAATGTCATAATGGACCTCTTGTTTTTTCCGCGGTAAAGATAGAAAACTCTAGTTTTCTACCATGTTGCGGATTTGGTTTTTGCCTTGCTTTTTGGCAGAAACCACAAGCTCGTCTACTCGGAAAAGGAGCTGGCTTATGTCGGCTACCGATTTGGTGCTGCAGGGGAGCAACCCGCCGCTGATGGTAAGTTGCAGTTCCTGGTGATCTTCGAATGTAATTTGGCGTACGGCCTTGCGAATGGATTCGACCTTGGAGTACGCTTCTACTTCGGAACCGGCATTAATGAGATAGATAAACTTTTCACAGCCGAAACGGGTGACGATTTCGCCCGAGGTTTCGTCTTCGCTTTTTTGAATGAGCTTGCCGACCGTGCAAATGACCGTGTCGCCAAAGTTGTGTCCGTACTTGCTGTTAATTTGTTTAAAGTTGTCCAAGTCGAACATGGCGATAAAGTATTCGTTGCGGTGCTTCCAGACGGTTTCTTCAAGGAACTTGAGCAAGTACCTGCGGTTGTACAGCCCGGTGAGGGAATCCCTGACCGACAAGTAGTCGAGCTGGGCCACGAGCTTTTCTCTTTTTTCGCGTTCTTGCACATACGACATCAGTGAGAAGGAGCCGACTGCAAAAAGCGTAATGCCTGTGAGAATATGCGTCACCAGAATGTCGAGGTAGGCGCCGTCACGGTCCAGTTCAACAAATACAATGCTCGGGTTTTGCCACGACACGTAGATAGTTACCGCTTGGACCACCAACGAAACGAAAAAAGAGATTCTTTTGGCGGCTCCGCGAGTTGCAAAGGCAATAAGTGCAAGTGAGGTAATGCAGTACAATGGCATGCCGCTTGTGATACCACCGCAGAACAAGAACAGCATGGGCATCAGAAAACAGCTAAGTGCACAGCACATGACCAGATAGCACTGGTTATAGAGCGAGGTCTTGACGGCGACAAAGGCGATCACGAAGCAAAGAACGGCGCAACCGATGCTTGCAAGTGATGCGGAAACGTTCAAACCTTCATAAATTGTAAAAATGGCGGAACAGGTCGCTACCGAAGTGACGACCACTAATATAGACCAGAACATTTTTCGTTCTAGCGTGTCCTGATCCCCCCAGAATTGTTTCAAGGACTTTATCATAGGTTATGTAAAAACAAATATAACATGAAAAAAAAGAAACGGAGATAGGGTGAACGGGTTTTTATATCTTATTTTTTGGTGTCAGTGACACCTTCTTTTGCAAGTTGTTATATTTCTCACAACGCCAAAAACGGCAAATTTCAATTTTTTGCAGGTTTTAGTATGGAACTTACACCACTGGATATCCGAAATCAGAGCTTCCACAAGAAGAATTTCAATGGAATCGATGCTGAAGAAGTCAAGGCTTTCTTGGAAACCGCGGCTAACGCGTTCGAACAGATGTCCAGGGATAAAACCGACCTTACTGAACGCTTGAAGGTTGCCGAAGAACGCGTGAATTACTATCGCCAGATCGAAAAGACCATTCAGGATGCCGTGGTGACCATGCAGAAGACCGTTGACGAAGTCAAGGCCACTGCCGAAAAGGAAGCCGAAATTATCGTTGCCGAAGCAAAGGCAAGAGCGGTCCGCGAGGTGGAGTCCACCAAGAAAGAGGCCGAAGAGCTCCGCATGGAAATCGAGCAACTTAAACAATTACGTACAAACTATTTTATTCGCTGCAGAGCCTTGATTAGGGGCCAAGAAGAGCTTCTGACGGCCATGGAAAACGACCAGCGCATGCAGGAAGAGCTGATGGCTCGCCCGGTTTCCCAGGGAAACGTTCTGGCCTAATTGCCTATGAGAATAAATATCAAGGTGCATGCCCGGAGTAAACGCGAAAGCGTGGTTGAACTTCCGGACGGGAGCTACAAGGTCGAAGTCAAAGCTCCTCCTGTAGATGGGGCCGCGAATGAGGCCATTTGTGAACTCCTGGCAGAACATTTCGGAGTGCACAAAAGAGATGTTTCGGTAGTTTCAGGGGCTACAAACAACAAAAAAATAGTGGAAATTATAAAGTAGGACTCTTGCGAGTCCTTTTTTATTTTATTTTAAGAGTATTAAGAAGGATAAATTGGGTCAAATGAAAGCGGCTCTCAAAAAGTTTTTTGATTTTGAAAACGGCTCCAGCTTAAAAAGCGTTATACTGCTTATTGCTGCGGGCCTGTTGCTGAATATTATACCGGCAAAGACGGCGCTTGCGCTTCACCTGCCGCTTTACTTGGATTGCTTGGGTACTATTATTACCGCTATGCTTGGCGGTAACCTGCCTGCAGTCATAGTCGGTTTTACCTCGAATGCGATTGACGGTATCTCGGACCCCATTACCATGTTCTACGGGGTCATCAATATCTTTATTGCTGCCCTTGCGACTTTCTTTTACCACCAGAGATTTTTCAAGAACATTCCGCGCCTGTTTGTAGTGATTCTTTCGTTTGCCTTGATTGGCGGCGGTATCGGGTCTGTCTTTACTTATTTCTTGTATGGTTTCAATTTTGGCGAAGGAATCTCGGCTCCGTTCTCGATTGCGTTCCACGAGGTTCTTGGCTGGAGCAAGTTCACCTCGCAACTTTGGGCCGACATTGTTCTTGACTTCTTTGATAAGGGTGTTGTCGTTGTATTTGCGGTGTTCCTTTTCCGCTTTATTCCCCGCGCCATCAAGAACCACCTGAACAAGGTGGTCTTGCGTGTCAACACCAACGAAGGCATGAAGAAAATGGTCCGTACTTCCTTGCTGCGCAAGGTGGTGTACATGGTGATTGTGGCCGAAGTGCTTTTGGGCGGCCTTGCTTGTACGATCGGCTTTTTCCTGTATCGCGAAAACTCCGTCAAAAGCTTTATCAGTATTGCGACCGGTGTGACCAAGGCTGCGACTACGGTAATTAATCCTGACAAGGTTGACGATTACATTAACAAGGGTTACGAAGTCGATGACTATGCCTTTGTTCGGTCGGTGTTGCACTCTATTAGAGAAAGCTTCCCGCAGACCAAGTATTTGTATGTGTACCAGATTCGACCGGATGGTTGTCATGTGGTGTTCGACCTAGATACGGAAGAAGCTCTGGGTGGTGCACCGGGTGATGTGGTGGAATTTGACCCGAGCTTTGAACCGTACTTGCCGACGCTTTTGGCGGGCGGCGAAATTGAACCGATTATCTCGGATGACCAGTTTGGTTGGTTGTTGACCGTTTATCGACCGATTCGCAATTCGTCGAACAAGACGGTGGCCTATGTGGCTGCAGATATTTCGATGGAAAATATCATCCGCGACGAAGCAATTTTCTTTATCAAGATGCTTTCGCTGTTCTTTGGTCTTTCCATTATCATCATGAGTATCGTACTTGAACTGGTGAAGCGTGGCGTGGTGATTCCCATGAACCGGATGTCTCTGGCTGCCATGAAGATTGCTGCCAATACGACGCGTGCCAGCATGTTTGAAACCGAAACGGTGGACCTCGAAAGCATTCGAGACAGTGTGGAACGCCTCGGAAAAATCGGGGTGCGAACGAACGACGAAATTGAACATCTGTACGAATCCATGTACACGATGGCGAGCGATACCTACAACTTTATTCAGCGAGTGCAAGCGCAGAACGAACGAATCCAGCGAATGCAAGAAGTCATTATTATGGAATTCGCTGAAGTGGTTGAAGCGCGCGACAAGAGCACGGGTAACCATATTAAGAAAACTGCTGAATACGTGGAAGCGATTGCTCGCCAGCTCAAGAGCGAAGGCAAGTTTGTCGATGTTCTTACGGACGCCTATATCGAAAAACTCAAGCGTGCCGCTCCGTTGCATGACATCGGTAAGATTGCTGTGTCTGACTTGATTCTGAATAAGCCGGGCAAACTCACTGACGAAGAATTTGCCATCATGAAGAGCCATACCACTGAAGGTTGGAAGATCTTGGTGAAGATGGTTGAAGATGCTGGTGATACCATTGATGCGGACTACCTGAACGAATCGATTGATATGGCGCACTACCACCACGAAAAGTGGGATGGCACGGGCTACCCGACGCGTATCAAGGGCGAAGAGATTCCGCTGTCTGCAAGAATCATGGCTGTGGCCGACGTGTTTGACGCTCTTGTGGCCGAACGCGTGTACAAGAAGCCGTTCACTTACGAAAAGGCCATGCAGATTATTGTGGAAGGTGCGGGCAAACATTTTGACCCGGATATTGTGGAATCCTTCACGCATATATCTGAAAGACTTTATGGCGCAAGAACCAAGCTGACTCCGCCGCCTGAAGAAAGCTCTAATGCTGATGCTGCAACAAATGCTGCTGCAACAACTACGGCTGCAAATGGTGCAAACGGCGCTGCGTCGGAACAGGCTAAAAGCTAAATAGGAGAACGCAATGTTTAACAAGATGAAACTGACTGTAGCTGCCATGTCTGTATTGGCGGCCTCGATGGTGCTTACCGCCTGCAACGAAAAGGAATCCAAGACGGAGCCCAAGGCAGAATCTGCCGAAGTGGTGGCGTCTGCAACCAAGTCGGTGGTGGTGTATTTTTCACAGAATGGTGCAACCAAGAAACTCGCTGAAATTTTCCAGAAGGCAAAGAACGCCGATGCTGTGGAATTGAAACTTGTGACGGCTTACCCCTCGACATACGACAGTACGATTGCTGCGGTAAAGGCTCAGCGCGATACCAAGCAATGGCCTGCCCTTGAAAATGCCAAAGTGGATCTTGCCAAGTACGACACGGTTTACTTGGGTTACCCGATTATGTTTGGAAGCTTTACGCCGCCCATTTACACCTTCCTTGATTCGAATGATTTGAGCGGCAAGGTTGTGGTGCCTTTCTGCACGTACGGTAGCGGTGGCCGCAAGGCTTCTGCCGCAGAACTCAAGACTCTCGAACCGAATGCGAATGTAACGCTTGCCTACGGAATTTCGAATAAGCGCATTACCGCTGAAAATGGTGTCGAAGTTGCCGCGAGTGAAGTCGAAGCTTTCTTTGGAAACCTGGAAGCCGGCAAGACCGATGAAATGCTGATGGGTGGCTTCTCGGAACAGCGCCCGCTTGCTGCAGAAGATTCTGCCGTATTTGCCGAGGCGACCAAAGACTACGCTTATCTCGGACTCAAACCGCTGAGCGTGTCGACGCAGATTGTCGCGGGCACGAACTATTTGTTCGTGTGCGAAATGAAGGCCTTTGGTGGCCCGGCAGTTCAGACCAACGTGAAAATCTTCAAGCCGCTCCCTGGGAGGGGCGAGCCTGAATTGATTGTGGTCGAGAAGTAATTCTTTTACTCTTCGACTTCGAACTCTTTTTCTTCTTCGACAGGTTCGGCAGGAACCGTTTCCGCTTCTTGAAGGGCGGTGGCGGCGAGTTTCTGTTCGTACGCAGCCTTAACGTCTAGATAGAACTTGGCTCTAGCGGTATGGAAGTACGGGAATACCCACAAGGCGGCGAGGCCGAAGGTCACAAGACAGAGCAAGTTCCAACCGATGAATGAAAGGTCGAGAATGAATAGGCGCATGCGATTGCCGTCCATCATCTTGCGGCTCTCGGTGATTGCTTGCAGGGGGCCGTATTCCGGGTGATCAATGAGAATATATTCTGTCATTGCATAAGAGAATGCTTTGATAATGCCGGGAACAATAAGGAGTAACGTCCACAAGATGAGGAAAATAGTTTGAAGCAAAAGGGTGAGAGCGATTTTTAAGAGATATTTGATGCTACGGAAGCCTGTGAAAAGGCGGGTATAGTCGTTGGGAAGTTTGCGTGCGATGTCAACGAAGCAGGCGAGAAAACCTAGCCATAAGCCCCAAGAATAAATGGCGCTGAGAATGCTCCAAATGTAAGAAAGGGTGGTGTTGTCTTCTATAAAGAGCCCTGGAACGGAGGGAGCAATATAGAGCAATAAACCCAAAAGGCAAATCAATACGCCGTAGCCCCATTTGCCACGCATGGCTTCGCGGGCGTAAGCTCTAATTTCTGCAGCAGATGCCGCCATTTCTTCTTCGCGGCCTTCAAAAACTTCTGTCTGGGTTTCTTCGACCTAAGGGAATATATAAAAATTATCGCAGAATGTAGTAGCCGGGGCTTGTGCGGGTGTGGGTTACGTTACGTCCTTTTGTATCGAAGCGGCTTGTGACGCCGTAATGCGTTGCGGGGCGAGACCTGAGCCTAGGCTTGATAGCGTCAATAACGTTCGGGGTGTCGGTAGTGAGCAAGACCGCAGTGATTGATTTTGCCGGGAGCGATAGAGAGAACTTATTTGCAGAGGATGCCGCCGCGTTGGTGGCGCCGCCTAGCACTTTAGTTGCGACAGCGTCTTCTTTTAGGGCATTGTTCGTGTGCGAAACGAAGGTTTCTCCGGTGATTCCAGCAAGCGTGAGCGTCTTGAACTTAAGCGATGCGTCAAAGTTCTTGAGCTGCAATTGAATGTCTTGTGCGTCCTTTTCGGCGCGGTTCACGAAGATGACTGTAAGCGAATCGCCCTTGTTGGTGATGGAACTGTAGGCGGACACCAGCGAGTCATTGCTGGAGGTGGACTGCACGCGATTCGGGTGGCCGTAGCGGCTGAAGAGGTGTAGTGTTTCGTACATGCCGTCCCCCCATGTCCACGGGGTGAATATTTCGACGCCGTTGTCTTGCATGGTGCCGATGAACGAGGCGTAGGTGAGGGCTGTGACCATGGGGTCGTCTTCGTCGATGAGGCTTGTTTCGGTAATGCCGAGCGTGATGCCGTGATCCTTGCCGAAGTATTTGTCGAGCCAGTTGTTAATACGCTTGAAGATGTATTCCTTTTGGTTGTCGTTGTCCCAGCCGCCGTTTACCATCTTGATTCCGTTTGCGCCGGAGTAGTTGTAGGTGGTGTCGAACAGTACGCGGTGCCAGTTCATGCGCGATTCGTAATCCTTTTCGCTCGGGTACCAGTGAATATCTAGAACGTCGAGCAGACGCACGCTCGATTTCTTTTGCTCTTCGGCGACCTTCATGATAAAGTATTCGAGCCAGCAGTAATTGCGATCGGGGCCTTTGGGACGGTCCTGTTCGTTATACGAGGCGACGGAACACCATTGCCATTCGTTTGCGGCAACGGGGCCGGTGAGCTTGATATCTTTCCATTGCGTGCGAGCTTTCTTGGCGACATCGATATAGTGTTCTACAAGAAAATCTCCGGTGACAGGTAGATCGAGGTCGGAATGCGTGCCGCGCCAGATTTCCATTTCGTTGTCCATGCTCCAGTATTTAAAGCGGCTCATGTCGAACTTGAGTTCGTCACGCCAGTACGGGATGATGGCGACGGTGGAGTCGGCGGGCCATTCCATATTGTAGAGTTTGTAGTCGCCAGCCTTTACGAGTGTCTTGCCGTCTTCATCTACTTCGCCGCCACCTGCAAGGTCGAGTGTCGAGGTCGCGTAGAATCCGTGCTCTTGTTTCCAGTTCCAGTCGCCAAAGTTGTAGTCGGTGGAGCTTGCGGCGAAACCGGTGAGCTGGAAGGCGTACATGGCGTCGATACCCGGCATTTTGTCAAGGACTTTTTGTGCGGTAATCGCCCAGTCGTGAGAGTAAACGTTGTTGTACCAGTCGGGGTGAACGGTCATTTTGTGACGCCAGTTGTAGCGCGTGGCGTTGTTGCCGTTGTTTGCACGCAGCATATGCACGCCCGCTTCGAGCATCTGGTTGATGAAAGCGGTTTCTTCTTCATTCACTTCGGGGTCGCCATCGCTGATTTTATCAATGTTGCGCCCGTACAGGTACTGTGAAATTTTCTTGATACCTTTTTGCGTGTCGACGGTGATGTCTATGGCGGCGGTAGATACGGTCGCGAAACCCGCGACGGTAATTGCGGCTAAAAGTTTTTTCATAAAACAACCCTTTTTAACAACCTGCCTTTAAAATAATCTCTTTTTTGAAAAAGCGGTGCGGTGTCGGGGTTATTTTACACCTTCACGTGGAAGTAGTCGATTTCGGGGTGGCTGATGTAGAGGCCGCTCACGGAAGCTTGCGGGTACATGGCGCCGTTTTCGGTGAGCGAAATTCCGACACTGCCGAAGTCGATGAGACGCGCGACGTTGAAGATTTCCTTGATGTTCGGGAGCACGGGGTAGCCGACGGCCGGGCGGATGCCCTTCCAGCTGTTGGCGCGTTCGAGTTCCTTGCTCAAGTATTCGGCGCCGGCTTCGGCCAGGCGGTCGGCGACAGTCTGCATCAGGAGAACGTCGTAGTCGCTGCCGCCCTGTTCAGCTTTTAGCTTTTCGAGGCGCTTGACGAAGGCGTCGCTTACGGTGACGGCGAAGGCGCCTACGATGTCGCGGAATACATCTTTACCGGCGGGAGCGGCGAAGACGCTTGCAGTGTTTGCATTGGCAGGAGCAACGTAGTCGCAGAGCGCGAGGCAAGTGCCTTCAGGATTCTGCTGGCGTGCCGTGGCGACTTCGACAAGGTCGGAGTCGGTGCCGGTACGGCCCGTGTTAAAGATAACCGACTTTTCCGTACCGGCGGCAGGGTAGAACGCCTGCACGGCACGCAGTGCATATTCGGGCTTTGTAAGCGACTTGATGAGCGCTTCGGCATCGGCCTTGAGTTTCTTGGCTTCTTCCTCTTCGGGCTTGATTTTCCAAGTGAAGAAGAAGTATTCCCAGCTGATAAGCGGGATAACTTTTTCGAGCGGAATCGGCGGGAGCTTGCTTTCGCCCATGAACGGCGGTTCCACAGGCTGGTACTTGCTCCAGTCGCATTGATAGCGGCGTTCTTCCGGAGTCTTTTCGGCAGCGGCCATGGCGCTTGCGGCTTCGGTCTGGATGCCGTTTTGCTTGTCGCGGATTCGCTGCTGTTCTTCTCGGTTTTCCTGAATGGTTTGTTCGCTAGTCGCCGGATCCAAAAGCTTTTGCACAAGGCCTGGGTTGCTGGCGGCATCGCGCACATGGAATACGGGGCCGTCGTAGCACGGGGCAATCTTTACGGCCGTGTGCGTGGGTGAAGTGGTTGCGCCGCCGACGATAATCGGAATGCGCTGGCCAGCGTCCTGCATGGCCTTTGCCACCGTGCACATTTCTTCGAGCGAGGGCGTAATCAGTCCAGAGAGGCTCAAGATGTCGGCCTTGTTTTCGATGACCGCCTTCACGATGACGTCTTCGGGAACCATCACGCCGAGGTCCACCATTTCATAGCCGTTACAGGCGATCACGATCTTGCCGCGGCTCGATGCGTTGGCATCCTTGCCCGCCTCGATGTAGGGCTGCAAAATTTCCACTGCCTTCTTCATGGTGCGTGCGGTCTTCACCACCTGCGGTAAGAACATCTTGCCTTCGCCGAAGCGGCGACCGACTTCGTTCATACCATCCATGAGCGGGCCAGAAATAATTCCCACCGGGCTGTCGCCGCGGTTGATGAGTTCCATCAAGTCGGGCTGAAGCGTTGTAGAAGTTCCCTTGAGCAAAGCTTCTTGCAGGCGTTCTTCGGGCGTCGTGGGCTTGGCGTCTGCGGCAGCGTTGGCGCCGTCGTCAGAGGAGCTGCTGGCGCCCGTGCTCATGGCGAAAATGGCCTTCGGGTCGTATTTGGTGCCCGCTTCCTTGGCGGCTGCCGCTGCTGCGGTCATGCGGCTTGCAATTTCGATGAGCGCTTCGCTGGCATCCGGTTCCGTATTGTAGATGACTTCGGTAATGGCCATGCGGAGTTCCAGCGGAATCGTCTTGTATTCGATAATTGCGCTCGGGTTCATGATGGCCATGCCCATGCCGTTCGGAATCGCGTAATGCAGGAACGTGGTGTGCATCGCTTCGCGCAGGTAGTTATTGCCACGGAAAGCGAAAGAAAGGTTCGAAAGACCGCCCGAGATGCGGACGCCAGGCAGGTTGTCCATAATCCAGCGGACGGCGCGGATAAAGTCAATGGCATAGGCGTTGTGTTCCGCCATGCCTGTAGCGACTGTCAAGACGTTCGGGTCGTAAATAATGTCGGAGGGGTCGAAGCCGAGCTTTTTGACCATGATGTCGTAAGCGCGGGCGGCAATCTGCACGCGGCGCTCGTAGTTGGTGGCCTGACCTTCTTCGTCAAAGAGCATCACGATGACGGCACCACCGAGGCGCTTGATGGTGAGCGCATGTTCGATAAATGCTTTTTCGCCCATCTTCAAGGAGATGGAGTTTACGATGCACTTGCCCTGGGCGCACTTAAGGCCCGCTTCGATGACTTCGAAACGGGAAGAGTCCACCATGATGGGCACGCGGCTGATCGCCGGATCCGATGCGAGCAAGTTCAAGAAGGTCTGCATTTCGGCGGTAGCGTCCAAGAGGCCGTCGTCCATGTTCACGTCGATCACATCGGCGCCGTCTTCAACCTGTTTACGCGCGATGTCGAGAGCTTCTTCGTAATTCTTTTCGTTGATGAGTCGCAGGAACTTCTTGGAGCCTGCCACGTTGCAGCGTTCGCCCACCTTCACAAAGTCTTCGGCGTTGCAGCTGTCGGCACCGTTGCTCGGGCGCACCTGTTCCTTGAACAGCGGTTCCAAACCGGCGAGGCGAAGCAGCGGGCTCGTGGCGTACTTGGGCGCGGGCTTGCGGCGTTCGTAATCGGCCGGCAGGGCATCAAGCATCTTGCGCATGGTGGCGATGTGTTCCGGTGTGGTACCACAGCAACCGCCAATCATGTTCACCAGTTTGTCGTCCAGGTAAACGCCCATGAGTCGCACCATGTCTTCGGGCGTGTCATCGTAACCGCCGAACTGGTTCGGCAGCCCCGCATTCGGGTGACAGCTAATGTAGCAGGGCGCAACCTTGCCCATGCGGCGCAGGTACGGCACCATACCGTCGGCACCGAGGCCGCAGTTCAAACCGATGGAAAGCGGGTGCATGTGCATCACGCTCACGGCGAATGCTTCTACTGTCTGGCCCGAAAGCGTACGGCCCGAGGCGTCGCTCACCGTCATGGAGAACATGACTTCGACGGGCTTGAGTTCGGCAGCCTTGTCGCCGGCTTTAGCGGCGCGCGCTTCCATCACCTTAGTGAATGCACTGGCGGCAGCCTTCGCGTTCAGCGTATCAAAAATCGTTTCAATCAGAATGGCATCGACGTCTTCTTCAATCAGCACCTGGATCTGTTCCAGGTAGGCGTCTTCCAATTCATCAAAAGTAATGCTACGGCTCGCGGGGTCGTTCACGTCTTCGCTCATGGAGAGCATCTTGCTCGTGGGGCCCACGTCGCCCAGAATATACACCTGGCGGCCGTACTTTTCCATGGCCTCTGCCGCCGCCTGCTTCGCAATCTTCACCGCGGCGCGGTTCATTTCGGCAATGCGGTGTTCCTGATGGTATTCGTGCTGGCTTACGCGCTGGCTTGAGAACGTATTCGTCGTCAAACAGTCCACGCCCGCATCCACATAGCGTCGCTGGATATCGAGAATGATATCCGGTTTTTCGATGGAGAGCATGTCGTTGTTCGCGCCCTTGATGCCGTAAGTCTGAATGACAGAACCCATGCCGCCATCGAGCAGCATCATCTTGCTTTCAAAAGCTTCGCGTAGAGTCATTTTCTTATCCATGGCACGAACCGCCGTATTCCACATTTTATGCATTTATTTAGTTTTATGCATAAATATAGAAAAAGAACCTGCGGCTAGTCAAGGCATTTTTCGAGTTCCTTTCGTATGAATTCCTTATTGTAACCCTTGCCTATGAAAACGACCTGGTTTTCGCGGTCTCCATAATGGGAGTCCCAGTTTTCCCTGACTTCGGGATTTTCGTCAAGGAACGCTTGCTTTTGGTCTTCGCGTAGGGCGTCTATCCAATAGGAAACGGGCATGACCGAGGAATTCCGGCCGGCCTGTTCGAACAGCTGCACATCTCTGCTGGCATCTGAGAACCAGATGTAGCCTTTGGAACGAATCAATTCTGTGGGGTAGCGGTTGTTGACGAAATCCATGAAACGGGTTCTGTTGAATGGTTGCCTAGTCTCGAAAACGAACGACGAAATTCCGTATTCGTCTACGCAGCTGTCGCGCCGGCGGCTGGATTGCAGCAAGCTTGCGGTGGCTTTTTGAATGGCCGAGGACGATTCGATTTGACCGTAGTTAAAGGGCTTGGTTGTCATGATTTTATCGATATCGATGTCGCCGTTTACCGAATGGATAATCGGTGCGCGGGGTTGGAAATCTCGTACGATGGATTCGACTTCCTTGAGTTGGTCTTCGCTGAGTAAATCGCACTTGTTCAAGACGATGAAATTGCAGAATTCAATTTGGTCTACAATCAATGTGGAAATTTCTTCTTGCGAAAGATCGTATTGGTCGGCAAGATGATCCCGCTGTTCTTTTTTATGCTTTAAGTCGCTGAGGAATTCGCGGTAGATGCGGTCTGCATCGACAACGGTCACGATAGATGTCAAGTAGACATTTGTATTGGGATTGTCTTCTTCGTAGGCCAAGAAACTTGCGCTGACGGCGCCGGGGTCGCTGATGCCGGAGGCTTCGACGAATACGACTTCGATAGAATCCAGTTTGGAAATCTTTTCGACTTGTTCAATGAACTCGTCGCGGAGGGTGCAACAGATGCAACCGTTTTGCAGCTCGAACATCGGGCATTCGGCGACGTTCGAACCGTTCTTTTTCAGGATTTCAGCATCGACATTGATGCTGCCCATGTCGTTGACGATGAGGGCGACTTTTCGTTTCTCTTGCTTAAGAATATTGTTCAAGAGGGTTGTTTTGCCAGAGCCCAGGTATCCAGTAATGAGGATGACGGGTTTCTTGCTCTTTTTCATAGTTCTCCTTTTATTCCATTATTTTTTATGACAGATTGAATTTGCAAATCATTTGCAAATATAGCAAAAATGAGAATGAATTGCAAATTGCGTGGGGGTGCGTAAATGTCAATTTTCGGGAGGATTTGGACCAGACTATATAAAGTGATGACTGTCACAGCGCTCTTGGACAAAACGTCCACAGCAATTTTAGTACGAGTATATGTTTTTTTACCTGCAAAGTCTATTTTATTTATGTAAATATACGGGTAAAAATTATGGTTACGTTTTCTGACATATCGGATTACCGCGACTTCTTAAAGGAGTACTACGATCGTAGAAAAGCTGAAATGCCTTTCTACTCGTACCGCATGATGGGCGATAAGCTGGGCTTGGATTCCAGCTATCTATACCGTGTGTTGCAGAAAAAGCAACATCTGCCGGCTCATGCGCTTCCTGCCGCGAAGGAAATCCTGGATTTGTCCGGCCGTGAGGCCGAATACTTTGACTTGCTGTTCTCCGCAGCAGTAACCAAGGACAAAGCCAAGCGCGAAGAACTGATGGCGAAAGCCCTCGGTCTTAGGGACGTGGAACGCCACAGCCTGCAGGCTGCCGAGCTCAAGTTGCTCGAAAACTGGTGGATCCCGGCCGTTCGCGCCTACCTCGAACTGAATGGTGGCGTTGTCAACGTAAAACAGATTTCTCGCGACTTGTGCCCCCCGATTACCGAGGCTCAAGCACAAGAAGCGATCGATACATTGCTCGAAGTCGGCCTGGTCAAGAAGATGGCTTCGGGTAAACTTGCTATTACGGATACCCATTTGACGGCTGGCGGCCCCGAAAAGAAGCTCGCAGTACGTCATTTCCAGAAAGAAGTGCTCGCTTTGGCTAGCAATGCACTTGACAACATTCCCGTCGATGAAAGAAATATTTCTACTCTTACATTGTCTGTGGATCAGTCTTGCTTCGACGACTTAGGTGATATGCTTAGGGAATTTAGGCGTCTGGTCCAAAAGAGGGTGGACAGTGCCAAGAATCCCGACCGGGTAATGCAGCTTTCGATGGCCTTTTATCCGATTGCACGTAAGGGCGGTGTCCGTACCGTTGATTCTGTGGAGGGCGACAAAAGGGAGTCCAAATGAAGAAATGGGTGTGGCATATAGGATCGGCCGTGATGGGCATGCTGGTTGCAGCATGTACCAATGGTGAGCCAAACAACGCGAGTACTACGCTTGAGACGGAGAACTCGGTTGCTCTTGTTGTGCAGCTAAGCGATGGCTCGCCTGCTGCTCGTACCAAGGTCTTGGTGCGTCCTGCGGACTTTTTGGCTGGCGCTAATAATTTGAAGCTTGAAAAGAGTGCAAAGGGTGAATCTCCGGTAGTTGAATCCGATTCTTCTCTTGGTATCTTGAATTTGGAAACCGACGAGAAGGGCCGGTTGAACCTCCCGAGACTCAAACCTGGTGCCTATAATATTGAAGCTCGTCAGGATACCGCGAAGGCATTTGTGCGTGTGGTGATGACTGATGCATCTCGTGATTCTGTCGTGCTTAAGGTTGAACCGACGGGCGCTGTTTCGGGTCAGGTGAACTTGCCTGAAAGCGAATCGACCGTGACGGTGGCTGTGAAGGGACTTGATTACTTTGTTGAAACTGATACTGCCGGTAAGTTCAAGTTCTCGAAGCTCCCGAAGGGCATGATCAACTTGGTCGGTTTCGTATACCGTACCTACAAGACTCTCGATATGAACGGCGAACCTTCGACCATCAGTAACTTGATGACGGTGGGTAACCGCAATGCAAAGATTGAATCTAAGAAGACTACCGAAGATATCGTGATCGGCCAGAAGATTGTGCCTGCAAACGATACGGTTATCGAAAAGGATGTCTACCCGGTTTACAAATTTGCTGACTTTGAGGACAGCACCTATGGCTGGTATATTTCTAGGTCTAAGTATGCCGAGGCAGAACTGGATGCCGAAAAGAACGTGGCTGGCCGTAAAGGCATGTCTGCTCATTTCGTGTACCAGAATGATTCCAACGCCAACTGGGCCTTGATGGGACGAGCCTTGAACGGAATGGTTGACATGAGTAAGCTTGATTCCGTTGAATTCTGGGCTCGTTCCGGACTCAGCGATTCGGCTCAGTGGATCAGCGTCTCGTTCGATGTGCTTCTCGATTCTATCGCTCTCGATAGCACTGGCTACGAAAACGGTAAGGCTTGGGTGCACTTGGAACTTGATACCGCCTGGCAGCGTTTCGTGGTGACTCCGAAAGACTTGATCGAACCCGACGAACACAATATCGGTGGCAACATCGGTTGGGACGCGGTCAAGAAACACGTGACGAACTTGAACTTCTTCGGTGGTGGTGTTACGGAAGGGACACCTTACGAAATGTGGGTCGACGACATCACGATTTACGGCGTCAAGAACCTGGAATAGTCAAACGCTTAAATTTTGGAACTAAACCCCGCAATAGCGGGGCTTTTTTTGTGTAGTTATTGACAATGTGTCAATAGAAAAAGCCTTTTTGTGAGCTTTTTTCGCTTTTTTTTAGGGTAATTTTGGAATAAAGAAGGTTTGGTTGTGTTTTTTGCCTTCTAAGGAGTCTATATGGGTTATAAAAAAGCATGGGAATTAAAGGGCCTAAAAAAGGCCGCTTGCTTAGTTGCGGGGCTTGCCACTTTTGGTTTGGCCGACAACCCGATTTCGAGTTATCACTACTTGGCAGACCCGGGTGCCGCTGCCGACGATACGTACTTCTACGTCATCACCGACTCTGACGACCCGGCTGCGTACAATGCCAACGGCTACAACATCAAGGCCCTCTACGGTTTCCGCACCAAGGACATGAAAAACTGGACCGACTTCGGTATCATTTACGATGCTCGCAAGGTTGACGGTATCGGCGATATCTGGGCATCCGGCATTGCGGTGAACCCCAACGATCACAGGCTTTACATCGTGTTCCCCGATGGTGGTGGTGGCGGCATTGGCCTCATCGGCGCCGACAGCATTGCCGGCCCCTGGACGAACCCCGTTTCGGGCAACAAGAAGCTCATCAACAACTGGGGTGGCGGTATTTCGGACTGCGACGGCATCGGCTGGTGCTTTGACCCGGCAATCTTCTTTGATGACGACGGTACGGGCTACTTCACGTTTGGTGGCGGTAGCAGCGATAGCCGCCCGGCGAACAACAACAATAACGACATTTTTAACATCTACAAGCTCAACAAGGACATGAAGGGCTTTGACGTGAGTACCAAGACTCACCTGAAGATTGGCGGCCCGAAGGCGATGGAAGCTTCTTACATCCATAAGTACAAGGGCAACTATTACCTGTCTTACAGTACGGCTGACTTGCGTATTGCCTACGGCATGTCCAAGAACCCGATGGGCCCCTACGAATACAAGGGTATCTTCATGGGCAACCCGAGCATTAACGGTCAGAATATTAACGCGAACAACAACAACCATCATGGCATTGCCGAATTCAAGGGCCACTGGTACGTTGCCTACCATGACCGCCGTATCGCGAACGGTTATGATGGCCTCGAAAAGATTCCTGCCGACGACGGCAAGGCGAATCCGGCGCCCGCATACCACCGCAGCGTAAGCGTCGATGAATTCTATTACAATGGCGATGGCACCATGAAGGAACTGACCTTCACGAAGGAAGGTCCGAAGCAGATCGAGAACTTCGATCCGTATGACTGGTATCCGGCTCTCACGAGTTCAAAGCAGAAGGGCATCCGTAGCCGTTCCAACTGGAGCTTGGGCAAGGTGGCTGAACATCTCCTCCTCCCGCTTTCTACGAAGGAATCCTGGATCCGCGTGTCGGGTGTTGACTTCGGTACGGCAGCCACTGGTTTTACCGTGCAGGCTGCAAGCGCTGCCGATGGCAACAAGATTGAAATTCACACCGGTTCTGCAACGGGTACGCTTGCGGGCACATGCACGCTCAAGAATACCGGCAACAAGTCTACCTTTGCTGAAACCAAGTGCGAAGTGGAAGGCCTGAAGGGTATCGTGGAATCCTTGTTCCTCGTGTTCAAGGGCTCGCAGGATTCGACCATGGCAATCAAGGCTTGGGGCTTCGAAGGAAGCGGCTCTACTCCGCCGACTCCGCAGACTCCGTATGGCGGCACTGCTGTGACCATTCCGGCCAGAATCGAAGCTGAAAACTACGACGTTCCGGGTACGGGCCGCGGTGGCGATGTTGATTCTTACAGCGATGCTGATTCCGAAAACCAGGGCGATGCCGAATTCCGTACCGACTTGGGAGTCGATATCGTGGCTGGCGGTACTGGCAAGGCTATCGGTTACACTGCTTCTGGCGAATGGCTGGAATACTCTATTGTGGTTCCTGCAGATGGCAAGTATACTCTTAAGGCTTCTGCTTCTACGGGCATGGAAAATGGCGCAAGCTTCTGCCTGCTCGTTGATGGTAAGGCTGTGGGTGATACCGTGAAGGTTCCGCAGACTGGCGAAGACTGGAGCGTTTACGAAGAATTCGATGCTGGTTCTGCAACCCTGACCAAGGGCGAACACATTGTCCGCTTGGAAATCCTTAGCGACAACGTGAACGTGGACTGGTTCTCGATTGGCGAAGTGACCACGGGGATTCAGCAGGAAGCCAAGCTGAATGTTGCCTCTGTCTCGACTTACGATGTGTTTGACCTGAGCGGCAAGAAGATTGCAAGCTTTACGGCCCGCAACATGATCGAAGCCACTAAGATGTGGCGCGATGGTTCCGTGAAGGGGTCTGAAAAGGCCCGCGGCGTGAATCTGATCCGTAACCGTACCAGCGGCATGGTGACCAAAATTCGCACCACGAAGTAAAGTTTTATAAATAAAACCATTGACAAAAAGTCAAAGAAAAGTGTCCTCCGGGGCACTTTTTTTTGTGCTTATGAAGATAATTTTAAAGATGGAAGGTGTGGTGTTTTACCTTCAGAGGAGTCCTTTATGGATGTTTGGAATGTTAAAGGCCTGAAGAAGGCCGCGTGTTTGGTCATGGGCTTGGCTGCTTTCGGCCTTGCTGACAACCCGATTTCTACCTACCATTATCTGGCTGACCCGGGTGCAGCCGCTGACGATGATTACTTCTATATCATCACCGACTCCGATGACCCGGCTCCGTACAATTCTAACGGTTACAAGATTTACGCCCTTTATGCATTCCGCAGTAGGGATATGCAGAACTGGACCGACTTCGGCATTATTTACGATGCCCGTAAGGTAAGCGGCATTAACGACATTTGGGCTTCTGGCATTGCTGTTCACAACGGCACGTTCTATATCGTGTTCCCGGATGGCGGTGGCGGCGGCATTGGCTACATCAAGGCTCCTGCAATTGAAGGCCCCTGGACAAACGCCGTGGGTAACGGCAAGGACAAGCTTGTCGGCGGTCGCGGCATTATCGGCTGCGACGGTGTGTCTTGGTGCTTTGACCCGGGTATCTTTATCGATGATGACGGCACGACCTATGTGACGTGGGGCGGCGGCGAAAGCAACAGCCGTCCGAATACCGACAACTTCGATATCGTCAAGTTGAACGACGCGAAGAATGCTCCGGTGGGTAACGGTTCTCACGTGAAGGTGAACAACTTGCCGACCCGCAAGATGCTTGAAGCCTCTTACATCCACAAGCACAAGGGCACTTACTACTTCTCGTACAGTACCGGTTGGCAACAGGGTGCACCTACCATTGACTACGGTACTTCTAACAACGTAATGGGCCCTTACACCTGGAAGGGCACCATTCTCGGCGACCCGAGCATGAACGGCCGCAGCATCAACGGCAACAACAACCACCATGGTATCGCCGAATTCAAGGGTCACTCTTATGTTGTCTATCATGACCGCCGTATTGCCAAGGGCCATAACGGCCTGGAAATTATTCCGGCCGATGACGGTCAGCCGAAACCGAACGAAGGCTACCACCGTAGCGTTTCCGTAGACGAAATGTTCTACAACGCCGACGGTACAATTAAGCAGGTGGTTTGCACCAACGAAGGTCCGGAACAGATTGAAAACTTCGATCCGTACGACTGGTATCCGGCTCTCACGAGTTCCAAGCAGAAGGGCATTCGCAGCCGATCTAACTTTGTGCAGGGTAGGGCCGCAGAACATGTGCTGCTTCCGCTTTCGACCAAGGAATCTTGGCTGCGCGTGAGCGGTGTTGATTTCGGTACTGCAGCGACGGCCTTCAAGGTTGAAGCCGCAAGCGCTGGCGACGGCAACAAGATTGAAATCCGCACCGGTTCTGCAACGGGTACGCTCGCTGGAACTTGTAATCTCAAGAATACCGGCAACAAGAATACTTATGCCGAAACCACTTGCGAAGTGGAAGGCTTGAAGGGCATTGTAAAGCAGCTGTTCTTGGTGTTCAAGGGCGCTCAGGATTCTACCATGGCTGTTAAGGCCTGGGGCTTCGAAGGCAGTGGATCGACTCCTCCCACACCGCAGTCTCCGTTTGGCGGCAAGGCTTGGGAAATTCCGGGCAAGATCGAAGTCGAAAACTTCGATGAACCGGGTGTCGGCCGCGGCAGCGAAATCAAGTCTTACAGTGAAAACGATTCTGAAGACCATGGCATTGAAAATGGTGGCACGAGCTACCGCGAAGGTACCGGTGTCGATATTTACAAGAAGGCGACCGGCTACGTGGTGGGCTACAACCAGTCCGGCGAATGGCTTGAATACACGGTGAAGGTGGCCAAGGATGGCGATTACACCATGTACGCCTCTGTCGCAACGGACAATTCTACTGCCGGCTTCACACTTTCTATCGATGACAACAAGATTGCCGATGTCGCAGTCTCTGGTTCCAGCTGGGATGACTTTGAAAGCGTGAAGGCCAATGTGTCTCTGAAGGCTGGCGAACATATTCTGCGCATGACGGTAACGGGCGACTGGTTCGATATCGACTACATCAACTTTGTCGAAGGCAAGGACGCTCCGGAAACGACGACGGGTCTTGCTGGCAATGTGAAGCTGAATGCAGCCAAGGTGGCAACGTTCGACGTGTTTGATTTGACTGGCAAGAAGGTGGCAAGCTTTACTGCCCGCAACATGGCCGAAGCTTCCAAACTCTGGCAGAGTGGTTCCATTCAGGGTAGCGAAAAGGCTCAGGGAATTAGCCTGATTCGCAACCGTGCAAACGGCGCAATGGCCAAGGTACGTACAACCAAATAAGTTTCCCATAAACACATCCAACCAGGAGGACACCCCCGAATGGGGGTGCCCTTCCTTCCGGAAAAAAACGCTTGATTTTGAAATTACGAGAATGTATTTTAATGTCGGGAGTTGTGTTAAAAAGGAGTATAAGATGACAATCCAAAAAATTGCAAAGAGTGTGGGCCTTGCCTTTGGAGTGGTTGGCCTTTGGAGTTCGGCTATGGCCTCGACGGTCAATGTCGACGTAACGGAAGAACATCAGGTCATTCGTGGTTTCGGTGGCATGGTGCATAACCAGTGGCAAGGCGGTGGCGGCCTTTCTGAAGCCGATGCTAAGCTTGCATTCGGTACGGGCGATGGCCAGATTGGCCTGAATACGCTGCGTATTCCGGTGTATGCAAATTCCAGTGACTTCAACAAGGAAGTTCAGGCCGCAAAGTATGCCAAAAAGTACGCCGGCGACGATTTTATCTTGTATGCAACGCCGTGGACTTCTCCGTATGCGGGTGCAAACCAGCACATGTCTTCTTCGAACTACCAGAAGTACGTGGACCACCTGAACAACTTCAACGATTACATGAAGAACCAGGGCGTTCCCCTGTACGCCATCTCCATCAGTAACGAACCGGACTGGTGCGGTGAATGGGCTTGCTGGAGTGCAGACGAAATCTACAACTTCACCAAGGGCTATGCCGATAAGATGCGCAAGAACGGCGCCAAGGTGATTTCGACGGAATCTTTCCGCTACGACAAGAACCTTTACAACAAGGTGTTGAATGACGCTAACGCCCTCAAGAACTGGGATATTCTCGGTGCGCACTTCTACGCCTCTGAAGCTTCTACCGGCGATAATTTCTTCCAGTATAGCCTTGCTGACCAGAAGAATGTGGAACGCTGGATGACGGAACACTACACCGAAAGCCAGGGCAGTGGTAACTACTGGCGTACCGTGATGCGTACCGGTGACCAGGCGAACCAAAACAAGTTGGATACCGTGCGCGCTATGGACGTGGCTTACGAAATGTTCCGCGGACTTGCCATCGGTAACTTCAATCAGTACACTTGGTGGTACATCCGTCGTTGCTATGGCCTGATTATGGAAAAGGACTTTGGCAACAAGCTCAGCATTCCGCAGAACGAAATCGGTAAGGTTTCTAAGCGCGGTTACATTATGAGCCAGTACGCTCGATTCATCCGTCCGGGTGCAATCCGCGTGGGTGCAACTCAAAAGCCCGAAACCAACTTGTTCGCTAGTGCTTACAAGAGCTCTGAAGGCGACTCTGTGATTGTGGTGCTTGTGAACCGCGATTACAAGAATACCAAGAGTGTGACGGTGAACGTGAAGGGAGCCGATGTGGAATCCTTCCACGTGTATACCACAAGTGAAGCTAAGAATGCAAAGTATGAAGGCGAAGTGGAAGCCAAGAATGGTTCTGTGACCATTACCATGGATCCGGGTAACACGAGCAACAAGGACTGCATTGTAACGCTCGTGGGCGTTGGCACTCCGGCGGAACCTGTGCCGCGCGAACCGTTTGGCGGCAAGGCTGTGGAACTCCCGGGCAAGATTGAAGCCGAAAACTTTGACGTTCCGGGTACCGGCAAGGAAAACAAGACCTATTACGACTCCGATTCCGAAAACCATGCTTGCACCGACGAAGACAAGACTGCTGAATGCTCCAAGGTTCGTGAAGATACGGGCGTTGATATTTACAAGAAGTCCTCTGGCGCTGTCGTGGTGGGCCACAATCAGGCTGGCGAATGGCTCGAATATACTGTGAACGTGAAGGAAGCCGGCGAATATACCATGACCGCTTCTGTTGCGACGGCTAATTCGGATCCGGGCTTTACGCTTTCGATCGATGGCAAGTCCCTGGCCGAGGTTCCGGTTTCTGGTTCCAGCTGGGATGAATTTAAGGATGTCACGGCCAAGGTGACGCTCCCTGCCGGCGAACACATTCTCCGCCTGGAAGTGACGACTTCTTGGTTTGACATTGACTACCTCAAGTTCGAAAAGCCCTGCGATGACTGCAATACGACTATTGCTGGCGCTAGCTTGAGCTTGCCGACCGAAGCCGAAAACTACCGCATTTTCGATATCAACGGAAGCTACCTCGGTATGGTTAAGGCATCGAGCATGCCGGAACTCCGTACCAATGCGGCTAACCTTGTGAAGCGCGGTGGCGCCTACTTGGCCAAGTCTATGAATGGCCGTACCAAGCTCATTCAGGTGACTAAATAAGCTTCGAATTTAGGCGAAATTTTGCAGAAAATCCCGGATTGTTTCCGGGATTTTTCGTTTGTTGACGGTTTGTCCATAGAAAAACGAGCCTTTTTTTGATGATTTGGGCGATTTGAGGGTAATTTTAGAGTGTTGCAAAAGGAGTGTGAAATGGATATCAAGAAGATTTCCGAGTTTTTGACCCCAGCCCTTTGGCTTGCGGGTGGGCTGATGATGCTTGCAACCGTTGCAAATGCAGCACCGGACCCGAACTTCCACATTTACATTGCGTATGGCCAGTCCAACATGGAAGGCAACGCGACGAACTTCGACAAGAATGTCGATGGCAAGGAACATCCTCGCGTGAAGATGTTCGCGACTACGTCGTGCAGTAACCTTGGTCGCCCGACAGTGGGCGAGATGTACCCGGCAGTGCCTCCGATGTTCAAGTGCAACCAGGGCCTTTCTCCGGCAGACTGGTTTGGCCGCCACATGGCAGACTCCTTGCCCGATGTGACAATCGGTATTATTCCGGTGGCGCAGGGCGGCACGAGTATCCGCCTGTTCGACCCCGATGACTACAAGGCCTATATTGCATCTGCTGCCGATTGGCTCCAGAGCGGCGTGAAGGCTTACGGAAACGACGGTAACGCTATGGGCCGAATCATCGAAGTCGCGAAAAAGGCCCAGGAAAAGGGCGTTATCAAGGGTATCATTTTCCACCAGGGCGAAACTGATGGCGGCATGAGCAACTGGGAACAGATTGTCAAGAAGACTTACGAATACATGCTCGCGCAGCTTGGCCTTAAAGCAGAAGAAACCCCGTTTGTCGCCGGCGAAATGGTGGACGGCGGTTCTTGCGCGGGCTTTAACAGCCGCGTGCACAATCTTTCCAAGTACATCGTCAACTTTGGCGTGGCAAGCTCCAAGGGCTACGGAAGTAAGGGCGACGGCCTCCACTTTACCGTAGAAGGCTACCGCGGCATGGGTCTGCGTTACGCTCAGGAAATGCTCAAGCTCATTAACGTAGCGCCGGTGGATCCTGAACCGCAGACTCCGTTCAAGGGTGCCATTGAAATTCCGGGCAAGGTAGAAGTCGAAAACTTCGACGTGCCGGGTAAGGGCAAGAACGAAGACGGCACGAGCAACGATTCTTACAAGGATATGGATTCCAAGAACAATGGCGATTCCGACTACCGCGGCGATACGGGCGTTGACCTGTATAAGACAACGGATGGCGGCATTGCGCTTGGTTACACGCAGGAAGGCGAATGGCTTGAATACACGCTCGATGTAAAGACTGCCGGCGATTACAAGATTACCGCCAGTGTTGCCGCGGGCAATGCAACGTCTGCCTTCAAGCTCTATGTCGATGACAAGGCAATCACGGAAAGCGTTTCTGTGCCGCAGACCGCCGACAATTCTTGGGACACCTATGAAACCATTACGGTTAGCGACAAGGTCGCCCTGACCGCTGGAAGCCATGTGCTGAAGCTCGAAATTACGGCGAACTATGCTAACATTGACTGGATTCAGTTTGCCGATGCGAATGATCCTCCGAGCAAGATTGCGAATACTCGCTTGAACATGCCGACCGAAGCCGAAAATTACCACATTTTCGACATGAATGGTACCTATCTCGGCGTGGTTCGTGCAGCAGGCAAGGCGGAACTCCGCAAGAATGCCGCTAGCCTGGTCAAGCGCGGTGGTTCTTACATGGCAAAGGCTGCAAATGGCCGTACCATGCTCATTCAGGTGGCCAAAAACCGCTAGAAACTTACATTTTTAATACATTCCTTGTTGAGGGCCCCGGAAATGTTTCCGGGGCTTTGCTTTTGTTGACTATTTATCCATAACTTTTGGCGTTTTTTGCGTGATTTCGGCGTTTATGGACCTTAAAAAAGTCTCTGAATTTTTAACCCCGGCCCTGTGGCTTGTCGGCGGGCTCATGATGCTTGCGTCGCTTGCCAGTGCGGCGCCGAACCCCAATTTCCATATTTATATCGCTTACGGCCAGTCGAACATGGCGGGTAACGGCGATATCGTCCCTTCCGAAGACCAGGACAAGTACAAGGAAAAGTTCCTGATGCTCGCCTCGCATAACGCAAACGCGAGCCAGCGCAGCGGCAAGACGAATCAGTCTATCAAGACGGGCGAATGGTACACCGCGATTCCCCCGATGTTCCACCCCTTTGAAAACCTTTCTCCGGCAGACTACTTCGGCCGCGCTATGGTGGATTCCCTGCCGGGCGTTACCGTGGGTATTATTCCGGTCGCTATCGGTGCGGTGAGCATCCGCGCCTTCGACAAGGACCAGTACGAAAGCTATTTCAAGGGCGACGGCAAGGACATCATGAGCTGGGGCTGGCCCAAGGATTACGACAACAATCCTCCGGGACGCATTCTGGAACTCGCCAAAAAGGCTAAGGAAGTGGGCGTCATCAAGGGCTTCATCTTCCACCAGGGCGAAAGTGACGGCACTGATGCTAACTGGCGCAAGACCGTTTACAAGACCTACAAGGACGTGATTGATGCGCTTGGCTTGGACGAAAATGAAGTGCCGTTTGTGGCGGGCGAACTGCTGCAGGAAGGCAACAACTGCTGCTCTAGCAAGAACAGCGGCATTGCGCAACTCAAGCAGAATTTTAAGAAGTTCGGGCTTGCCTCTTCCAAGGGCTTGCAGGGTAACGGCAAGGACCCGTACCACTTTGGGCGCGCAGGCGTGATTGAACTCGGCAAGCGCTACTGCTCAGAGATGCTCAAACTTATTGACAAGACGATTGATCCGGATGCTCCGCCGGTAAACCTGGTGGACCCGAGCCAGTCTACGGTTCCTGACGAACCGCCAGAGGAATATGGCCCCTACACCGACCCGATTGAAATCCCGGGCAAGGTGCAAGCTGAGAACTACAACAAGGGCGGTGCCGACAAGGCTTATTACGACTTGAGCAAGGGCAACGAAGGCGGCAAGCTTCGTAAGGACGATGTGGATATTTATCAGCCGAACATGGGCGTTGTCGTGGGCCACTGCCAGAAGAGCGAATGGCTCAAGTACACCGTGAAGGTGGAAGCCGATGGCGAATACGAAATTTCTGCACTCGTCGCTGGCGATAATGGCACTGGTAGCTTCGCCCTTTACATGGACGACACTCAGATTGGCACCGAAATCGCTAACGAAGGCAAGGGCTTTGATACCTTTACGACGGTGAGCGGTGGCAAGGCTACCTTGAAGGCCGGCGAACATGAACTGAAACTCGAAATTACGAACGACTGGATTGACATTGACTACATCGAATTCAAGAAGGTTGAAAATAGCACCGCTATTGCAGCCAAGCTGAACTTGATGACCGAAGCCGAAAGCAGCTTCAACGTGTTCGACATGCATGGCAAGCGCGTGGCAAGCTTCACGGCCGCTGGCATGGATGCTGCAGTCAAAATGGTCAAGACCGGTTCTGTGGCCGATCTCAAGCAGGGTATTTACTATGTGCGTGCCAAGGGTCACCTGGGCGCCATGAAACAGAAGGTCGTGGTTTATGAAAAGTAATGAAATGACAATTGTCAAGCAGATTGCGTTCTTCTCGGTAGTCGTGGTCGTGCTTGGATTCCTTTACGGTTAGGACTTAAACTCTCTCTCTTTGCTTTACACCCCTGTTTTAGGGGTGTTTTTGTTTTATTAAGGGCTATCCCTTTTGACGCCTTTGGCGTCCGCGGCTGCGGCTCGGTCATGGACATTCAAGCTGGCTTGATGCCCGCGACACTCGCCTTGCGCGCTTTTGACAATTTGTCAAAAGATAATGAAGGGGAAGGGGGGATTTTACCCCGTTTTTAGGGTAATTTTACTATGAAGAAATTTGCATGGGCGGTGGTGCGCCCGCAAAAGGAGTACTAACATGGGATGGTTTAAAAGTTTGGGCATTGCCCTCGCTAGTTCGTGTGCAGTTTACGCTGTAACAGTCAACAATCCGATTATGTATGTCGACAGCCCGGACCCCTCGATTGTCCGCGTTGACGACGCCTATTACATGGTCACGACGACCATGCATTTTGCCCCGGGCGTGCCTGTTTTTAAGAGCACGGATTTGGCCCAGTGGCGCACGGTGGGGTATGCCTACCAGACTCTCACCAATAACAACAAGATGAACTTGAATGGCGATGATGCCTACGGTAAGGGTTCCTGGGCATCGAGCATCCGTTACCACAAGGGATTCTTCTACGTGCTGACTCCGTCTTATACGACGGGCAAAACTCACCTTTACAAGACCGCCGACGTGGAAAGTGGCCAGTGGTCCGAAGTGCAGCTCCCGTTCTACCACGATCCTTCTCTGTTCTTCGATGACGACGGCACCGTGTGGGTGTTTTACGGCAGCGGCGACCAGATCAGCTATGTGGAATTGAATGGCGATGCGACCGGAGTGAAGCAGGGTGGCCGTAGCGGCAAGCTCGGCGGCGTGAGCGTGAACCAGGCAACCGGTAAGAGCGGCTATATTGTGCAGCAGGAAGGCTCGCACATGGAAAAGGTGAACGGCGAATACTACCTGTTCACGATTTCCTGGCCGAATGGCTCCTGCCGTACCGAAGTGGTTTACCGTTCCAAGAGCCTGCTTTCGGGCTATACCGGCAGGGTGTTCTTGGCCGATAACGGCGTTGCGCAGGGTGGCATTTTTGACACTCCCGAGGGCAAGTGGTATGCACTTTTGTTCCGCGATTCCGGTCCGGTTGGCCGTATGTCGCACCTGGTCCCGATGGAATGGAAAGACGGTTGGCCCGTACCCACGAGCGGTTCCAAGGCTCCTTCCACGATTGACTTGCCGGAATCTCCGCTACCGGGCTACGGCATGGTGACTTCTGATGACTTTGAATCTGGCGAACTTTCTCTCGAATGGCAGTTCAACCATAACCCCGATAACAAGAACTGGAGCCTCTCCGCAAATCCGGGCTTCTACCGCATTACTACGAGTCGCACCGATAGCCGCGTGGTGACTGCGAAGAACACCTTGACACAGCGTTCCTTTGGCCCCAAGAGCTCCGGCAGGACTCTTGTCGATGGCACCGGCATGAAGGATGGCGATATGGCCGGCCTCGTTGCCCTGCAGGACGACAAGGGTTTTGTGGCGCTCGCTAAAGATGGCGGTAGCTACAAGGTGGTGATGTACACCGGAAACAAGAATGGTGAAAGCCTGAAGGATAGCAAGGCGATTTCTGGTTCCAAGGTTTACCTGCGAATTGATTTTGACTTGCCGATTGACCGCGGCACCGCCTACTTCTACTACAGTACCGATGGCAATACTTGGTCAAAAATCGGTAGCGACGTGAAGCTCAATTACGACCTCCACATGTTCGTGGGCGTCCGTTGGGGCCTCTTCAACTTTGCGACCAAGCAGGCCGGTGGTTACGCAGACTTTGATTGGTTCAAGGTCGGTACCGACGTGAACGATGAAATTTATCTCGATGGCGCTGGCTCTGAACCTGTTCCGCAGACTCCGTTCTGCGCTGCTGGTGAAAATTGCCCTGCCGTTGCGCTCCCGGGCAAGATTGAAGCAGAAAACTTCGACGTTCCGGGCAAGGGTAAAGATGGCACCTCTTACTATGACGCCGATTCCGAAAACCACGGCGATAGCGATTACCGCAAGGGCACGGGCGTTGACCTTTACAAGAAGGCGACCGGTGTTATCGTGGGCTACAACAGCGAAGGCGACTGGCTCGAATACACCGTGAACGTAAAGGATGCAGGCGAGTACACCATGTTCGCGGCTGTTGCTGCGGCTGGCTCTACCTCGAGCTTCAAGCTCTCCTTGGATGGAAAGGACATTACCGAAGAAATCGCGGTGCCGGCAGCAAGCTCCGGCGAAGAAAATTACGACGATTACAACAAGGTGAAGGCCAATGTAACGCTCCCTGCTGGCGAACATGTGCTCCGCTTTACGGTTACTGGCGCCTGGCTCGATATTGACTACTTCACATTCGTGAAGGGCGCAAACGCTACGGACCCGGAACCGATTGATCCGACGGGTATCGCAAATGCAGTGCGCTACGATGTGCAGGCCGAACAGGTTTACCGCGTGTATGGCCTGAACGGAAACTTTGTGGGCTCCGTGTTTGCGACAAGTGCAAGCGAGGCTCAGTCTAAGGTGCGCGCCATGGTTTCGGAAAAGGGCGTGTACCTGATTAGAGCGAAGAATGGGATGGTTCGTCGCTTTACGGTAACGAAGTAAGGACCCATAAAAAAGGAGCGAAGGATGTTTGGTTTCAAAAATTTGGGCAAGGTGGTGCTTGCCTTCGCAAGTGTTGCGCTGCTTACGGGTCATGCTGTTGCTGACAACATAACTGTTGACGGAAAATCCCGCAGCATGCTCGTGTATGCTCCGTCGGGAATTGAAAAGAATCGCCCGCTCATCATTCAGATGCACGGCATGAACCAAGATGCCCCCTACCAGAAGAATGCGGCGAAGTGGGAATCCATTGCCGATACCGCGCGCTTTGTGGTGGTGTTCCCCAACGGCGAAAATAAGGCCTGGGACATCGGTGGCAATAAAGACATCAATTTTATCAAGGCTATCATCAACGAGATGTACAACAAGTACGGCATTGATAAAAACCGTGTGTACGTTTCGGGATTTTCGATGGGTGGCATGATGAGTTACCATGTGGCTAACAAGATGGGCGACCAGATTGCGGCTATTGCGCCTGTTTCGGGTGGCGGTGGCGTGAATTCGCCCAAGCGCGCCATGCCGATTATGCATACGCACGGCACTACCGACGACGTGGTGAATTATAACAGTACCGTGAATACCCTGAAGGGTTGGGTCAATGCACAAAAATGCTCCAGCAATTCGCAGAAGATCAAGCCGTATCCGTCGACCAAGCCGGGCTCTGCCGCATCGCTTGAAATCTGGAGCGGCTGCACCGATGGTGTCGAAGTGCGCTTGCTGACTATTGACGGCAAGGGCCACTGGTATTCCATGGACGAAGCCGTGAGCGTGAACACGAGCGTGGAAATCTGGAATTTTGTGAAGAACTATTCGCTGGACGGTTCTAGCATTACGCCGCCGACCCCTGCGATTGTCGTGCCCACGAACCGCGAAGAAATCTTTAACGGAGGCTTTGATTCGAGCGCCGTGGCCTGGGACTTGCAGACGCATGGTGACGCTCAGGCTACCGGCGATGCAAAAGATGGCAAGTACAAACTCGATATTTCGGCAATCGGCACGCAGAATTACCAAGTGCAGCTGATCCAGCACGACTTGCGCCTTGTAAAGGACCAGTGGTACGAGGTAAGCTTTGATGCAGTCGCAAGCGCTGCCCGCACGCTCGAAGTGAACGTGGAACAGCATAATGACCCGTGGGAAAGCTACCTCAAGGAAAAGCAGAATTTTGAAATTGGAACAGATGTAAAGAACTTCAAGTTCAATTTCCAGATGACAGCCGCAACGGATACCAACAGCCGCTTGAGCTTTAACGCGGGCGCTGCAACGGGTACGCTTATGCTGGATAATGTCGTGCTTAAAAAGATCGATGCTCCGGCTGAAAGTTCGACTAGGATTCGTCTGGGGGCATTGACTAATCGTGTCGAAACCGTGTATACCGTGTTCGACATGAATGGAACATTTATTGGAAAGATCGCTGCGAAGAGTCATGACGAAGTGAGAGGTAAGCTTCGCATGATGGTGAAGCGCGGTGGCGTGTATCTGATAAAGTCGGGTAATGGGGTTACTCGTCAAATCAAAGTGACCAAGTGACATTGGTCAAAAAGTTGCAAAAGGAGTTCGTATGAAGATGAAGGTTTCGTTAACAAAGGTGACGCTGGCGGCAGCGTTTTCGCTTACGGCGATGGCTTTTGCGCATCCTGACAGCTTGGTGCTTACGCCCCCGCTGGGGTGGAACAGCTGGAACGTGTTCCACGAAAACATCAACGAAAAGCAGATTCAGGAAATCGCCGATGCCATGGTGTCTTCTGGCTTGAAGGACGCGGGCTACATTTACCTGAACCTCGACGACAACTGGATGGATACCAAGCGCGATGCGCAAGGCAACCTCCAGAATAATCCGAAAACCTTCCCGAGCGGCATGAAGGCCATTGCCGATTACGTGCATGCGAAGGGCCTTAAGTTCGGCCTTTACGGCGACCGTGGCAAACGTACTTGCCACCATTACAACAGCAAATGGGATAGCCAGAGCGGTTCCAACGGTCACGAAGAACAGGATGCCAAGAAACTCGCCGAATGGGGTGTCGACTACTGGAAGTACGACAACTGCGATTCTGACCCGAATACCCAGGAAAAAGATTACACCGCCATGTCCAAGGCCCTCCGCAATTCCGGACGCGACATCGTGTTCAGCATTTGCATGTGGGAATACAAGGAGTGGATGCCAAAAATTGCGAACCTCTGGCGTACCACTTTCGATATCGGTCCTGAATGGATTTCGACTTCTTGGTATCGCGGCGTCTACGAAATTATCGATGCCAACAACAAGTACTGGCAGATTGCAAAACCCGGCCACTGGAATGACCCGGACATGCTCGAAGTGGGCAACAGGGGGCTCTCTTACGAAGAACAGCGCTCCCAGATGACGATGTGGTCCATTATGGCGGCTCCCATCATGATCAGTTCTGACGTGCGCAGCATGAGTAACGAGACTAAGGAACTCTACCTGAACAAGGACATGATTGCCATCAACCAGGATTCCCTGGGCGTTCAGGGCCACCGCATCTCTGACAAGAATGGTAAGCAGGTTTGGACTAAGCCTTTGAAGAATGGCGACCTTGCCGTGGCACTCCTCAATAACAACAATTCTACCCAGACTGTGGAATGCAACTTTGCAGACATTGGCGTAGAAGGCGAAGTGGAAGTTCGCGATGCCTGGAAAAAGAAGGATTTGGGCCCGCTTTCGCACGTTTCTATCGAACTTCCGGCTCACGGCTCGGCACTCCTCCGCTTGGTTTTAAAGCCGGTTCCGCGCGCTCCGTTCAAGGGCGAAGCTCTCGCTATTCCGGGCAAGATCGAAGTCGAAGATTTCGACATTAACGGCGTAGGCCAGGGCAACACCACCTACAACGAAAGCGATACCGAAAACCACGGTGATTCTGACTACCGCCCGGGTACCGGCGTGGACCTTTACAAGAAGGCTACCGGCGTTATCGTTGGCTACAACCAGGCTGGCGAATGGCTCGAATACACCGTGAAGGTGGCAAAGACCGGAACTTACACGATGAACGCCTCCGTGGCTTCTGCCAACAGCACGTCAAGCTTCAAGCTCTCCATGGACGGCAAGGACATTACCGAAGAAATCGCAGTGCCTGCAGCAACCGCCGGTGAAGACAACTATGACGAATACAATACGGTCGAAGCCAAGGTGAGCCTCACCGAAGGCGAACACATTCTCCGCTTTACGGTAACCGGCGACTGGATGGACATTGACTATATCGAGTTCTGTGAAGGCGAAAGTTGCAACCCGATGGGCCTGCACAAGGCAATCCCCGCGGCTGTGCGCAACACCAATTCTCCGCGTCTCTTGAAGAAGGGCAATGCCATGTTCATCGAAAAGAACGGCAAGCGCTTTGACCTGACGGGTCACCGCATCAAGTAATTTGCTACTCCAAAATACTCCTAAGAAAAAGAGGCTCCGCTAGCGATAGCGGGGCTTTTTTTATGCGTCTCACTCGCGTTGTTGTCGCGTTTTGTTGGCATCGTTTTTGCGACTTGATTACATCTTTGACTATTGAAATTTCTGCAAAGGTATTTGGCTTTGAAGGGATGAAAATCGTTGGTGCAAGATATAATTTTATAAAGGATAAATTGGTTTAAAAAAGGATGGTATAAGATGTTTGGAATCAATACAAAAAAAATCGCTTGCGTTACCCTTGCTGTGGTAGGAGGTCTCGTCACTCAAGGGTATTCGCAAGACGTTCTTTATCCTGATATGTTCGCGTTGAACGAAGTTCAACTGCTTGACGGTCCGTTAAAAGAACGCCAAGACTTGAACGTAGAAACCCTGCTGAGTTACGACGTGGACCGCCTTCTGGCGCCGTTCTACGAAGAAGCGGGCATGAAGCCGAAAGCATCCAAGTTCCCGAACTGGGCTGGTTTGGACGGGCATGTACTCGGGCATTATCTGAGTGCGCTTGCGATGCATTATGCCGACAATGACGACATTCAGGTTAAAGAACGGTTGGAATATGTCTTGAATGAACTCAAAACCATTCAGGACCAGAATTCCAAGGACAACAACTTCAAGGGCTACATTAGCGGCGTGCCCAACGGCAAAAAGATGTGGCTCAGCATGAAGAGCGGAAATGCCGGCGCCCAGAGCGGTTATTGGGTGCCGTGGTACAACATTCACAAGCTTTACGCGGGCCTGCGCGATGCCTACATTTATGCAGGCTATGAACAGGCTAAGACCATGTTCTTGGCTCTTTGCGATTGGGGCTTAACAATTACGGGCGGCCTCAACGATTCCAAGATGGAATCTATGCTAGGCACGGAACATGGCGGCATGGCCGAAGTCTATGCCGATGCCTACGCGCTCACCAAACAAGACAAGTACCTGAAAGAGGCCAAACGCTGGTCGCACAAATGGCTTTTGAACGCCATGTCTGCAAACAACGATAACCTCACGAACGTGCATGCGAATACGCAGGTGCCGAAAGTCGTGGGCTTTGCGCGCGTTGCCGAACTCACGAATGACGCAACATATGTGAAGGGCTCCGAATTCTTCTGGGATCGTGTGGTCAACAAGAGAAGCATTGCAATCGGTGGCAATAGCATTTCAGAACATTTCCCCTCTTTCGATAATCACAAAAAGTATGTGGAAGAACGCGAAGGACCGGAATCTTGCAACACTTACAACATGCTCAAGCTCACGGAACGTCTGTTCAATATGGACCATAGCGCCAAGCAGGCGGATTTCTATGAACGCGCGCTCTTTAACCATATTTTATCCACAATACATCCAAAACATGGCGGGTACGTGTACTTCACTCCTGCACGTCCCCGCCATTACCGCGTGTATTCCAAGGTGAATGCGGCTATGTGGTGTTGCGTGGGTTCGGGCATGGAAAACCCGGCCAAGTACAACCAGTTTATTTACACCAAAGACGGCGACAAGCTTTACGTGAACCTCTTTGCCGCATCCATTTTGAATTGGAAAGCGAAGAACGTACAAATTAAGCAAGAGACAGCATTCCCGAAGGGTGAAAGTTCCAAGTTCACCGTTACAGGCTCCGGCTCTTTTGACATGCAGATTCGTCACCCGTACTGGGTTAAAGAAAACGAATTCAAGGTAATCGTCAACGGTGACACTGTGGTGAAAAAGTCTGACCCGTCGAGCTACGTGTCGGCCGGAAAATCTTGGAAGAGCGGCGATGTAATCGAAGTACTTTACCCGATGTACACGCATGTCGAAGAATTGCCCAACGTGTCTGACTACGTGGCGCTTTTGCATGGCCCGATCGTGCTTTCTGCAAAAACGGGAACCGCAAACCTGAACGGCCTCGTGGCCGATGACGGTCGCTGGAGCCATATTGCCTCGGGCGCGCTCGAATCGCTTGACCAGGCCCCCATGCTTGCGAGCAAGAAAGAAGATATCCCCTCGAAGCTAGAACCTGTCAAGGGTGAACCCCTGCACTTTAAGGCCCCCTACCTGTTTGCAAACAAGAAAGACGGCGGCCTGCTTCTGGAACCCTTCTACGAAGTGCATGACGCCCGTTACATGATGTATTGGATGGTGCTTACGGACCCCTCGATTCTGGAACGCCTGAAAAAGGAACAGGAAGAAGCCCTGGCGCTCGACGAAAAGACGGTTGATAAGGTGGCTCCTGGCGAGCAGCAGCCCGAAGTGGATCACCAGATGAAGACCGAAAATACGACCTCTGGTACGGCAAACGGTGAATTCTACCGCGACGCAGGTAAGTGCAATGCGGGCGACGGTGGCATGATCAGCTACGTGCTCGAAACCAATAGCGAAGATTCCTTGAGCCTGATGGTTCGCTATTGGGGCAACGAATCCTGCTCGCGCACCTTTGATATCATGATCGATGGCGAAAAGCTCGCGACCGAAAGCATCGAAGGTAAGTGGAACAAGAAGGAATTCGTGAACGAAGTCTATGCGATTCCCGATGCCATGGTCAAGGGCAAAAAGGAAATCCGCGTGACGTTCAAGGCGGGTGCCGGCAACATGGTGGGTGGCCTTTATGGCGTGCGCCTGCTGCGCAACAAGCCTAAGCCGGAACCGACGACGTTCGTTGCGAAACCGGTCACTCGCCCTGATTTGAAGGCCCGCGTTTATGGCGGAGAATTGCAGATCGATGCCGGTACGGTGCTTTCGCAGGGCTATACCGCCAGAATCTTCAGCATGAACGGTCGCTTGGTAAAATCGCAGGCGCTTGCGGCGGGGCAATCCAGCTTCAGCATCGGCCTTGGCGACATGCAAAACGGCATGTACATTTTGAAGATCCAACGCGACGGCTTTAGCTACGGCACGACGATTTTCAGAAAAGACCGGTAAAATTGAGAATATTTCGCGGAATTTGAGAACATGAATTCTGCGAAATGCTGAGTTTTGTGTTTAAATCTGTTAAATTTTAGTTAAATTAAGATATTGTACTGATATAGAGCTATATTTACCATATAAAATTTGAGAACATTAAAAAGGTTCTCCGGGATGGATATATGGTAAATTGGGCGAATAAGTTCAAAATGGCGGCCTTGGCCGCCGCTTTGGGTACAGGCGTTGCCTCGGCAGAAAAGACAGTGGTGTTCTTTACGCCGTGGTCGAATACCAATGCAGTCTTGTTCATGGACGGCGATTCCGTGGCGACAATGACTGCGCTAGACAATTACTGCGGTTGGTTCAAGGCGACCATCGACGCACCCGAAAAGAATTTCAACGTCTACTTCAAGCAGACCGTTGGCCTGCATTACGTGGGCGCCGAAGGCGTGGTGACCGAAGAACCCATGACCGCGGGCGAAATATCGCTCGATTCCGTGGCCGCGCTTTCGGACACCATTTGGGTGCAGGGCTACAAGACCGACGTTCCGGCGCAGTTTTCGAGCTACCCTGGCGTACTCGGCGATTGTCCGCTCAAGAAAATTCCCGTGACCGTTTACGACTGGCTGCACGGTACCAAAGGCGACGGCAACGGCAGCGGCAAAAATGGTGACCCCGCAAACGGAGTCAGTGCCGACTTTGGTTCGGGCGGATGTTCCGGCAAGGACAAGGCCGTTACAGGCATGGTCGAATACAACCTCGGCGAAAACGGAGTCCCCGTGCGCGCAGACCCGTTCCCCGAAAAATGCAAGATTACGGAACATCTCGACAGTTGGTTCTTGCCCGAAGTCATCGCCAAAGACGACGAAGGCAACGAGTATACCAACATGACTTGCCGCGACCTTTACGTGTCTATGGACGACGAAGGATTCTGGCTTGCCGAAGTTTCCAAAGACCAGATTTCTAAAGGTAACGAGGCTAATTCAGATGGCATGTTCCTGCTGGACGATTTTGAATTTCTCGACGAAGCGAAAACAGTTCCGAACCCTTATTACGACCAACTGAAGGGAACAAAAATCGGAAAGCATAACTTCGGCTATGCTGCAAAAATCCAGGCGACGTTTGAATACGTTCCGGGGCAGTATTTTGATTTTTACGGTGACGACGATGTGTGGGTGTTTATTGACCACCGCCTGGCGGTAGACATTGGCGGGCAGCACGGTCAGGTAGCGGGCGCTGTGGATCTCGATACCATCGGGCAGAATACGGGCGACAAACTTGTTCCCGGCAAAATCTACGACTTCCATATTTTCTATGTGGAACGCCATACGGGTTCTTCGAATTTCCGCATGCGTACCTCGATCGATTTGCAGGTCGATGCGTCTATCTTCTTGTCGTCGGACAATCGTGACGGCGGCACCACTTACGAAGTCTGGCAGATCAACAAGAAAAACAAACTTTCTTGCAACTTTGATGCAAATTCTACCGAGCTCGATACGACCGGTGGCGTGTCTACCTTCAAGCTTACGGGCGGAAATCTCGCAGGGCCAGAAATTCTGGGCATTGGCACCCATTACGAAGGTATCAAGATTACGAGCGATTCTACGTTCTCCATTGACTCTGCGGCGATTGTTTCTAGCTTTGCGCTTGCCCCCGGCCATTACTTTTTAGAGATCACGCTCAAGGCGGACCCGAGTCAAATGGTGAAGGTCGAAATTACGGTGCCCTCGTACTCTGTGCCGAGTGTCGCGTTTGCAAAAGAAGACTGGACGATTCTCGGTAAAGAAGTTTCGGGCGACACCGCCCAAATTGGCCCCTGGGCGTATGCGACTTACCAGGTGAACATTACCTTCTTTGAAGAATGGGCGAAGGTCAACAATTACAACCGCAAGATTAACCTTTCTTTTTCGAACCCGGATATCGATATTTTAGATATGGTGGGCGGCAAGAAAATCAATGCCGTGACTCTCGATGAAAACGGTCGCGCCACGTTTTACGTACATGCGAATTCCCCTGTGTCGGGCGTGAACCTTACGGCCAAGGGCGCTGCAGCGGGTGTTTCGGTGTGGAGTAACTTGAAATTTGCCGAACCGCCTGCACCCCGTGTAGAACGCGCCATTGTGGTAGATAGAAACGGTGATGGCCGTGCAGATAGTTTGTATGTCCATTTCGAGCGCTCTATCATGGGCGATAGCCGACTTGATTCAATCCAGTTTACCTTTGGCGAATCGTTCCAACCGACATCGAAATTCAAGGTGATAAACGAAACCGATATCGTGATTACGGCTGAAGACATGACCGGCGAAGGTTGCAGCAAGAGCGTTTGCGGCTTTGGCAGCAGGCAATTTACGGGCGATGCGTCTGGTGCGTACACGGGAACTTTGAACAATTGGTTCACCTACAAAAACGAAGGCGAAGTAAGCAACTTCTACATCGAAAATGAACCGGTAAGCGATGGCATTGGCCCTATTGTTCTGGCAGCTTCGAAAACCGAAAGCAAAGACGGAAGCAGAATCTTGAACATTACCTTTAGCGAAGCGATTACAGATGAATCGAGGGCGGCCTTTGCCGAAATGTTCGAATTTACCTGCGTGCGTTCGGGTTCGAATCAGGTACCCGAAAAGCCTGTATTGCAGAGCGGTTTGGGTACGCAAATGATGCTGGTTTATGCCGTAAGCGAAATGGATGCGGTACTCCCGAATGCCGGAGACATGATCCGCTTTGCACCTCGCGGCTCTGCTCGTGATTTGGTCGGCAATGCGCCACATGCCGAAAACCCGTGGGTCGTAATTACCGGAAACCAGGACCTGGGCGTAGAAAATCCAGGCGTTGTCGCTCTTGGCGAAGACCCTTACGACATCATCAAGAACAATTCCGTAACGCAGCCGAGGCTCATTACGGGTACGACGCAGACTGCCCAGCAGATAGCAGATTCTTTGGGCGTGCAAGGGTCGCTTCTTGATTTCGATATCGCAAAAATCATGGTGGAACAGACTAAAAATTCGGTCGATGCTCTTGACGCCTTTATCAAATCGCGCATCGGGAGCGAAACCGATTACGACACGACCATTACAAGCATTAGCGAACAAGAAGCGCTTGCGCAATTGTTCAACGATATCCGCGTGAATCTGTTAGACACGTCGTACGGATTTAGCGAACAGACCATCAATGGTATTTTGGACGGCTCCATTACTGAAGAAAACTACAAGAACTTTGTGGGCGAACAGGAACTTGGCGTGATTGCGACCATGACCGAAGCCAATATCGATGCAAGCCGCGACACGACCATTACCATAGGCGGCGTTACGACGGTAACGCAGGGCGATTTGTTTGAATTGATTCGCAGCGGAAAACTGGATGCCGAACTCGCCGAGGCGGGCGTGAGCGAAAAACTGGTCGAGGCGATTAAGCGGGGCGATGTGACCGAATACAACCTCGAAGAATACCGCAGCGGCGAAAAGACGGTTGTGGCCGACAATGCTGTGGAACTTTACTACCGCACGCATTATTTTAGCCAATTTGGCCAGTATGTGGGCGGAACGTCGGGTTCCATCAAGTGTTCCGACAAAGACGTGTACGGCGACGAAGGCTGCCTCAAAAACAAGGGGAAAGTGTTCTTGGCCTGGAACATGCGCTCCAAAAACGGGCGTTTGGTGGGTACAGGCGTCTATATTGCGCGTCTCGAAGTCAAAATTGTGGTAGACGGCAAGAATACGGTGCACCGCACGCACGATTACCTATGGGGCGTACGCCGCGGAAAATCGGGTTTTTAACTTTCCATTGACATTATGTCAAAAGAATCTCCTTTTAGGGGGTTCTTTTTTTTCGTTTAAAAGGTAATTTATAATCAGGTTGTTTGAAAGGTGGAAAAGGAAGGTGTTCTTATGAAGTTTGGTTTTAAGGTCAGGCGTGCCGCCTGCATCGTTTTGGCGGCTACAGCTATTTCGACAGTGAATTCTTTCGCTGTCACAAGTCAGTTCCGCGGTGTGAACTGGGCAGATAAACGCGATAATTTCGTGTCAGACGTGCTGGTGCTTTCGGGCATGAGCCTGTCGGACAATTACCAGTCGGCATCTGTGGTGGCAGACCGCGTTATCGGGCAGTTCCAGGAGCTTTTCGGCACCAACAGCGTGCGCATTCCGGTGAACGAACCCACGATTCTCAAGTTCTGGGATACCTACACGGGTGTTATCGACATGGGTCTTTCCAAGGGTCGCATCGTGATGGGTTACTGGGGCCCCGCACAGCCTTCGGGCCCGAAGAACATGAATGATTGGTGGAGCATGTGGGCAAAAATCGTCGAAAAATACGGCGACCACCCGAATGCCTATTTTGAAATCTTCAATGAACCGCACATGTACAGCAAAACGGAACTGCGCGACCTTTACGCCCAGTGGCTGAGCAAGTTCCCGAATGTGCCGCGCGATCATATTCTGCTAGACGGTTCGGGCCTTGCCTGGAATGTGCCCGACATTGCCGACGACCCGCGTTTCGAAGGTTGCCTTTTCGCGGTGCACGAATATACGTTCTGGAACATGAGCATTACCACCGAGCAGGGCTGGAAAAACAGCTTCAAGGGCAAAGTGGGCAAGTACGTTGACCGCACCGTGTGTACAGAATGGGGCGGTGCCATGAGCCCTGGCGACAAGGCTGGCGTGCATTACGACTACATGGACTACAATTCTACTCCGACCAACTACTTTATGGCCTACATTCGCGGCATGTCCGATCAGTTGCGCGAATGGGAAATGGGTAGCTTTTACTGGCCGGGGCTTCGCGATGGCGACTGGTATAGCATGACCAAACGCAGCGGCGAAGGCGCAAACATCAAGCTCGAAATCGTGAACCAGTCGGGCGTAGACCGCATGAAAATGGCCTGGGCCGACACTGTCGAAACGAATCCGCCAGAACGCAAGGCGTACGGTGACAAGGTTGCCGAAATTCCGGGAAAAATCGAGGCCGAAAATTACGACGAAGGCGGAAACCGCTTCAGCTTCTACGATAAGGAGGCCGCGAACAAGGGCGAAATCTACCGCGAAGACGCTGTGGATGTCGTTACCCTGGATGGTGCGACTTGCAATGGTGACGCTTGCAAGGGTTACGCGATTGGTTACACCGAAGCGGGCGAGTGGCTTGAATACAGCGTGAAAGTCGCTGCCGATGGCAAGTACGGCGTTCGCGCGAATGTGGCGACTGCTTCCGAAACTTCAAAAATCCAGCTGCTCGTCGATGGCAAGGTGCTTCTCGATACTATCACGATCGACAAGGTCGACACGACCTGGAATGTATACAAAGAAATCGATATCGGAGCCGCTAACCTTACTGCTGGCGAACACATTCTAAGGCTTGTCATTGCAGGCAGCTATGTGAATGTAGACTGGCTCCAGTTCTGCGAAAAAGAAACTTGTGAAGACAAAACAGGAATCCGTGCAATCGCTCCGACGGCTGTTTCCAAGGCGGCTCCGCGCCTGCGCAAACAAGGCGGCAAGCTCTTTGTCGAAAAGAACGGAATGCGCTTTGACTTGACCGGACACCGCATCAAATAAGCGTTTCGGCATTGACAACTTGTCAACGAGAACTCCCGAAAAGGGAGTTCTTTTTTTGACATCAAAAGGTATTTTTTTTATTGGTGTGGATTTTTCGTGAGGTTTCTTATGAATGCAAAGATTCTTTCTTTGGTGTTTGGCAGCACGCTCGCTTTTGCCGGTGCCGCCGCTGCCGCCACTCAGGCGACGTTCTATGTTTCCCCTTCTGGAAGCGATGCTGCCGCGGGTACAAAAGATGCTCCGTTCAAGACAATCACGCAGGCACAAAAAGCTGTGCGTGCCATTAATGGCACCATGACGGGTGACATCGAAGTCATTCTCCGCGAAGGCACCTACGCGCTCCCCGCAACAATCAACTTTGACGAACGTGACGGCGGTAAAGACGGCCACTACGTGCGTTATAAAGCGGCCGATGGCGAAAAGCCCTTGATTACCGGCGGTATGGGCATTACCGGCTGGACCATTCACGACGAGGCGAACAACATCTGGAAAGCTGAAGGCGTCGATGGCCGTTTCCGCCAGCTTTACGTGAACAACCGCAAGGCCGTTCGCGCATGCTTCCCCAACGTGATTGATGCAAAGGAAAAAGGCAACGGCGGTTTCGACCACGATTTCGTGCGCCTCACGAAGGTGGACTCTTCGGGCCGCGCCTTCGATGTCTCTGCCGACTACATCAAGAATATCAAGAACATCGAAGATGTCGAAATCCACCTGATGATCGCCTGGTCCGAAAACATCTTGCGTCTTGAAAAGGCCCAGGTAAACGGCGGCACCGCAAAGCTCATCCCCAAGGATCCTGAACGCACCAAGCTGTTCCACCGCGCTTTCCCCATGCTCGGCACCGCCTTCATGAGCAATCCGCCCAAGCAGCAGGTTTTCTATCTGGAAAATTCCTACGACCTGATTGACGCTCCGGGTGAATGGTACCTGGACGAAAAGAACCATGTGCTTTATTACAAGCCGCGTTCCGGCGAAAGCATGGCGACTGCCCACGTGGTTGCACCCCGCCTCAATACTTTGTTCAGCGTTTTGGGTAAAGACACCAAGAACAAAGTGGGCTACATGAGCTTCGAAGGTCTCATCTTTGCCCATTCCAACTATACCCGCCCGAGCGAAGAGGGCTTCTTGGATTTGCAGGCCGCAAACTTCAACGTAGACGTTCTTCCGGATCCGAGCCGCGGAAACTGGGAAAAGCTGAACAGCAATAAGTACTTGCTGTGGCGCCCCGATGCGGCTTTCCGCGTCGAAAATGCGCATCATTTTTTGGTGCAGGGCAACGTGTTCTCGCAGATTGCGGCTACGGGCCTCGACTTTGTCTCTGGCACTAACGATGACATGATCCAGGGCAATGCCTTCTTCGAAATCGGTGCCGCGGGCATTATGCTGGGCAAGTTCTATCAGGATTCCACGACCGAAATCCATATCGCCTACAATCCGAGCGACAAGGACGAAATCAGCACCCGCGATACGGTCAAGAACAACCTGGTCACCAACGTGACGAACGAACACCAAGGTGCTGTAGGTATTGGCGCCGGTTACCCGCGCTATGTGGTAATCGAACATAACGAAGTCTCTTACACTTACTACTCCGGCATTTCCATTGGCTTTGGCTGGACAAAGAATCAGACTGCCATGACCAATAACCATGTGAACTGGAACGAAATTCACCACATTGCCCGCCTGCTTTGCGACTCCGGCCCGATTTACACTTTGAGTAACCAGGGCACCGGTAGCGAAATCCAGCACAACTATATCCACGATAACGGAACTTCCAAGTGGGCCGACTACTGGAATGTGCCCATCTACCTGGACGAAGGCTCCAGCGGCTTTACCGTGAAGGAAAACGTGTTCAAGAATTCCCCTGCAGGCGTGGGCCAGAATCAGGCGGGTCAGAATAATCTCCAGCAGTCCAACAACTATTACAGCGATGACGTCGTGAACAACGCCGGTATCGAAAAGTCCTTCCGTTACATCCGCGACATCAAGGAAATTCCGCTCGCCGACTTTAACGGCGCTGTGGAACAGACCCCGTACAAGGCTCAGTTCACCCTTCCGGGAATCGTGCAGCTCGAAGACTACGATGAAGGTGGCCAGAGCGTATCGTTCTACGACAAGGACTTTGTGAACGAGGGCTATGCCATTGGTTACACCCAGGCAGGCGAATGGCTTGAATACTCTGTGAACGTGGTGACCGCAAGCAAGTTCGTGTTCCGCGCCAGCGTGGCAGATGGCCTTGAAGGCGGTAGCATTCGCCTGTTTATCGACGGTAAGGCCGTGACCGATACGATTGCGGTGCCGCAGACCGACGACTGGAACACCTATACGCTCATGGACGGCGAAACTAGCGAAATCGAAAAGGGCGACCATGTGCTGCGCGTGCAGTTCACCGGTAGCTACGTGAATCTGGACTGGATCCAGTTCGCTCTCACCAAGGAAGAACTTAACACCACCGGAATTCGCGACTACAGCGTGAACTTCATGCCGAATGCGGATCGCTCTCTGAAGGTGTTTAACGCAAGCGGTCGCCTGATGGGTGTCGTCAATAACCGCGCAGGCCTCTCGATCACCGAAACCTTGAAACAGGCTGGCCTTGCAAAGGGAATCTACCTGGTGCGTGGCGCCGGCAAGACGCTCCGCGTACAACTCAAGTAAAATTTACTCCTTGCCTAATTGCCACCTGGGATTCCTTCCGGGTGGCTTTTTCATCTATGATTGGTTATATTTATGATGTTCGACCATTCAGGAGGTAACATAGAATGTTGCGAGTCGGAAATTTTTTTGTATATGGTGCGGTTTGCGCATTGTCTTCGATGTTGTTCGTTGCCTGCGGTGGTGACTCGGCCTCGTCTAGCTCGGGCGAAGATACTCGGTCTGTGATAGACAGCTTGATGGAAGCCTATTCGATTACAGTCGAAAATGACAAATTGGTAATGTCTATTAATGATACGGTTGACAAGAAAAAACAAGTTATCTCTTTCGAGGAAACTATTTGGCCGTCTTGGAAGTGTCTTGTTAAAAATGAAAAGTTTCAGTGGGGCATAGTAGATGAATCTTTTAAGATGGATTCCTATAAATACCTATTTGTAGGAGATACCTTGGTTCTGTTTTCTGAGCGATTCAATGGATCTTTTGAAAGTGATGGCAGCATGTATGTCGGGGGATCTGCCGGAAATATTGAAGGAACGTGGACTCCTACGTCTTGTTCGTACAGGGAATCTAAAAAAGAGACGGTGTGTCGCGATGGAAATAGTCGGATAGGCACAGATATAAGAATTGCGAAGAACACCGTCTCGTTTATTGCTCCTGGCAGCGTGTCTGATGTGTTGGATTCTTCAGACGTATTGGAACTCAAGCGTGTTGATTTTGGGTACAAGATTAATGGTGTTCGTACCTATCTGTATAAATCGCTTTATACCGGGAAAGTTGTCGAATTCCGAGCCACAAGCTTAATGGTGTATCCCTATATAGGTGATGATGAAACTGTGTATCCTGAGTATACTGATGAACAGCTAGAATCCCTTGGTATAGAAAGCCTTTCGATTACGGATACCGGAGAAACGTTCAAAATTGGCGGAAAAACGTATTCTGTAGAAATTACTAGAGCGGAGTATTTGGATGGCAGGGACTATGAATCTAGCCTATTTGCTGAACTGCAGGTGACATCGGATAGTACGACTTGTACCTATTATGACGAACGTACCAAAGAAATTCCCAAGTTCCTGTGCTCAGAAGAAAATGCCAAGTACATTAAGGATCTTACGGACAGTGTAGATGCGTCTGGTAATGCTTTTACCCTCGCGCATAACTATGAAAAGAATAACAAGACGAAATTCTTTGCCTGCCTGAAAAAGATTCTTCCGGAACCGACCGGTACGGCTAAAAAATTCGATAAATTGACCGAATTCGACTTGTAGAAAGCTTTTTAAACTTATTTTTAGCTTCCGCCTATTGTTTTTTTGAATTAAATTTTATAAAATTGAATTGTATGCAATTTAATTTTTAAAACGCGGAGGCAAAATATGACCATCTACGATTACACGCTCACCGACGGCAAAGGAAACGAAGTCCCGCTCGCGAACTTCAAGGGCAAGGTAATGCTCATCGTGAACACGGCGACCGGTTGCGGCTTTACCCCGCACTACAAGCCCATTGAACAGATGTACTCCGATTTTCACGACAAGGGCTTTGAAGTCATTGACATTCCCTGCAACCAGTTCAAGGGCCAAACTCCTGGCACCGATGACGAAATCCACGAATTCTGCACGCTCCATTACGGCACCGAATTCCCGCAGATGAAAAAGTCCGACGTGAACGGTCCCGATGAACTCCCGCTCTACACCTACTTGAAATCGCAGAAAGGTTTTGAAGGTTTCGGATTCGGCGTGAAGGCTGCCGCTATGGCGCTCTTGCTCAAGAGTATCGACAAGGATTACAAGAAAAATCCCGACATCAAGTGGAACTTCACCAAGTTCGTGGTCGACCGCGAAGGCAACGTAGTCGCTCGCTTTGAACCCACCGCCGACATGGACGCCGTGCGCGCCTGTGTAGAAAAGTTGCTCTAGGAGCTGCCATGGACTGCCCCCAGCTAAAACTCGAAAACCAGCTGTGCTTTCCGCTGTATGCAGCATCTAAAGAAATCACGCGTCGTTACGCCCCGTACCTGGAACCGCTTGACCTCACGTACACGCAGTACATTGTGATGCTCGTGCTCTGGGAAGAAAAAAAGTGCAACGTCTCTGAACTCGGCAAAAAGCTATTCCTCGATTCGGGCACGCTAACCCCGCTTTTGAAAAAGCTCGAAGCCAAGGGCTACATCCAGTAAGCCTCACCGACCAAGGCGAATCCCTCAAACGCCAAGCCGCAAGCGTCCCCAAGTCCATGGCCAGCTGCGTCAACCTCTCCGACACCGAAGCAAAGACCTTGTACAAGTTGCTGTACAAGGTCTTGGAAGGGCTTTAATTCAACTCGCCATGAGTTGTTAAAGGATCCGACGACGAAGCTTGCAGCAGCTGGGCCTGGTGCTTGAGTTCAACCACTCTCACTGTAGGGGTTGAGTATTCTTTTTTCTGTTCGATTTCTTTTTTCATATTTATCAACTCGTATTATTAAATGTTTTACTTGTTTAAATAAACGCCCTTGGCCATGCGGCCTGCGTCGCGGACAGAACGGCCCTTCAGGTCGTAAGTATGCGTCGTGCGGTTCAGGCGGATTTCTCCGGTACGGCTGTTGAACTGGCCGATGACGGTCGTCTGTTCCTCGCCATCCTTTTTACGGTCAACCACAACAACGTTCATCGTTTCCGGAAGGTCGTCGACAGGTGCGGGCTGGTACAAGGCATGGGACTGCGCCCGCGGTGCTGATTGCGGTACCGGACTCTTGTAGATATAGGCGCGGAGTGGCTTGATGAAGGCGCCTTCGCCCACCTTGACAAACTGGCCAACCGAGATGTCAGACGTGGCGGTACCCGCAAAGCCATAGGCTGCAGCCTTGTTCGTACCCAACACTTCCGGACTGTTGGCATCCCAGGTTTTGCCTTGGACAACGCCACGGAATACATAATTACCATACTGATTGTAATCATCAGACTGCATTACATCAAAATCACCATCCTCTGTCGGAGTCGCCTTAAGAACAAGGTCAGTCGTTTTATTGATTACAATGTTCGTTGCTTGGGATTTGAGCTTGATTAAATACGGCTTGTACGCTTCCATCGTATATGTTGTACCTACAAAACGACTAAACCAAACACGATCCACAGCCACATACTTATTATTACTTTTATCAACGCCTATGCCGAGGAACATGTAGACCACATCTAAATTCTCGATTTCTTCAGCCTTGATTTCGAACGGGAACATAATAGTGGAATAATTATTTCCCCCTACGACAACAGGGAACGTACGTTTAAAAATAATCGTGTCAACAACCATATCCTTCGCAAAGTTCACAGCTTCATTGCCGCTATAATCGCCGTCAATAATACCAATAGTCATGCTACCAGGAGTTACAATTTCGGCAGCTTTTGCTGGGAGCATGAAAGGATTTTCTTCAATACTTCCTTCTACATCATCGACGGTAACAGTACCGACAAGTCCATCAGATCCTCCAATGCTATAAGGAGCTTTCTTTCCCTTTATTGCTATAACTTTAGCAACATCTTTTGTAATTGTAACTTTTCCACAGGACCCACTGTTTCCACAGCCAATGCCGGCAGCACCTTTACCTCCCATTCCCGGCATCTCATCACCTCCCATTGCTATAATTTTACCGCCACTGATAGTTATATCGCCACACCCCGATTCTTCATAACCGCCACCGCCAATGCCAGCTGCATATAGACCACCAGCGGCGGTAATTTCACCACCTTCGATAGAGATATTGCCTCCATGAGCATCCTTGCTAGAGCCAATGCCGGCCGCAGTGAAACCACCCGTTGCTTTAATTACACCACTTTTGATAACTATATGGCCACAATTTGTATAACGGTTACAGCCGATACCAGCTCCATAACCATTGCTACTTGCTTCAAGGGAACCATCACCCTCAATTGTCATCGTATATTTTTGGCCATCTATATCATCTGGCACCTGGACGCCCGGGAAATTACCATAATACCCCTTCATGATATTTTTCCCCCTAAGATCGAGGGTACAGTTCCCCAGACACCTAATACCAGCCGACATAAACTGACCTTGATTCACACCAAGAACTTGCGCGTTTTCAAGAGTAATCTTGGCATCTTTGGCAACTAAAATTCTGACCTTCCTTTCAGTCCCATCAATGGTACCATTTATGACATCGCCATCCTTTAGCAAAAGTTCTTCACCATCTTTAGGGCCGACTGAGATATTGTATACCGCTGCAAACGTTGCTGAAGCAGCAAATAATAGTGCAGAAACCACACGATATATATTTTTCATATAAAATTCCTTTGTTATGTTTCAAGCATCCCTTAAAAACTACATAAATGATACATTTTTAATACAACTTCGTCAAGTTTGTTTATAATATTAAAGAACTTTTGCTCAACCAATTTTACTTTATCTGCGATATGGCGTAAAGCGGACATATTTGAACGTGGCGAATTGCATTTTCCGCTTCGACATCGCAGTAGTCGAATTGCCCTAAGTTTTCAAGAGAAATACGATAAGCGTTCGAAAGATTTTTCTCGCGCATCATATTCCATAGGCTCTTCATGCCCCCCTGGGTATCTGCCTTGACCTCGATAGGCATGACATGCCCACCAAGGGAATCTACATAATCCACTTCGGACTGGCTATTCTTTTGCATCCGCGTCCAATAGAATAATTCGTGCCGCATATTTGGCGTCTTGTTCCGTAAAAGTTCAAGCCCGGCAACCATTTCTGCCAACGAGCCCTTGTTCACAAGATCCGCGGCGCTTGACGTGAGAATTGCAGAGATAGTCTCGGAAATGTCGCCAAGGGACATATTCATTAAACGTAATTGCAAACCGGAATCGAGAAGCAGGTATTTTTGGTAAGACGGATCCGCTTCGCTCCCCAAAGGGAGTCCGTTTGCTGCAGAACGTGTTACGGGAGTGACAATTCCCGCAAGGGTAAGCAACTGCATGGCTTCACGGATTTTTTCTGTTTTGTAACCGTTCCCTACCTTTGCATACGTGAATTTCTTTGTGATTTGCAATGCCGCACTTCGGAATGCAGACCTGAGTAAAGTAGGGTCGACATTCTTCTTGTATTTGGCAAAATCATCTTCGTACGAAATCAGAATGTCGTCTTGGATAGATTGACACTGTAGGTAGTCCTTGCTTTCAATCCACTTGGCGACTACTTCTGGCATTCCGCCCACCATGAGGTAGGTTCTGAAAAGTTCCACGAATTTATTGTGAACCGTTTCCGGCAACGGCTTATCGCTCGATGCCTGATCGCGGACTTTTAGAAGCTTGTCAAAACCATTTGCCTGCGCGAACTCGTCAAAGGTCATGGGGTACATGAACATGGAATGGATGCGGCCCACGCCAAAAGTCGGGAGTTCCTGGAGGGCGAATTCAAGCAGTGATCCGGCGGCAATCACATGCAAGCAGGGCAAATCCTCCTTGAAAAAACGGAGCGACATGATCGCTTCGGGGCAAAGCTGAACCTCATCTAGAAAAAGGAGCGTCCGTCCAGGAATAATAGGCCTGGCACTTATAGCGGAAATTTCAGCAACGATTCTATTCACATCCAGATTTTTGTTAAAAACCTCTTTGTATTCCGGATTCTTTTCAAAATTGATGCTGACGCAATTTTCGAAGTGCTCACCCAGGTGTTCAACAGAACTAGATTTCCCTACTTGGCGTGCTCCACGTAGCAGTAGCGGCTTGTGGTCTTTCTGCTTGGACCATTCCAACAAGAATCTGTCAATTTTTCGCTCAAAATACATTCTAGAACCGCCTTCGGACATTTTCCAAAGAAAAATATAGTCAATTTTGGATATTTTCCAAACAAATAATTCGCCGTTTTCGGATATTTTCCAAAGAAATAATTCAAAAAATGCGATTTTAGCGGTTTTTCATCATTCTTCATCAAAAAACCTCCTTTTTTACCGCCCCTAAAACCTTATTAGCTTATTTCAATAACTTGTTTTCCCCAATCGATTCCAGCACAGTCATCTGAGAAATGGCTATCTCGACAGTTCTCGCCGCACGGACCAGCCCAATTGAGCCTGTTCTGCAGCCTTGAGACGCTGGTATTTGTGAATGAGAAGTAGGTGATTAGTGGAAAGTATCCATTGTTTTGTCGAAAGGACGAAATTGTTGCTTCCTGCCATATTTTTTATTGTACCGAATTCGGTATAATTAAAATCGGGATTGAAGAAAAACGTGTTCGTGCCCAGTGTCACCAGTGGTGTCAAAATCTCTACGACACAAAGTCGATCAAATCCAGGTACATCATACGGGTGTTCAAAGACTGGTTGACATCGATATGGAAAGCTTCTTTCTCAAGATTTTCGTCTGGATACAAAAAGCGGAAACCATTCTTTTGATAGAAGTTGATTGTTTCTGACCTGTTGTACGCATCGACAACCATAAAACGGCATCCAGTCTTGTTGTCGGGATAATAAACCAAGAAATCAGGTAATCAATGATTTGGCTGCCTAGATGCAGGCCGCTTCGCTGAAACTGACCGTTTACACCTAGACGCCCTATCAATAGCGCCGGATATGTCCGCGTATGTTTTGCATTCGGGACTTTGCGCTCTAAGCGATTTCGCGAAGATTTTGGAATCATCGTCGATTTGATACTATCGTTTGCCAACGTAAATGCGCATGCGATTTGCGGGGAGTCCGAATTCGTCACCGCGATATAGCTTTTTCCCAACAACTGTGCGGAATACAGATAGGCGTCATTTCTGAAAAAATCGTCCAGGTCCTCATCGCCGCAGCAAAACGAGGTTAACGAGGTGTTTTTATCTATTGGGAAAATAGTGCAGTCAGATGCTAAACGGATTCTTTCCATTATGGGCCTCTCTGTAAGAACGGGCACGGGCGGCCATCTCATCGATTTGGGCGAAGGAAACCTTGAGCCCTAGGCGACGCGGGTTCTTCTCTCGTTCCTCGGCAGCGCGGATAAACGACTCTGCCGCGGAGCCAGTAAGAACGGGGATGTTTCTTATTTCAAGAGCCATAATACCCCCAAAATCTATAATTATTTGTTGTTTTAGTCAACATTGCTTGAATTTACCATAAAGCGGGAACGCCCCCGTTGGGCGAATAGAGACTGTCCCTATCTTTATATATACACGCTTTTTTTCGGGCGTTTGAATACCATTTTCCATGTAAAAAGATTTTAGGCAACCATTCGTTCAAAGTCACAATTGCGATTTCAGATTTTTGACAGATTCACTTCTATAATCTATATTGCATCTTGTAGTTCAGAAAATCCTCGCGACAGTCGACATAGACCATTTGGTCCGTACGTGCATTCGCGGCGGGGCCCATCAACCTTCTTGTTGGTGCTGTTGGATAGCTGGCAGGAACACGACCTGCTCGGGTGCGTTCGCTAAAGCGAATGCTAAGTAATGCCGGGGAAAGCCCCCGCCAACAGAATCGCAAGATCATTCCAATTAAATAAAAACGCAATAGCACAAAGTGCGCCGTATTTGCCGGCGTGTTTGTTTATGCCATGGGAATATTATGCCTAATATAAATAGGGAAAATAATTCGGTTGAATATAAACGGGAACTAGCCGATTCCTTTGAACGTTCTGTAGTTGCTTTTCTGAATTCTACAGGCGGTCACATTTATGTCGGAATCAATGACGATGGTTCCGCTTATGGGGTTAAAGAAACAGATAAAGTGCAACGGCAAATTGTTGATAGAATTTTGAACAATATCAAACCGAATGCAATTGGCTTGTTCAATGTAATCGTGGAGGAACAAGACGGAAAGAATATCATTCATGTAGTCGTATCAGGTGGACTTGAAAAGCCGTACTATCTAAAAAAGATTGGAATGACTCCCAATGGTTGCTTTGTTAGGGTAGGCAGTTCCGTGCACGGAATGAGTGAAAAGATGATTCTAGAATCTTTTGCAGCCCGCGCAAAGTTGTCTCTAGCGAAGATTCCGGCCCCACGGCAAGACTTAACTTTTAGTCAATTGAAAATTTATTATGAGGAAAATAAAAAGCCTTTAAATAGCCTATTTGCAAGGAATTTAGAGCTTCTGACTCCCGACGGTAAGTACAATTATAACGCCTATCTCCTTGCGGATGAAAATGGTGTATCTATGAAAGTGGCTAGGTATAAGGGGACTGACAAGTACGACCTTATCGAGAATGAGGAGTTTGGCTACTGTTGTATTATAAAGGCCTTAAAAGCGGTGCTTATGCGTCTAAAAGTTGCCAATATCACGCGGGCAGAAATTACTCCTATGGAGCGTATTGAAAAACCACTAGTTGATCCCGTGGCTTTGCGAGAAGCTGTCATAAACTCGGTTGTCCATAACGACTATACAAGGGAGGTTCCTCCATTGTTCGAAATATTTTCGGACCGAATGGAAATCACAAATTACGGAGGGCTTGTAGAAGGACTTTCTAGAGAGGATTTCTTTAATTGCTGTTCTATACCGCGAAACCGTGAACTAATGCGGGTTTTTCATGACCTTGATTTGGTTGAACAACTGGGAAGCGGCATGCGTCGAATTCTGCGTTCCTATGACGAACGCTCTTTCTCTTTTACGGATCATTTTATGCGGACTAGTTTCTTTTTTGAGGGGAATGATCGGTTGGGTGATAGGTTGGGTAAAAAGTTGGGTGGTAGGTTGGGTGATTCACTTCCAAATTTGACATATACACGCCAACGAATACTTGAATTGATTGAAATTGATGCGCGGATTTCAATTGTACGAATCTCTCGTGAACTTGGATATAGTACTACTGCCATTGAAAAAAATATCAATTGGTTGAAGGAGAATGATTATTTGAAAAGGCATGGTAGTGCAAAAGCTGGGTGTTGGGAAATCTTACGGAAGGAATGATTATGCATGATACAGCACTCCTCGCGTGGGTAAAAAGCGAAAAGGTCTTCTTGAAAATCCAGCCGGGCACGGGCGACAACCTCCTCCGCGAAGACATCCGGGCGGGCTACGTCGATTATTACTTGTGGTCCACTTTTCGGCCCGAATGCATAGACATCGACGGTGAACTTGACATGGACTGCCTGGACAGCGGAATGTTCCTCTTCAAGGAGAGCCCCGGTGCAAAGGCGGCCCTACAGTCGTGCTACAAGGAAGCACTCGGCAAGGAATATGACGAATCCGATGTTGTCGTACTATTGGAAGAATAGAAAATGGTTTACGGCTATATCCGTGTAAGTACAGACAAGCAGACTGTTGAAAACCAACGCTTTGAAATAGAGCGCTTTGCTCAAAAGCAGCAGCTGCAAATTGACGGCTGGATTGAAGAAACCATCAGCGGTACTAAAAATTACACGAAGCGACAGTTGGGGCGCCTTCTGAAAAGGGTTCAGAAGGGAGACCTTATTATTTGTGCGGAGCTTTCGAGGCTCGGCCGAAGCCTTTTCATGATTATGGAAATTTTGAATATCTGCATGAACAAGGAATGTCGTGTATGGACAATTAAAGACGGCTATCGCCTTGGAGACGACATTCAAAGCAAAGTTCTTGCGTTTGCATTTGGCCTTTCCGCCGAGATTGAGCGTAACCTTATAAGTCAGCGCACCAAAGAAGCTCTTGCTCGCAAAAAGGCCGAAGGGGTGATTCTTGGGCGCCCTAAAGGAAAGTCGCCTATTCCAAATCAGAAATGCGAAAAGAATCGCGAATGGATTCGCGAAATGATTTCTCGTGGCATGCCTAAGAGTGACATCGCCAAGAACCTGCACGTTGCACGGGGAACGCTTTACAGATTTCTTTCTAGTGCCGCGACAACTTCAACATCGGCCGGCAACCAATTGACAGAATGCAGCTCTGTCGTTTTCAACCATTTGGCGGCTTCGTGTTCCAACAGGGTTAATTCTCCACCGATAACGGAACAATAAAAGCAATGCATTGTCAAATGGAAAGTGGGGTAGTCGTAGTCCACTGTGCATAGAAAATCGCCGACGTTTACATCGATAGCGAGTTCTTCTTTCAATTCGCGGGCGAGCGCTTGCTGCGGAGTTTCTCCAGGTTCCATCTTGCCGCCGGGAAATTCCCAGCCGTCCTTAAATTCGCCATAGCCTCGCTGAGTTGCGAAAATTTTGTCGCCGTCTTTGATAATGCCTGCTACTACTTCGATGTGTTTCATGTTATCCTACTAAATAATCATAAATGTCCTGACGCACAGGAGTTTCTAGGGTATAGATAAACTTAACATAAGACTGATCTTTTCCGAGATCCTTGTTGAATTTTTTGAACTCTATAGGTTCCGACGATGTATGTAATCGTCCCAAATAATAAAATTCCTTAGATGTTTTATCATCTTTGTTTTTTCGAACAAACAGGTCTATTTTTATACCAATTCTATCGGAATTCTGAATAGAAATGACATCTTTAGATGTTTTCTTTCGATTTACTTTAGAAATCCATTCTAAGGTCTTCTCGTCAATAAAACCGTCTTCGTAGCGAATCGATTCTTTAACGTTATCTCCTTTTTCATAATTGACAAAAATCGGAATTGTGTTTGTGTTTTTATCGTGCTTATAACCACCTATATTTTGGCTTACTTCATTTTTTTCCCAATCCAAAAGACGACACACATCTTCGTAAGTGTATTTTTCGTAAAGGCAGAATGAAGTGTCCTTGTAGCGATGACCAAAATATTTTTTGTTGCGGAATAGACCGAACTTTACGACTTCCGTCATTTGTCGCCGGAACTCATTATTGTCAAGTAGTTCATTGAACTTTGAGGAAATGCAAAAGTCGTTTCCATTGTTTTCGATGAATGTAACGTCAGCATAAGTATCTTTAGCAGCGCCTGACGCAAATTGACCGGTTAAAATATTTTCAACATTCTTTCGAGTTTTTTCGTTGACGCTAATGCCGAAATCGTTTTGCATTTTACTCATCACCCGGGACATGACATTCCCGTTATTTTCACCTAACAGCTCATCAAGAATCAGAAGTTCGTGCAATCGCTTGCCATTTGCAAATTTCGTTGAGACATATTCCAGGTACTTTTCTTCGATGGTACTGAAATCAACTTTGTATTCGTCCTTCTCGACTTTCTTCAGAAATTTATGATACGAACCTAAAGATGCATTTTCAAAAATACGCATGACGTCGATTTCGCCGTATTCTTCGTAGTCCATTAAACTTGGAATTCTGCCCAATTTATATTTCAGGTTTTTATAGCATTCCTTGATTAGCTTCATCTCGCTGAAATTGGCGGAATCGATGGATTCGTAAATCCGCTTGCGAGCAATTTCATCAAAGTGGATGGTTGAAGCTCCTTCTAAAGCTTTTACGCCTTGACGAACATATCGCCGAATGTTGTCCTTGTTGTATGTTCGGTCGCCAGAAAGGGCAATAGGAATCATGTAGTTATTGCTGTAATTCCCGATAAAATCGAGAATCATCACGAACTCTTTGTTTTTTGCTTTACGGAGGCCACGTCCTAATTGTTGAACAAAAACAATTGGAGATTGAGTCGGTCGTAGCATAAGGACTTGATTGACTTCAGGAATGTCGATTCCCTCATTAAAAATATTTACTGTAAATATATAATCAAGACCTTCATCCCAATTTTCAGATTCTAGTTTTCGAACAGCCTCCTTACGAATTTCTTGATCTGCATCTCCAGATAATGCGATGGTTCTATATCCATAGCTATTGAATTTTTTTGAAATTACTTTAGCTTCTTCTAATGTACTGCAAAAAGCGAGACCTTTTACTCTATTACCACTATATCCAAAGTACTCGGCTTTTTCAATGATATATTTTATACGATCATCGCAGGTTAGATAGCTAAAATCACGAAGTTGTTTTTCTTCGCCATTCAAGGAAAAATCGGTAATGCCGTAATAATGGAATGGGCAGAGCAAATTAAGGCGCATGGCTTCCTGTAGGCGGATTTCATGTGCAATATTGTGGTCAAACAATGCGTAAATATCACAGTCTTTTCTGTCAGGAGATGCGGTCATGCCGAGCCAAAAATCGGGCTGGAAGTAATTCATCATTTTAATATAACTTTGAGCTCCAGCATGATGAGCTTCGTCAATAATGATTACTTGAAAATCGTTTTTATGAAAAGAGTAAATGTTTCTCTCCATAGTCTGCATGGTAGCAAATACGAAATCCCGATTTGTTTCGTTCACATTTCCGGAATACAGGCCCATTGTTTTTGTTTCACCAAAAACATTTCTAAAAGACTCCCTTGATTTGCTAAGGATTTGCTCGCGGTGAGCAAGAAAAAGGACTCTCTTCGGCTTGATTTCTTTCATTGCGAATGCGGCCGCGTAAGTTTTACCCGTTCCTGTTGCTGAAATCAACAAAGCTTTGCGTTCGCCCGTGGCGCGAATTTCATTCAGCTTTTGAATAAATTCAAGCTGCATGGAATTTGGTTCGAGTAAAATTTGTTCGAGAGAAATTGTTTTTGATTCACGAATAGCCGAGTCTTTTTCTAAGGCTATTTTTTGTCGCTGTAGCTCTTGACGAATTTGCTTTTGCTTGATGTAAATCAAAGAGTATTCTTCAAGAATCTTATCTGAAACAATGAATGCGTTCTGACTATTCCATAATTCGTTGAAGTCGTTGATAACGTCCTTGCATATAGATTCATCTTCTTCAGCAGAATAGCAAGTATTCCACTCTTTATTGATTGCAAGAGCGTTGCCAGTAAGGTTCGAGCTGCCAATAGTGACGCTGACAACCTTATTTTTGAAAAAGAGATAACCTTTGGTGTGGAATCCTCGTATATTTTTGTCGCAACGAAGAATTTTTAATTCGATATTTGAATATTTCGAAAGTGCCCTGAGGGCTGATGGCTCGGTAAATGTTAGATAATCCGTTGTGAGAATTTTTCCGGGAACATTTCTTTTTTCTAGCTCTAGCAAAGTTTGCTTTAATGGTGCCAATCCACTACGTGAAATAAACGCCACGCTAATAATGAATTTATCGCATTTTGATAATTCGTTGTCAAGAAACGCCTGCATGGTGTTTCCAGGAGCGTTTGAAATAAATAGCGGATTTGATGAAGAAATTTCCATGAAAATGTATTGGGAAAACGTTC
>CADBHQ010000014.1 GCA_902794535.1 Fibrobacter succinogenes | reverse complement strand
GGGGTCATACCCGTTCCCTTTCCGAACACGGAAGTCAAGCCCCTCATCGCCGATGGTACCTGGCCTACGGGCCCGGGAGAGTAGGTCGCCGCTGGATTCACGCCCCTTTCACTGTAAACAGTGGAAGGGGCTTTTTGTTTTTTTACCGGATTACCCGCCCGAGTCATGCTGAACTCGGTTCAGCATCGGCTTCTTGAGTCTGCTAGGGGATGTTATTGATTATATTTACTCCCATATGCGTCTGATTAGTTTATTTGCACTCCTATTTCTTCTTGTTGCTTGCAACGAGGAAAAGGAATTTATGACTCCAAAACAGGGTGAAATTATCATAGATGCAAATTGTGATGAGTATTCGCTTAACGGAATAGTTCTTGGAAATACAAATGTGGATATTTCTAATAATGGTAATTTGCTTATCAATTCACTTGATGTTGAAATAAAAAAAATAAGGAAGCGTTCAAGTGTAAAAGTTGATGGTTTTAAATTTCATTTTGATGCGAATCTTTTGTATGATGAATTCTATAAACTACTTGCTACTGTGGGGTTCAGTGGGGTGTCGGAATTTCGGTATGTAATAGGTTCAGATTTTAAAAATGTATACACATATAAAATGCCTAATAGAAATTCTAATGATTGCCGTAATTCTACAGGACATTTTATGAGATTATTTTCAAATAAAAACTTGTCAAAGGATGAAATTTTAGATTGGCATGTTAAAGAAAAGGCTAGACGAATAGAATGTTCTAGGAAATATATAGGCTTAACATTGGATATTGATAATAACAAAGAGAAGAACACGTATACGCTTTCTCTAAATGAAACTGGTTTGACTGATGGAAACAGACTTTATTCTTTTGAGAAAGAAGATGAATTGTGGAAGTATATAGAAGATATTCGTCTTAGACGTGGATTGCAAGAAAAAGAAGATCGTGATAACATAATGCTTGTTTCGAGAAAAAGTGTTCAGTTGAAGAATATTGCTCCGGTAATAAAAAAACTGACTGCTTACGGTTATAAAGTCAGTTTTGCAATAATAGGCGAGTGGGTGCTGTAAGCCACGGCGATAGCCTGTCCGCTAAGCAAACATTAGAGGCCGAAGGCCGAATCCATGTTTGCGTGCGGAGCAGGCTGAGTTGTGGCTGAAAGTAGGGAGAGTCTTCTCCCTTTTTTCATAGATTTACGAAAAATTTCTATCCTTTACCATATGAAACCGACGTTATCGTTTGTGTTGCAGTTGCCGCCATCGACGGCGTATGCAAAGCTTGAATCTGTTGTAGAGAATTTGCTGAAGGGCGTCTGCATGATGCTCGATTCGGGTAAGGTGAAGTTTTCGCTGTTCCTGGATGGTCCGACGATTGAGGTGGCGGCCAAGTCCCCGCGCCCGCTTGTATTTGGCAAGTTGCGTCGCGCGATTGAAGACGGTTCGCTTGAACTTTTGGGCGGTGGTTATTACGACCCGATGCTCCCGCTTTTCCCGACGGAACTGCAGTCCATGCAACTCAAGAAGCATAGCAAGCTTCTGTGGAAACATTTCGGCATCGAACCTTCGGGCTATTTCAATTCCTCGATGGTGTGGGAAATGGAGATGACCGAACTCCTCGAGAAACACCGCTTTGAATACGCGCTTGTACAAGAGGCTTCGCTTCAGGATGCTCTAGGCCGCACGACTCCCGTTTCGGGTTGGTATACGGTTGAAGACAAGGGCTCTATCATGCGCGTGGTTCCTGTCTCGCAAAAACTTTCCGAAGCAATTTCGAACGATGACTTCCAGTGGGAACAGATTGCAGAACCTTACTGCCGTGGCGGAAAGACTGCCGTGGTCGGCTTGAACATTCCTCCGCAGCCGGGCGATATTATCCCGTTCTTTGAACGCTTGATTGAATTTGTCGAGATGAACGAGATTTCGACGAAGACGGTTGCGAGCGCTGTGACCGAGCAGAATACTGAAGGCCGCGTGAGTTTCTTGCTTTCGGCGGGTCGAAAGATTGGCTTGCCGGCAACGGCGAAGACTTGCCGCGAACTCCTGATTCGCAGGCCCGAAGTCAACCTGCTCCATAAAACGCTTTTGGCTGAATTCCACCGTGCTGCGGCGTTGCTCAAAGGTCACGAACGTGACGACTTTTTTGAAATGCTTTTGCCTGCGATGTCGCCGATCTATTACCGCGACATGCAGGACTCTGAAGGCATGCGCACCCCGATGGTTCGCTGGTGGGGTACTCGCTTTTTGCTGCAGGCCGCGAATCGCTTGACCGACCTCGTGTCCTTTGACGGTATCCGCCTAGATATTGCCGACTTTATGCTCGAAGGCAGCAAGAGCATCTGGGCCGAAAACCACTCGTATTCCTTCTTGCTGGACTACCTGGAAGGCGGTATTCTGAATATCTTGAATGCGAAGGATGCCGAAAATAATGTTCTGGGGGCATGGCGTGACGACGGAAATCCGGCTGTCGGGTTCCTTGATTTCTTGATTCCCAATGTGGAACTGAAGGCTGAGAAGCTGGACCAGATTCTTTCTGACCGCGAGGGCATGCTGTCTGCCGCATACGATTACCAAATCAAACGCCATGACGCCGGCACCGATATCGCTCTCTTGTCGGACATGCAGCCGGTATTTGAAAACCAGACGTTCGATTTGCATGCCGAAAAGAATTTCGAACTTTCGTCTACGGGTTCTGAATTCTCGGTCGAGTACAAGCTTTTGAACAATTCCTCTGACGCAATCAAGGGATTCTTCGGGACCTTGTTGGATACGGGACTCCTCGCTTGCGGCCATACAGACAGGGACATTTTGATAGATGGTGTCCCGCTCAAGTTCAATTTCCGAGATCCGCTCATATTCCCGGATGCATGCTCTCTTGAAATTGCGGACAAGACGACTTGTTCCAGAATTGAGCTTGTGTTCAAGAAAAAGGCCGCTGTCTTGGTGTCGCCTATTTTCGGTGCGTCGTCGCTTGCAGCTCCGGAAGCCTTGCAGGGTATTCGCGTGTTCCCGTTCTGGAAGATCAATCTTGCAAGCCAGTCGGAATTTGAATTGTTGATGACGGCTAAAATTTCCAAGAGGTAAACGATGAAATCAGATTTGATTGATATTCAGGTGGAATCTCGCGGAAACGACGTCGAACTTTCTTTGTCGGGCTCACTTGGCCTGCCGCAGCTTTCTGCCGTAAAAGAAAAGCTGGACATGCTTGTCGATGGTCCGGGCTGCTTTTTCTTTTTGAATTTGCAGAACGCTCACTTTACGAGTGACCGCTATCTTGATGTTTTCTTGGAACTCTTGAACCGCGTCAAGGCGCAAAAGTCGGCTTTGATTTTGATTTTTGAATCGGCGGAACAGTACGATTATTTCTCGAAGTATCTGAACATTTTTGAGGTTTACGAGAACCGTAAGGCTTACAAGAAGTCGGGTACGAAAAAGCAATTGCAGCAAATTGGCCTGCATTACGGGCTTCGCTCGGGCATTACCGTGAGTTCGGGTGTCGCTGTTGCGCTGATTTCGTTGATTCTCGGCTGGATGATTACCTTGTTTGTAATTATTTCTTCGCAGGGGCACGAAATCTCTGACAAACAGGCTCAAATTATTGCGCTCCAGAACCAGAAGGACCGCTACATCAAGGAAATTGACAAGCTGGAATCTTCGATTGGCCCGCTCCGTAAGCTAGGAGTGGTGCAAGATACGACAAGGCTCAGTTCCTTCGGACTCATTCAGGATTGGGTGAGCTACCTGGAATATCTAGAGAATACAAGGCGTGAAAAGTAACGTTCGCATATCCAAGCTCACGTTTGCGATTGCCCTGGTGTTATGCTTTGGGGCTTTAGGGCTTTTTGTGTCTTACTGGTATGCGCGTCAAGCCGAAATCAAGGAGTTGGCTGTAAAAGAGTCTGTTTTGCGAGGCGAACTTGAACAGCTTAGCGCTTGGGGCAAGTGGACTATTGACTATGTCAAAATCAGTAGGGCATTGGATTACCTTTCTCAGGGGCGCTTGACCGAAGAACAGCGTGAAATGCTGACGGAACAGATTTGGCAGATTTCGAGGTCGTATGCGACTGACCCATTGCTTATTTTGGCAGTGGTAGCCCAAGAAAGCCGAGGAAACCCCAATGCCCGCGGCCGTAAACAGTCCGGTGCTTTTTCGGGAGCTTTGGGCCTGATGCAAATCAAACTTGAGACGGCTAAGAAGATGGGGGCCCACTTCGGACTCAATGTCGAAACCGAAGAGGACTTGCTCAAGCCAGAAATCAACGTGACGGTGGGAACCGCTTACTTGATTCGCTTGATTTCTAAATATGGCAATTGGAAGGACGCTCTAATTGCGTATAACTTAGGGCATTCGGCAGTTGACAGAATGCTAGAATCGGGCAAACCTTTGCCGACTAAGTATTACGAGCACGTGATTTCTAAATACAGAAATCTCTTGAGCCTTGAATTTTAGAGACAAGAAGCCGATAACAGGGGACAAGTTGTAGGTGAATTTTTTGCAAATTTGCTAAATTTGAGCATATGTTTCGTGTATTAGCAGTTTTGTTCTTGGCCACATGCGCGCTTGCCGGCGAAATCCGGTATAGCTTGGAGCAGTTTGTGGAAGAAGGACTTGCTGCTGATCCGCAGGTGGCTGAACTCAAATTCGGGACCGAAGCCAAGAAAGACCAGATTCGAAAATTGCAGGCCGAAGCCATTTTACCGACTTTTTATGTGGGCATGATGGTGGGGCCTGCTCCGGGTCTAAAAGATGAACTCCAAGATGGCGATACGGTCGAAGTCTATGACTTTACCAAAATGGGCCCGTTTTGGGGGGTGCAGGCAAGATTTGTTCAGCCTTTGAATTTGGGACAGTATCGTGCTGGCAAAATGGCTTTGGAAGCCGACTTGCAGCAAAAAAGTTTCGATATTGAAAACCAGGTCCACAAAAAAGATGTGGAACTGCAGACTTACTATTACAACTACCTTTTGGCGAAAGAAATGATTCGCATTGCGGGCGATGCGCAGTCGAAGGTCGATGAAGCCTACGAAAAGTTGGAAGAGGCTTTGGACGATGATGACCCGAATGTATCGCAGATGGATCTTTTGAACCTGAAGGCGAAAATGCATACGGTCAAGGAAGGCGTTACCGAAGCCAATTTGGGCATGAAGCGCGTGATGCTTGCTATCCGTTTTTCGCTGAGAATGAATGAAAACGATTCCTTTGTGGCCGACGATTCCGTGTTGGTGCCGCGAACGGAACCGTTGCCGTCTTTGGACGAAGTTCGCAATATGACTTTGAAATACCACCCGGAACTGCGCCAGCTTTCGGCAGGAATTCGCGCCAGAAGAATCCAGATGGATTTGGCTGAAGCAAAGCTTGCTCCTGAATTCTTTATCATGGGTGAAGTGGAATATGTCAAGAGCTGGGCTGGTAACAGAAATGTTTTGCAAAAGAGCGCTTTTGCCGAAGATGCTGTGAACAAGCTCGATGGTGTGCTTGGCGTGGGCGTTCGCTATAATTTGAATTTCTGGAAAAATTGGGAAGGCTACCGTTCTGCCCGTACAGATATGCGTAGTCTTCAACTTAAAGAATCTTACGCTTCGGAAGGCTTGATGGCCAAGGCCGAAGAACAGTATTACCAGGTGGTTGCCGCTAAGGAAAAACTGGATGCCATGAAAGAAAGCCTGCGAGCATCTGAAGGCATTCTGAAAGGGGCGGCAATGCAGTACGATTTGGATAAATCCAAGACGGGAGACCTGGTTTCGGCTTATACACAAAACATCACAATGCAGAAAGATTACTATTTTGCGGTATGCTCGTATAATGTGGAATTTGCCCAGTTGATTGCCAAGATGGGTATGTCTCTGAAGGATTTCCACACCATTTATATGAATCAGTGAGCATAAGGGAGAAGATATGGTCAAGAAAATTTTAATTGCAATCGCCTGTGCCTCTTTGGTTGCTTTTGCTGCCGAAGACCCGGTTGCCGCCATCAAGAAAAAAGATGCTGAACTTCAGACTCTTCTGAAAAAGTCTAGCCGCAATGCCAAGGAAACGGAACGTGTCAAGAGCTTGCTCAGCGATTCCTTTGATTTTGCCTTGCTTGCAAAGAAGTCCTTGTCTAGCAAGGATTGGGATGCTCAGGACGCCGCTTCGCAGGAAAAGTTTGTGACGGAATTCCAGCGTATGGTCCGTAATTCTAGCGCCAAGCGCTTGGAACTTTACCGCGCCGATTCTACGATTTATGAACCCGCCAAGATGAAGAAGGATAGCGAAGCCCGCGTGGTTGCTCACCTTTGGAACAAGGGCAAGGAATCGGTGCTGGAATACAAGATGAGCCTGGTTGACGGCAAGTGGAAGGCTTGGGACTTGGTGATTGACGATCTTTCTACCGCCCGCAATTACAAGGACCAGTTCTCGCAAATCCTCAAGAACAAGAGCTTTGCCGAACTGATCGATATCATCAGCAAGAAGGCTGACGAATCGGAGAAGTAACCTTTTGATTTGGGTTCTGGGCGTACTTTGTGCTTTGGCGCTTGTCGCCCTGTTCTTCCCGTTTATATTCTGGGTTGATTTTTCAGCGGACTTTAGTGAAATAATAGTCCGCGTTCGTTTTTTCAAGAAGGTCGTTTATACCTACGAAAAGAAGTTTGGCAAGAAGGAACCGCTTGATGACGAGGACAGTGCACTGTCTGACGATGAGGGCGGTTCCGTTGCTGTAAATGAAGAGGTTGCAAAGGCTCCAGAAAAGCCTGTGGAATCGAAGGCTGCTCCGAAGGTTGAGCAAAAGTCTGAACCTGAAAAACCGGCAGAGCCAGAAAAAAAGACTGAACCGGAAAGCAAACCGGAACCTGAAAAGAAACCTGCGGAAAAGAAGGACGAGTCGAAACCGGTCGAAAAAAAGAACGAACCAAAGCAGGTTGAAAAATCGAAACCAGATGATGAACCGAAGCAGAAAGAAAAAACTTCGGAAGAGAAAACATCGGACGATGAAAAAGAAGAAAAGCGTTCGCTGACCGATCAGGAATTTTGGACGCTCTTGCTGACACCGGAATTCGATACACGTGCTTGGTGGGCGGTGCGTCATGCGTTGTCTGCTTTGTTTAAGTTGTTCAGAATCCGGTTTGTGGATTGTTTTGTAGAAGGAATCCGCTTGCAGGAATACGAAAACATGGGCTATGCCGCGGCGCTGAACGGAGTTCTCAAGAGTTATCCTTACATTGGAGCTTGGGATTTCCGTATGGACTGGACGCGCGACCACGAACTGCATGCCGAAGGACACATGCGAGCATCGATTAATGTTTGCCGTGTGCTGGGCTTGATTATAACAACCCTGTTCTATGGTGGCATTGTGGCGTTTACATTCTGGCGTCGCCGCGCTAAGATTCTTAAGACGGGAGAACTCCCGGAACTGGGCTTTGTCCGCAACAAGATTGTGAAAATGATGTCGGAGGATGACTGATGCCTGCTTTGACTTTGGATAGACTGCTTGCCTCTATCGGATTTGGTTCGCGTAAGGAAGCGCGTGCGCTGGTGCGTATGGGCATGGTAGAAATGGATGGCAAGGTTCTTGACGACCCGTTTATCGAATTCAAGGACCGCCCGGAATCGATTACGGTGAATGGCGAAGAAGTCCCGACGATTGAAAAGCTCTATATCATGATGGACAAACCGCTCGATGTAGAATGCAGTCATAACGCCCGCGACCACCAGTCGGTGTTCGAACTGCTGCCGGACCGTTTTACCGCGATGGGAATCCAGACGGTGGGACGCCTGGATGCAGATTCTTCGGGACTCTTGCTGTTTTCGAACCAGGGCGATTTTATCCACAAGGTTGAAAGCCCCAAGAAGGGTTACCTGAAGCAGTACCGCGTGACGCTGGCGCGCCCGTTTACCGAAGAACAGAAGGCGGAGCTGTTGCGCGGCGTGATGCTTAAAGACGAGCGTCGCCCTGTGCTGGCTCGCGAACTTTCTGTCGATGGCGACTCTGTGTTGATTTCGATTGGCGAAGGACTGTACCACCAGGTCCGCCGTATGTTTGCCGCCGTAGGCAACCATGTGGAAACCCTGAAGCGCGAAGCAATTGGCCCGGTGGTGCTGGATCAAACGCTTGGCAAGGGTGGCTGGCGCTATTTGACGGCTGAAGAAGTTGCCTCGCTGACCTAAGATAAACCCATTAAGATTAAAGCAAAAAGCCTCGACAATGTCGAGGCTTTAAAACTTTTGTGACAAAATGAATTAGGCTTCTTCTTCGGCCTGGATTTCTTGCGGCTGGGCAGAAATCATGACGTCGCGGTCTTCGGCTTCGAGTTTGGCGTTCACGCCTTCGACCAGAGCTTCGAGACTGTTGATTTTGTCCTTAATATCGTTACTGAACTTGAAGGAGGGAACCATGCGTTCTTCGATAAGGACTGTTTCGCCGGTGCGGGGGTTGCGGGCCGGGCGAGCCTTACGCGGCTTGCAGCTGAAAGTGCCGAAACCACGAATCTCGATGGTGTTGCCTTCGATCAGTTTTTCGCCCAAAAGGTCGAGGAACTGTTCGATAACGGTCTTAATATCGTTGCGCACAAATCCTGTGGACTTGGCGATTTCTTGAATCAGTGCTTGTTTAGTTATATTTGCCACGGCTTAAATATAGGTTTATCAATGAGTTAGCGTACCGGTCCCGCTGAAATTAAATAATTTTTTCGGGCTCTAGTTGCGGAATATTTGTGAATAATTGTGGTTAAAATGTTGAAAAGTTTCAAGCTCAGGAATTTGGAAGTTTTTCCGAACACAATTCTTAGCCCCATGGACGGGGTGACGGATGCTCCGTTCCGTAGACTTTGTCGCGTTCTTTCGGGCAATCGCATGGGTCTTTTGGTGTCGGAATTCGTTCCGACCGACGGAGATGCCGTTTTTTGCCTGGATGGCCACAAACAACTCAAGTTTTTCCCCGAAGAACGCCCGTTTGGAGTCCAAATTTTCGGGCGGTTCCCTGACAGAATGGCCGCTGCCGCTAAAAAGATTGCTGAAAACCTTCACCCGGAGTTTATCGAGGTGAATGCGGGTTGCCCGGCGCCGAAGGTGGCGGGGAAGGGGAGCGGTTCTGGTCTTTTGCGTGACCTGCCGCGCCTGCAAGAAATTTTGCACGATGTGCGTGCTGCGCTAGATTCTTCGAGTGTTGATATCCCGCTGACGCTCAAGTGCCGAATCGGCTGGGATGACCAGAGCATTAACGTGATGGAAACGCTTGCGATCGCCGAGGGCGAGGGCGTGGAAATGCTCACGGTGCATGGCCGTACCCGCCTGCAGGGGTACAACGGCCTTGCCAACTGGGAATGGATTGGCAAGGTCGCGGCCGCGGCCAAGATTCCCGTTATCGGGAATGGCGACGTGAACAGCGTCGCGACCGCCCGTGAGCGACTTGAAACCTATGGCGTGTCGGGCGTGTCTATTGGCCGCGGCGCCATGCACAACCCGTGGATTTTCGGACAAATTGCCGACGCCTGGGAAGGTAAGCCTGAGCGCCAGGTGACAGCTATTGAAGCGCTGGATGTTTTCCCGCTTTACTACAAGTTTAAGCTAGAAGATGGCTCTACCGAAATGGGGGCGCTAGGCCGCCTTAAACAGCTTGCAGCAAGGCTTTGCAAGGGCTTTGATGACCCCGATTTAGTCGTGCGCCAGACGCTTCTGACGGCTCAGACTGCAGATGAATTCTTTGACCGCCTGCAGTCGCTCAAAGAGGGCGTTGCCCGCGATATGTTGTTCTCGCCGGACCGTTTGGTGAATCTGAATGGAGCCAAAGAGACCGAATTGAAGTTTGGCGACCAATTTGCCGGAAGGTAAACATTTTTTTATCTGATTTTTTTTAGATAAACTGCGTCGAATATTTGTTCGAGTTTTTTGAGTTTGTCTTAAAATGAAAGTTTGCTGTACTGCAAATGTATTACTGTGGGCTACGATTTCATAAAACAATTATGAAACAATCGTTATTTTGTGCGGAAAATGCTTATTGTAAACAAATTGTACATTTGACAACGGATAGAAAATAAGCTATAGTTAAAGAGCTTTTTTAAGGGTAGGATCTATGGCAATAGTAAGTGTAAGAATGGAAGACGAAACAAAAAAGAAGTTCGAAACCTTCTGTGATTCCGTGGGAATCACTGTTTCTGCGGCAGTAAACATGTTCGTGAAGATGACGATTCGTGAAGATCGTCTGCCTTTTGATGTCAAAGGGCATTCTTTTGAACCGCTGGGAAAAGTGGTTCAAGCAAAGGATGTTGGCTAGATTTTTTTTCTTGCTTAATTCATTGTGAAAGTAAAACGCCCTGATGGGGCGTTTTTTTTGCGCGATTAGTGGATTGTTAGAACGTGTGTTTTAGAATGTATACGTCCTTGTTTTCGTCCTTGTCTTTGTCCTTGTCTTTATCCTCTTCTTTATCCTCTTCAAATGTCCAACTACTCCAATTGTAGATGGAATCCCCTTTTTCAATATTATTTTTACAAGCTGCCTTAAAGTCTTCATATATCTGCATGTGTTCGGGGTTGTTCCTCTTGAATTGAACTGTGTATTCTGCGGTCAGGTCCTTTGGATTGATTCCCTGCATGTCTGGTGTGAATGAGGTAATCCACCATTGGTCAAGTTTAGGCTTATAGGAATCAATTATAGGAAGTAGATTGCCTTTGCCCTTGAGGGTGAGCGTCATGGGAAACATTGGTGTTTTCTCATTGTCTTTATCTACTGATTCGTAGTAATCGTAATAGGAGTCTTTTTTCTTGTCTGTTACCTTGCTTAGAATCTTGGTAAGGGTATCAACAGCGATTTCTTTTGTAAAGGGTAATCCGAATAGTTTTAACTTGATTTTCTCTTCGAAAGCCTTGTCTGCCTTACTCATTATAAGATCCATCAACTCGTTAAGTGGATATGTTTCCTTGTACTCGTAAAAGCCCATTTCTGCGCCGGCACCTAGATTTAGATAATAACCCTTCCAAGTCCAGAATATGTATATCTTTCCACCAGAGGTGAATTCAAATTTTTCACGATCCATGGTTGTTGCGTAGTTAAATACTTCATCGTATAAATCGCAGTAACCAAATGGCCGTTGCGGGCAGTCGACCATGGCGTGGTATCTTCCGTTTCCATCACGTATGAAACCAGCCTCTTTAAATAAATCTTCTAGCTTTCCTCCGGTTGTGATAGAATCTATTAATGGACCTGTGCCATTGCCCATGGCCTTATCATTCCAAGAAATATAAATGATGTTGGAATCTCTACCGTTGAAATCGGTGGTCTGCTCTTCGGCTAGGTCTCCATGGAGAATAACTTCTTCTTCGTTGCATTCGTAATTCTTGTCAATGAACCAGATGTGGCCAATACCCTTGTCCTTGGGACCCGAAGCTAAGGTGGTGATTCGGGTCTGCTTATCCTTATTTTCGGCGAAGATAGAGGTGATGCGGCCGTCATTTTTGAACTTCATGACATCGGCAAGACTGCGCTTCTCAATTCTTACACAATTATTTGCTGGTAGGCTTTTATTATCGGGGGTGTAAATACTGAAATTTCTGAATTCTTCTTCTTTTACTATTTTTTTTGCTTCTTCTTTTGCTTCTCCTAATACTTCTTTTATCGCTTCTTCTAGAGCTGTTTTTCTTTCTATTCCTTTTTTCTCGGAGATATCTTTTTTTGCTTTTTCGCTTATTATTTCTTTTGCGATTTCAATTGCTTTTTCTTCTACCATTTTGTCTAATTTTTCTTTTTCTTTGTCAAATTCGTAAATGAAATCTGTTGGTGGGTAAACTTTAATGCCGTTAAATATAATATCCCAGTCCTGTGTAGTACCCTTACAATCGTACCTTGCGATGCTTGTTGTATCGCTTTTGTAGGTAAAATATTCATTGGCGCTGATATTCTCGTTTCGAGAAGAGAATGGGTCGACAATATCCATTACAAAACGGAACTGATAGCCGGGTTTGATGTCTTTGATGTCGCTGATATATATGATTTCGGGAAGACCTAGCGTGACATTAACTAATTTTTTTGTTGTTGTCCATGCAGTGTTGCTTTTCTCGCGATATTGAATTTTGGCGTCATAGGCGTAACCTCCGCTCACTTTTAAGAATAGAGCGGATGCTTCGCCTTTATAATTGGCCGTGGAAATTCGTCCCTTAAAAACGGCTTCATAAACAATTGTGGGGAATAATCCCTTAAAAAAGCCTTTGGGGTTGGAATAATTTACCCCTTCGCCATTGTACGAGGCGTAGCTGTCACTGTCCTTTTTGTAAATAAAGCTTTCGGATGCGACAAAGGTTTTTCCGCATCTGATATCCATGACAAAACGTACGGTAGCGCCTTCTTGGAGCCCGGGAACATCTTTCAGGTATACATCTCTAGATATGCCTAAAGAAACATTTGCGAGATTGCCACTTCTTTTCCATTCGTTTTGGCCTGGGTTCTTGTAATCGATTTTTGTACGGTAGGCGAATGGACCTGTGACAGAAAGATGTAGACGATAAATGTCGTCCATGTGAACTCCTTATTAGTTGATAAAATTAAGCTTTTGTGCGCTTTTTTTTGTATAAGTTAATATTATTGGCGTGTGATAAACGATGAAAAATATGTTTTTACATTTTTTTTTGTTTTGAGTAATAACGTTGTTTTTATAAATGCGTACGATGTATTTGTTGTGTATTGCGATGGGGCGAAAAATTTTTTATATGGAAGTTTTTTTGACTTGGTTTGGAATTTGTTTGCAATTATTGTTAGGTAGTCTCACTCTTTTTTTTTGGGGGGGGGGCATTATGCTCAGGTTTTGAATCGCAACTGTGTTGCCTTGGTGACATGAATCTGTTACAAAAAAATAATTTGTATTACATTGTTTTTTATTTGTTTTATATTAGCAACAATTTGTTTGTAAATAAAAAATAATGTTGTCGTAAATCACCTTATTTTGTTCTAAATGTTTTATATTGTTGTGTACAATAATGTTATTTAAAACTTTTTAAAAAGAGAAAACGATATGGCTGGTTCATATATTAATATTGCTGGTATTGACAAAAAAATGCAACGAATTTTGCAAGAACGAGCGAAAATAGAAACCTTAAAAGGCTTTTGGGAAAAAACTCGTACTCCTGAGGAAAGAGCTCAGCTTGCTGAAAAGACAAAGCTCCCTTTAGGCACTATAACTCATTGGGCTATACAAGCAGAATTGCTTCGTATGGATACGATGACTTATGATATTGCGTACGAATTTGTAGATGCAGGTATTTATACTGTAAATGAAATACAAACGTCTAGTACATCTATAATCCTAGAAAAATTAAAAAAAGCAAATCCACATACAAATATCACAGAAGATGCTATTCTGAAATTGCAAAAGGCAATTGTTGATCCAGCAAGGGATTTTGTTTGCACAGAGTCTGCCTTGAAAGATGCTGCAGTTACGGAAGATACGACTCCTAACATCTATTCTGATTTGTCGAATGTGTTAACAGAGCTGGGAAAGGGGGTTGCTAATGCTCAACATGCGTTGGATCAATCTTCGTTAGATATACAAAATGAAATTTTGAAAGACGATTGCTTGTATGGGATGGGTTTGCAGGCGACATGGTATGTGATGCCTGAAGTTGAATTTACCATGAAAATGGATTATTCCGTTTATGAGGAAAGAACGGAATCAGGGGAAATTAAACCGGCGAAAATCAGCATATTGCCTAGTAATGCGAAATATTCAAACTTGTTCAAATCTTCAAAAAAAGAAGAAAGTTCCGTACGGTTGAGAATTGTGCCAGTTCCTGCAAATGATAAATTTTTGAAAAGACGATATATGCCTAATTTGCTAGGTAAAGATGAGAATGGGAATGTTATATCGACCATTGGCGATTTGAAATCGAAATTTGAAAGTGTTGGAATTTCAAGCTATGAAATTTTACCTAGAAAGGATCTCGGTTGGGAAGATTCTGTGAAGATTCAGGTGCTTAAACAGTTTCCTAACCCGAATACGCTTTTGGAACTAGGTGATGTTCCTGTTGTTGAAGTAAAGCAGATTGAAGTTTCTACCACTGAAACAAAAAAAAATTAGGTAAATAAATCTAATCTGGAGATTAAATAATGGCTGAATTTAGAGAAATTACTGCTATAAAACAATTGAATTCCCTTGATTTGAGAAGTAAACTTTCAGTAAAGGATCAGAAAGTTTATGACGCAATGATTACGGACCTCAAAAAAACTCAAGATGAATTCAATGTGGCGAATGAATCCTTGAGTGAAAAAACTGCGGCATTGGATAAGGCTAACGCATTGTTGGTTACTAGAACGACAGAATTGGATAATGCCAACCAACAGTTGAAGGCCCAATCGTCGAAGTTGAAGGATACTGAGAGTCTGTTGTCCAGTAGGACGTTGGAATTGGATAATGCGAAAATAATGCTAGATAGTCAATCGGTAAAATTGACTGATACAGAAAAGTTATTGGCCGACAGAACATTGGATTTGGATAGCGCTAACATAAAGCTTGATACTTTATCGTTAAAATTGACTGATGTTGAAAAGTCGTTGGCAAGCAAAATATTGGAATTAAGGGATGTGAAAACAACATTAGAGAGTAAAGAATCGGAATTAAAGAGTAAAGACGCTGAATTAAAATTGCAATCAGAAGCGTTTGCTGATTTGAGCAATAAATTGACGGCTGCGAATACAGCTTTGTTAAATGCAAATGAAAAGCAAACGGCTTCTTATACAGTCGATGATATATCGTCTTTTTTGAATAACTCGATAAAAGAGTTTAATGAAAATAAAGCCTCTGATAGTGATGCTGCAAAATATGTTATTAACGGCATGGATGTTGATTTGAAAGTGCGAATATTTGATGACGGAAAAAATGGTGAAAAGTCGTTAAAGTTCCTTGCACCTAAAGTTGGTGAAACGTCTGAAGATAGCTTAAGCAGCCTCAAATTTTCTATACAGGCTGTACCGAAATAGTGTAATAGTCTATTTAACATAACTAAGGTTCATTTTCACTCAGGAGGTTTGCCAAAAAGAGTGTAATGACCAAAATGGATTTCAGCAATGTGCTTGCTGAAAGGTTTTGGATTGCATTCAAAAGGAATATAATCAAACAACAAAAACGAGTCAGAACAGAAAGTTTGAAAAAAAATTGGAGAATTCTTCTGTTTACATGTTATTAATCAAAAAGGAATAATCAATATGGCGTCAATCGGACAAGAACTTTTAAATGTTCCGTTCGGGGATATGGTCATGCAGTTGGCGAATGCTATTGCAGAAGGTCAGTTCAAAATGGACTTGGCCAGTTGCAAGATTGCTAGGCTGATGGGTGACGAAAAGACATGCGGAATTGAAATTCCTAATTTCGGTGAGTCATTGGATGGCAAGGAAACGGTCTCCTTAATTGGAGCTGGGTTTATGCCGACCTTTTATCAGTTCACTGATACAATCATTGAAGTTAAAATTTCCATTTCGATGTGTACCTCTGTTGAAGCCTCTGTATCTGCGGGCTTTAGCTGTGCGTGCGCTACAGTGAATGCATCCTTTTCGGCAAAGTATTCTTACTCTGCAGAAGGCTCTAGCTTGATTAGGACGAAAATCACGCCTGTTCCGCCTAACGCATTCATGCAGAAACTGCTGGATTTGAAGGCTCAGCTAGAACAGAAAAAATTCGAGACCACATTTAAGGCTATCGAAGATGCTGTTGCGGCTGAAGAACTTGCTGCAGGCTCTGATTCCAAAGAGAAGCCTGTAGTAAATGATGGTTAGACAACTAAAAAATCAACAAACAACTAACAACAACTAACAAAAAAGGAAAAATAATATGAGTATTGGACAACAATTACTGGATGTGCCGTTTGGCGAAATGGTCTCTAGCCTGGGTATGGCTATCGCTCAAGCCCAGTGTGCTTTGGATCAAAATTCCATTGAAATTCTTAAGATGATGGGCGAAGCTGATACCGTCACGTTGCCCATGGTTGGATCAATGGAGTACTCTGATGGCAAACTAAAGGTTGAAGATAAGGACTTTTCGACATCTATGATTGGTGCCGGCTTCCAGCCCACCTTTTATCAGTTTGCCGAAACGGTAATCGAAGTGAAGATGGCTATTTCTATGAGCCAGGAATCTTCTTCTGAAACTCATTCGACTACAACGGAAACTTCGAAAAAGAAGAGCTTCTGGAGAAATAAGTCTACTGCAAGGACGTCCACGGTGGATGCAACCTATTCCAGTAAATATAATTATAGTGCAGAAGGTTCGAGCTTGCTGAGAACTCGCTTGGTTCCTGTTCCGCCTAATACGATTATTTCTCAGATAATTGATATGAGAAATCAGGCGATGAATAAGATCTTCGAAATTGAATCCCAGAAAGTGACTGCCGCACTTGAATCTGAACAAACGGCGAAAGCACTTGAAGACGCGGCGAAAGCTGCAAATTCGACGAGTTCCTCTTCAACAGGTACGTAACATCAAGTGATTTAATCTAGCTTGTATTAAATCGTTATTTTGTTAAAATGAGCATTTTCGATGAAAAACATTGAGAATGCTCATTTATCAGTTTTTCCCCTTCGATAAATAAGATGTATGAATGAAAAAGAAATTATAGATGAATCGTTATTAGAAAATATCGAAGGCTTATTGTTTTCGGAAGAATATGCTGATTCCGAAGGCAACTCGTCGCTTATATCCGAAATTGCTAATGCGGAAATTCCTGCGGAAGATAATTCAGATGGAAATGGTGAGGGGGCGAAGGAAAGTGATGCTAGCAAGAGTAACTCTCAAAACAATAATGTTAAAGAAAATGTTTTAAGCATTGATTATTCGGAAGATAATTTTGAAAAAGGGTTTGATTCTTTTGCGATAGAAAGATTAAGGGATTCAATAAGAGCGAATAAGGGCGTAAGACGTCTATTTGTTGAAAAAAACTCTGTAAAAGATGGATTGACCCCGAATTTTCCTATATGGGCTTACGGGGAATCTGAACACTTTTCGCTTACCTCTTTTATGAAGGATGGCTTTGGGGCGGAGTCTTTACGTGACCCTGTAGGAACAGGCAGAGAATCTGTAAAACCTGTTGTAAGTGAAGAAAAGTCTAAGGTTTCAGTAGAAAATATAAAAGTAACGGAGCCTCTGCGGAAGCAGAGAGGCCGAAAGCCCCTGTAAGGGATGCACTTCACGTAGAGAAGTCGAATAAACCTGTTGAAAAAGACAATGGACTGAAATTTGATTCAGTAAATACAGAAGTTCCCAAAGCATCAAAAGATCCGGAAAAGAAAAATGTATTTGCGGAAGCAGAGAGGCCAAAAGCCCCTGCAAGAGATTTGCTTCACGTAGAGAAGTCGAATAAACCTGTTGAAAAAGACAATGGACTAAAATTTGATTCGGTAAATACAGAAGTTCCCAAAGTATCAAAAGATCCGGAAAAGAAAAATGTATTTGCGGAAGCAGAGAGGCCGAAAGCCCCTGCAAGAGATTTGCTTCACGTAGAGAAGTCGAATAAACCTGTTGAAAAAGACAATGGACTGAAATTTGATTCAGTAAATACAGAAGTTCCCAAAGTATCAAAAGATCCGGAAAAGAAAAATGTATTTGCGGAAGCAGAGAGGCCGAAGGCTCCTGTAAGAGATATTCTTCATGTAGAGAAGTCGAATAAGCCTGTTGAAAAAGACAATGGACTGAAATTTGATTCGGTAAATACAGAAGTTCCCAAAGTATCAAAAGATCCGGAAAAGAAAAATGTATTTGCGGAAGCAGAGAGGCCGAAAGCGCTGGCAAGAGGTTTACTTAGTATTGAAAAATCGAATAAAATGGTTGAAAATGGCAAAGAAATAAAAGATAGTCCAATAAATAAAGAAATTTCCAAGGTGTCTTCTGTTGATATGGAAAGACCTGAAATTTCAGCTAAACCGGAAAAGGAAAAACCTGCTCCTAAAAAAGATTTTGCCGAATTTAAAAATGATTATAAGAATATTGCCGCCAACAACGCAATTTCTATTACTGGTGATAAAAGTCTTAGTTTTACATCATCTTGCTCTCAAAAACAGGATGAAATGTTTTTGGATACCAATGAAAAAGCCAAAAGAAATTCTTTTGATAATCAATCTTTTAATGGCTTTAGAAAAGATATTTTAAGATATACGATTCCCCAAAGAACATCTTATTTTTCTTTGACGGGTAGATCTTCAACTAAAATGAATTTCGATAATGCGATTGAAAAGAAATCGAGGATGTCGATGTTTAATGAAAGAAAATCTTCTGCTTATAATTGTATGAAAAATGATTTTAAACATAAAAAGGAACTGTTTTAATGGCAACAGTAGGCTTTGATGAACAAATTGGATTAATTGTTAAACAATTAATTGAGAAAATTAATACTGCAATTTCTTTTGCCTTAGATGAATCGAAAAGCTTTGAACAAGCAGAGTCGATTTTTAATGAGGCGATTACCGTTTTGGAGTATTATCAATGTGGCGATACCGCAGCTGAACAACTTATAAATTTTTCGAAGATTGCCTATTTTAGAAAAGAATGCCGAAAAGGCTTGTTATTTGCCTCTGACGCTGTTGAGAAATCTACTTCAGAAGAGGTGCGTAATAAAGCTTTGGACAATGTTCATAATATGGCTTTCAAATTGCTGGAGTATATTCTGGTTAATGAGAATAGTAGTGATTGTATATCTTTCGATGATATTCAAGGCTTTATTACGCCTCAGGATTATTGCTTGGCTTTGCAAAATGCTTATGAAGCGAAAACTCGCATTAAAACTAAAGAAGACCAAACATTTCTTACGAGGGTGTTGACCAAACTTTCTTTGGAAATGTTGAGACAAGGTCTGAGGCAAGAAAAAAACAAGAATTATATGGATGCGCTATTGTTGCTGAAAACGGTTCTGCCTTTCTTGAACCCCAAAAGGGCGGAACTCGTAAGTAAAGAAATCGAAAAATTGGAGAAATTGAATCATGAAAACTAATCCGTTACAAAACATTGCAGATACCCTTCTTAAAATGGATAAAAAAGCGGCGCTTTTTTTGGCAGATCAAAATTATGATGAAGCGCTAAATGCTTATGAAGAAATTTTGAAGGCTCAAGAACAACTGAAATTGGAAAAACTTTGTGGCCAGACATTATTGAATATTGCCAACATATACATTGTTCGAAATGATTATGATAAAGCTCTTGAATGCATAAATAAAGCCGCATTGTTAAAAACAATGCAACCGAATAACATTGATAGGGGTAATCTAAAGCTTAGTTATGCTAATTGCTTGTTTAGATTGGGCAAAGCGAAAGAGGCTGAGTCGGAATTGAAAAAAGAGCTGATGAAAAGTTATAGCAAAACATTGTGTGGTAAAATGGAGCTAATGCTGTTTTCTTACTACATGGAAACCAATAATAAAGCTGCGGCGAGGGCGTGTGTCGATAAAGCGATAAACCATTTTAAGTTTGACAAAAATACCAATGAATTGTTACGTGCTTTGCATGCCCGTGTCGATTACTTTAAATCAGTTGGTCAAGAACATTATGCACGTTACGATGAAGCAGAAATTGAGCATTTAATGAATTCCTAGGTACAGGAGTAGTTTGGTATGCAGAAGGATTGTCACTATTATGGAACGTATTATATGGCTACGCAGGCGGGGTTTAGCCATGAAGAAGCAGAAAAAATCGCTTGGGCTGCACAGTCTGTAGATGAAATGACTCACGATGTGGTAGAGTCTCTAAGAGATAAAGCTGTTGAATTACAGAGGGATAGTGACAAATCAAAGGATGTCGAGACTCTAAAAAGAGAATATACTGAAAGAGATTATAATGTTGTCACGACGCACAATTTTGCTTTTTATTTATTTCAAAAAGAATTGACTCGACTGGATACCTTGTTACAGATGTCTAAGCAGATTGAATCTGTTTGGTCGGTATTTCATTTTATGCCGGCAAATTTATCTAATAGAGAACTAAATTTAAAGAATCGAAAAACTGAAATAGATGGAATAAAAATAGAGGAAAATGATCCGAATTTTGTAGAAAAAAAATACACGAAAGATTTGAAAATGATTTGCAAGCCATCTTCGACCTTGGCAAATCAAGTTTCTCAATTTGTTTTAAACTGTGTTAAAGAGAAGGCTACATCTGGCTCAGAATATAGTGATGAGGTCTTGTATACAATTGGAATATTTATGCATGTGATTGCTGATACCTGGTCACATCAGGATTTTTGCGGCTCAAATGACATGCTTGTAAACCATGGTATTATTGTAGAAAATGGTGAAAAAAAATCTTCTAAGCCTGATTGGGGGCAAATTGTAATTGGTAATATTGCGTGGAAAAGCTCTGAAATTTTTAATGAAACTAACACAGATACTCTATTTCGCTGTTTTTCTGCTATATGGACTGGACATGGATCTTCTGGAAGTTATCCGGATATTCCTGGGAAAACGTACACTTATATTCCTGATTATACCAACACCGCCATTACAGTTAATAATCCTAAGAGATATAGAATAGCTTTCACACAGATGTTTTACATCATGCAGGCATTGCGTGAAAAGAGAGAGTATACAATATCCTCGGATGTTGTTCCTCCTGATTTTGTTGAAAAAGCTGCTGAAACTTGTTTTACGGACGGCAGTGAAGATGATCGATGCAAGTTATGGGATGATTTCCTAGATAATAAATTGAAAAAATATGATAAAGATGATAAAAATGCAAATCCACGCATTTTTTTGAATTGCGCTCATGAGTATAGAAATTTTACATTAGAGAAAATAGCTAAAGAAATTATAGGAGAAAATGATTACTACAAGGATGTTGAAAATTTGACGATAAAGGAATTGATGTCGTCAACATTTGAAGAGACTGTAGAAGCACTTGGGGTGCTGACGCAGTATGTTGCCGAGAATGGGATTGTCCCGGTTCAGGAACGTATAGAATATAATCTTGATAAGCTTGAGGAAGCATGGGATAAGGGCATGCTTAATTTATTCGATGATTTATCTGGTAAAGTGAATCTATGGGATAATTTATCCCATGATATGTATCTACAGGATGCAATACATGGAAAAATTGAGTCTTTGTTTAGACAGTAGGGTAAAATAAAAAAGGAATACATATGAAGGAATGGATTTTGAGCTCTTTGCATAATTTGAAAAGTAATCGATTGAATATTTCTGTTCGAGATGACTTGCCGTCCAATGCTTTGGCTGGCGCATTTGACAATACGGTCATGTTGTCAAAGAATTTGCTCGCTATGTTAAAAGATGGGCGTATGTCGAAAATATCGTTCCTTTTCATTTTATTGCATGAAATAGCGCATCTTTTGCAACAGTCGATATTGTCTCAGAAGTTATCGAATGCAGATGTAGCCGAATTTATCCATTCAAATAGAAAATATTTAGAAAAAAATGCAAATGAGATAGCGAGTTATCTCATTTGCAAGGGAGTGTGGAAAAAGGTTGTTGCTTTAATTGATTTCAAGGCTTGTAAATGTGCAAACCTCTGCTCTTATGATAATCTTTCTGTTCAATGGTGGATGGTTGATGGAATTTTGTCCGAAGCGTTTGTTGCTGAAGATCCCCAAAAAGATGGAAAAGCGGATGATATCAAGAAAGAAGTAAAAACTGCTATAGCGGATGTAAAAAAAGATGAAAAAATAAAAGAAATGTTGGACGAATTAAAAGAAGATGAAAAGCCAATATTATTTGAAGGTGCAGAGAAATTTTATGATCAAATTTTTGATATGCAAAGCGCTGCTATAGAAGAAGGTATTCATGAAACATATGCAAGAGATGCGTTGGCTGAATTTGAAAAAAATTGTAATGAACATATTGATGCTAATTCCAAGGCTCAAAATATCAAATTGAAATTAAATAACGCTGATGATGGCAGAAGGTACTGTCTAATTGAAAAAGAAGGAGAGGTTGTCCGCAAAATTAATCGCGAATCTTTTGTTGAAGGCGCTCAATGGAATGACCGTTGGCATTATTGTAATGCTAGATTTGCTGTAAAATTTAAAGTGGTTTCAAAGGATTGCTCGCTTAAAGATGCGTTTATTTATTCAAGCCATCTTAACAGAATGCAGTTTTTGCATTCTATGGATTGTAGTAATGGAAGTAAATTGTTTAATTATAAAAAAATCAAAAGGTGGGCGGAATTTTGTATAGATGTTTTTAATAATATTGAAGTTCCGATAATTAAAGTTCCTGCAAGTGATGATGAAAATCAGACGATTGAAAATGAAACCATTGCAGAAGGTGTAGAGACTCCTGCAACTGAAAATGAAACCATTGCAGAAGGTGTAGAGACTCCTGCAACTGAAAATGAAGCCATTGCAGAAGGTGTAGAGACTCCTGCAACTGAAAATGAAGCCATTGCAGAAGGTGTAGAGACTCCTGCAACTGAAAATGAAGCCATTGCAGATGGTGTAGAGACTCCTGCAACTGAAAACGAAACCCCCGCAAATGGTGAAGATGTTTCTGCGATAGAAAATGAAGAGCCCTCAAACAAGAAAGAGCCTCTCATATATAAAAAACATATTCAAGATATGACTCTTGATGAATATGTGAATGTGGCGGATGATGAACTGTTTCGGATTATGATGCGAGATTTGCTTGATTCTGCATATGGAGAAAAAACAATTAGATATTTTTTTGGGGGCGATAAATTTGATGCAGGCTCCGTCGCGTTAGGCTGTGTTACGCATATGATTCAAGATAGCTTTGCTACATCACATGTAAAACGGAGCTTGGACCCATTTGCGGTTCGCCAGTCATTGGATTATTACGATGCTGCCGAAAAACAGAAGGCGAAATCCTCTGATATTGACGTGTCGTTAGATAATCGAACTGAACCTTCGTCGGATGGAAATCCGTTGCAAGTTGAAGATTATGAATTTGGTATTTATAAAAAGAATGTAAAAAAAGATAAAGCTGGTTGGAACTATAAAGACTATTATGATTCTTTGGTTGAACAAGCAACGCCTATAATTTTATATGCAAATTATGAAAAACAAGAAAGTGATAGACATGCTCATGCAGATATTTTTTTAACGCATATTGATACGCAAAAGGCTAATGGCTTTTGTTCTCGTGTAAGTCAGTGGATGGTTGATAATCCGAAAATAGATGATGTTATGTATGCTGATTTTTATAAGCAGACGTTAAATGCAACAATGGCGAGAGATTGTTCTGAAATGTTTGTTTATATGGCGGCAATGGGTTATCTTAAAAGAGATATATTGAAATTCTTTGATTCGATTTATTTGTCTTTTGATACCTGTGGCAAAACGACCGAATCCGGCTTGCAATACTGTTCGAAAAATGCTGTTGAAAATAAATATGAAGCTGTGATTGAATCCTTGTTATGCTATAATTTGAACGAGGCTTTAGTTAATCGTATTATAACTTTTGGTCGAGTAATTATTTTGCTTGAGGGAGTGATTAATAAAACTCCCAAAAAGGAAAAGAAGAGAAGAGATGAATGTTTGCACCATATCTGTGAACTTTCTAATGAGATTTTTTCATGGACATTTTTGTTAGCCCGTGGATGTATACAATATCCTGAAACTGGTTCGTTTTGTGCGGAATGTGCTCGTGAAATAAACCTTTTGGCTAAAAGAATTGATAGGGTGCTAGAAGTTGTAAAAAAAGATGCGAATTACTTGGATGATGAAAATGTTGGTGAAACAAAAGAATATATAGAAGATGCTCTCAATAATATAAAATGTTATTCTGAATTACTGAATGAAATAATTGGTTGTGAAAGAAGGAATATCAGTACTTCAAAAAAATATGATCAAATAAAGAAACTCTTTGGGACAAAGATTGGGGCTAAAGACAAATGTCTTGTTGTCCAAATTATTACTGGAAATAAATGGGATGCTGGCACTGATGCGAATGTTTATTTGAAGATTTATGGAAAAATAAAGGAGAAAAATGGTGAATTAAAAACAGCCTTAATTGGAAAGTATCCTATTATTGACAATGTTTATAATTCATTTGAAAGGTGTTCCGTTGAAATATTTGAATTTTATACAGATAAGGATGTCTATGAAATAACGAACGTCACGATTGGACATGATGGTAAATGGTGGGGGGATAAATGGTATGTTAAAGACATCATTGTGTCTATGCCCCTTAATTCGGTTGAAAAAGGATGGATCTTCAATATTAATTCAGAAATTGATAAAAATGAAGAAATGGTTTTCGCGGCTCATCCGCTTGAAAAGATGCGTTATTTTTCATTAAAGGTTTATACTGGTTATGAAGTTTGTGCAGGAACGGATTCAGATATATACATCTCAGTGTTTGCCAAAAAGGGCGAAGATGTTGTTGAACTTGAAACGAAGAAACTTGATGATGTGACGAATAATTTTGAAATTGGTTATGTTGACTTTTTTACATTTGAATGTGAATCTAGTATTGATGATATTTGTAAGATAAAGTTGAGTAATGATGGTTCTGATGATTGGTATGTTGATAAAGTCGTTATAGCGGATGTTGTTTCCGAAAAGACATGGGTTTTTGCTGCCAAACAATGGGTAACGAAAGATAAAGCCGTTTGTATGGGGCGAGAGAAAGGCTGTAATTTTGTTGTTGATGTTTATACAGGGAATCAATCGTGCGGCGGAACTGACTCCAATATATTCATTACCCTTGTGGGAAAAGATGAAAGAAAAACAGACGAAATAGAGTTGAATGATTCGAAAAATAATTTTGAACAAGGAAAAAAAGACACATTTACAGTTGTTTCTGGTGAAAGTATTGGCTCTATAACGAGTGTTAAAATCAGAAAAGATGGATGTGATGATTGGTTCCTTGATAAGATTATTGTAACGGATAGTATTTCTGGGGAAATATGGACTTTTGTTGCAAATTGTGAAATAAAAAAAGAATTAGTTCTACCTAAACAAAAAAAAGAATATCATTATAATGCTAAAGTATATGTGGGTGACCCCAAAGATGAATATTCAATAGTTGTAAACACCCGTTACCAAGCAGTTATTTCAGGAAGTCAGAAAGTATGTATTTCATTTTTTGGTGAAAATGGAACTAAATTTGATTATATTAATGATGATTCGAAAATCGATTTTGAAGAAACTTCAAATATCGTCATTTCCGTCGATCCAAATGTTGACCTAAAAAGATTATCAAAGATTGATTTGGTAAGCAATTGTACTACAGATTGGCTAATTGATAGGGTCAATTTTTCGAATGATAAAATTGTATTGGGTGTAAAACCCAATAAAGGTAGTGCTTTCTCCGTTGATGTTTATACAGGTAATCAATATAAAGGCGGAACTGATTCTGATATTTATATTTCCATTTATGGAGAAAGAGATAATATTGTAAGGTATAAGCTTGATGACGCAAATGATAATTTTGAAGCTGCCACAAAGGATTCTTTTTTAGTCTCTTCTGATGTGGATATAGGAGAGGTGTCGTGTATTGAAATTGAAAATAGTGGATCTGATAAATGGTTCCTTGACAAAATTGTTATGACCAATATCATGACTGGAAATAAAAAGGAATACATGGCAAATTGTTGGATTGAAAAAGATAAAGTAAGGCTACCGAAAGAAAATGAAAGATACTTTTTTGTAGATGTTTATACTAGTAAACAAGTATGTGGAGGAACCGATTCAGATGTATTTATTTCCATTTATGGCGCAGGTGATAATGATGATGAGGCTAGTCAAAAGAAGACTGAACTAAATAATTGGGATAATAATTTTGAGAGTGGTGATAAGGATTCTTTTGTCGTTACATTTGATGGTAAAATCGCCGAAAATGCTGAGCTTGATGGTGAAATCGAAGAAGATGATGTTGAAGTTGAACTCTTCAAAAAACTCGTTAAATATATAGATATAAAAAAAGATGGTCATGACGATTGGTTCCTTGAAAAAATTGTTATGACCGATTATGAAACTAAGCGGAAAGGCGTTTTTGTTAAGAATGGCAAAATAGCTGGGGGGATGAGTTGCCGGTTATTCCCTCAGTTGTCAAAACAATCTTTTATAATTGATGTGTATACGGGTGAACAGTTTGATAAAGAGAGAACGTGCTCGTTTGTTGATTCTAAGGTAAAATTTACTATAGTCGGAGAAAAGGGACAAGTAAGCGCAAAACCAAATAATTCAGAGATTAATTTCCAAAAAGGAGATCGGGATACCTTTACATTGTTGGGAAATACAAAGATTGGAGACATCTCTAAGGTTGAGGTTACGTTAGAAGACAGTGAGAGATGGTTCCTTCAAAAGATCGTAATCACCGATATAGTTTCGAACAAGGAATGGCTTTTTTATGCTAATCGTTGGATTAACAAAAATGAAACTGCTGTTTTAGAAAAAGACCGAGTTTGCCTTAAGTTAGATATTTATACAAAAAATACGATAGATGCCGGAACTGATGGTGATGTTTCTGTTCAACTTTATGGAGCGTATGAAAAAGAGGTTGAGAAGAAAAACGAAGAAGTAAAATCGGAGGTTGAAAAAGAGAAGGTGTTTGTATCGGTTTCTCCAGATACAACAATTTCAAATATCCTAAGGTATAAAGAAGATCCTGAAACACAAGAACTAATTCCTGTTAATAGATTTCAACAGGGAAGTCATGATTCCTATTATATATATGCTTCTTCAAAAATTGACGGCTATGAAGTTAAACAACTTTCAAAGATTGTTATACAACATAATGGGTCTAAAAATTGGAATGTTGATAAGATTATTGCAACCAATGTCGCTACAGAAAAAGTGTGGGGCGTGTTTACGCAAGATGAACCAATTCCAGGAGGTCCTAAATTAGAAGTTTTAACCAATCCAGAAAATAATTACAAGGTAGATGTTTATACAACGTATAAATTAAATGTTTCCTCTGAAGAAGCCTATATCAAAATTTCTTTACTTGATGCAGATGGTCAAGAATTAATCCCATATATCAAACTCAATAGTTCTGAAGAGACTTTTAACAAAGGGTGTGTTAATTCCTTTATGATTTCATCTTCGATAGGACCTGAAAAACTGAAAAAAATAAAAATATTGCAAAATGGTGTAAATCATTGTCTACTTGAAAAAATTGTCGTAACAAGAATAAATACTAATCCTAAAAAACAATTGATTTTCCCTACATGTTCTGAAATAGAGGCGTTAAAAGAATGTGTATGGGATGAAGCAGGAGATGATCATTATGTTACATTGAGTATATATACTAGTGAATATTCTTCTGCGGGTACAAATAGTGATGTTGAAATCTCGGTTGTGGGGGTGGCTTATGAAAGGGATAAGGATGGACAAATCGTTGCAGAGAAAGAGGTGAAAATAAAACCCAATGGTGAACTTGATAATTCAAAAGATAATTTTGAAAAAGGTAAGATAGACTCGTTTACATTCAAAGCAACAAATGCATTTGATGAAATAACTGAAATAAAAATTAAGAAAGGTGGGCGTGATGACTGGCATCTTGACAAAATTGTTGCAACAGATGTTGTTACAGGAAAAGAATGGATTTTTGTTGCTAATTCCTGGATAAGGCATGGGGAAGAAATTACGCTGTCGCATGATGAATACAGACATTTTGTAGTTGATGTATATACAGATGGAAAACGTTTCTCTGGAACGGATGGTTCTGTTGCGATTTCAATAGGTGACGAGGAAAAAAATAGAAAGACTCTTAATAACAGACATAATAACTTTGAAGCGGGCGACAAGGATTCGTTTACAATCCATTATGAAGAGAAAATTGAAAATGCCAATCTTAAACCTGAATGGATTCCCTCTGTTAAGATTTGGTATGATGCTGTTGGTGAATGGAAACCGGCGGTTGTCATAATTTCTGATTTAAATTCAACTCGCCAATGGGTATTTGCCCCTCAAAAAATAGACAATGAAAAAGAGTTTCTGTTAATCCCGTGTAAGGACTACAGTTGTTTCCATGTTGATATTTATACAAGTGATGCAACGGGTGGTGGAACCGATGCTAATGTCGGAATAATTGTTAATGGCAATAGTCCTCTGCAATTGCTAAATGATCGAAAAAATAATTTTGAATCTGGAAATAAAGATTCCTTTATAATAGTATATGATGTTCCTGTTGAAGAGCCATCTTATATTACAGTTGTTCATGATGGTTCGGGAGCTAATGCTGATTGGAAATTGGGTAAAATAGTTATTACGGACATTGTAAATGGATTGCAAAGGTGCTTTTCTGCGGGCAATGATTGTTGGATTAAGGCAAATGAGAAAAAAACTTTGGCATTCCAAAAAGGACATTATTTTATAATAGATTTGCCGAAATCTGATAAAAAGATAGATGCTGAAATATCTCTTATTGGAGAGCGCGTTGTTGATGGGGAAAGTTGCTTTATTCCTTTCCAAGAAATAAACGGCCGTAATTCCTTCTCGATGGCGTCTGTTTCAGGAATTGGTACACTTTCAAAAGTCATAATAAAGAAGGTCGGGGACCAATCTGATTCGGACTGTATTATTGGAGAAATAACTGTTACTGACATTTATTTAGGGAAAAAATGGACTTTCAATTGTACCGGCTGGACTAATGGAAATGATCAAGTGGAATTGGAACCTGTTATAATAAACGGGTGATTATCAAAGATATAATTTCACTGATAGAATATTCTTTGTTTTAAAGGAATTACATAATGGCAAATAACAATATCTTCGATGGTTGTCCTGATCCGTTTAGCGTTGCTGAACTTATCAAGGGCGAACGAATCAATTGGTCTACAAAAAAAGACGAGTATGATGCTATCGCTGAATGCTTTGGCATAACTAAAAAAGGGTTTATGCAAAATGCTTCGACCCTTTTGAACCCGCAGGTTTCAACAAATGCGAAAGGCGATTTTGTTGTTATTTCAGAAGAAGATGCCGAGAAAAGGCTTGATTCGTTACTGAAAAAATTTGCGAGACCTCAATCAAAAAAAAGTACAAAAAATTTGAATTTAGAACAACGTCGTAAGAATGTTGTCAAATCACTATTGTATAAGCAAGTTTCGGATGTTAGCAAAACGAAGCTTGTTTATGATGATGATAGTCCTGCAAGTGAAGATGATTTTTATTTGCCTGATGGCTTAAAATGGAAGGATAGGGGATACTTTTTCAATGAAACTGTTGATTGGAGGGATGTCTGTCAAAATGCTATTGGAGATTGCTATTTCCTATCGGCATTATGCTCTATAGCTTTTGTCAATCCGTTTTTAATTAAGAATGTAACAGCTTTTAGAAAAAAATGGAATAAAGATGGTGGCAAAGTTGCAAAAAATGCTCCTTGGCATGCAATTGACTTTTATGTCCCCAATAGTAGCCAGTATGAATCATCTCAGGCTTGGAGTAATCAGAAAAAGACGGTACAGACAATTGTTGTTTCTGAAGATGTCCTTGTAAATAAAGATGGTCTTAATTATGGTGTGAGCGGCCATAAAGAAAAATCGTATCGTATAAATGGTGGACGGCTTCCAAGAAGAAAATCGGGCAAAGACCCGTGCTGGCCCGCTGTTTATGAAAAAGCATATGCAAAATTCCTTGAAAAATCTACATCAGATCATCCCTATATGTTGTCTAGGAAGGCTGCGAATAATTATGGTATACGAGTTCCTCTTATAAATGGAGGAAAAGCTGTTGCGGCAATGAAGGAGCTGCTTCATACAGAAAGGGTAACTGTGAAGGATTTATCGTCTTTAGATTGTGATGCAATCTATGAAATTGCTCAAAAAGCGCATTTACGGCCATCTTGTGCAGCGATTCATCGTGAAATAAAAGTGATTGATGGGGTGACAATTAATTGTGGTAAGAATGGTACTGAAAAAGACTATTTGAATTTGGGTCTTCATATTAACCACTATTATTCATTGTTATTTGCGCTCACTATAAACTCGAAAAAATATATTGTGCTTCGCAATCCGCATGGACGTAACCCGATGGAACTAAAGAACAACCCCAAGGTTTACCATCAGTCTTGGAGTGTAAAAGCGGATTGTAATATTATGGATACCTATCGAGGCTGCTCGGATATGTTCTGGGAACTTGCGGGCAACGATAATCCGTATAAGTCTAATGGGGTGTTCCTGCTGGAAGTTGACGAATTTAAACGCCTATTCCATGATGTGACTTTCTATAGTGGCCCTCAATTGAATTATGGAACTACGGCTCTTGTGCCAGATGAACCTGTCCTAAAAATAAAAGTCACGAATGGTTCTGCAAATGCCATAAAAGTAAAAGTTCAGAGTCAGAATCCTGATACTGGAATTACATCAACAAAAACTGTATGTACTTCACTGGATTATAACAAAAGTAAAATCATAGATTTGTCAGAAAGAAATATCGAATCTCGGTCTAGGGTGAGAATCATTATTGTGTCAGGTGGTAAAAGAAGCTATTCGAAATATTTCTTCTATCATTCAGAAGCGTCAAGAACAGTCAATCTTAAGTATTTTGCAGAATTGAATTAAACGGAATCCCTATGGCAACAAAAAAAATCATTGCTCTTAATCGTGAACATCTTGAACAGCTTATTGAGGAAACTGTTGAAAAAGAGGGCTTGAATTGCGACCTCAATTTCATAGATGTTTCTAAAGTTACCGATATGAGTGGCTTGTTCTATGAATCTCGCTTCAATGGCAATATTAGTGGATGGAATGTGTCTAAGGTGACCAACATGAGTGAGATGTTCCATTGTTCTCGTTTCAATGGAGACATTAGTAAATGGAAAGTGACGAATGTTACCGATATGAGCGGTATGTTCTATTGTACCTCTTTCAATGGAAATATCAGTAAATGGAAAGTGACAAATGTTACAGACATGAGTGATATGTTCTGCGGCTCAGAATTTAATGGCAATATCAGCAAGTGGGATGTGTCGAATGTAACCAACATGAGTAGCATGTTTCAGGGGTCGCAATTCAATGGTGATATCAGTAAATGGGATGTGTCGAGTGTGACGGATATGAACGGCATGTTCTGCGGGTCTAAATTTAATGGTAACATTAGCAAATGGAATGTCTTTAATGTGACCGATATGAACGCCATGTTCCTTAAGTCGCAATTCAATGGTGATATCAGCAAATGGGATGTGTCGAATGTGACCGATATGAATTGCATGTTCCAATTTGCCAATTTTAACGGCGATATTAGCAAGTGGAATGTGTCAAAAGTGGATAATATGGTTTTGATGTTTTATCATTCCAAATTCAATGGTGATATCAGCAAATGGGATGTGTCTGAAGATGCTGACATAAGCAAAATATTCCATTTTTCGGCTTTAGAGGATTCTGGCAAAATCCCCGAATGGTACAATATGCGCAAGTGTATGCTTTAAAATGTTGTGTTAAACTGTTGTTTTCCACCCCCAATATTCCAACTTGGAGTACTATAATGCCGCTTTTTGGGGGAATTTTAGGGGTTGTGTTTGTAAAACGCCCCTTTTCTTATATATATTAAAGCCATCTATTGTCCTTAAGAAGGGAAAATATGAAGAACAAAATTTTCGCCTATAAAAATGCGGTGGAGTTCGAAAATGAGCTTTTCCTGTTTAGCAAGTGGTACAAGGAACATGGGAATCCTCTCATGTGCTTTCAAATCCACACGGCCATATTGGATCCGGAAAAGCTGAAGCTGGTCTGGGATGTTATTGAACGGGTGTTCCCCGATGTCCCTTGGTTTGGCAATTCCACTAGCGGAAATATTGTTGATTGCGAACAGACGGTCGATATTTCGGTGTCTGCAATCATTTTCGAAAAGCCGGCGAGCAAGTTCCGGGTTTTCCAGTATGACTTTTCTAAGGAATCGGTTGGCGGCGTTGCGAATGAAATCGTAAAAGAGGCGGACCGCAATCCGTGGGTGAAGGCTGTAGAAATCTACCACTGCATTTCTCCGTTCTCGACTACGGCTCTTTGCGAGGGGCTTGACGCTTTAGCTCCTGATATCCAGGTTTTCGGTGGTATTGTCTGTTCGCCTGATATTACGAGCCCGAATTCCTGCGTGTTTTCGTCGGTGGGTGGGTTCTCTAAATCGGGCCTGTTGGTTGTTTTTTATGGTGGTGCGGACTTGCATGTGGATTCCCGTAAGATTAGCGGCTGGAAACCGATTGGCCGTAATTTCCACGTGACGCGTTCCGAGGGCAACATTCTTTATGAATTGGGTGGTGTTCCGGCATACGAAGTCTACAACAAGTACTTGAATATCAAGAACGACAAAAACTTTTTCTATAACGCGCTTGAATTCCCGATGCTTTATGAACATAACGGGGTCTCGATTGTGCGTGCGGCGGGTGCTAGTAACCCGGATGGTTCGCTAACGATGTCGTCTGATATTGACGAAGGCTCTATTGTGCGCTTGTCGTATGGTGAACCGCAGCTGATTGTGCAACGCATTAAGGAAGAAAGCGAAAAGTGCGTGAAGTTTGCGCCTGAAGTTCAGCATATTTTCTCTTGTGCGGCTCGAAAGGCTTTCTGGTCGCAGCGTGAACCGACTTACGAAATTTCTCCGTTCAAGGGCTTGGCTTCTAGTACCGGATTTTTCTCGCATGGTGAATTCTTGCGTGAAAAGGGACATTTGAACCAGCACAACATTACGCTTGTATTTGCCTCGATGCGTGAAGGTCCTGCGGTAAAGCAAGAACATGTCAAGGTTGAAGATATTCAAGAAGGTATGTCGACGAGGCTTCCGCTTGCGGCCCGTATGGCAACGTTCATTCGCGAAACTTCGTTCGAATTGGAGCAGATTAACAGCAAGCTTCGTGTGATGAACGAACACCTGCAAGATGTCGCGACAACGGATTCGTTGACGGGGCTTGAAAACAGGCTTGCTTTTGATGAAATCCTGAGGAAGATTAGCCAAGAGGACGCCGATGCTTCGGGCACTTGGACTATGGTGCTGATGGATGTGAACGGCTTGAAGTACGCAAACGATACCTTTGGCCATCAGGCGGGTGATGCCTTGATTGTGGCTGCGGGCGAAGCGATTAAGAATGCTTATGGCGCGGCAGGAAACTGCTTTAGGATTGGTGGCGACGAATTTGCCGTGGTGACGCATGCTCCGCTGGATTCTCTGTTTGTGCTGTATAGCAACTTGAAAAAGTGCATTGAAGAATACAACAAGAGCGCTTTGTATCACTTGTCTATTGCGGTGGGCGAAAGCCGTTTGCGCAGTGATTCGGGCATTCGCAAGTCTATTAGTGACTGGAAAATGGAAGCTGACTTGAATATGTACCGCGACAAGGTGCGTTACCACAAGCCGGTGGAAAACAACGAAAACCAGAACCTGAAGGACTTGATTTCTTGCTTGATTACGGTGGAAGAAGCGAAGGATTCTTATACGGCGCATCACTCCGATCGTGTGAAGGCTTTCTCAGAACAGATCGCTAGGTTGCTGGGCCTTTCGGAAGGTTCTGTTTCGCTGATTACTCATGCTGCACATTTGCATGATATTGGTAAGATGGGTATTAGCGATAACGTGCTCGGCAAGCCCGGTAAACTTACGGATGATGAATTCTCGATTATTAAGCAGCATCCGGTGATTGGTGCCAAGATTTTGATGCAGTCCAACTACACCCATGAATTGGTGCAGATTGTGTTGCATCACCATGAACGTTACGATGGTCGCGGTTATCCGGAAGGCTTGAAGGGTGAAGATATTCCTATTGGAGCCCGTATCATCGCTATTGCGGATTCTATTGATGCCATGACGAGTAAGCGCGTGTACCGTGACGCCATGTCGCTCGATTACTGCAAAAAGGAAATCGAGAAGAACTTGGGCGTGATGTACGATCCGGCCATTGGTAAGGTGGTTCTGGATCATTGGAACGAGGTTGCCGACTTGCTGATGAAACTGCAGAGCGGTCGCCCGAAAGTCATTGATCGCACCAAATAATCTTATAGCGAAAAAGCCGCCGGAACAAATCCGACGGCTTTTTAATTGCTTCTTTGATAATTAGCGTTTATCGCGGTCGACCCAGGCGCGAGCCGTGTGGCCCGTGTAAATCTGGCGCGGACGGTTAATCTTGGAATTCGGATCGTCGTGCATTTCCTTCCAGTGGGCAATCCAGCCGGGCAAGCGGCCGATAGCGAACATCACGGTGAGCATGTTCGTCGGAATGCCCATGGCGCGGTAGAGAATGCCCGAGTAGAAGTCCACGTTCGGGTAGAGCTTGCGTTCGACAAAGTAGTCGTCCTTGAGGGCAGCTTCTTCGAGCTTGAGCGCAATGTCCAGCAGCGGATCGTGGAAGTGCTCACGTTCGAACACCTGGTACATGAGCTTCTTGAGCACTTTGGCGCGCGGGTCGTAGCTCTTGTAGACGCGGTGACCAAAACCGGAAAGACGGAACGGGTCGTTCTTGTCCTTGGCCTTGTCCATCACCTGTTCGATCGTCATGCCACTCTGCTGGATGCGGAGGAGCGTTTCGAGCACGGCCTGGTTTGCACCGCCATGGAGCGGGCCCCACAGGGCGCAAATGCCTGCGCAGATACTTGCGTACAAGTTAGCATGAGAGCTGCCCACCATACGCACCGTAGACGTAGAGCAATTCTGTTCGTGGTCGGCGTGTACAATCAGAAGCGTGTTCAGTGCCTTTTCCATAATCGGATCGGGGTGGTAAGAACGGGCCTTACTGCTGAACATCATGTTCAAGAAGTTGCTGCAGTAGCTGCGTTCTGCTTCGGGGTACACGAACGGTTCACCAATGCTTGCCTTGTAAGAGAAGGCGGCAATCGTGCGAATCTTCGAAATCAGGCTTGCGGTCGTGAGGTCGAACACGTCGGCGATGTTTTCGTCGTCGTAGAAACGCGGCGTAAACAGGCCCACGGCGTTCACGATGGAGCTCAGAATACCCATCGGGTGGGCACTCGGCGGCATCTGCCTAAAGAAGTGCAGAAGGTTTTCGTGGAGGAGTGAATTCTCGGTCAACAACGTGCGGAAACGCGCCAGCTGCTGCTGAGTCGGCAGTTCACCGTAAATCAGGAGCCAGGCGGTTTCGGGGAAGGTAGCCTTTTCGGCAAGGTCTTCGATACTGTAACCGCGATAACGGAGGATTCCGTGTTCGCCGTCCACGTAAGTGATGGCGCTTCGGGTGCTACCAGTGTTCAGGTAGCCGTAATCCAAGGTCACCAGGCCGGTTTCCTTGCGGAGTTTGCAGATGTCGAGACCGTGTTCGTTTTCAGCACCTTCAACAACAGGGAGCTCGATGCTCTTTCCGTTGTAACTTAAAATGGCGTTGTCGGACATTATTCCTCCAGGAGGTACGGGTTCCCGTACCTTACTTCATCTTCAAAATGCAATTATAGATATTGTCGAACAGCTTGGGAAGCTTTTCGGTCGGCACGGCAGAGAATGCAAGGCGAATCAGGCCAGAAAGCATGATCGTACCGGTGCTGTAGTCCTTGATGAGCTTTTCGCGGAGCTGTTCTGCGTCAACGCCCTTCGGCTTGATGCACATAAAGTAACCGCTGTTGCACGGCATCGGGTCAAAGGCGTCCTTGTATTCCGGATGGGCGGCCAAGACTTCCTTGATGATGTCGTAGCGCTTCTTGAGGGTAGCGTACTTTTCAGCCTTCTGCTTGGCGTATTCTTCGCTCTGGTAAGCGGCGAGCAGGATCTTCTGGCTGATGCTCGGGGCGTTGGAGATGTTGCCACGGACGGTACCGGCGGCTTTGTCTTCGAGAGCCTTGAGCTGTGCTTCGCTTGCACCCTTGAAGCCGAAGCTCATGAAGCCCACGCGGAATCCCCATACGTAGTCTTCCTTGGTCGGACCGTCGAGCTTGACGGCGAGGAGGTTTTCGTGAGCGTCAACGAGCTTCACGAAAAGGGATTCCTTGGTCACGCCTTCTTCGTATACGAGTCCGAAGTAAGCGTCGTCGAGGAGGGCCACCACCTTGTTGCCCTTGGCGGCGCATTCGGTGAGGATCTTGGCGATTTCGACAGCTTCAGTTTCGGTAGCGGTGTAACCGGTCGGGTTGTTCGGGAAGTTCAGGAGAACGACCTTCTTGTCGCCCTTGCTGGCTTCGAGAGCGGCCTTGAGGGCTTCAGTGTCGAAGCCGCCGTTCTTGAAGGTGTTAAAGGTCTTGATCTTGGCGCCGCGGGCGTTTTCGAACACGAGTTCGTAGTTGTCCCAGTACAGGTCCGGAATGATCACTTCGTCGCCAGCATCGAGGAACATGTAGCCGGCGCAGCTGATGGCGTGGGTGAGGGCGCAGGTCACGACCGGGTTGCTGAAGTTCTTCTGCTTGAGGGTCGGGTTCTTGATGATGACCTGTTCCTTCCAGGCCTTGCGGAGGTCCGGGTTACCGAAGCTCGGGGCATACAGGAAAGAAGTCTTGGGGAGGTTCAGGGACTTGAGAACGCAATCCAGCACCAACGGGCTGCCATCGTCTTCGAGGGCGGTACCGATCGTAGCGTTGATTTCGGAGCCCTTGGCTTCGGCACCCTGGCCGAGGATACCCTTGCGGGGGAAGAAGATTGCCTTGCCCTGTTCAGAGAGCATGTCGAGAACTTTGCAGCCGTTGGCTGAAAGTTCGGCGTTGAGAGCCTGTGCTAAAGGATTGTAGTTCATAGTGGAGTCCTTTTAAATTTTTGCGGGTGCAAAAATAGAAAAATTTGGGATATTTCTCACCCTGTTCGCCCTTGCTTAGCCGGGAATAACCTGTTCTAACGGCTAAATAAGCAAAAAAATATTTTTTGAAAACAGTAATTACAGATTTGCCTGTTTCCCGTGACGAAAAACACTGGATATTGCAAAAACTGTAAAGTCCCTTGTGCAGAGTAGTGGATTAATTTATATTGAAAGGCGTCTTAGGAGGCTTTTATGAAAAAAGTTTGGGTTTGTTGTGCCGCGCTTTCGCTTGCGCTGTTGGCTTGCGGTGACGATTCTTCGTCGAATTCTAGCGATACCCAGGGAAAACAGCCTGCTTCTGAGCGTTCCAATAAAGTTGAACTGACGCTAGGCAAATGCCTTGATCACGGTCTAGGCGTTTTGTACAAGAAAGCTGATTCCGAAGAATTGGATAAGGCGTACTTAGTTGAAGATTCTACGGGCGCGACTCAAATATTGGTTCCTGAGTTGGGCGATTATTGTGGTATTATTGCTCAGTTTGTTTCTAAGCGGCAAGGGGATACGTTGTCTGTTTGGACCGAACCGTTAAAGGGAATCGATGAAGATGGTCGCGAATTCACTTTGTCCGGTGAAACCTCTTGCAGTTGCATTAAAGACCATTGGTTTACTATTAATGCAGACGATGCTGATGCCAAGTATTTCAAGTATTCCGGCGAAGTCTTTGAGATAACATCAGACCCGGCTCCCGAAAGGCCCGAAATCGAAGTACCCTTTATTCCCGATGCACCGGAATTTGATGAATCGGATCCGCATCAAGAAGTGACTGATGTGATTGGCTATTGCGATGCGATGCTCGATGAAAATGACGAACTCTTGAGTAACAAATTCCTTTATGTGGATGGCTGGAATGATTTTGCGGAAAAGGATTCTAATGGGGTAGGCGCACCGTTTGCAAGAACGCATTATGAAGGAGATGATGTTGTACTCGTCTTTGAAACGTCGTTTAGTTGCGATGAAAGGGTCGCAAGTGCTAATGTTTTCCCTTCGGGCGATACGCTGTACGTGAAGCCTGAAATAACGAAATTGGAATCTGTGAAATTAGAACCGGGTGAAGGTTGCGCCTGCTATACGCGCTCTGCATTCGCTCTCAAAAACGAAGGTGTTTATGCCGATGCAAAGTATATGGTTTTTGGAAACCACATGGAATATGTGTATACGCTGAAACCAGGAAAAAAAGATTAATCATCACCTAGCTCCTTGGAATGATTAGCGCACCCCTTCGGGGGTGCGTTTTTGCTAAACCTCGCCGATGCGAGTCATTTTGAGGAGCGGCATGCCGGCGTCGCGGCATTCGGCAAGATTCACGTCAAAATCGATGCTCCAGTCGTTGAAATCTTCTTCGTCCTGCAACATCTGCTGCACGTGCATGATTTCGCCTTCGTAGGTGATAATCGTATGGTGCAGCGAGCGACCTTCGACATCGAGGCGGAACTTGTGATGTTCTGCGGTGTAGGCGGCCATGATTTCCATGAGCATCGATTCGGTCCAGGGCTTGCCTTCGCCGTCCACGAGCATTTGGCCTTCGGCGAGGTCGTCGGCGAGCATATCGAGCACATCGCCATAGGCTTGTTTCTGGAGTGCTGACATAAGCTGGAATATGCGCTGGCGTACCATGACAATAAAGCGTTTCTTGTCGTAGGTGATGTCGGCGGCCACCTTGTCGGCCCCGAAGGCGGTTTCGAGTTCCGTGGCGCCTGCGGCTTCCATGCGTTTCTGGTAGTCTTCGGGGTGGGCCATCTTTTCCCATTCTTCGAGCAAGCTTGAGTCGGTGCGGCGAATCATGTCGCCGAGATAATCTTGCATGTCGAGGAGTTCTTCGTTCTTGTAGCCGTCGGGAACGGTCTGCGAAAGCACCTTGTAAACGCTATTCAAGTGTCTAAGCAAAATGGCTTCCATGCGTTGCAGGCCGTATTGCTTGACGTACCCGCTGAAGGTGCTGAAGTTTTCGAACATTTCGCGCACAATGCTCTTGGGCTCAATATTCACATCGACCCAGGGGTGTTCTTCGGCGAAGGCATTGTACGTGTCGTAAATGAAATCGCGGAGCGGCTTGGGGTACTCGACTTTTTCGAGTTCTTCCATGCGCTGGTTGAATTCCATGCCTTGCGCCTTGAGTTCATCGAGCTTGGCGTTGCGCGCTTTATTCTGCTGAATGCGCAAGATGGCGTCTGGATTTTCGACGATGCTTTCGCATAAAGTAATCACGTCGAGGGCGTATTCCGGGCTTTCGCGGTCCAATTTGGGCAAGGTATCGACCAAATACAGCGAAAGCGGCTGGTTCATTGAAAAGTCGTCTTGCAAGTCCATGTTCACGCGGAGCTTGCTGTAACCGGGCGCAATCGGTGTAATAAATTCGATGATATTCTTTTTGACGAGGCTCTTGAAGAGTTGGAAGGCGCGGTGCTGCAATTGCTTTTTGCTGGCGGCGCTTTCGTGGCAATCCTTGAGCAGGTTGCGCATGGCAAGGCAACCATCGGTAGGGCGGCTCAGAATGTTCAAGAGCATTCCGTGGCTCACCTGGAAACTAGAGATCAGCGGTTCTGGCGATGCGGCAATCAAACGCTTGAAGGTGCTTTCGTCAAAAGGAACGTAGCCGTGTTCAGGCGGTTTCTTTTTCTGGAATTTTTTGCCAGTCGTTTTGGTCTTGGCTTCGAGTTTCAGATTTTCGATTACATGTTCGGGCGCCTGCGCGACCACATAGCCGATGTCATCGAAACCCTTGCGGCCCGCGCGGCCTGCAATCTGGTGAAAATCGCGGGCGGTTAGAATTGCTGTCTTGTCGCCGCTGTACTTGCAGAGCTGTGTGAATAGAACTGTTCGAATCGGAACGTTTACGCCTACGCCAAGCGTGTCGGTGCCGCAAATGACTTTGAGCAATCCTTTTTGGGCGAGTTTTTCGCAGAGAATGCGGTATTTGGGCAAAAGTCCGGCGTGGTGCAAACCGATGCCTTGCTTGAGCCAGCGCTTGACTTCGGGGCCGTAGGGACTGCTGAATCGGACTTCTTTGATAGCCTCGTTAATGGCTTGCTTTTCTTCTTTATTGCACAGGTCCAAACTCATGAAGTTTTGGGCGTTCATGGCGGCTTGTGCCTGCGTAAAGTGTACTACGTAAACGGGGGCCTTGCCGTCGTTTACAAGTTTTTGTACAGCCGTCGAAATTTCTGTGGTGCTGTAGCTGAAATCGAGCGGTACGGGCCTTTGGCTGGAACGCACCGTGACGGATTCGCGGCCTGTATGCTTTGTCATGTCGCGTTCGAAAAATTCGGTAGCGCCGACGGTTGCGCTCATGAGCAGGAATCGTGCCTGCGGAAGAGTCAACAGAGGTACCTGCCAAGCGACACCGCGTTCCTTGTCGGAATAGTAATGGAATTCGTCCATGACCACGTCGGTAATCGTGAGCATTCCGCCTTCACTTAGCGCCATGTTACTTAAGATTTCTGCGGTACAACAAAGGATAGGAGCGTCATGGTTGACGGTCGCATCTCCTGTCGAGAGCCCTACATTCTCGGCGCCGAATTCTTTGCAAAGAGCCATCCATTTTTCGTTGACCAGGGCCTTGATGGGGCAAGTGTAAACGCTACGCCTGCCGTGGGCCAAACTGTCGAAATGGAGGGCCAAGGCGACCATCGATTTTCCGGAACCCGTGGGCGTATTGAGAATGACGTTCTTGCCGTCCAAAAGCTCCAAAATGGCTTCTTCTTGAGCGGGGTAGAGTGATGTCCCGCGAGACTCAGCCCATTCCATAAACGATTCCAATATGGTTTCGGCGCCTTCTCCAGCGTTAAAAGGGGTTTGGGGCAAGAAGTCTTTCAATGTTTTGCGGGTGTTTTCACTCATAATGCCAAAGATAGCTTTTTGAAAATAGTTCGGTTTTGCTAAATTTTGCCTTGTATTGAGTTTGAAGGAAACCAGTTATGGCAACAAAGAAAAAAGAAGAAACCGATGTCGGTGAATATTTAAAGGAACTTGCGAAGAATTGGGCGATTATGGTGCCCAGCATTCTCCTTGCGGCGTTTGTCGGCGTGTTTGTTGCCATGTGGATTAGGCCTGTTTATCAGGTTGATGCCTTGCTGCAGATTGAATCGAAGAGCAACAAGAGCGCAGGCCTGGTTGGCGGTCTTGGAAATCTGTTTGCAACGAGCAGCCCTGCCGAAACGGAAATGGAACTCATCAAGAGCCGTCAGGTGATGGGTTCTGCTGTAGAAAAGATGCGTTTGGACTTGGTTGCCGAACCGTTGAACAAGTTGGACCGCTTGCTGCATAAGGAAGGCCGTGTCGACTTGATGAACTTTAGCTATAACAAGGAACGCTTGCCGGCCGATTTCCGCGAAGAACCTTGGATTCTTGAAACGAAGGATTCTTTGGGCAATTTTGACCTTTATGACTATAAGGATAGCCTGGTGCTTTCTGGTACGGTTGGTCAGACGTATCACTTTGTCTATGCGGGTGATTCGGCTACGTTTGGCATTTTCAAGGCTGATGTGCGTGAAGGACAGCGCTTTGCAATATCCAAGTTTAAGCGTCTCGATGCAATCGCCAAGTTCCGTTCCGCTTTCGATGTCAAGGAAAAAGGCAAAAAGACCGGAATTCTTGAATTTTCGTACCAGGATATTTATCCAGACCGCGGCGTGGAAATCTTGAATGAGGTAGCTTCTTCTTACTTGCGCCAGAATGTGGAAGAACGCAATGCCGAAGCTCAGAAAACGTTGGAATTCCTTGAAAAGCAGTTGCCGGATGTCAAGGCTCAGATGGATTCTTCGCTGTTGAATCTCAATACTTACCGCAATCAGGTGGGCTCTGTCGACATTAATGCCGAAACTCAGTTGGTGCTGCAACGCCGCATGAAGTTGCAACAGGATATTTTGTCGCTGCAGCAGAAAAAGCAAGAAGCGATTCGCTTGTTCCATTCTGAACACCCGACTGTCAAGACTCTCGAAGATCAGGAAAACGCCTTGAAGCGTGAACTTGCCGGAACGTCTAGCGAAGTCAAGAAACTCCCCGCTACCCAGCAAGAAGTGCTGAAACTCCAGAACCAGGTGGAACTCACTAAGGTCATGTACACCTCGCTTTTGAACAATATCCAGCAGTTGCGTCTGGTGTCTGCTGGCGAAGTGGGTTCTGTGCGTATTGTGGACTTTGCAGAACAGGTGACCAAGCCGACCAAGCCTAAGAAGCGCGTGATACTTTGCATTGCCCTGTTCCTTGGATTCTTGCTCGGTGCAACGATTGTTTCGATCAAGTCCAAGTTTAGCAGTGGTGTAAAGAGCGCTTCGTTCATTGAAAAAGAAACGGGCTATACCGTTTACGCCAAGGTGCCGAAGGGCAACCCCAAGGGTACCAAGGGAACAAGGCCTTTGGCTGTGGTGGAACCCGACGACGTTGCGGTGGAATCGTTGCGTGCTCTCCGTTCTTCGTTGGAATTCTCGATGATGGACGAAGGCGGTTCTGTGGTTGGCGTGAGCGGCCTTATTCCGGGTGTGGGCAAGAGCTTTGTCTCGGTGAACCTGGCAGCTCTGTTTGCTGGCCTTGGCAAGAAGGTCTTGCTGATTGATGCGGACTTGCGTAAGGGTAGACTCCACAAGGAATTCGGTATCAAACGCAGTAACGGTCTTTCGCAGGTGCTGCTCCGCGAAGTGAAGGTCGAAGAAGTTGTCTTTAAGACCGAAGTTGAAAACCTGTATGTAATGCCGTGCGGCAATGTGCCTGCAAACCCGGCCGAACTGCTTGGTTCTAAGCACTATGCAGAATTGATTGAACAGTTCAAGAATGATTATGATTTGGTGATTGTCGATACGCCGCCGATTATGTTGGTGACAGACGCCGCCTTGGCTTGCCGCGTTGCCGCCCAGATTGTGATGGTCATTGAATACAACAAACATTCGATTGAAGCGATTAAGGACGGCATGTCTCAGATTCTTAAGGGGAATCCGCAGGCACACGCCTCTATTGTTATTAACAAATACGAACACAGTCGCACCGAAGGGTATGGCTACAAGTACGGGAAATACTAATGAAAGGAATCGTTCTCGCCGGAGGCTCCGGTACCAGGCTTTACCCGCTGACCATGGTGACGTCTAAACAGCTTTTGCCTGTTTATGACAAGCCCATGATTTATTACCCGCTGTCGACTTTGATGCTTGCGGGAATTCGCGATATCCTGATTATCTCGACTCCGACGGACTTGCCCAACTTTGAACGCTTGTTGGGCGACGGTTCCTCGATGGGCCTGAACTTGAGCTACAAGGTGCAGCCGAGTCCTGATGGCCTTGCCCAGGCTTTTATTCTGGGTGAAGAATTTATCGGTAATGACTGCTGTGCCATGGTGCTTGGCGATAACATTTTCTACGGTAACGGCTTTAGCCCGCTTTTGAAAGCTGCAGTGAAGAATGCCGAAGAAAAGGGCCGCGCAAGTGTGTTTGGCTACTATGTCGAAGATCCGGAACGCTTTGGCGTGGTGGAATTCGATAACGCCGGCAAGGTGATTTCGGTCGAAGAAAAGCCGAAGGAACCCAAGAGCAACTATGCAATCACTGGGCTCTATTTCTACGATAACCGCGTATCTGCATACGCTAAGGCCCAGAAGCCCAGCGCTCGTGGCGAACTTGAAATTACCGATTTGAATCGCGTGTACTTGGAACAGGGCGAACTCGACGTGAAACTCTTGGGTCGCGGTTTTGCTTGGCTCGATACCGGAACCATGGACAGCCTGATTGAAGCGGGCGAGTTCGTGAAGATGGTGGAAAACCGCCAGGGAATCCAGATTTCTGCAGTTGAAGAAATCGCCTACATTAACGGCTGGATTACCAAGGATAAGCTCCTGGAATCTGCTGCCAAGTACGGAAAGTCGCCTTACGGTCAGCACCTGCGCAAGGTCGCCGAAGGCAAGATCCGTTACTAATTCAATTGTGAGCTATTGAAAAAAGCCTGGTGTAAAAACCAGGCTTTTTTATGAATGCGATAGAGCCGAGCGGTCTTTGTGAGTCGCAAGCGACTCATCTTAATGAGTCGTGGCGACGAGAGCGAGGCGAAGTCACATTTTTAAATGGCAATAGAGCCGAGCGGTCTGTTAGGGTAATTCGCCGCCGATCAATTCCATCTGCTTTTTGTAGATGTCCTTGCAAGCGTTTTCGCCGAGGTCAAGGAGTGTGTTGAGCATGTTGCGGTCAAAACTGGCGTGTTCGCCGGTGCCCTGCACTTCGATGAAGTTCTTGGCGTCTTGCATGACCACGTTCATGTCGACATCGGCTGCGGAATCTTCGACATAGCAGAGGTCGCAAAGCGGTTTGCCCGCGACAACGCCGACAGAAATTGCCGTAATGCCGTGCTGCAGAATCTGCTGCGTGAGTCCGAGGCGGGCCTTGATTTTCTTGAGGGCAATCGCAAGGGCTACGAAGCCGCCGATAATGCTCGCGGTACGAGTGCCGCCGTCGGCTTCGATCACGTCGCAGTCGACCACGATGGCGTTTTCACCGAGGGCGGCCAGGTCGGCTGCGCCGCGCAGCGAGCGGCCCACCAGACGCTGAATTTCTTGCGTACGGCCGCTCGCGCCCTTGCGCTCGCGTTCCACACGCTTACCCGTACTTTGCGGGAGCAGACTGTATTCAGCCGTAATCCAGCCCGTGCCTTTGCCGGCAAGCCAATCCGGAACCTTAGGGAGGAGAGTCGCGTTACAGATAACGCGGGTACGACCCATTTCAATCAGAACAGAACCGTCGGCGCTTGAAATAAAGCCCGTGGTCATTTTAAGGTTGCGGTATTCGTCAAACTTTCTATCGGTACGTTCGTAAGCCATAATTCTACCTCTTAGTATTTCAAAGTCTCGATTACGCCTTTCTTGAAGGTGCCCAGAATGTACATCTGGCTCGTGTAATTCTTGAGTTCTACAAGGGCTTCTTTTGCTCGGTCTTCGTTCACGTTTGCTTCGAACGAAACGTGGAAAATGTATTCCCACGGTTTGTCCGGGTGCGGGCGGCTTTCGCAACGGGTCAAGTTGATGCCGCGCTTGGCAAAGCAACCCAGCGCATTGTAGAGTGCGCCCACGGCGTTATTGTCAGCCAGTTCGAATAGCATGGTCGTCTTGGCGCCTTCAATGGTATCAAAGGCTGCGGGAATTTTTTGAATCCCGTAGAAACGCGTGAAGTTCGTGCCCTTCAAGTTTTCAAGGCCTGCTTTCAGAATGTCCAAGTTGTAAATCTTTGCGGCGTAGGCGCTTGCGATGGCGCCTTCGTCTTTAGCCTTGCGAGCGGCAAGTTCTTCGGCAGAGCCAGCGGTATCGAAAGCCGGAACCGCCTTAATCTGCGGGTTTTCGGCAAAGAATTTGGAACACTGCGCAAGAGCTTGCGGGTGGCTGTAAACGCGCTTCAGGTCGCCAAGCTTGACGCCAGGCATCACGCACAAGGTGTGCTCGATGCGGAGCATGACTTCGCCCACAATGCGGTGGCGCCACTTGTACAGCAAATCGTAGTTTGCCTCGATGGAGCCTGCTGTCGAGTTTTCGATAGGAATGGCACCGCCGTCGGCTTCGCCTGTTTCGATTGCTTGGTAGATTTCTTCGAAAGTGTCCATCGGGAGCGTTTCGATGTCTTCACCAAACAGATAATGCGCGGCACAGTCGCTGTAGGCGCCTTTACGGCCCTGGAATGCAATCTTTTTCATAGGTAGAAATATAACTATTTGAATCTTCTCGCGCCTTGGTACTTGTGGCCCCAGTACTTGTCCTGCATGGGCGAAATCATCACGCCATGCTTGGTGCTTGCGTGAATAAATCGGCCACCGCTCAGGTAAATGCCCACGTGGTCGATTTTCCAAAGGCTTCCGAAAAATACAAGGTCGCCTTCTTTTAGGCCGCCGCGGCTCACCGATTTTCCACGGCTGTCTTTGTACATCTTAGAGGCGCTATGGTCGAGGGCAATATTGTAGTAGCCCTTGTAAACTTGCATCACGTATCCGGAACAGTCCGTTTTGGTTCGGGTTGCCTTGCCGTAAACGTACTTGGCTCCCATCCATTTTCTGGCGTAGGTTTCTAGGTCGCTTTTGGGCGTTGCCTTTTTAGCGGCCTTGGCAGCCTCTTTCTTATTGATTGCGGCGCGCGCCTTTTCTACGGAATTCAGGTGTCTTGTAGAGTCTTGCTGCGTAGAGTCCTGTTTTGTGGAATCCGGAGATTCGGCTTGGGCCGTTTGCAACTCATTCTCGTCAAGCGATTCTTCTTTAGGTGGGGTAGAGGCTGTTTCGCTTGCGGGCACACGCTTGTAGTCGCCTGTGTTTCGGTCGTAGCCCGTGCGCACCGGGAAAGAGCAACACGTAAGTCCTAAACAGAGTAGGGCTAGTAAGGGAACTACGGTTCTGAAATGAGAAAACATCAAGTGAAAAATAGTTAATATTTGAAATGTATGAACATTATCAAGAAAACCTTAGTCGCGATTGCCTTGTGTGGGGCTGTCCTGTGCAGTTTTGCTGCCGATGTCAAACCCTATGTGGAAGCCGATGCGCTTCCGGACGCGCTGAACTATTACCCGGCACCCCCCGATACCATGTCGCCGCAGTTCATGTACGACATCTCGCAGTACATGTGGGGTAAAACGATGCGTCTAGACTCTGCCCGTGCAGCCCTTGCGGTGGCACAGGCGGCAGAAACCGTCGAAGAGATGGCCGCAATGTTCAGTGAACCTTTCGGGATGGAAATATCGGCAAAGAAGACGCCTGCCATCATGAACCTGCTTGAACGCGGAATCCGGACGCTCAAACAGGTGGGAAGCAAGGCCAAAAGGCACTACATGAGGCGCCGTCCTTACGACCGCTTTAACGAACCGACGCTTGTCCCCGCCGAAGAAGAAAGACTAAGAACAAATGGATCCTATCCGTCAGGACATACCATTCGTGCGTGGGCGATGGCGTTGCTGCTTTGTGAAGTGAACCCGGCAGCCCAGGATGCCCTGCTGAAATACGCCTACGAATGGGGGCAGAGCCGCGTAATCGCAGGCTTCCATTGGCAAAGCGACGTGGACGCCTCCAAGGTTCTTGTCTCGGGCGCCTACCCGAGCTTGCATACAAACGAAACCTTCATGGCCGACATGCGCAAGGCCCAGGCCGAATTCAAGAAGCTGAAGGCCGCGGCAGGCAAAACCGCTGCCGGGAAGCCCGCAGTACCAAAGGCCGGGAAGAAGTAAAAGTTTGCATGGGCGTTCCCCGCACTATCGTGTGGGTCGGGCTATATTCTGGGGGCAATCGGCTGCGCATACGCTTGCCGCTCACCTCCCAGAACCAAGCCTCGCTTCGCGAGTCTTGTTCCCAAGGGGTCACTATCCCTAACGCAGAATCACAATTACAAATGCGTCGGTCCGTTCTCGACGCAATAACCTTTTTTATATTCCCCTGTATTTAAGCAGACTCCCGCTATGTTCGATGCAACAACATAAAAAACTTGTTCATTAAATTTGACATACCTATAATTCACTGATGGAACCTTGAAATCATGGGAGGAATAACAGGTGCACTTGGAAGCCTCTTGCACATTTACATAAGAAATAAACAGAGTATCATCTACAAAATCTAAAGCTACATCAGCGGAAACGTCACAATAATCTAAAGCGTAAAGAGTCAAGTCAAAGCAACCTAAGCAATCGCCTAAATAAACAGCTGAATGTTCATCATAACCAACAATTAGCGGCGAAATCTTCTTCTCAATATCCGACGAACTGGATGAGGAAGCGTCCGCACACTTTCCAAGAACCACCGAAGTATATAGCGTAGGATTCTTTTCTTCCGACGAACTGGATGCGGAATCAGTGCATCCGACAAGAAGTTCTAAAGAGATAACAATGAAAAAAAGAATTTTTATTTTCATAGGTCTTTATCAAAAAACACCGTTTTCATTAAACAATCCGCCCATCAAACCGGAAGACATCGCGTTTTTAACAGTTAACGTATCCGAGACATCAACTTTTGGAATAGGGAATTTACAAGTAATTTTTTCTACACGCAATTCAGCATTTTGGGGCATCGCAACCACTTGAACGTCCTTGTAGAATCCTGCCTTATCAATTTCTGCAGTAAAAACAAGCAAACGACCATCTTTGTCAGCGTCATAATCTTCGTTTGAAGGAGCGTTCACAAGTGTCTGATAACTTCCTTCAAATGGATAGAAGTTTATAGTCTGAGCAGGATACCCTTCGCAAGGGACTCCGTTGCAGAAAGCCCTAAAAATTAGAGAAGTGTCGGCACCGCTGCACGGAGATTTCTCAAGCCGCATTACGCGGCCTTTTGGGCTGTTGCCAATGGCAAGAATGTCATATCCATTGCCAACATGTTCAAAAACAGGATACGCGGGAGTACGAACCTTGAACTCACCATAGGTAAATTCTCCCAGTTCCATCTTGAAGCGAGAATCTTCTTCGGGTGCAGACGAATTATCATCCGCACACCCGACAAGGAACAACAGGACCGCTAGAAGAAATATTCGAACTACAGGCAGATGCTTCATATTATAAAAATAACTTATTTTCAACGCCCTATCACCTCTTGTTCTTGGGTAACTTTACTTCATATTCCACTGCTTTCACGTCGCTATCCCTTACGTACCTGACAACACCCGAACGGTTAGGCAAGTGCCGTTCCTTGAATCTTTCGTATTGTTCGCGAATAATATAGTCTGCACGGCGGCTGTAATTGGCAATGATAAGCGACGAATCCAGACGGGTTTGGTCGATATGCTTGTCAAGATTTTCGTAAATCCATTTATCGATTTTACTTAATGGGCGATGCATAACCACCGTTTCAGGGCGGTAATAACGGCTACGGTCTCTATTCAGAATCATATCGAATCGGCGAGTCAAGAACGAAAGGCCGTAATACTCCTTTTCGGAATACAGCTGTCTATACAAAAGAAAATGCACCGTATCGGCATAGTGCATGCTTTCGTCTATCAGCGGCGGAATAGAATCAAATTCACCATTTTCCAAATGGGTTAAAATTTTCTTTTTCAGGCTCAAATTTTTATTTATAGGAAGCGGGCCGCCAACCTGAAAAGGGACAAACGCCAAAGAATCCCCAAATGAGTCGCTGACGGACAATAATTCCTTCTTCGTAAGCACGGGAGTCCAGCCGTCATCAAAGAAAATGCGGTTTCCTGTAGGCCCTGGAAGAAAAAAATCCTTTTCAAATAATGCAACGGCAGAATCTGATTTCGCAGAATCGATTTCCGCAGATGCTCCCCGATAAAGGAACTTAAAAAATGTCTTGCGTTTTTCTTCAGGTGATGGAGCAATCCATTTTTTCGTTTCGACATCATATTTCTGTTTAACGTCAATCACCATATGCAGCAGAAAACATTGTGAACCGAATCCTGTAGAAATTTCGTTATAATCTTCAAAAGTTTCCTGCGTCTCTAACGATGCCTTGGCGACATTCGCTTTATATTCCTGTTTTTTATCATTGCACCATTTCGCAAACGACTCGGAATATTTTGGAAAAACATCTTCAATGTCCTTGTCAAGAATCTTTTTCTTGACGATAGAGCCAAAAACTGGTGCGTTCTGCGACGAGTCTTGCACTGCATTCAGCCTAGCCTTTGTTCTTGGGTAGAACTTTTTTGCATACTTGACAAAACTGTCTTCTCGCTTTTGGGATTGAGCCATCTTTTTCTGAGTTTCTTCATCGGTGTCATAGGACCAGACTGAAGACAATCCGCAAATACTGCGGTTGCCCCGGTGGTTGCTTTCATTGGCAAAAGCTAGACCTGCAAGCAAAAGGATTACGGAAACAGGAAGCGACAGACATTTCATAAACGACTTTTTTATCAAATCATTTAAATTTCGTTGTCATGTCAAGTGTATCGCCACGGCCATATTCGTCGCGATACACCAACTTCCAAGAAATAGTCGTATCGCGAAAAGACTTTGACGTATTGTTGTATAGAACATATTGTATTCGTTTGGGTTCATTAGGCAAACTATAATAGAAGCAGGCCCCCCGATCATAAGTAATACGCGTTTCAGCTTTTGAAATTCCACATTTCTCGGTTCCCGTGGAGTCCCGGTATGCAAGCAAGCCAATAATTTGACTGTAATCCGAGCGGTATGTTCCAAGCCTGTACTCATCTGTTTTCAACAAGGTTAAACTGTCGGGAAGCCCTACCGCTTCAAGAAAATAATTCGACGAATAACTAACCAGCAACTTGCAAGTTTCCCCTGACAATTCCGAGAAAAGACTCTTTACGGAATCGCGATTGAATTCTGAAATTTTTGCATAGGGTATGTAGTCCATTCGCGCATTCGGCCCAAAATTCAAATCCGCAACAGTCGTATCATATAAAGTATCTTTTTGCAAACAAGGAATTTCAACTTTATTAGAATCATAACAAATCTCTATATAGGACGTATGAAAAATGTAACAATCCACATTTGTCACTTGGGTACACGAGAAAGTCGAATCACCGACATGGCAATTAGACGCGTTCCACACAGAAGTATCCCCCTGTGGCCCAAGGATGCGATACATTTGAACATGCTTTAACACATAATCGTCACCTTCTTCGACACTCTTTGCATCTGCACTACTAGATTCCGCCGAACATGCCGCCAGAACAGCAACCATACATAGCAGAAATAGGATTTTATCAAAAGGACTTTTCATCAAAATAGCCTCCGAAGATCCACTCTCAGAAATATACCTAATTTGGCTGCGGCATGACGGAACCTCACAAAATCACGTTTATTGCTGTCGGACTTTTTATGAAACACATTTGTATCATATTTTAAATTCAGATGAAAAGTTTGTAAAAAAACGCCGTTTTTATTGCGTATTCGACATTTTTGTTTTATTTTTAAGAATATGAGGCCTATTACCGTCGATACAAGAAGTCGTATAAAAGCCCAGATTGTTTTTATAACCCCCTTAAAACTTGCCTTTGATAGGCGAAAAAGGTATATTTAGGGAAGTTTATAGACAGGAGTCAATCATGCTTGATGTGTGCGAATGCATAAAGCCCGATTCTTACGTCAGTTCCAACATCGACGATGTGATGAATTTTGTGAACGATCGCAGGGAACCGATGGTAATAACCCAGAATGGAAAATCTCGGGCGGTTCTTGTTGATGTCGAGACATACCAAGACATGAAGAAAGCCTTCAGCCTTCTAAAAATCATTCAACTTTCGGAAAAGGATGTCCAAGCAGGACGGACAGAACCGGCGACGATGGTTTTTCAGGATTTAAGGCGGAAGTACAATGTCGGAAAATGATTTTTACAACGTTGTCGTTTCACAATTCGCAAAAGAAGATTTGAACGAAATCATTGCTTACTATGAGTCGTTAAACAAATCTTATGTTGAATCTGTCATTACTCAATTTGAAGACAACATCCTCTCCTTGTCGCATTTTCCCGAAAGCGGAAGAATCGTTCCCGAATTATACAGACAAGGTATTGAACGGTATAGAGAAATCATTCAGGGTTTGTATCGTATTGTGTATGAAATTCGAGAAAAAGATGTCGTCATTCATACAATTATTGATAGCCGAAGAAATTTTGATGAAGTGTTAATCGCAAAGCTGATGCGATATATAAAGAAATAGAAAATAAAACGCAGGCTCGGGGAGAGTCTGCGTTTCAAATTTAAAAGGTGATGCCGGAACAGTGTCCGGCATGACATATTAGGCGATTAGCGAACGACCTTGCGGTCTTCAGCGGTCATTTCCAGGAACTGGGCAACGGTCATTTGACCCTTGTCGCCTTCCTTTCTCTTGTTGACAGCGATAACACCTTCAGCCTGTTCCTTTTGGACTCCTACGGAGTCCCAACCGCAGCGGCTCGGCAATGGGCAAATGCGTTTGCCCGCTGCTCTCGCCTTGGGCGGTTGTCGCCAACAAAAAAAACGTAGGCTCGAAGGAACCTACGTTTGCAAATGACATTCGGTTATTGACTAACGGACGACTTTTCTGTCGTCTTCCGTCATCTTGAGGAAGTCGGCAACCTTCATGGAACCCTTATCGCCGTCCTTGCGCTTACGCACAGAGACAACACCATCGGCAACTTCCTTCTCGCCGACGATCAGGAGGTACGGAATCTTCTGCAGTTCGCACTGGCGGATCTTGTAGCCGAGCTTTTCGTTGGATTCGTCGACTTCCACGCGGACGCCGGCGTTCACGAGTTCGCGTTCCACGGACTTAGCGTAGTCAACGAACTTCTCGGAAATCGGAAGCACGCGGGCCTGAACCGGAGCGAGCCACAGCGGGAAATCGCCCATGAATTCTTCGATAAGAATACCGAGGAAGCGTTCGATGGAACCCACGGCCGCACGGTGCAACATCACCGGAATGTGCTTCTGGTTGTCCTTGCCGACATACTCGGCCCCCAGACGCTGCGGGAGGTTGAAGTCCACCTGGATGGTACCGCACTGCCAGTCACGACCGAGGGAGTCCTTCAGCGTGAATTCGAGCTTCGGGCCATAGAAGGCGCCTTCGCCCGGGTTCAGGATGTAGTCGAGACCGGCGAGCTTGGTGGCTTCGGCGAGGGCGGCTTCAGCCTTGTCCCAGATTTCGTCGGAACCCACGCGCTTTTCCGGGCGGGTGGAGAACTTCACCACGATATCGTCGAAACCGAAGTCGTGGTAGATTTCCTTGACGAGGGCGCAGAAGTCGGCCACTTCGCTTGCAATCTGGTCTTCGGTACAGAAGATGTGAGCGTCGTCCTGCACAAAGCCGCGCACGCGCATCAGGCCGTGCATGGTACCGGCAGGTTCGTAACGGTGGCACTTACCGAATTCGGCAAGACGCATCGGAAGGTCACGCCAGCTGCGGAGACCCGTATTGAAAATCTGGATGTGGCAGGGGCAGTTCATCGGCTTCACGGCCATTTCCACGTCGCCAGCCAGCGTCTTGAACATGTTCTCGTTGTACTTGTCAGCGTGGCCGGACTTGATCCACAAAGTCTTGTTCACGATTTCCGGCGTAATCACTTCGAGGTAGCCACGACGGTCAATCTTACCGCGGATGTAGTCCTTCAGGGCGTTCACCATCTTGGTGCCCTTCGGGTGCCAGAACACCATGCCCGGAGAATGGTCTTCGATGTGGTAGAGGTCCATTTCCTTGCCGATCTTGCGG
>CADBHQ010000013.1 GCA_902794535.1 Fibrobacter succinogenes | reverse complement strand
CCGAGCTTCTTCCCCTTCACGGAGCCCAGCGCCGAAATGGACGTGAGCTGCGTGTTCTGCGGTGGCAAGGGCTGCCGTCGTTGCAAGGGAACCGGCTGGATGGAAATCGGCGGTTGCGGTTCTGTGGACCCGAACGTGTTCAAGAACTGTGGTATTGATTCCGAGAAGTACACAGGCTTTGCATTCGGCTTCGGTCTCGACCGTATCGCCATGCTGCGCCACGCCATCCCGGAAATCGGCTTGCTGACGAGCAACGACCAGAGATTCCTGAGCCAGTTCTAATTAATTCGGATTTCGGAATTCAGAATTCGGAATTAGAAAAATGAGCCCGATCTCGTGAGAAGTCGAAGGCTCTAAAAAATTAAATTACGAACGAGCGGACCTTGCGGTCCGCTTTTCTGTATATAGACTATTCCAACTTGGAATGATCTATTTGTTTTTTTTACGTGATTTTGTAAATAAAAACTATACATTTGAAACAAAGTGTTTCCCCAAAAGAAGGAGAAAATCATGAGATTTGCACAAAACCATAAAATCACGATAATCGCACTTGCTTTGTGTGCGGTCGGTTTCATCGCCTGTTCGGATTCGGACAGTTCTAGTGACGCAAACGGTGAAGACAACGTGCTTTCTATCAAATTGGGTGAGACGCCTGTCAACGGTGGCGTGCTGTTGCTTGGAAAGGGGGAGAGCTTCTATGAACTAAATCTGGAATCCAACGGTGAGTGGCGTATCGAAAATAATTCCACTTTTATCGATTCGGTCTTGCCGGAATCGGGTTTGGGTAATGCGGATGTGAAAATCCATGTGAAAAAGAATGATTCAGAGGGGCAGCGTAAGGGGGAATTACGTGTCGTTTTTCCCAAGGACACTAGTCTGAATACAGTCATTGATTTAAGGCAGATGTATAGCGGAGATTATGAAGATAATGACGCTTCTTTTGATTCTCTTGAAATGGGTGCGATTTTCGCTTGTAGTTTTATTGGACTGTTTAGCAAGGAGGCTGCGTTACAGTGCCTGACGGATGCGTTTGAGAAGAGTGAAAATTATAGGGTTGATCCCCGTGATGGTAAAATGTATAAATTGGAAAAAATCGGCTCGCAACTTTGGATGGCAGAGAATCTTCTGTATGAAACACCGAATAGCTATTGCTATGACGACAATGCGGATAATTGTAAAAAATATGGTCGACTTTACGAATGGGATGCGGCTATGGAGGCGTGCCCCAAAGGGTGGCACTTGCCGAGTAAGTACGAATGGAATGAATTATTTTATGGAATTGTAAATAATAAGGGCAAGGCTCTCAAATCTACTTCAGACTGGCTGCGCGATGGAAACGGAAGTGATGACTACGGCCTTAACGTTTTGCCTGCAGGTTACAAGGATAGCGAGTATCGTTCCTTAGGTGATATAGCACGGTTCTGGACTTCGACAGATGATCACGGCTATACTGCGTTCTTGGTACGTATAGAAGCGCTTAAAGACGATGCCTATCTGAACGAAGAGGTAAAGTACAACGCAAACAGTGTTCGTTGTCTAAAGGATTAGTTTTTCAGAACAACAAAACGCGAGAAGGAACCATTTCCCCTTTTCGGGGTGCGCGTCGAGATACTTGAAAATCTTGAAGGTTGCAAAAATGAAAAGTTAAGTTTTTGTGTGGTAAAATGAATGTAATCCAACTTGGACTATAGCGAGGAACTTTTTTTTCTTGATTTTGGTTAGAAAAGAAATATTTTAGAAAATATAGGTGTTAATTATAACAAAGAAGGAGTCCATCATGAATTACAAAAAGACGCTCAAATATTCCTGTGTAGCGGTTGCGATGTGCACCTCTGCCATTGTTTTTTCCGCCTGTTCGGATTCGGGGAGCTCCTCGAGTGCTGGCGACGGTTTAATTTCTTCGGTAAAAATCGATGGGGAGGATGTCGGGGACACCTTGGTACTCGATATGATGGATAGCGTTTACGAAATCGCTTTTGAAGCCGCCGGTAGCTGGAAACTTTTGGATAAAACGATGTTTATTCAAAAATTGGGCAAAACCTCGGGAGAAGGTAATGCCACTGTCGATTTCCGTGTGGCAGTGAACGACTTGGACGAGCCTCTTTCTGGTGAGTTAATCATTGAAAACCTCGATGATACGACTCAGAACAAGACGATTACCGTGGTGCAGAAGTATTTCGGCGACTACCCAGACAATGCGAGCACCTTGAAAAAATCGAACAAGATTTATGCTGTAGGCTATGGCTACGACGCTCTTACCGGTGGTTATGCCGATTATGGTTCTCTCAAGGCCGAAATCTTTGATACCAAGACCTTGATTGATGACGAAATAATTACGGAAAGTCCCACTTCGGTTAAAGTCAATGTCCATAAATGGTCCGATGAAAGTTATTATGAATATGAACTATGGCTTGACAAATGGGCTGTCGGCGCTATAGATGTGGACATGGACCAGACAACTGGCTTTGATGTCGGCTGGTTCTATGGGGAACTTGAGTCTAGCTTTGGTTACTTGGAATATGGTGGTGAAGCCTGGGAACTTGCGGCGACTTATGTTAATGTTGCTATAAAGACCGTCGATATAGAAGAAAGCGAATTGGACGATGTCGTCGCAGACGGCATGAAAAAGTCGGCCTATAATGCCATTAATGGTCTTGATGCAAAATTCCCGAGCGATAACGCTGGTTTCAAGAAGTTGATAGAACGTTACGGAACGCATGTCGTGCTGGGCTCTACGCTGGGAGGCCGTATCCGTCAGACTATGATGTCGACACGTGCCTATGAGTTTGCGCTTGCTGATTATGCGAAAGCGGCTTACCAGAATGTATTCGGTATCGTAGATGAAGTGCTTGTCGATGATGCTGAGGCTGTTGATGCTGAAGTGTATGAAAGTTATGAGGAATACTATAAGGAGCTGAACGTCAACGTGACTGTTTCTGGTGGCGATGCTGACAAGGCAATGAAAATTTCGGATTCCAAGATGTTGAACGCGAAGGACGTGAACGACTGGAAAGCGTCTCTCACTAAAGATGAGAATGCAACGCTTGTCGATTTCTCCGGAAATCGCTTGATGCCGCTCTATGAGTTAATTGACGAAAGTCTTGGCGAGGATGCTGTGGCTCGTAAGGCTAAACTCAAGGCTTATATGGAGAGTTCTGATATCTTGACTGATTTCGGAGTGAAAGTCCCTACCAAGACCGAAAAATAGCCTGTTAGAATCTTAGCTGATTGGAAAGTTCCCCCACATGGGGGGAACTTTTTTTATCATTGAAATAATGATGCTAAGAATTTTTTTTGGATTCTTTTTGTTGCTTTCGCTGTATGCTTGCTCCAACAGCGAATCTGTTTTTGATGCTGTGCAAAATCGCTCGGGTGTTGCAAACATTACGCTTGTGGCAAGCATCAATGGCATTGGCGACAACAGCTATAATGACCAGATTTTGGCGGGACTTTTTAGATTCTACGAAGATAGAGGGATTCCGTTCCGCTTGCTGCAGCCGGATTCTATGGGCGAGGCGGATTCCCTTGTAAAGGCGTGGCTTAAGGAAAATGTCGACACCGATTCATCGATGTTGATTTTGGCTTCTTCCGAATATGTGGGGCTGGCGCAAAAACTTGATGTTCGCTTTACGGGGGTAGGCAACAAGGTTCTGTTGTTCGAGGCTGATACGGCGAGGCTTCCGCAAGGTGTCTATACCTTCTCGATAGACCGTTACGGAGCGAGTTTCTTGTCTGGGGCGATTCTGGGAATAAATCCATGTATGATTTTGGCGGCGGCACCCGGCTTTGCGAGCCTGGAAACATCGATTGAAGGCTTTAGGAAGGGCTACGATGCGCATAAGACGATTGCGGATACTCTGGGAGTGGATTATCTTACTTATACTGAAAATGATGAAACGGCTTTTAACAACGTTGAATTTGCCTACGTGGCCACTTTTTCAATAACGAATTATATTCTAGATGGGGATAGGCCTTCGGCTATTTTTCCTTTGTTGGGGGGCGCTATCAAGGGGGTACGTCGGGCATTGATCGATTTTCCGAATACGGGACACTTTATGATTGGGATGGATGTTGACCAGAGCGGCGTGTTGCCGAAGGTGCCGTTTACTCTAGTCATTGACATTAAGGGGATTGTTGTTCGCTACTTGGAAGAATGGGCTTTGGGTAAGGATTGGCCTCGGTTCCGCTCTTTGGGCTTGGGGGATGGTGCCGCATCGATTGTGTTTAATAAGAATTTTGGCGATACGAAAGAGTTCGAAGACCGCTATGAAAAGTATTATGACGAGGCGGTTCGCGAGGAGGCACGCCATGCCAAGAAATAGTCTACTTTCCTTGTTGTTTATCGCGATTTTTTGTCTTTGCGCGTGCTCCGACAATGCATCTTCTGCAAATTCCGATGCTAAGACGCACAAACTTAAGGTCGCCGTCATGGCGAAATCTTCTGAAATGGCCCGTTGGAAACGGAGTGCTGAATGGGCTTTGGAAAATATGGAAAAAGCTCAGGATGGGCTAGACCAAAAGGTAAAACTGCAACTGGAATTCAAGAACCAGGATGACGCCGATATCGGCGAGTATATGGAAATGGTGGCGGGAGATTCGGACTATGTGGCGATTGTAGGCCCCACGCAATCGGACAAGGCGTACCGCATGGCGGAACTTTTGAAAAAAAGTACGAAACCGATTCTTTCGCCCAAGGCGTCGAATGTGGAATACCAGCGTTTTTTTGCCAACATGCCGAACTTGTGGAACTTGGTCGAAAACGACTTTATGCTGATAGAATCTGCTTTCTCGCATTTGGCTAGTTCCTTTGCGTCTATTTTTATGAATGAACTGGAACTTACACTTTTGGCTCCGTCGAGCGAGCTGAATGGCGGACTCGTAAGTTCTTATGTCGACTGGCTAGGCTTTATGGCCGAAGAATTCGGGCTTAAAATTGACAGAATCTTTTTGTACAATGACGAAACCGAACTGCGGAAGCTTACGCAGACTTATTTGGAACGAAAGAAGCCGTATAGCGTTTTGTTATTTGAACCCTATGATGACAAAATGGCCTTAGCCTTTGATGATGAATTGTATCGACAGGATGTCGCTTCTCAAGGTGGAATCCGAGTGGTGTGTTCCAGTAATTTCGTTTCGGATTCTATCGTAAAAAATCTTCATTACGATTTTTACCGTGGCTTTGATTTGTATGCAAGACCCGAGTCCGGGTTTGCGCAAGCATACCATGAACATTTTGGCGAAGACATTCTCAATGGCGAAGCGCATTTCTTTGATGCTCTGTATATTTTGGCGTATGCCGCGACTTATTCCGTTTCGTCGGGCCTGGAATTGAATGAATCGATTCGGGCTGTACTCCAAGGCCGGGACGGCATAGGCGGCGATTGGATGATTGCCGGAATGCATGAAAATTTCATGTCGTTGCAGAATGGACGCTTGCCTAATCTGACGGGGGTATCGAGTTCTTGGACTTTCCAGGATAGGGACAACAGTGTGAGCGGTTCAGTGTATCGCGGGTGGAATATTGCTGACCATAAATATGTCACGAATGATTTTACCAGCAACGACGACTCAAAACATTCGATAAATCCAGAAGAAAATTGGCTGGATTTTTTCAAGGCCGATGTGGATACGAGCTTTTTCGAATTTGGTTGCAGCCTCATCGGGCTGGGCAAATTACCGGTTTCAGGCGGACATCTTTGCCATTTACCAGAAACTCAAGAAGATGGGGTACGACGATGACCACATTATCGTGATTGCAGAAGATGACATTGCAAATCATAGTCGCAACCTGTATCCGGGAGAGTTGTTTATTCGTTTGGATGGAGACAATGTCTATGAAAAGGGTGTGGTTGATTACAAATTAAGTTCCGTAACGGCGTCTGACCTAGGAAATATATTAAGGGGTAATTCAAGTAATAAGTTATCAAAGGTTCTCCGAGCAAAGTCGACCGACAATGTTTTTGTCTTTTGGAGTGGTCATGGAATACCGGGGTATTTGGAATATGGTAAAGACAAGGTTAGTTATGAGCAGATTGTTGCGCTGATTAAACAAATTCCGCACCGCAAGGTGTTGGTTGCCGTGGAGGCCTGCTATAGTGGTGGACTTGGTGAAACGGCGGAAAAGGCGAATATTCCTGGTATCGTTTTTCTAACAGCGGCGTCGCCTTATGAAACGAGTAAGGCGGATGAACGAAATGAAGAAATGGGCGTATACTTGACGAACAGTTTTACCCGAGGTTTTACGATGCTGCTTGATGAAACACCCGACGCAACGCTGAGGGACATGTACATCGAAATCGCGAGTAAAATTTCAGGTTCGCACGTGCAGTTGTACAACGTGAACCATTATGGAAATATCTACAAAGAAAAGCTGGATGAATTCTTTGTAGTAAAGTGATTACCGGTACTTTTCTTCGGGGTGTGCGGCGTAGTAAGCGTTCTTGTCGGCGTACATGCGTTCGTCGGCAATATGCATGGATCTACGGACATCGGTGCCGCCGAGGCACGATCCGATAGAGAAGTGAATGTTGTTTGCCTTGGCGACTTCGTGAATCTGTTCGATTCGCTTTTGCAGTTCGGCTTCGGTAATTTTCGGAAACATCGCCATAAATTCGTCGCCGCCAGCGCGGAACACTTCGCCGTCGTGGAGAACTTCTTGCAAAATTTTTGCTGCCGTGCGGAGCATCTTGTCGCCTGAATTGTGGCCCTGATCGTCGTTCACGCGCTTGAGCCCGTTCAGGTCTATAAAGAGCACGGCGTCTGGGGTGCGTTCTTTACCGCTTACAATCAAGTCTACGCGATTGTTCATCATGTTTCTGTTCTTGATACCCGTGAGCGAGTCAATGGAACTCATGATTTCAAGCTTCTTCAGAAGCAAGTGGTTTGCAATTTCGGAGGCGAGGAAGTAGGTCGTCAGTTCAAGCGTCTTTTTAATCTTGATGGTGTTTTCGGCGTTGAAGTTGATGGCCCACATGTAACCGAGCACCTTGTTGTCGAATCGCAGCGGGAACAGCACGATTGTCTTGACCATGGCGCCTTCGAGCGAATCTGCCCACACGGGGTTTTGTTGATGCAGGTGATCCATGTCGTGGCGGTCTTTGATGATAATGCAGGTGCTTCCGCCTAGTGTTGCGGCCCATGTTTCCGTAATTTCGTAGAAGCCTTCTAGGTAGGTCGACATGGGAAGCAGGCTTGTGCCTTTGCTGAGGGCGTCTCCTAGAATATCGCAGGTGCGTGTATCAGGATCGGTCAGCAAAATACAGCAATGTTCAGAATCGCAAAGGCTACGGATATCTTCGATGACTTCTTGGATGGTCTTCTTGATGTCGTTCGAGCTACGGAGCTTGACGCATGCCTTTAACACCTCAGAGGCCACATCGCCGGAAAGGTCGACCATGGCAGCAGAATCCACCTTGGGCGATACATCGTAAACGTAAATGCAGTAGCCGGTGTTCGGCTTATCCGATTCAATCGGAATCAGGAACATGTTCAGCCAGAGCCCCATGGTGTAAAGTTCCACGTAGGCATGGAGAGGCTTTTTGGTTCGTGTGCAGCGGAAACAGTAATCTTCGAAATTGCGGTTTTGAGGAAAACAAGCCTCGTATGGCGACCCAGGAATAAAGGGGCGACCCTGTTCCATTTCCATTTCGTCACAGTGCGCCTTGTTGCCTGCAAGAATGCGGATATTTCCGTACGTTTCGTCTTCGTAAAAATCGACGGAGACAACACAAGCTTTTGCTTCGTATTTTGACAGCAAAGATTCGAAGTCCATAAATATTTTCCCTTCTTGTGGTAAAAATATATACCAATCTGATGGGGAAAAACGGCCTATAATAAAAAAATACCCCCTATGGGGGTGTATTTTATAGTCCAAGTTGGAATAATTTACTTGATTCGGAGGCGTGCGTATTCGTACAGACCGAGCGAGAGGGCCACCGAGGCGTTGTAGGAATGCGCTTCGGGCATCATGGGAATGCGGAGTACAGCGTCGCACTGCTTGCGAATGAAGGGCGGAAGGCCCACGTCTTCGCCACCGACGGCAATGACCGCCTGGTCGCTGAATTCGAAGCCGGCGAGGTTCGTTTCGGTGTCGGCGTCGAGGCCTAGAATCTGGTAGCCTGCGAGTTTGAGTTCGCCGACGGCGGCTTCCAGGTTGTTCGGGCGGCAAATCTTCATCTTGTCGAGTGCGCCTGCGGCAGAGCGGGCGACAGCCGGCGTAATGCCGCACATGCCCTTGGCTGGGAGCATCAAGAGGTCTACGCCGAGGGCGAGCGCACTACGGATGCAGGCGCCCAGATTGCGCGGGTCTTCGATGTTGGTGCCTACGGCAATCAGCTTGCGTTCGCCGTTTTCCTTGGCCTTAAAATATTCTTCACGAATGTTTTCCCAAACGAGAAGTTCCTTTTCGTTCAAGAGTGCGACCACGCCGTGGTGTTGCGTGGTGTAGGTGTTTAGAACCTTGGAATCGACTTGCTGCACGTGCACGTGGGCGCGCTTGGCGAGCTTTTGCAGTTCGTAGAGCTTGGGATTGCCCGACTGGTGCATAAAGAGCACGCGGTGGACTTGCATGGGGCTGCGTTCCAGAAGGTCGGTCACTTCGCGGATGCCGCCAATTGCGGTTTGCGGGGCGCCATCGGGATCGCCAAAACTCACGCGGCGGTCGCCATCGGTCTTGCGGCGGGTAAAGCCGTCGCGGTCCTTGTTGAATCGCGGACGATCGCTGTTAAAACCTTCGCGCGGCTTATTGAAATCGCGGCGGCGGAAATCCTCGAAACCTTCGCGAGGTTCACGGAAACCGTCACGAGATTCGCGGTCCTTGAAGTTGTGGCGAATGATGCCGAATTCTGTTTCCTTATCGGAATTCTTGTTGAATGCCATAATGCAATCCTTTATCTAAAATCCTTAGGGTTTTTCCCTACAAATAATAATCTGGTTCATCTTGATGTCGGTCAGCTTTTGCGCGAGCGGCTCCACGCTAATCTGCTTTGGCGTTGCAATGCCTGCCTTGTGGGCGCCCGGGTGCTTTGCCAAAAAGCGGTCGTAGTAACCCTTGCCGTGGCCGCAGCGTTCGCCGGTCAGGTTGAACTTGGTGCCGGGAACCAGGAACACGGTGAAGTCGCCCTCGTAGGCCGGGATGTCGCCGCGCGGTTCCATGATGCCGAACTTGCCTTTGACCAGGTCTTTCTTGAGGCTTTGCACGTGGCAGAATTCCATGGTCGTGGGGCCCGTGCAGCGGGGGAGCAGCAGACGGTCTTCGTCGGCGAGCTGCTCGATAATCGGCATAATATTCGGTTCGCCCGTGAGCGGGTAGAACGCCGCCACCTTGCGCGATTCCCTGTAGCCCTTGATGGCGTGGATTTCTTCCCACGGGTTTCCGATGAGCTCTTCGCCGTCGCGCTTCTTGCGCAACATCTCGAAAAGCGGCCTGGAGCCGAAAATCAAAAGGAGTAAGGCAGAAACGAGAAGTACAGATTCCATAATGATGCCTGCGGGGGATTTGTCCAGTAGCGGGCGGTTGAGGTGAGTTGAAAAAAAATTAGTCGGGGTCGCCTACGCGCTTTGCGTTGGGCAGGTTCTGTTGCAAAATTTCGGTCCACAGGACGCGCTGCCAGTTCATGAGGTGAGCTTCTTCGTAGCGGGCCTCCCAGGGCATGTCACCCGGAGCGGCAAGCCAAATGAGCTGCGCCTTGTTGGCGAGGAGCGACGGGTCCAGTTCCAGTTCTTCGGCTTTAAGGTCGCGCCAGGTCTTGAGCACCGAAAGCAGGTCGGAGTTCGGCACCACCGGCGGGGGCGGGGCCTTGGGCAGACGTTCGGGCCAGTCCGATTGTGGAACGGCCACTGCGGTCTGCAGCATGTTTACAAACGAATCCAGGCGCTCGTCGCGGAAATTGCGGGGGAGCTTCGGCAACTTTTCCAGGTCCACGGTCGGGAAATTCGCCTCGCTGCGGCGGGCGATGGCAAGCATCAATTCCACCGGCATCACCTTGTAGGGCGGACGGTCCAGTTCCTGGGCCTGGTTTTCGCGCCATTCCCAGAGGAACTTGAGCACGTTCAGGGCGCACGGCGAAAGCGGAGCGGAGCCCGTGACGCGCCAGGGGTCCTTTCTCGGCGGGGCAGGGTGCTTGGCGTGTTCAATCAAGGCGTCGCACTGTTCGGTAAGCCAGCTCATGCGGCCTGCTTCTTGCAACTTTTCTACGAGAATCGCGCAGAGTTCGTGCAGGTAGAACGTGTCGTGAATGGCGTATTCGCACATTTCAAGCGGCAGCGGTCGCGTGGTCCAGTCGGCACGCTGGTTTTCTTTCTTGAGTTCGTCACCGAAGTATTCGCGGACCAAGTCCGCAAGGCCCAGGTGATCTTCGCCCAGAATCTTTGCCGCGAGCATGGTGTCAAAAATCTGCTTCGGCGAGAATCCGTATGTCTGCCACAGCAGTCGCAAGTCGTAGTCGGCGCCGTGGAAAATGAGCGTCTGCATGGCGCGGGCCTTGAACAAAGGGGCAAGGTCAAGCCCACACAGCGGGTCCACAATGTAGTGGTGTTCGCCGATGGTAATCTGGATCAGGCAAAGGCGAGTGGTATAATGGTACATGGAATCCGCTTCGGTATCGACGGCGGCCATTTCGTATAGTTCCAAATCCGCCAGCAAATTCGCCAGCGATTCTTCGCTATCTACCAGTATGTATTTCTCGTCTTGCATCGGTAGGGTGAAATGTAATAAAATTTTTTGGTGAAGGGTGGCTTGCTTAATCTTGCGGAAAAAATTTACCGGTGCGCAGCCGCAATAGCGCGGATGATTCTTGTTGGGACTTCGTTTTGCTTTGCAAGTTTGGGCCACTCGGTGACGGCGCTTTTGACTTCATCGAGAATTTTTTTGTAGCGCCCCTGTCGCAGTCCTGCAAATTTTGCGACCGCTTTGAAATCGTCTAGCGAGAAATTGTCTCGCTTGCCATTGAATGTCATCTGGTGAGTGCCGGTCCATAGACCTTGCGGATTGTAGGCGTAGGTCATGTCGAATGCGGGAGCGAGTTTCCACGCTCCACTTTTGTCCATCAAGAACCCGATGTTTTTGGCGTGGTCATCTTGGTTGCGGGCGCAGATGTTGAATGCCGCACGGCGGAACATTTCTTCGAGTGCGTCGTAGCCGAGGCCTAGCAGCTTGATGATATTCAGGGCTTGTTCGTAGCTGTAGGCGCCGGGCATGTTGAAGTCGTAGTGGGCAAGGCCGCATAGCGACTGGTAATGCAGCTTTTTCCCGCTCGGCAGTCGGTCGAACCGTCGGGTCATAAAGTGCCTGTGTCCGGCGCATTCGTACAGCTTGCATTCGGTCATGTCTATACCGGCAAGCTTGGCCATTTGCGAGTAAGTGTATTCAATCGCGCCGTACCCAAACAGGTCTGCATTTTCCTTGTCGCCGTTTTGTTCCACATCGTCGAGTTTTAAAAGCCAGTAGCCGAAGTTCGCGTCTGTGGCCACCTGGCCTGAACGCATTTCGCCAGTTGCTTCGTCATAGGCGATGAGGATTTTCGCGCGGGCGCCTCCAGCGGAGGTTCCTACCCGGAGAATGTCCTCGAAGGATTTTGTGTTTTTTTTGCTGAGCTTTTTTGTGGAGAACCGCTTTCGTTGATTCAATACTTCGGCGGCGAAAATTCGCAGGTTTTCTACATCCAGGGAGTCGTCTGTGTGAGAATCGGGGCCTTGCAAGGGGAGAAATTCCAGCGCCCCCATGCCGCGATTCCCTGTGTAGCACAGGCGCTCAAGGGCGGTAAAACTTTCGGGGAGCCGGCCTTGCCGAATAAGCCATGCGTCAATGACTCTATTGCCGAATTTGTCGGGGATGCTGTCTGCGAAAAGTCCCGGAAGTCCATGGAATGTCTTTGACAGCAGTGGAAACGAATAAATTTGCTTGGATACGGGCATTACTATAGGAGAAGGTTCTATTCCTGCTCCGATAAAATTAGGGGCGTATTCGAAACGCGCTGTTTGCTCGCCTTCGAGCATAGAAAGCGCACCGATGGTCGTTCCCCAGAGTTTTACTTCGACTGCAATCATAATGCGTTACTTGTCTTCGTCCCATACCCAGGGCTTGTTCTTGGCAGGGCTTTCGGCGGCTGAATATTGAGCGGAGTTGTCGGCGACGGAATTTTCGCTGGTGCTTTTCTTGTGAGGAGAGCTTGCGCGTTGGCGGTTCTTGATTTGCCCCATTTGCAAAAGTTGCATGGGCGAGGGAGAATCGTCCGGGAATATACTCAAGAAAGTCTCGAGCATATTGCAGGCCCGTAGTACCTTAACTAGGTTTAACACCTGGACTGAATCGCCGCGTTCAATGCGTTCTACGGTTCCCTTGCTGACTCCGGATATTTGGGCGAGCTGGGCTTGTGTCCAGTTGTTCCTTATGCGGAATGCCGCCATACGTTTCCCTAGTAGGGCTAGTGCGGACTCGTCGGTTTGTGCTTTGTATATCGCCATATTTTCTCCCGTTGTTTAAATTGAATATAATAAAAATTGAATCTAAAAACAATAGTATTTCATTAAATTTGGTGAATTATTGCAGAAATTATGCATTTATTCTTTAAATTTAGTGAATTAATTTTTTCTAAAAAAGAGTGGGAAAAGCGTGCTGAACGAGTGCCGCGACAAAATGCTTGCATTTTCTCATGACCGAGTGACGCCGCGGACGCCGTAGGCGTCAAAAGGGATTGTTAGCCCGCAATATTCCTTGCTGGCGCAAGGTTGCGGTCTAACCCTTCGGGCTCGATGCAAACTGCGCTTAAGAGCGGGAAAAGGGATTGATTCGTCGCTAGTCTCCGGTCTGCGACCGGCTAGCTCCTCACCCTGGCGGGCCTCCCGCCCTTTAGGGCGTGAGTTCCTAAATAATTCGCACGCGCTTCGCGCTTGTGCCAAATTATGTGATTCGTCGTATGGGAAAAGGGATTGACAGCTGCGTCAGTCTCCGCTGCGCGGCTGACTTGCTGCCCTGACGGGCTTATCGCTGCGCTCAAAGTCCTAAATTCTTTTCACGGGCTTCGCCCACAAAAGAATTTAGTCGGCCCCTCTTCTCGTCTCCGAGTCCCGTTCACGCGAATAAAAAAGAACGCCACCGTTAAGGTGGCGTTTCTTTTTTAGAGCGGGAAAAGGGACTCGGACCCTCGACCCCGACCTTGGCAAGGTCGTGCTCTACCAACTGAGCTATTCCCGCGGGGTTGCCCAATTATAGAATAATTGGGCAGAGGTGTCAAGGGGATTGGCGCAAAAAATCAAATTTTTTGCGGGCTTAGTGGTGGCCGTACCCGTTCGGGTTGTTCTTCTGCCAGTTCCAGGCGTCGCGGCACATTTCCTCAATGCCGAACTGGGCCTTCCAGCCGAGTTCTTTGTAAGCCTTTTCGGGGTTGCAGTAGCAGGTGGCAATGTCGCCGGCGCGGCGGGGCTTGATGCTGTAGGGCACCTTGACTCCGTTCACCTTTTCAAAGGCGTGTACCACGTCGAGCACGGAGTAGCCGTGGCCTGTTCCCAGGTTGTAAATGGCGAGTCCGCACTTGTTTTCGATGGCCTTGAGGGCACTCACGTGGCCCGAGGCGAGGTCGCAAACGTGAATGTAGTCGCGTACACCGGTTCCATCGGGGGTGTCGTAGTCGTTACCGAACACGCCGAGTTCTTTGCGGATACCTACGGCGGTCTGCGTGATGTAAGGCATTAGGTTGTTCGGAATACCGTTCGGGTCTTCGCCGATGCGGCCGCTCGGGTGGGCGCCAATCGGGTTAAAGTAGCGGAGCAAGACCACGTTCCATTCGGGGTCTGCCTTCTGCACGTCGATCAGCACCTGTTCCAGCATCGACTTTGTCTGGCCGTAAGGGTTGGTGATGGCGCCCTTCGGGCATTTTTCGGTGATGGGAATTTCTGCGGGGTCACCGTACACGGTGGCCGACGACGAGAAGATGATGTTCTTGCAGCCGTTGTTGCGCATGGCGTTTAACAGCACGAATGTCGCATTCATGTTGTTTTCGTAGTATTCCAGCGGCTTGGCGACCGATTCGCCAACGGCCTTGAGCCCGGCAAAATGGATGCAGGCGTCAAAGTGGTTTTCCTTGAAAATTTTGTCCATGGCGGCAGCGTCGCGGGCGTCTGCCTTAATGAAGGGAACGGGCTGTCCGATAATTTCGGCGACTCTGCGGAGCGATTCGTCGCAAGAGTTCACGAGGTTGTCGACGGCGACAACGGTATGGCCTGCCTTATACAATTCAATAATCGTGTGGCTACCGATATAACCTGCGCCACCAATAACTGCAATTTTCATTAAAAAACCTCAATTTTTGGCTAAAAATATAAAAATGGGGGAGAAAAGATGGAAATTTTTAAGAAAATGGGGCGAATTTCGGCTTTTGACCTTGACGGAACGCTGGCAAAAATGTATATATGAAAATATGAATAATTGTTCATATATCAAAAATGCGAAAAACGAAGTCTCGATGGATGTTCTTTTCGAACTGTCGGAGTTCTTCAAGTTCTTTGGCGATACCACGCGTATCCGCATTATCCATTTAATGCTTTCGGGCGAAATTTCGGTGAACGATATTGCCGAAAAGTTGAACCTGGAACAGTCCGTGGTAAGTCACCAGTTGCGCATTCTGCGTACGGCGAACTTGGTCAAGCCGCGTCGCGATGGTCGCAAGATGTTCTATTCGCTTGACGATGAACATATCGGATTGATTTTCAATACGGGTCTCACACATATTCTGCACAAGAAGGGTAAGTAAATGCCTGCTGTTTTAGAAATTCTGGAAAAGTTTGTTTGGCTATTCATTACGCTGTTTTCGGAGATGGCGCCGTTCCTTTTGCTCGGCTTTTTGCTTGCGGGCATTTTGCATGTGTGGGTGCCGAATCACTTGTATGTGCCAAGGATTGCGAAGCCGAACTTTAAGTCGGTAATGTGGGCGGCCTTGTTCGGGGTTCCGCTTCCGATTTGTAGCTGCGGCGTGATTCCGACTTCGATTGCGCTCCGGAAAGAGGGGGCGAGCAAGGGCGCGAGCGTGAGTTTCTTGATTTCGACGCCCGCGACGGGTGTGGATTCTATTTTGGCAACGTATTCGCTGTTGGGCGGACCGTTTGCAATTTTGCGCCCGGTGGCCGCATTTGTAACGGCAATGCTTGGCGGCGTGTTTACGAATCTGGTCACGAAAAATGAGCTGGAAACAGGAGTTGCTGTCATTGGCGAATCTCACGAGCATGAGCATCACGAACACTGCGATTGTGAAGGCGATCATTGTTCTTGCGACCATGATGATCACGATGAACACGAGAAAAAGTCTTTTGCGCAGAAGGTGAAAGAAACCTTTGAATACGGCTTTGTGAACATGATTGGCGATGTGAGCAAGTGGCTGATTATCGGACTTTTGTTGGGCGCCTTGATTGCGGCCTTTGTTCCGGATGATTTCTTCTTGTTCTTGCACGAATACCCGCTGCTTTGCATGTTGGTGGTGCTGGTGCTTGCTATGCCCATGTACACTTGTGCGACAGGTTCTATTCCGCTGGCTTTGGCTCTTGTTGAAAAGGGTGTTACGCCGGGTGCAGCCTTGGTGCTGTTGATGGCTGGCCCAGCAACGAGTATCGCAAGCATGCTGGTGGTGGGCAAGGCCTTTGGCAAGCGTACTCTCGCGGCCTACCTTGTTTCAATTGCACTTGGAGCCATGTTCTTTGGCTTTATTGTGGACACGTTCCTGATGGATACGTTCCTTGCATCGATGCTTCCGCACGGTTCTACAGAATGTCACGGTCACGGAGCGCTTGGTGTGTTTGACTACATTTGCGCGGCTGTGTTTGCGGCGTTGATTATTTATGCGAAGTTTGCGCATAAGGGTTGTGGCTGCGGACATTGCGGCTGCGGTTGCGAAGATCATGATTGCTGCTGCGAAGGTGAAGATCATTGCGAATGCGAAGAACATCATCATGAACATGGTGAAGGCGAATGCCATTGCCATGAACATTCTCACGAACATCACCATCATGACGAGCATGTTGTGGAAACTTATCGCGTGAACGGCATGAACTGCAGTCATTGCAAGGCTTGCGTCGAGAAGGCCGTAATGGCTCTAGACGGCGTGATTTCAGCTGAAGCCGATGTCGCGAAAAAGGAACTCCGTGTGGAGTGGCATGACGAAGACGATATAAACGAAACCGCCCTCAAGAAGGCGGTTGACGAAGCCGGATTTGAATTCGGCGGGGAAGTGTAGAATTATTTGGCGCGGCTTGCGAAAATCTCGAAGTCTTCGGGAGTCGTAAGCTTGTCGTTCAGGTTGTTGCCCTTGACGATATAGACGCTTTCGCCGAAGTATTCGAGAATGCTGGCTTCGTCGGTGGGCGTGAAGTTTAAAGGCTCTGCGGCAATGCGCCCGTAGAGCTTTTTCAGTAATGCGACCGAGGCTGCTTGCGGAGTCTGTGCCATCCATACGGTATTGCGGTCGATAGTCTGCTGCACGCAGCCGTCTTTTGCAATCTTGATGGTGTCGACAGCGGGCTTTGCCACAAGGCAACTTCCTTTTTCGACAAGAGTCTTGCAGACGTCGAGGATGATTTCTTTGCTGATGAAGGGACGGGCCACATCGTGCACTAGCACGAATTCGGCATCGCTCGTAAGCGCATTCACACCGTTTTCGACAGACTGCCAACGTTCTGCACCGCCCACGACAATTTTCATTTTGGCACGGATTTCGTCGCTTGCGTTGTCGCTGAAAATTTCTTTTTCGAAATGATCTTTCCAGTCGGCTGGCACGGCCATCACGACTTCGGCGATTTCATCCATCGAGAGGAATGTTTCGAGGCTGTAACGGTAAACGGGCTTGCCGCCTAAAACCATAAGCTGCTTGGGAATGTTTCCGCCCATGCGCTTGCCGAGTCCCCCGGCGGGGAGCACTGCCGCGAAACGTCCTTTCATTTTAGTCACCTACTTTTCCGTTGTGGAGCTTGTCCAAGAAAATCCTGGTCTCTCGAGCGACAATGCCAGAAAGCAGAATCAGCGCGATCAAGTTCGGGAATGCCATGAGGCCGTTAAAGATGTCGGCGCTGGTCCACACGGCGCTCACCGTGAGGTACGGGCCAATAAAGACGGCGGCCACATACAGCCAGCGGAAGGTGAGAATGGGGCCTTTCTTGCCGCGGCCCACGAGGTATTCCAGGCAGCGTTCAGAATAGTAAGCCCAACCAAGAATCGTCGTGAAGGCGAAGAACACCAGGGCTGTTGTCAGAATGAAGGGGGCAACGCTTGCGCCAGCGGGCAGGTTTTCGAGACCGCGGGTAAAGGCTTCCATGGTGATGTTTACGCCCTGGAGGCCGAGTTCCGGAGTCCATGCGCCCGTTACCACAATGGCAAGGCCCGTCATGGAGCAAATAATGATGGTGTCGATGAAGGTTCCGGTCATGCAAACGAGACCCTGGCGAACAGGTTCCTTAGTCTTTGCGGCAGCGGCGGCAATCGGAGCAGAACCGAGGCCAGCTTCGTTACTGAAAATGCCGCGGGCAATACCCTTCTGCATGGCGATGAAAATCGTACCGACCACACCGCCGGTTACAGCGCTCGGGTTGAAGGCGGCGCGGATAATCAGTTCAACGGCTCCCGAAATCTTGGAGAAGTTGAAACCGAGAATCAGCAAGCAGAACAGAATGTAGAAGATAGCCATGATCGGCACAATGTAGAGCGAAACCTTGGCAATGCGCTTGAGACCGCCGATAATCACCAGGGCAGTAAAGCCTGCGCAGAAAAGGCCTGCAATTGCGGTAGACACGGAAACGGAGTTGCCGCCGATGTTGACGAATTCGCCAGAGGGGAACACGGTTGCGACTGCCGACGTGATGCCGTTGACCTGCGTAATGGTTCCGATACCAAGAAGACCGGCGAGCACGCCAAAGACGGCGAACAGAACGGCGAGCCACTTAAAGTTGAGTCCGAAACGTTCCTTGATACCGCTTTCGATGTAATAGAACGGACCGCCCAGCACTTTGCCGTCGGTGTCGACTTTGCGGTACTTGACTGCCAAAAGGCCTTCGGCGTATTTGGTGGCCATGCCAAAGAAGGCTGCGACTTCCATCCAGAAGAGTGCGCCCGGGCCACCGGTACCGATAGCGGTGGCAACACCTACAATGTTACCCGTGCCGACGGTTGCGGCAAGAGCGGTGCAGAGGGCGGCAAAGCTTGAAACTTCGCCTTCGCCGTGCTTTTCGTTGTGGAGCATGTAACGCAGAGCGTTGCCGAGGTTTGTCACCTGAAGCACGCCGAGGCGGCTTGTGAGCAGGATTCCGACAAACAAGATGACCGCAATGAGCGGGATTCCCCACACGTAGCCGTCAATAGTATCTAAGATGGAATTTAAGGTTTCCATATTTTTCCTATGAAAAAAGGAGGCGCTTTTTGTTAACACCTCCAAAGATAGAAAAGATTTATATAGTATCTAGATTACTCGGGTACGTACTTGCGTACCACATCTTCGTATTTGACAAAAATCTTCATAAATGGATTCGGCTTTACCTGGTATACCACTGCGGTGCCAAAGTATTTGCAGGAATATCCCCCTTCTACCTTGGTTTCAGACATTGAAATGTCCACTAGGCCGTGGTAACCCGAAGCTGGGGTTACGATGGCGTTGAAGAAGTAAACTTCGTTGCAGTGATTCTTTTCTGTGTAGGATACCGGTGTCAAGGAAACGATGGTCAAATCGTTGTCGACATTTAAAGCCTTTGGAATGGGATACATGTTGTCTGTGACAATATCGTAATCCGAGACTCTTTTGGCAACGGCGGGCTTGGGCTTTTGTGCAGGTTTTGCCCTTCTCACTACTGGTCTAGGCCTAACTCTTGGCTTGGGAGCCGGTTCTACCTGAGTGTCGTTATAAGGGAGTTCATTTTGTGCGGCGTAAGGTGCACAGCCTTCGAACATGAAAGCCACAAAGACGCAAACGAATAATGCTATAAACTTTTTCATGTTGTCCTCCTATTAGTCGCAGCAGCAGGGAATGCAGCATTTCTTTGTGGGTTCAGCCGGTTTAGGAACGTATACTGTATCGGGCTTTGGAGGAGGAGTCTTAACAACTTCTACGACACGTTTCTTTACGATTTCTTTTTCGATGACATCTCTGCGCTTGTACTTGACGCCAAGTCCCCAGAAGGTGCAAATCAGTTTTCCGTCGAGCATGGCTTCGTCGGACTTGATGTCGATTATCCCGTGAAATCCGCTTTGTTCGTTAGCCATATTGTACAGGAAATCGACTGTATGGCAATTGCCGGAGTCCTGGAATGATACGGGCTTGATGCTTTCCACTTCGAGGAATGCGGAGTCGGAACTGAATAGCTTTTTGATGGCGTCTTCGCGACGTGCCGAAAATGCGGTGGGCTTGTTGGGGCTCAGGTTGTATTTTCTGGAATAAGCGTTAGTATCAGGAATGACTTTGAAAGATAAGCCGAGACCCCAAGATTCGCAGGTGTATTTCTCGAGGTGCTTGACTTGCTTGTAATGGTAGTCGACGATGGTGGAGTAGCCTAGGCCTTGCGTGACATTGCTTTGGTATAGGTCCAGAACGTCGCATTTGCCTTCGCCTTTGTATGTGACGGGGCCCCAGGATTCAATCTGAAAACCGTTGTAGTTTTCAAAATTCTTGGGAACGTTCAAGGAGTCAGAAAGTTGCTCGATGGGTTTTACCTGCGCAAAGGTAGAAGACACCATCGCGAGGGCGATAATTATGGTTTGCTTGAATATTTTCTTCTTCATGGTAAAAAATATAAAACAAAGCCTACCGGATGTCAACATTTCTTTACAAAAGCAAAAATGACTATGATTTTAATCACATATAGGGGTGAAAGAGTGAATATGGATTCGGAATCAATGGAATCGGTTAGATTGATTTTTCAACATGGTATTGTTGGCATAAATTGCTATTTTTTGACACGGAATAAACAAAAAGAGGATTCTATGTGCGAAAATTGCAATTCTAACCGTCCTGTCCGCGTCCGTTTTGCCCCGAGCCCGACGGGCTACCTGCATGTGGGCGGTGCTCGTACCGCTATCTACAATTACTTTTTTGCCAAACACATGGGCGGTACGTTCTATCTGCGTATTGAAGATACTGACCGCAAGCGCTATAACGAAACTGCCTTGCACGACTTGATGCGCGACCTTAAGTGGCTTGGCCTGCAGTGGGACGAAGGTCCGGGCTGCGAAGGCGACTGCGGTCCGTATTTCCAGAGCGAACGCTTGGACATTTACCACCGTGAAATCAAGAAGCTCTTGGATGCTGGCTACGCATACTACTGCTTCTGCTCCGAAGAACGCCTGCAGGAAGTCCGTGCCGAACAGGAAAAGTCTCATGTGCCGGTGACCGGTTACGACCGTCATTGCCGTAACATTAGCCGCGAAGAAGCCGAAGCCCGCATTGCCGCCGGCGAAAAGGCTGTGATTCGCTTTAAGGTGCCCGAAACAGGTGTGACCGAATTCGACGACATGATCCGTGGCCACATCAGCTACCAGAATGAACTTCTGGATGACCTCGTGCTCATCAAGCGCGATGGTTACCCGACCTACCACTTTGCAAGCGTTGTCGATGACCACCTGATGGGTACGACTCACGTGCTCCGTGGCGACGAATGGATTAGCTCTACGCCGAAGCATGAACTCTTGTACAAGGCCTTTGGCTGGCAGCCTCCGGTATGGTGCCACCTGCCGGTGATTCTCGACAAGAACGGCGGTAAGCTTTCTAAGCGCAAGGGTGCTGCCTCTGTGGGTGACTTCCGCGACCTCGGCTACCTGCCTGAAACGCTCGTGAACTACCTCGCCCTGCTCGGTTGGAACCCGGGCGATGACCGCGAAGTCATGACCATTAAGGAAATGGTCGACAGCTTTACGCTGGAACGCATTAACCCGAAGTCTGCCAGCTTCGACGAAAAGAAGTTGCAGTGGATGAACGGCCAGCACATTCACCTGTGCGACGACGGCATGCTCAAGGGTATCATGAAGGAAGGTCTTGCCGCGAAGGGTATCGACCTCTCCAAGGAACCGGAAACTCGCCTCGATGAAATCGTGAAGCAGCTCAAGCCGCGTGCTCATTTTGTGCAGGACCTCGCCGACATGGCTGTGTACTTCTTTGTTGCTCCGACGACCTACGATGAAAAGGGTGCTAAAAAGCACTTTGGCGAAGGCTCCAAGGAAGTGGCGACGCTCGTGCGCGACATGCTCGCTTCCATCGAAGACTTCAAGACTCCGGTTATCGAAAAGGGTTTCTACGACCTCGCCGAACGTTGCGGCCACAAGGTCGGTGAACTCGTCGGTGCTCCGCGCCTTGCTGTGTCTGGCGTTACTGCAGGCCCGGGCCTCTGGGAAATGTTCGAACTTATCGGTAAGGAAGAAGTGCTCCGCCGCATGGATGTGGCACTTCCGCTCATGAAGTAATGCGTTCGCAATTCCCTCATCGTCTTTATACTCAAAGGCTTTTTTGCCGTCGCTGCCAAAAGGTAGTGGAACACGGCATATTTGCCCGCGAGGCCTATTCGACCTTTGGGGGAATGGAACCTCATATTCCGCTTTTGTGTTGCTGCGATGCATGCAACACCATGTTTGTTGCGTTCTCGAACGAATTCATTTTTTGCAGTCGAGAATTTGTAAATCAGGATTATACCAAAATTTTTGGCTATAATCGCATTAAGGCGGGAAACTGGATTTTCTTTAAGGGAACGCCCAAGCCGGGCCTTGTCAAAAGTGTTTTCCAGTCGCCTGATAAGATGATTATCATTGTCAATTACGATGGTGGTCCTGATCAAAAAATTGAAAAGCCGAGAACGGCCATTGTGAACGAAGAGTCTCCCGAAGGGTATCGCCTGTTGCCTATCCAAAGTGCGCAGACGCTTTTGGGCGATTTTATTTACCATGCGATTCGAGACCAGTTTGGCGTGGCTGTTGGCTTGGTGAACGATGGCGAAAAAGATAAACTTGCGGTGATGTTAAAAGACAATACGCTTGTCTTTATTACGCTTCCGCCTTTGGCGCAGAACTTGCCGAATGACAAGTTGTGTGCGATTGTGCAGAATAAATTGGCGCAAGTGTTCCCGGAACATTGTACAAGGGTGTCTGTCGAAGCGGGGCAGGGCATTGTTTATCTGAATGGCCTGGTGAAAAATTTGTCGATCCAGCGCGCGATTGTAAAATGCGTGAATGCGATTCCCAAAGTGCGTGGCTGCGTTGATTTTACGCGTGTGGAAACGTCTTCGCTCACGACGGATGCCGTAATTGAAAAAACGGTGTACGAACAGATTGAATCCTCTGCGACGCGCTTGTTCGATTACAAGGTGAATGTGTCAGATGGCAAGGTCCAAATTGAAGCGTACTGCTATGAAAATGATCGCCCGAAAGATTTGGAAAATCGCTTGGCCGAAATCCCTGGCGTGCGCGACTTGATTTGCCTGGTGACAGAAGTTTATGATCCGATAAATGTAGAAGTTTGTCAAAAGGTGGAATCGGAAATCGCGGCGAGTGCCTTTTTACAAGGCACAAACATTAGAGTATCTTGCAATAGTCGGAAATTTTTGTTGGAAGGTCGTGTGCAATCGTTGCTGCAAAAAGAACTTGCTTTGGCAACGCTCCTTAAAAATGTCAAGACGACGTCCATCGAAAACCGTTTAAGAATTGTATAGGAGGGCCTATGGCTACCGGTTACGAAAAGATTAATGCAATTAAGAATAAACTGAAGGTTAAGCAGACGGTAAATGGCTTGGCGAAGTTGATGGGTTGCGGTCCGCGCACCATTTTCCGCCATTTGGAAGTGATTAGTGAAGAAAATTGTGGCCTCCGAAAGTTCAAGGAAAACGGAGAAACCTTCTATATTATCCAGACCGACAAAGAAGCAAATTTCAATCAGGAAGTTGTAAAGCAGCTTGAAAAAATCAAGAAGAATTTGCCTGCAAATGCCGCTCCTGAAATCAAGACGGTCAAGCTTTTGGATAAAGTCATTAAGACCATGCAGACCACAAATCCCGAAGACTTTAAGCCTGAGGCGATTTCGACGGACCCGGACTATGTGCTTGATTACGGCCCGTTCAGCGATGACAAACTGCAAGATACCATGGTGAATCGCGTGCTTAGGGCTATTCACGAAGGCTTTGCAATCAAAATTCAGTATAGCCACGCCACAGATCATTCCGGAGTTTCTGAAGAAGTCAAGGAAGTGAATCCGGTCAAGGTGATTATGCGCGTGGATACGTTGTACTTGATTGCTGGTGAAGAAGACGAAAAGGGAAATCAGACTTTCAAGAATTACCTTTTTGAACAAATCAAGAGCGTGCAAGAAACGAACCATGCTATGCCTAAGTTTATTTTTGATGCGGCAATGCATTATAAGTATGCCTTTGGCAAGTATACGGGCTCGGGCAAGCCAGAAGACATTACGCTTGAAATCCGTAATAAGTGGTTGCAGACGCAGTTCGAACGTTCGCATTTCAATCCTGAAATTTCGAAACGCTACGATAAGAACAAGAATATGATTGTGGACATGAAACTCCGCATTACGCCAGATTTCAAGACCTGGCTGATGGGTGTTGCGGGCGATGTTCGCATTTTAAAACCGGCTTCGCTTAAAGAAGAAGTAAAACAGTTGTTGAAAAAGGCTCTCGCTGAGATGGATGCCTAAAATGGAATCGCATAATCTTTCTGACTATAATTTTGAATTCCCGAAGGAACTGATTGCCAGCCGCACGGCGGGCAAGGGGAAAACTCGTATTCTGCATTGCCCCAAAGATGGCGGTGAACGCCATATTATGAAGGCTCCTGAAATTGTCGACCTTTTTAAGCCGGGCGATTGCTTGGTCGTGAATAACACGAAGGTGATTCCGGCCCGACTTTACGGCCATACATTGCATGGTGGCGAAGTTGAAACGCTCTTGGTGCAAGCATTGATTCCGGCTGAAGATGGCTCTGCCCGTTACGAGGCGCAGGTTCGCCCGGGTAAGGCTTTCAAGATTGGTCGCGAACTCGATATTGCCGGCGTCAAGACGGTTGTCGAAGACATCAAGGAAGACGGCGCTCGCGTGCTGCGTTTTGCTGTGACGCCTGTGGAACTCGAAGCGGTGATGAACCGTGAAGGCCACGTGCCGCTGCCGCCTTACATTGACCGCCCCGATGACGAAGACGATAAGAAGGCTTACCAGACGATTTTTGCGAAGTATTCGGGCGCCGTGGCTGCTCCGACGGCAAGCTTGCACTTTAGCGAAGAAATGCTCGAGGCCTTGAAGGCGAAGGGCGTTTACGTTGCTGAAGTCACGCTGCATGTGGGCCCGGGAACTTTCCAGAATATCTCTGTGGAAGACTTTACCCAGCACAAGATGCATGGCGAACATTACGAACTCACCAAGGAAAACGCCGACATCATCAACAAGGCCAAGCGCGAAGGTGGCCGCGTAGTGACCGTAGGTACCACGAGTACCCGCGTCGTCGAAACGATTGCCGACGCCAACGGTATCGTGAAAGCGCAGAAGGGCGTGACCCATGCGTTCTTCTATCCGGGTTACCGCTACAAGATTGTGGATGGCTTGCTGACCAATTTCCACTGGCCGAAGAGTTCGCTGATTTTGCTGGTGTCCGCTTTCTATGGCCGCGAAAACACCCTCGAAGCCTACAAAATGGCCGTTGAAAACAAGATGAAGCTTTTCAGCTACGGCGACGGAATGCTGATTCTTTAACGTTTTCTGTAAAAACAATTCATAAAAAAAAGTCGGTTTTCCCGTGTTGGGGACCGGCTTTTTTGCTATAACCTTGACGGGTAGCCTTTGTTGAAGTAATATTTACGTTTTGCTGAAAGGGGAGCTTTAAAATGAATAAAAATGCAAAAATGAGGGTGGGACTGGCTTTGCCTGTTGCCCTGTTGATGGCTGCGAACAGCTGGGGTGTAAACTACATCGATTACGATGGGGTGGAAAAAACAAAAAGTTGCACCCAGTTGACAACAAGTAATTCAGAAAGCCTCGGTAGTGGTAACTGCTTTGTGGTTCAGGGACAAGTCGATCTTTCATTATCAGGTAAGCGTTTGAAGTCAAGTGGAGATCTTGAGTTGATTCTTGCTGATGGAGCAGAACTTAAGGTCAATTATAGTGGTGATGATGCTTTTGCTGTGGGGTCAGGCGTTACGATGAGCAATCTCACCATCTATGGGCAAAAAGGACAGACTGGAACGATGATTGTTTCTGGTAAGGGAGGAACATTTTTCTCTACAATTGGTCAAACAGGAAGAGGAATGCATGTTCATAATTTGGTCATCAACGGAGGTATAATTTCCGTATCCTCTGAAAGTAGTGACGGTATCTATGCTACAGGTAATGTGACCATCAATGGCGGCTCAGTTTCTGTTTCTACAACAAGTAGTAATTCTTCTCATAACGGTCTTAAAGGTGATAATATTACTCTTGGTTGGAGAAATCTTACCGATTATGTCAAAGTGAGCTCCTTCAGTGGTACTGTTAAAATTGCTTCTGGCAAGGCATTCAAGGATGAATCCGGTAATGTATACGAAGCTGGAACAACATTATCTTCTGATCAGAAAATGGCTCTCAAAAATAAGTATCTGCGGCCTTATGCACCTGTAGTGTTCGATGGTGATAAAGCCATTGTTGATGGTGACTATACTGGCTCGGTTGCGGTTGATTTCCCCGAAGGAAAAACAGTTGATGTCAGCTCCATTGATTATCTACGCGAATTTACTGATGATGTTGCTGCGACGGTTGTGTTGCCTTTTAGCTTGCCTGAGGGGGCTTCGGTTAACGCCAAGTTCTATGGTTTGAGAACAATTGTGCAGGAAGGCTGTCAGTGGAAGGCTAAAATGAAAAATATCGGTACAGGAAACCTTCCTGCAGCGAATACGCCATATATTGTTAAGGTGCAAGGAACGACTTTGACATTTGACTTAAATGGTGGTAAGGCTCACCTCCAAACGCAGGCTACCGAAAATCATGAAGTGACGATAACGGGTACTGAAACCGATAATTGGCTTTTCATGGGAAACTATTCATATAGAACATGGGCTGATGATGGAAATGTAGGCCTTTATTATGCTTTGTTTGGTGAAGGTGATTTGAAAGGTTGGTTTGGAAAGGTCTCTACAACTTCTACTGCGCCAGCAATGCGATCTTACTTCCGTAAAAAGGATGAAAATGTTAAAATCGTTTGCTCAACTCCGAGTGGTCGCCCTGCAGCATTGGGTGAATCTGCAATCGTTTCTGAAATCCCGGAAGTCATTGAGGTTGAACTGATTGATGAAGACGATGAAGGTGAACATACGACGTTTGTGGGTCGCATGAATACCCGCACCGGAGAAATTCAGATGAAGCGCGACTATGACTTGAAGGGTCGCAAGTTGAATGGTGCTCCCACGGCTTGTGGCGCATACTATGGTAAAAAGGTCATTAAGAAGTAGGGGTGCAACATGAATATTAAAATCGAACAGAAAAAAGAATACACGAAGCCGCAGATGACTGTGATAGAATGCGAACACGAAGGCGTGCTGTGTGCATCTTGTGATGGCACGCCAGACGAAGAGAAAGTTTATCTTGATTACGAAGATTAGCGTTGCTAAAGCAGTTTACTGCTTTAGCGCCTGTTCCGGAATCCAGAACCAGTTAGGCCTGAATTCCAGCTCGTAACAAGCTTCGTAGATGGCCTTGCCCAGTACATAGGGCGAGGCCTCTTCTTTTAATTGCGGTACAGATATGCCGGATTCACGGCTGTAGCCTTGTAAAAAGGCTTCGGCCGTGACTTGCTCGAATTCCTTGTCGCTGCGGACGGCGCTGGCATAGGCGAAGCTGCGAAGCATGCCGGCTATGTCGGCGGCGGGGGAACGAAGCCTGCGCCTGTATTCCAGAGTGCGGGTGGGTTCGCCTTCGAAGTCTAGCACGATAAACTTGCCGTCTTTATAAAGCAACTGCCCTAAGTGATAATCCCCGTGAATGCGTTGCGGCGTGAGCGCCGGTGCGCTTGTATTCTGTTTGTCTTCCCGGACTCGTTCCGGAATCTCCTTTTTTTGTTGGAAAAGGAATTGCTTTTTCTGAATAATCGGCACGAGGTCGTCTTTCCCGTTCGCTTTCAATAGCCCGATGAGCTTGTCAAAGGGAACTTCTTCGGCCTGCGCGGGCGTGCCTTCTAGATCTTTGAGCGCCTTATGCATTTGGGCGGTCGTGCGCCCGAGTTCGAATGCTGCGTCGGCAAAAAAGTTCTGGTAGCCGGATTGCGTTTTCTCATTTGGTGTGCGGACCATTAAATCCCAAGCATTCTGGGCGTCGGGAATGTGTTCTTCGAGAATCCCGAGGGTACGTGTTTCGCCATCTTTTGTGTAGCTAAAATCGCCGTAGAAATCCGGGGCGATTTTTGGGAGCCCTTGCGCCGCTTTTTGGCTCAGGTGCTTCATGATTTCGGCTTCGGGGTGTTCGCCGACTTGCAAACGGCGGTACAGTTTGAAAAAGAATTCACCCTTGGAGTAGAACGCGGAATTGCTTTGCTCGGCATTCAGGGGCTGTGCATGCAGCAATTTTTCTTTTGGAAATTTTGGGCCGAAGTATTCGGCGAGTACCGCACCTATTTTGGATTCGTCTTCGATGACGCAGTAATAATCGCATTCATCGTTTTTGTCGCTTTCAAAGCGGACTTGGAGAATCGAAACTTTTGTGCCGCCGAGGGGTATGCTGTCGAGTTCTTCGATAGAATGGATAGGGCGGCCTTTGCCCATGAACCAACGTTTTCCTGAAATGTCCTCAATCATCGCACATCTCACATCACACATTTCACATTAGCCTCTGGCTTTAAGCGGAGGAAAATACCCTTGTGCCCTGAGGGTGGCGAGAATCTTGAGCTGGATTTCGAGAGGTTCTTTGAGAATGCCTTCGAGTACGAAATCGGGAATGCGCTTTTCGGGCTTGAATTCCCTAGGAATGTCTTTATAGTCAGAAAGTTGCCAGTTGACAAGGAGCTTGGGTAAAAATTGGTCCCACGGAAAAATGTCACCGGGCTTGAGGTAAAAACGAGCGGGCTTTTTGCCGTCTTTGGCTTCCATTAAAAGGGAACCGTCGCGAAAGCAACTAAAAAGCACAGCCTGCCTTTCCTCGTTCGAGGTGGCAGGCTGCGCTTGAATAACCAACACCATTTTCAAAGTACGAAACCTTAGGCCGCAAGTTCTCTTTGAATCTGCGAATACTGATAGCTCGAAATCGCTGTGATCTTGAGAATCAGTTCACGCGTGATTCCGGCCTTGATTAGCGCCTTCGCATACTGGAGTCTGTTTGTGTTCGACATAATTTACCTCACACGTTTAGACGTTTTAGTTTCTTACGATAAAGATACAATATATTTTTGACATTTCAATGTCAAAAATAATGCCTTTTTTTTCGGCTTTTTGGGTATGTTGAAGCTAACTTGTTGATAGTCCGTGAATTAAATCAAATCTTTACAATTAGGGAAAATGTGATGAAAATTACTCTAAATTGTTTTGTATAGATTTGTTTACTTTATATTATAAAATGTCCCTTAAAATAGGGAATTTTTTACGGTATTCTTCTTGCGGAGCCGATTCGATGCGTGCATGCACGATGCCTTCGCTTTTGTCGTCTGTCTCTGCCATGATTTCGCCTTTGGGGCTTACAATCATTGAGTTTCCGCCGTAGACAGCGGTATTCACGGCGGCGATGTACACTTGGTCTTCGATGGCGCGGGCCTGCAAAAGAGTTCTCCAGTGTGCGATTCGTTCTACGGGCCATGCGGCCTGAACCGTGATGAGCCTAGCACCAGCCTTGGTTGCGTCGCGGTAGAGTTCCGGAAATCTCAAGTCGAAACAGATGGTTGCAGCAACGTTCCAATCCTGAATTTTGAACAAATTAACTTTTTCGCCTGCGTTGAATTTTGGCTGTTCCATAAAGAAGGGTCGGCGCTTGTCGTAGGCGGCGAATTCTTTTGCGTTGCCGGGGGCGTAGACGCTGCTGTGATTCAATAACTTGCTGCTCGAAAGTGCGATGCCAGCACCCATGATATAACAACCGGTTTGGTTAGCAAGCTCGTATAAAAGCTGGGCGGTTTCGCCGGAGTTGTTGGTCGAAAAATCTTCGGCGGCCGATTCGGGGTGCAGGGGCAGGTAGCCCGTGGCAAACATTTCGGGTAAAATGACTAAACCTGGCACGGGATCGTTAGGCTCTTTATGGATTTTTGCGGTCAATTCGCGCACTTTGGCGAAGTTTTTAGCCTTGTCGTTCGGGGCGACTTCCATTTGTACCAAGTAAATATCAAGCATACGGTAAATATAGAACTTAGTTGATTGAATTTAGGACGGCGTTTTTTCTAATTTAAGAAGTATGAGAATTCGTTCCCTGTTTGTTTTCGTGCTGCTTTTTGCAGTAGCCGTGTTTGCCGCGACCCCGACTTTGATTGTGGGTGTGGTTCTGGAATCTGAAACCGATTTGCCTGTCAAGAATGCGACGATTACCTATATCTCGGGTAAGAAGCTCGGTGAAACGGATGCTGACGGTCGTTTTGAATTGACTGCCGATTCCAAGAACGCGGTGCTTATCTTTAAGAAAGAGGGCTTCGATAGCGTGCAGGTGGAACTGCAGGACTTTGCGGACTTGTTTGACATGGTGGTGACCATGCAGACGACCGCCGATGTGCGCAACCTGGGTACAAGCACCGTGATTGGTGGCGGTGGCGACAAGGTTCAGTGGAACTTTGAACGCAAGGTGAATCTCGACAAGCTCGAAGACGCAGCCGGTATGCGTTTTGATGTGACGGAACACTTGAGCCAGATGCCGGGTATTTCGGGCCAGAAGGATTTTAGCAGTGCTCTTTATTACGAAGGTTCTCGCGCAGGCGACGTGGCTTACCACTTGGGAAGACTCCGCATTCCGAACATGCGCCACTTGGATGTGGGCTTTCCGGGCAACCTTTCGGTGATTAACCCGCATATCTTGAGCGCCATTGAAATTCATGACCACTATGGCGAAGGTCCGATTGGCCAGGGCCTTGCAACGTCTGTGCAGTACATCCCTGAACAGACCAAGGGCGAATGGGGCTTGCGTGGAACGGCTGGCATTGCCCTGCAAGAAGTGGTGTTTGATTCCCCGTGGCTTTTCTGGGATAGCTTCAGGTTCTCTTTCCGCAGACTTGACGATGAAATGCTCAAGAACATGGGCGAAAAGTTCTTTAGCGAATTCCGCAAGGATCGTAGCGCAGAATGCTCGGGCAGCGACTGCAACGTGAAAACGTCTGACCCGTACGACCTGACCGCCTTTGACGTGTACGCCCAGTTTAATGGCTCTGACACCAACGGCAATACTTGGGCTTTGCGCACCTTGTATAGCTCTGACGAATATAGCGTGCACCAGGATACCGCGACCTCTTATAACGAAGTGAACTCGATTGACATTATCGAAGGTAAGCAACAGTATTTGGTGGTGGGTGCCGAATACAATTCCCGCTTTGGAACTTCGATGCATGCCGGTTTGGTCCGCGAGGTGCTGGGCGATACGCTCCGCGATACCAAGGGTTTCCGCAATACGGCTGATTCCAAGGAAGCCGCAACCTATATCGATGGCTATGAACAGACGCACATGACTTTGACCGCTGGCGTCGACAAGAACTTCAAGGGCTCTATCTTGGGTTCCAAGTTGAGCTGGGCCCTGCTTTATGAACACCATTTTGTAGAACGTAGCTATCAGGATTATGGTGGTTCGTTGACAGATGACTTTAATGCAGGCGTTTGGTCGGGTGCTGGCCGCATGAACTGGCAGAGCGATTTTTCGCAGAAGATTCTTTCTGTGGGCGCGGTGACCGACTTGCATGAACGTGAAGCTGCGCCTACAGCCTCGTTCGACTTTGACCAGAATCTTTCCCGCGTTGATTCTGCCTATTGGCGTTTGATTGCAAATGCCGCCTACCGTAGCGACTGGAAACCTTGCTACGATGATGGCGAACTGACCGGTCGCTTGGAATCGGGCGTGTCCGGCAAGATTGGCTTGGGTTACAATTCCAAGTACTTCGTGGCGCAGGGTTCTGGCTTTGGCCGTTACTACCCGGATCCGCTGCTCCCGATGCCTAAGGCCTTTGCGCAGTACGACGATGTGACTCCGATTGACTTTGCCTGGGTGGCAGGTGCTTCTGCTACGATGGAACTCAAGACGTCTCACCATTTCTCGATGGCGACGAACGTGAGCTCCGTGTATGGCGAATATGAACTTGAAGGCGGCAAGTCGCTCCCGTGGGAAGCTAATTCCCGTTTGGATATTCTTTCGCACTTCCGCTATTACCCGCGTAAAGACTCGATTCTTTCGTTCATTCTCACGCACCATGCGGCATTGCACCGTCCGCTGTACTACTACGAGATTATGCCTTCTGATTCCAAGAATCGCTCTAACGGAACTCGCCGCTTGAAAGACTTCCATGACTTTACGGATATGTTCCGTACCGATGCCCGCGTGAACTTGGACTTGATTGGCAAGAACAACAGCTTCTTCAGGACTGCAAGATTCTACGTAGAAGTGGACAACATCTTTGCAAACTTGGATGTGAGTGCCCTCAAGTTCTTGGGTAGTGAAAACGCCCGCGAACGTTCTTGGGTAACCCGCGACAATAACGATGACATTACCGATGGCTACGATCTGGTGCCGTTCATTGCCAAGGGCATGGGCCTGTACGTGCAATTCGGCGTCGAAGTGCAATTGGGAATTTAATAGACGAGAGAAAAATAGATTTCACGTTAGTGAAATCGAATCCGTGTGGCATAATATGAAACGAAGCGCTTGCGTTTGTCTATTACTTCTTTTCATGTCGTCTTTTGTGTTTGCGCACGAAACGGATTCTCTGTTTGTTCCGCCGAAGCCCGAAAAGCCTTTGCGTTATTGCAGTTCCGTCAAGAAGTGGATTGCTTTTGCGACGGCAGATTCCAACATGGTCGAAATCACCCATCTGAAGGGCGTGCGCATGGACTTGCGTTACGCCACCTTTGAAAACGTGACGGGGCATGATTTGTATTGTGGCGTGCAGCGCGCTTTTGTGCATAAGGATGCTGCCGCAAAACTTCGCAAGGCCGTGAAGATTATGGAGCGTGAAATGCCGGGTTCTGTGCTCGTGATTTTTGATGCCTCGCGGCCGTTGTATGCGCAAGAGGCTTTGCGAAAGACCGTTCGCGGAACGCCTTATTCAGCCTACGTGTCTTCGCCGGCCACAGGCGGGCTCCATAATTTTGGCCTGGCGCTAGATTTGGGAATTACCGGTGCCGATGGCAACTTGCTTGACATGGGCACGGACTTTGATTCTTTTGAACGCTGCGCGGGCGAAGTCGGCGAAGCGGATGCTTTAAAGAGCGGGCGCTTGACGCAGGAGCAAGTGGACAACCGTAACAAACTTCGCAAGATTATGCGCGGGGCGGGCTGGGTCCCGCTCGGCAGCGAATGGTGGCATTTTAATGCCTACCCGAGCAAGTACGTGCGCGAGAATTATCCCAAGTTCCCGCTGTAACTTAGTATTCCTGCTTAAAGTCCTCGTTCGCGAAGAGCCCGTCGTTTCTGGATCTCTTCTAGCGGAATGCCAGAAATGACGGAAATTTTTTCAACAGGAATGTCATTGGCGAGCATGGCATCGACCATTTCGAGCCGAGTCTCGATTTTGGCTCCGGCGAGGCGGCAATCTATTTCTTCCTGAGCAATCATTTCTCTCTCCAGTTCGGTCAACGTTTTGTTGTCTAATCTATCAATACGGATGCGTTCCAGAGCTTCCTTGACAATGTCACTCCCGAAGTGCGGCAGTTCTTTGCCGTCGCAAGCATGCTTGATCACGTAGAGCCACGTATCAACGGGGGTTTTCACCTCGTCAGCCGTCTTATTGAATTTAGGTAGACTGACAATAATATACTTATTTTTGGGAAAAATCGTCTCTCCATTACCATTTTTCAGTGATTCACGACTATAGATGGCCCATTCATCGATATAGTTTCCCATGGTTTGTGGAAGTTCAAAGTCGCAAATCCAGATTGAAATGCTTTCGGGAATTTCGTACCGTCTGTATTCCTTTTGCTCTTTGGAAAGAGCCTTGAATTCTTCAGTACTTTCCATTTCCTGCTTGCCGTTGATAATCAAGAAAGATTTGTACAGAACCGTACGGTCGATAAAGAAGTTGTGCTCTGCCTTCTGCATTTCGATGTTAAGAAAACGCTTGGATTCCGTTTTTGAGTGACGGCGATTCATAGTGCTCCTTAAATAAAAAAACATCCAAATTCTTTTGGATGCTTTGGCGCACTATTGGAACCGTCGGGCAGAATATAGAATACCAATTCAAATTGGCAAGGGCCGGAGTGTAAAAGTTATGTAAAAGCGATGATTTGGTAAAGGGCGCTCCGTTCTAGTCCTACTCAATTTCTACCTTAATCTCTACATTTTGCACCCAGGGCTTGGGTGCATTTATGATGGGGTGCAGAATTTTGCGCACGGGGGCGAGGTCTTGTGTCTTGATGTAGAGTTTTGCCCAATGTACGTTTTGCACGACGGGGACGAAGGCGTCCACAGGGCCGAGCACCATGAGATTCTTGTTCGCACGGAGAAGGGCTTCGAGTCGTTCGACGGTGTGACGCAACAAGTCTTCGTCGCGGCTGCCACAGCTGATTTCCACGAGCTTGCAGAAGGGCGGGTAGAAGGCGGCGCGCCGGTCTTCCATTTCCTTATTCGCGAATCCGTTAAAGTCGTGGTTCACGGCGAACAGCATCACGGGCTCAGAGGGCTTGAGCGTCTGAATCAGCACCAGCCCCTCGCCGCCGGCACGACCCGCGCGCCCTGCAGTCTGGCTCAGCAGTTGGAAAAGCCTTTCGGTAGAGCGGAAATCGGGAATGCCAAGCCCGCTATCGGCGCCAACGACCCCGACTAATTGCACGCCCGGGAAGTCGTGGCCCTTGGCGACCATCTGCGTTCCAATCAGGATATTGTATTCGCGGTTGCGGAACGCGTCGAGAATCTTTTCGCTGGCGCCCACGTTCTGGGTGGTGTCGCGGTCCATGCGAATCACCTTTGCATTCGGAATCCATTCGGCGATTTCTTCTTCGAGCATCTCGATCGCGCCGCCCACGAACTCGTAAGTTTCGGCGCCGCAGGCGCTACACGGTGTGTTCACCGGGTAAAGGGCGGCGCAGTAGTGGCACATGAGTGAGCGATATTGCTTGTGGTATACGAGTGGAATGTGGCAATGCTTGCAGTAAAGCGTTTCGCCGCATTCGGTACACACGCGCATTTTCGAAAAGCCGCGGCGGTTCATGAGGATAATCGCTTGGTCGCCCTTCTCGATGCAATCGGTCAGAGCTTCGCGTAGCGTGGGCGACAGGAGAATGCCCTTTTGCTGGCGCATCTTGCTCATGTCTACAATTTGCACCTTCGGGAGTGGCGCCTGCGTGGCGCGTTCCTTGAGCGAGACAATCTTTAAATTTTTCGCCTGAGCGTTATAGAATGTTTCAAGGCTCGGCGTGGCACTGCCAAGCACCACGAGGGCGCCATACTTGTACGCCAAATGGAAAGCCATTTCGCGAGTGTGGTAGCGCGGTGCCGGATCCTGCTGCTTGAAAGAGGTGTCGTGTTCTTCGTCGAGAATCACGAGGTCAAAATCAAATGGCGCAAGAATGGCACTGCGGGTGCCTAGAACCACTTGCGCATCACCCTTCAGAATCGAGACGTAGCCTTCGCGCTTCTTGGGTGCGGAAAGCGCCGAGTGCAAAACCACAATCGGAACTTGCAGAAAATCTTCGAAGCGCTTGCGTGTTTGCGGTGTGAGCCCGATTTCGGGCACGAGTATTAAAACTTTTTTGTTCTGCTTGAGCGCCTCAAGGGCAATCTCTTGGTAAACACGTGTCTTGCCCGAGCCTGTGACGCCGTGAAGCAATACGCCGCGGAAACCTGTCTTGTTCAGTTCTTCGCAGAGTGTGTTGAATGCGTTAGTTTGTTCTAACGTCAGTGCCGGAGCGTTCGGGGGCGTTGCGGGGTGGCTCCCCGCAGAGGGGGTAGCGGGAGACCCTTGGGGCTCACGCGAGGGGGAGGCTTCCCCCTTTGTAAAGGCCAAAGCGTCCAGGTACTTTTCGAAGTCGCTCGGCCAGAAGACGAACAGCGCCTTCATTGGTGTGCTAATGTAATACCGCGCCGTCCATTCGAGCATTTCCATATAACGTTCGCTAAAACGGTAGCCGGACTGGTGCGGGTAAGCGGGGCGCACGTCAAACTTGGGGCGGTCCTGGTGGACTTTGGAAACTACGGCGAGGGCCGGCTTTTTACGGGTGGCAAACTGAACCCATACAACGTCTCCGCGCGTAAGACGATAGCCTGCGGGCACTCCGTAGGTGTAAACATCGGGAGCCATGGGAATGTACACTTCGCAAAAATCCGTTAACAATTCGGACTTGATTTTCTGGTGTACCTCTTCCGGGGCGCTAAGTTTTGGGATTCGTTTTGTCACGGGCTAAAAGATAGTTAATACCGCAAAAAGCGCCTATTTTTCAATCTTTTTTGTTTCAAAAAACTTTTTTTGTTAGATTATAGTATGCAATTCCCCTTTGGGAGCTGCTTACTATTGGAGATCTCTATGAGCTTATTTGACGCCTTTAAACCGAAGTGGCAAAATTCCAACCCCGACAAGCGACTGGAAGCAATCGCTGAATTGGGTGCGGACAACCAGGATGTTCTGGAACGTATTGCCGAGTCCGATACCGATGCTTCTGTAAGGATTGCTGCCGTAAAGAAGTTGACAATCATTTCTACTCTGAAAAAGATTTCGGAAAATGATTCCGACGAAGAAGTGAAGCGTACCGCTAAGACTCGTTATTTGGAAGAAGTGGTCAAAAAGCTTAAAACCGAGGCCCAACCGAGTGCCGAGGATCTAGCTTATCTGCAAGATATCAAGGATACGCATTTTGCCGAAGATCTGCTCAAGGGTGTGAACACTGCAGGTCTCGTTCGTGCAGAACTCGTAAAGATTTGTACCAAGCAGTCCATTTTGGCCCTTGCCGCTAATCGCGACTTGGACGAAGATATTGCGATGACGGCTGCACGCAAGGTGACCTCCGACTCCTTGCTCCAGGATATTGCAAAGAACTCCAGACAGCCCGAAGTTCGTAAGGCTGCAAACGAAAGAATCCGCGCAAGAAAAGATGCAGAAGACAACGGTAAAAAGGCGGCCGAACTCTTGGCAAGCAAGCGCGAAGCTCTTGTACAGCAAGCTCATTTCTTTGCAGCTCAGAAGGATCCTCTGGCTGTCAAGTCTCAGTTTGAATCTTTGATGGAAGAAGCCGCAAAGCTTGGCATGGGCGACAAACAGGCGACGATTGACGAAGTTTATGCAAGCTTCAAGAAGTTCTGCGACGAAGCGGATGCTGCTCGTATTGCTGCAGAAAAGGCCGAAGCTGAAAAGCAGGCAAAGATTGCATCGCTCACGGCAGCTCTCGATGAACTTGAAACCTTGATTTCTGAAAACAAGGTGGCTGACAACGCCGAACGCGTGGATGCTATTCTTGCTGAATGTGCCGCAGGCAAGTCTCTGATGGAAGCCGCTTGGGTCAAGCGTTATAATAATGCTTCTTTCAAGGCTCAGGATTTGCGCAAGGTTAAAGAAGTGGTGGTCGATGTTCCTGAAGGAACTGACGAATCGGTTCGACCGGAACTGCTGGAACGCCTTAAGGCCTTGGCAGATACCGATGTGAACGACATGACCAAGAAACATTTGCATGCCATTGTGCGTGAATGGGAAAAGCTTCCGCTTTTGGAAGGCGAAGACCCGATGTTGCAGAGCTACAATGCATTGCGTAACACGCTTTCGGGCAAGATTACCGCTTACGATGATGACGCCCAGAAGCGTTTCGAAGAAAATTCGACAAAGCTCAAGGCCATTATCGAAAAGGTAAAGGCTCTCGACGAAAACGAAGACTTCCGCGACTTGAACAAGAAGGTTCGCGACTTCTACCAGCAGTGGAAAGAAATCGTGGGCGAAAACAAGTTCAAGTATCACGACTTGTGGCAGGAATACAAGGCTGCTACCGCTCGTTTCCAGGAAATGCAGCAGTGGGAAAACTGGCACAACGAAAAGGACCGCGACGACTTGCTCCTTGAAATGGATGCGCTGACCAAGGAAGCGGGCAGCCAGGCCGTTCTTGCTAAGCTCAAGGATATTACGAACCGCTGGAAAGAAATCGGACCTATCTCTGCTGCCAAGCTGCAGGAATATCGCGACCACTTCCAGGCGAACTACGAAAAGATTAAGGAAAACTGCGCCGGCTTTATCGAAGAGATGAATGCGGAACGCCAGAAGAACTTGGCCGACAAGGAAGCCCTTTGCGCCAAGATTGAAGAACTTGTCAAGAACACGGAAATGTTCTGGAAGGACAAGTACAAGGCTATGCAGGAAATCCAGGAACAGTGGAAGGCTATCGGTATGGTGCCCAAGGAAAATGTGGCTGCCCTTACCGAACGCTTTAAGGCTGCAACGACTGCTTACTATGCACAGCATAAGGAAAACTTGAAGGCCGAAGACGAAAACCGCGAAGCCAACTATGAAAAGAAGGTGGCTCTCTGCATGGAAGCCGAAGCTCTCAAGGAATCCAGCGACTGGAATGCTACTTCGAACAAATTAAAACAGCTCCAGGAATCTTGGAAGGCCGTGGGTCCCGTGCCCAAGAGCAAGTCCGATGAAATCTGGACTCGTTTCCGCACGGCATGCGACAGTTTCTTCGAAAAGAAGCGTGCTCATTTTGAAGAAATGGATGCTTCGAAGCAGAAGAATCTGGATGCCAAGAACGCTCTGTGCGAAAAGCTCGAAGCTATGGAAGCCGCTGCCCAGGGTACGCTTGACGAACTCAAGGCAATGGAAGCTGAATGGAAGGCTATCGGCATGGTTCCGAAGGAAGCCATTGAAACTATCAGCAACCGCTACAACACGGTTTACAACAAGATTCTTGAACGCCTCGCTCACGCTGATTCGACCTTGGCTCAGGGCCTCGACGTGATTAAGGAAAAGAAGAACGCGATGATCGATAAGGTTCGCCAGTTTGCTGAAAGCGCTGGCTCTAACCAGCTTGCAGACGCCGTTCGCGAACTTCAGAAGGAATGGCGCGAACTTGGATTCTGCGGCTTGGAAGATATGGACCTGTACAAGAAGTTCCGTGAAGCTTGCGATGACTTCTTTACTCGCCGTCGCGACCAGCTCGACATTCAGGAACAGGCTCGCCAGAACAACTTGCAGAAGAAGCTGTTGCTCTGCGAACAGGCCGAAGACTTGCTGACTGACTTGAGCGAACAGACTGTCGGTGCCTCGATGAACAAGGTGAAGCACCTGCGTCGTTTGTGGAAGGAAGTGGGCGCCGTGCCTCGCGAACATTCCGAAAAGACCTGGCAGCGCTTCAATACCGCTTGCGACAAGGTGTTTGCCTTTGGCCGCAAGGACAAGGAAGAGGCTCCGGCTGTAGCAGCTGCTCCGGCAGAAGCTTAGCTTAAGCCAAAATGAAATTAGAGGATGGCGACTCCGCCATCCTTTTTTTATTTTTGGTCTATCATGCAATTTCCTCCTTGGACAAGTATTGACGATGCCGCGCGCCTGCTCCACGATGGACAGGTGGTCGCGATTCCGACCGAGACTGTTTACGGCCTTGCGGGTAATGCTTATTTGCCGTCGGCCCTGGCGCAGATTTTTGCGATTAAGGAACGCCCGACTTTTGACCCGCTGATTGTTCACATTTGCGAGATTTCGCAGTTGGCTGACATTGCCGAAAATATTCCCGAGGCGGCGTATGCGTTGGCGAAGGCTTATTGGCCGGGCCCGATGACCATGATTTTGCCCAAGAAGGAATGTATTCCGGATTTGTGTACGAGCGGACTTCCGTCTGTGGCGGTGAGATTCCCGTCGCATCCGGTGGCGCAAGAAATTATTTGGAAGGCGGGCGTGCCGCTTGCTGCCCCTAGTGCGAACTTGTTCAAACATGTGAGCCCGACGACGGCCGAACATGTGGCGGCACAGCTGGCCGACCGAGGCCTTGCTGGAATCGTGGATGGCGGCCCCTGCAACGTGGGCGTAGAAAGTACGATTGTCTCTTTAGTGGGCGAGCCGACGGTGCTGAGACCGGGTGCGATTACGCCCGAGATGATTGCAAAAGTCATCGGTGATGTAAAAATTAAGGAATCCACCTCTAAGCCTGGGCAAGCGATGGCTGCGCCGGGGCAGTGCGATACGCACTACCGCCCGCAGGTTCCGCTGCTCTATGGCGAAATCCCTGCCGGCTTTACGCTGCCGGAACACTGCGTGCGTATTGCCTTCGGCAATACCCCCGGCGTGATTCCTGCAACGCTGAATCTGTCGGAATCGGGCAATATGCTAGAGGCGACAGCAAAGCTGTACGCCTACATGCATGACTTGGATGACCCCAAGTACGACTTGATTTTGGTGGATCCGATTCCGAATGTCGGAGTCGGTATGGCCTTAAATGACCGCTTAAAACGCGCAAGTATAAAAATTTTGCGTTAGCAAAATCAAATCCGTGTGGCGATCAAAAAGTACTTGATAATCCTGATTTAAATCGGGATTATTTTTTCTTTAAAATTTCGCGGAGTTCGTTGGCGGCGCGCTGCAAGTCGTCGTTGATGATGACGTATTCGTACTTGCCCTGCGTCTTGGCGAATTCCATTTCTTTCTTGGCGTTCTTCAGGCGGAGCTGAATCACTTCTTCGGAATCGGTGCCACGACCGCGTAGGCGCTTTTCAAGTTCTTCTTCGCTGGGCGGCAAAATCAGAATGCCTGTTGCGTCGGGGTAGACCTTGTCAAAGTTCACCTTGCCAAAAACGTCGAGGTCAAAAATCACGCGGTTGCCTTCGGCGAGGGTCTTTTCGACAAAGCTCTTGGGAGTGCCGTAGTAATTCCCGTGGACTTCGTTCCATTCGATCAGACCATCTTCCTTGATGAGCTTTTCGAATTCTTCCTTAGTCTTGAAGAAATAATGAACGCCGTCAACTTCGCCTTCGCGCGGCTTGCGCGTGGTGGCCGAAATGGAATACTTGATATCCGGGAAATCTTTGATGACCAAATCCTTGAGGGTGGTCTTGCCTGCGCCGCTAGCGGCACTCATAACGAATAATTTATTGCGCATAAAAACCTTTTAACTTCTTGCAATCAATTTCAATGTGAAATGTGAAATGTGTAATGTGAAATGTTTCGTCATGCATTTCTCATTTCACATTCCTCATCACTAATCATTGTTTACTTCTTGTCTTCAATATAAAGCGGACGCTGTTTGACTTCGTCGTAAATACGGCCGATGTATTCACCCATAATGCCAATAGACATCAGCTGGATGCCGCCGAAGAATACGATGGCTGTCATGAGCGATGCCCAGCCGGGAACGGTTGTTGCGGGGCTGAGGAATTTTTCGAGAATCGACCAAATCAACACGCCGAGACCAACGACAGTCGCGAACAATCCAGCGTAGAAACTAATCTTGAGCGGTGCGGAACTGAATCCGGTAATGCCGTCGAGGGCGAGGCGCACCATCTTCTTGAGCGGGTACTTGGAAGTGCCTGCGGTACGTTCGGCGCGGTCATACTTGACGCCAATCTTCTTGAAGCCGACCCAGCATACGAGCCCGCGCAAGAAACGGCTACGTTCAGGCAGGTTCGTGAGCTGATTCACCACGCAACGGTCCATCAGGCGGAAGTCGCCGGTGTCAGGCGGAATGTCGATGCTCGTGAGCTTGCCAATCAGGCGGTAGAAGCAGAAGGCGGTAAAGCGCTTGAAAATGGTTTCGCCTTTGCGCTTGTTGCGCTGGGCGTAAACGACCTGATAACCTTCGCGCCACTTTTCGAGCATTTCGTGAATCAGGCTCGGCGGGTCTTGCAAGTCGCCGTCGATAATTACCACGGCATCGCCCGTAGAATGATCGAGGCCTGCGCTGAATGCGGCCTGGTGGCCGAAATTGCGGCTGAAGTTGATAATCTTGTTGTTCGGGTTGCCCGGCAAAAGCGATTCTACGATTTCGCGGGTACGGTCCTTGGAACCATCGTTTACGAAGATGAGCTCGTGTTCAATATTTTTGAGTTCTTCTTCGAGAACGCGGTAGGTTTCTGCAACGATTTCTTCTTCGTTAAAGACTGGAATAATGACAGATAACAGCATGATTTACCTAAGGGATAAGCGCGGGGTTGATAATATCGACGTGGTCGCAGTCCATGTCTTCGAAAGAGTTTGTCTTGATGATGAGCGTCTGGACGTTTTCGACGTTCACTTCGGCGGTCTTTAAATTGCCGAGTGCGAATCGACCGCTGTCGTGAATCACGTTGCCGTCGGCGATGATTTGCAATTGCACGCCGTCGCTGCAGAGCGATTCTTCGTCGAGGCCGTAGCCCATCTTGAATGTCTTGAACTTGCCTTCGATATTAAATACGGTTTCGGAAGAGGCGTGCGTGCCAAAGCCTTCGCTGTAGAGCTTGCCGCCGACCTTGAATGTGTTGCCGTCGAGCGAGGCGTTCTTGCGGAGCTTGCCCCAAGCCTGCTTGTGACTTACGAAGGGCATTTCCGTCAGTTGCACAGCTCCGTTTGCCTTGTTGAAATAGAACCTGGGAACGTCTGCCATGATTTTCCCGTTTTCGCGGTTCTGTACCACGAATTCCATTTGGTTGTAGCCGGGCAGCAATTTGTCTTCGCTGATTCGTCCGCCAATGCTTCCGGGAATGTACGTGGCGTGGGCAATCGTGTCGCCGTTTGCAATCACGATGTAGTCCCAGTCTCTTGTGATGCCCGATTGTTCGTTCAGGCTGATGCCGTAGCGAAGAGCAGGCTTTGCTTCAAGAGTGTCGCCTTGGGCGGCTTCAACAAATTCCAAGTCGCGTACGGCAATAATGTTTTGCGGGTTGAATTCTTTGCGACCGTTGAACTTGGCGATTTGTACCCAGTAGTTGTTGGTAATCAAGATGTTCTTGACGCCTTCCAGGTCCATATCGCGTTCGAATACGTCGCAGGTGGTGGCAATACGGTGTTCCACCGCCTTCTTGTGGTAAGTTTGGCTGTCCCAGCAGTCGAGTCCGCGAATGTAGTAGACCTCGCCTTGATACTTGTCGATGAGTTTCTTGAGGTCAAGAGCGCTCATTTGGCGTGCGCGGTCGTAATGAATAGACGATACACCGTAACCGATAAAATGCCAGGGGCGACCGTAAATGAACATGCGTTCTTTTTTCGGCTGTTCCGCAAGCCAACCTAGAATCTCGTGTTCTTCGATGGTCAGGTGGTTGCGGTTGTACATGATGTTCTTGTTGAAGTCTTCCTTGTAGTGGAAGGTCCAACCGGTAAAGATAAGGCCTGCGACAAGCGTAACCAGAGCTGCGGTCATTGCATTCTGCTTGTCATTTTTACCGCTCATTGAACCAATCAGCAGCTGAATCAGGTGTGCGACCGGCAGGGCGCCGACAAATGCCATCGACGGCAGCATGACCAGGCTGTAACGCTGGTTAATCTGAATGCTGAAATCGCCCGAGACGTTTTCGAGAATCACATAAGTCTGAATGTGGTACAAGAGCAAGAAAGCGAGAATTTCGAGGTAGAAGTATTCCTTCTTCTTGGCGCCCCAGATGGCGCGTGCTACCAGGTAAATGGCACCAATGGCGAACAGGTAGTTGAAATAGGTGAGGAACGGGTTTTCAAGTTCGCCGTTTTGGGTCAGCGGCTTGGTCATTTCGGTCCAGTTGCGGGCGAGGTCTTCAAAGAAATGCCCGTGGGCTTCGAATTCGCCACCCTGGAATCCAAAACCCTGGAAGTAGCTGATGGTGAGTAGTGCCGGAACCGAGAACAGCGAAAGGGTAACAAAGAAAGTCGGAGCCTTGGGGCCCTTGCTGTCCAAAAGCTTGGGGAGGGCGAAAATAATGAAGGCGAGCAGGCAGAAGACCGTTTCTTGGCGGGTCTGCGCAAAGAAGGCAAGAACGAGTGCCAATAAAGCCCAATGCTTAAGGGTGTTGCGGTCGTAAGCCCACTTGAAAATCAACAGCGAAAGGGCAGAAAGGAAAATGTAGAGCGGTTCCACCGACATGGCGCGGAACTGGAAAAGCACCGTGGGCTGGAGCGCTGTCAAAAGGGCGGCAAAGAAGGCGAGCAAGGGCATTCGCGTCCAGGCGACAATCGCAAGGAACATCAGGAGCACCGCGAGCGGGAGCATCAGAAGCTCCATGTGGAAAATCCAGTGCAGGTCGTTACCCAGGAGCGGCATACCGAGCAGGTAAAGGAAGGCGAGACCCTTGGTCTTGAAACTGTTCGACTTGCCGACGCAAGTCAGCTTGCCGTCTTCGAAGAATCCCTGGTTGCAGGTGCCCGATTCCTGGTTGTAATACATGTTCTGGGCGACCGACATGAACACGCTTTCGTCGCTTTGAACGCGGTGGCGGGCTTCAATCTGGGTGCCGGCGAAAATCGTAATCGCGGCGGTAAAGGCAAGCATCAAAATCGAAATCTTCTTTTCGGGCAGAATTCCCTTGAGCCATTCGCGAAAATCCTTGTGCAAAAGGGCGAAAATGACGATGCCTGCAATTAATTGTATTACAAAAAGCGGGAGCGGCAGGTAAAGATCCAAATTCTTGATGGTATCTTTATGTCCGATATTGGGGCCCAGGTAAATCAGGAACGGTATCGCGATAGAGACAACAAGACCGATAATGGTTCCCGGGTGGGCGAGATTCTTTAAAAGTCCATTGATGAAAGCTTTCATTTTATAAATATAAATAATGAAGGCGCCCGTGGGCGCCTAGTTCGTTCTGAATTTATTCAGATTTCATTTTCGTGTGAGCGTTACTTCTTCTTTTTGCTCTTTTTGGAGGACTTCTTCGAAGACTTCTTGGAAGACTTTTTAGATGCCTTCTTGCTGGACTTCTTCGAAGCCTTCTTTGCAGCGGGCTTGGGTTCCGGTTCCGGAGCGGGTTCTGCGGCCGGTTCGGGTTCCGGTTCAGCAGCAGGTTCTGCTTCGGGTTCTGCGGCGGCTTCTTCTGCAGCCGGCTCTTCAGCACTAGCTTCGGCCGGGGCTTCTTCTGCTACAGGAGCGCTTGTAGAGTCTTCGGTAGAAGATTCGCTCGATTCCGGATTATAGGGGGTGTACGGCGAGTAAGAATCAGATTCGCTAGACGAAGATTCCGGCTCGGTGGTGTCGTAGGCTCCGCCGGAATAGTCAAATCCGGTGGATTCCGGTTCGCTAGATTCTTCCACAGGTTCCGAAATATGGCTTTCTTCCTTAATTTCTTGAACCTTGTCTTCCTTATAAGTTCTTTCATGAGTCAGTTCGAAACCGACAGAGAGCTGCAGGCCGACTCGAGCCGAGGAAACGCGGAATTCGGTATCCATGCTTTCGAACGACTTGAGCATCGAAGAATAGCTATAGTTGACTTCGAGGCCGATGTTGTAGGGCAACATGACGCCCACACCGCCGTTTGCGAAGAAGTTAAGCGGGAGTTCCCACCAGTTTCCGTTACCGGTAAGCGGGGCGAGGGAACCGAGTCTTACGACGGCATAGGGAACGGCGATCCAATCCTTACCATAAGCGCCAAATGAGATGTTTCCCCAAATAGGGAGGGCGGCCGGGACAACAATGGTGCCGCCGTCTTTCTGGGCGCTCTTGTATCCAAGGCCAAAACCGTAACGAATCGGTGCAAATTCAGCGCCAAATAGCAATTCTGCGCCACCAATGAATACGGGGTCGGTGTCCCATTTCTTTTCTTCCTTGACATCGCCGACTTCTTTCTTGATTGTTACCTTGGCCGGAAAATCAAATTGAGCCAAGGGGCGAAGTTCCATGGAGTAGGCATATTGGATGCCGAGAGACAGCAATGCTATTTTGAGTACATTTTTGGTAGATAAGAACATCTTGTTTATTCCCTCATCAAATAAGTGGTACTCAAATTAGAATTTTTTTGTAGCAAAGAAATACGATAAACCGAATTTTAATATATTTGTACTATTCATCTGTTAGGTAGAGGACGAAATGACACGAATTTCAAGTGTTCTTGTTGTTTTTTTTACAATCCTGGCCCATGCAGCCGTTGAGCATGGAACGGTTTTTCCGATAACGGAAACTCCAGAAGTATACAGTGCCGAAGACAATTATTACGACGCACAGTATGCGACATATGTCCGTCATAGCTATACGCCGGCAAAGAGTGGCTTCTGCACGGTATCCACTTCGTACGAAAGTTCCTCTTTTACTAGGTACCTGTATTATTACGGTACCGACGCAACCTTTCAGAGCGCTGTTGATTATGACTATAGCTCTGGAACTGTGAGCTATACGTTTAATTGTGAGAAAGACAAAACGTATTATCTCATGGTTCGTGCAAGCAGCACTTCTTATAGCTCTTACAAATACAATATCAAGGCGAGTGTGCAAGAAGTCGCTTTGTCAGAAACGGTTTATCCTCTTTCGAGTACATTTGTTCCCTATACTTACCAATCCAATAGTAGCTTGATTGGAGAAAATACTTTTGCCATCAAAATGTCGTATGAACCCACAGCGACGGGCTTGTACACCTTGATTTCGAATGCAAAATATTCTCGTTATGCCTATTATTACGGTACCGATGCGACTTTTGCTACGAGAAAGTCTTCTTATAGCCATTCTTCGCAGGGCCGTACTACGCTTTCGTTGACCGCCGGCGAAAAGTATTATTTTGCGATGTATCAGAGCTCTCAGAGCTACTTTGACGATACCGTTTCTGTCCGTATGGCCCCCACGTTAAAGGTGAACTCTGATACGCTTGGCCCGGGCTATGTTTATGTGGGTTCCGGTTCTCGGAACTACGATTCTACCTATGTGATAAACGATACGGTTCCACTGCATGCCTTTTCAAGAAATAATTCCCGTTTTGAAAAGTGGGAAAAGGTCTCGGGAACATGTACCATCGTAAATCCGACTGCGGCCCAAACGGGTGTTGTCATCAGCAGCAATTGTAAGGTTCGTGCGGTATTTAAGGCCGGCGAAGTGTATCCGATTACAAAAACGGAGAAAAAATATAACCTGTATGATCATTTCTATTCGGGTTCGCCTTCTAATGGTGTAAGGTTCTCTTTTGTAGCCCCCAAAGCGGGTGGTTTTGTTATCAAGTATACCAAGGATAGTACCGAATGGAGTTACTTGAAACGTTATCAGACTGGCGCATTCTCGAGTTATGACTTTAGTAAAAACGTCTCGACTTCTCTTATAGACACCGTTTTGCTCAATGCCGGTGATTCCATCTTCTATCTTGTGACTAACGACTATACTAGGGATTCTACGATGTCGTTCAGCATGAGCTACGACACCATTCCTTCAATATGGCTTACAATTCAAAGCGAATCTTCGCGCTGCTCGACAAAGGTGGGCTCGATGCCTGTCCTTAAAGGGCAGGTGGCTTTTGTCGAAGCGTTTGCTAGAAAGGGGTATCGCCCCAATGGTTGGTCTTTTGTGAGCGGTTCGCATAAGTTTAGCGATTCGACGGCATATAGTATTAAAGACACAATTTTGGAAGACACTAAGATTAAGTTGCGCTGTAAGGCGGCAAACTTGATTGAAATTACCGATAAGCGCAAGACCTATGTAACCCAGAATGACTTTTACGAAGTTTCGCCGAGTGGCGGTTTAAGGTTCCATTACGAGGCTCCTACGTCGGGAATCTTTGTTTTGAAGTTTGAACCGCAGGGCTTTAGAGGTACATACAGATATTATGGAGCGGATTCTACGTTCAGTTCGGCAAAGAGAACGTATAGCAATACAAGTAATGAGGTTTCTTTTAATGTTGTAGCGGCAGCCGCAAACGAGGAAGTTTTTGAAAGTACGATTCCTTATGCGACCGAATATTGGGATGATCCTGTTTCTGTCGTGGCCCTTCGAGGGGGAACCGTCAAAATTGATAGTCAGTCAAGAGTGGATACGCTTGCTGTTGGCGATCAGTTGGCTTTATCGACGTCTTTGGATTCGGGGGCGCATTTTGTCAAGTGGACTGTTGTGTCTGGCAAGGGTGCATTTGTAGATAGCTCTGAACTTAATACCTCGTTTATTCTTAAGGGAACGGGGTCCGTGGTTATCAAGCCGGTTACTTCGACATTGCCGCTTTATCAGCTGACTTCTTCTTTCAGAGGGTATACGTTTAAAGACAACGGCTCGAATACTAGAAGAAATATTTATGGTGTTCGCACGGTTTTGAATACCAGAGATTCTGGAATGTATGCGATTGTCATGAATACGAATAATGCGGCGATAATATACAATTATAATGCCGATTCAACATTCTATAATTATAATTCGACATCATGCTCTGTAGGTGGATCCTGCAGAATTTTGGTGACGCTTGATGCAAATCAGAGGCGGTATTTCCAATTTGTTTCGAATACGGCATCTTATAGGGGTGATAGCGTTTGGGTTAAGGCTGTAAAAACAGCCAACTTGTACACAGATACTTCGGGTACGGGATATGCGTATATGGGTGCATCAGGTTCCCGTATGTATGATTCGACTCATATTGCAGGCGATACCGTTCCTATAAGGGCTTATACGACCGATATTGACCATCGCTTTAGCAAATGGAGCGTGGCATCGGGCTCTTGTAAGATTATCGATTCGACGAAGGCTGCAACTTCTATCATACCTGATGGCAATTGTACGGTTAAGGCTCATTTTGTAGTGGGCACCGTGTATCCGATTACAGATGTTTCAACTAAGTATACGCTGGTTGAGAATTATTATTCTAGAGGCCCGTCTTATGGCGTGAGGTTTAAATTCGTTGCCCCGACCACAGGCCAATACGCGATTTCTATACGTAGCCTTGACTTGTCGATGACGGTGGAATATGATACTACGTGTACATTTAATACTTATAAATTGAGAACGACTTCAACTAAGGGTAAGCTAGACCAGTTAGGGCTTACGGCGGGTCAATCTGTGTGCTATACCGTTAAGAATTACAATAGTCGCGATACGCTGCAGCCGTTGCCGTTCTGGATTAGTTACTCGCAAACAAAGGCTAGCCTGACGTTGGTGGCGGATTCTAACGGAACCGCTTCTCCGACGGGTTATTCGCCTGCTTGGGTGGGAACCGCTTATCCTATTACCGCTACTGCGAAAAATGGATTCCGCTTTGACAAGTGGATTGTGGAATCGGGTACGGCAAGCATTGATGACCCGTATGCCAACATGACGATGGCGATTCCGGCCGATACCGCGACACTTAAGGCTACCTTCAAACGTGGTAGTGTATATGAACTGACTGCGACAAAGAAAAACTACAATGTCCAGTTGCATCATTATGCCGATAACGATACGTCTACGGTTCGCTTCCGCTGGACACCTTCGGATACGAATCACTACTTGTTGAAAGTCGATTCTATTATTGGCATGTGCATTTCTTACGGAATAGATTCACTCTTTGGTTCTTCTGTAAAGACTTATGGTCTCACGGGTTCCAATTATGTACTCCTTCAAGGAATGCCAGGCAAGACCTATTATTATGGCATCAAGGATACGACCCAAAAATCGTCTCGTCTTAAGGATTTTGCGGTGCAGATGATTACCCCGTATGTCATGTTTGTTGAATCGACTCGTGGACGTGCGGTTCCGTCGGGCGATATTTATATAGCTCCGGGAACCGATACGGCTTTATCTGCAATCCCCTATGGTGGTTATGTCTTTGATTCTTGGATTAAAGTCAAGGGCTCCGTTCGGATTGATGATGCTTCGAATGCAAGGACTAGAGCTGAACCGCAATCGAGTTATTGCCATATTAAGGCTAACTACGTGTTTGATCTTTCGGCTGAACCAGAACTTGCTATTACAAGCCTTGACTTGAGCAATCATCCGGGCATTTGTGCTCAGGTGTCCGTGATAGACAAGAATAGTGGGAAACCGATTGCTGGACTTGATTCTACTGATTTCGTTCTGTTCCAGGATAATAAGTCGTTGCCCGCCCAAACGACAACGATTGAAAGTGTTGGTGGCGTATCGGTTGCCTTGGTTGTCGATGAAAGTGGTTCCATGAGCGGCACGAAAATGACGGAGGCAAAGAATTCAATTCGTCAGTTTATCAATGAAATGGGCCCCTATGACAGAACTGCTATTATTGGCTTTACAGGTGGTTCTAATGCTAAGGTGCATCAAACAATGACTTCTGATAAGGAGTTGTTGTTGAACGCCGTTGACAGGTTGACAGCAAATGGCAATGGAACCAACATTAATAAGGGAACGATGGTTGGTGTAGAACAGCTTGTGGGCGAAACGAACCCAACGGCTGTGATTGTGTTTTCAGATGGTGCTAATAATGATGACGTATATACTTCGAGCGAAGTGGTGTCTCGTGCCATAACCTTGCAGACCAATATTTATTCAATTGCTGTTGCAACGACATCAAATAGCACGTTGAGAGAGTTGGCTGATGGTTCTGGTGGAACTTTCACGAGTGCTCCGAATGCTTCGCAGTTGTCTAATATTTATACGACCATCCGCAGCGCGGTGCAGGCTCGTTATATTCTTTGCTATCAGAGCCCCGATGCCGTTTGGAATGGTGACACTCATACGGTGGTTATCAAGACAAAGTTCTTGAACAAGGATGCTGCTGATACGGCTTATTGGAATGAAAGTTCTCAGCCGCCTATTATCGAGTTGACTCCGGCTACATGGAAACTGGTAGGGGTGAATCAGCCGCAATTCCAGAGCCTTACGATTAGTGTTATCGTTAAATCCAAATCGGCCATTAAGGATGTTCGTCTCTTTACTAGAGACGTCAGCTTACGAAACGATGCGTTTAAATCGTATGAAATGACTCAAGTTGATGATTCCTTGTGGCAGTATGTAATTCCTGATGCTTCGGTGACATTCCCCGGTATTGATTTTTATGTGGTCGCGACCGATTCTAATGGACTTACGGGAAAAACGCCTTCTGTAATGAGTCCGGCTAAGGAACCATACACCATTCCTGTTAAAAACGATGTTCCCGTCATCAAGTTGGATTCTGTCGCTTGTGTCGATACGACGGGTGGCAAGGGAAGCCTGCGCTTTAAGATTACCGATGATAATGGAGTCAATAGTGCGTCTCTCTTCTACAAGGATTCCGCGGTGGTTCTCTTTGATGAACGTCTGATGTCTGAATCCAATGGGTACTGGAATGGCTACATTCCGGCGAAGGCCTTTGAAAACGGTATTATTGAATACTATGTCCGCGCTGTCGATGAATTGGGTGCTTCCGCCCGCTGGCAGAAAATGCAAAATTCCTTTATTCCGGTTTGCAATCGAAAAGTTCGCGTAGCGGATGTTGAAGATTCTATCACGATTGTAAATGGTGATGTTGCCGGAGATCCGATTTCTCGCGAAACGAGTAAGTTGCGTTTGAAACTTGTGACCGAAGATTTCTCGACGGGCAAGGACACGGTGAAGGCTACGCTTTCTTGCCTTGTGTCGGGTGATATCGAAAACAATATCAAGCTTGTCGAAAAACGTTCAGGTTACTACGAAACGGCCAAGGCTATTTCGAAGAACGAATACTCTGCAAAGCGAGACGACGGTTCGATTTCTTGCAGTGGCAGTGATACGCTTGTTGCCGAGTATAAGGACCCGCTTTATGGAACGTATGCTCGCGATACGGTCATTGTGGGCGATACCGTCGAATTTAGCTACAGGTTCTTGAATGCGTCTGGCAAAAAGGATCTTGATTCTCTCGAATCGGGTGATTCTGTCCAATTTAAACTCCGCTTGACATCTGTTAGCAAGTCTATCCATAAAAAGGATACTTTGAATGTTCTCTTGTTTACTAATAAGTATGACTCGCTGTGGGTGAAGGCCGTGGAAACGGGCGACTACACCTCGACCTTCGAATATAGCGGCACGTTCTACTTTGCGTATGACAAGGACGATTTGGAAAGCTCGAAACTTGATGCCTTGTTCAATATGAACGCTTCTTACAACCGCGTGGTGATTAAGGCCGGAATCAAGAAGGACAAACTCGGCTGGAAACGAGATTCCTTGGTAGTATACTCGAACTATATTCCGGCTGATACCGCCGAAATTTACGATGCCGACAAGGATGGCGAGGCTGATTCCATTCGAATTCACTATGTGTCAAAGCAAAAGGAAGGAGTTGCTGCTATTGATACCCTGTATTGGAACAAGGCTGGTGGCACGTGGCAAAGCGTGTCCAAGAAGCGCTTCAAACTGCAGAGCGGTCGCTCTTGGGTCGAAGCCCGTCTTGAAGATTCGTTCGATTATGGCGCCACCGCAGCCGATGCGGAAGAGACACCGTATCTTAAGATGACAAGGCCTAAGGGTGGCTTCTCGCAAAAAATGGAAATCAAGGACCGTATTGGCGCTGTGCCTGTGAAGGCAGTCAAGCGTCCTGGAACCATTTCTATTGATGAATTCATGGAATGCACGAATGAAGTTCCTCCGGATACTCTGGAAATCACATTGTCGGAACCGGTCGAAAATACCGGCGACGAAAATGCCTGGAAAAAATTGTTCACCTATTCGGAAGATTGTAAGGATACCTTGGACTATTCACTGAACATTTCGAAACTGCTCGAAAAGGATTCGGCTGGCCTTGTCTGGACATTTGTGCTGGCAGACCACAATCTCATGACCTACAATTGCATTCGTACCAATCCCAAGGCGACCTATGTCGACAAGTATGACAACCCGATGGGCCGTGGTGGGATAACTATTGACGGTAGCAATGGTAACGTATACCTTTACGAGGTTGCTCCTGCGCCTGCGGTGAGCGGTATCAAGAACAAGGAAAAGTGGATTGCTCCTGGCGACGAAGACTGGAGCCGTGTTCCGGATACGCTATCGGTGATCAGGGTTGCAAGTATTATGCCTTACAAGGCCACCGTGACCATTTTCGATAGCTACTCGAACGTGGTGACGACGTTCAAGCGTAAATTCGGTGATGATGGCGAAATGAGCCAAAAAATACGCGGAAATGGCCGAAATCACGCAAAAACGGGCTTTTTACACTGGAATAACCGATCTGACGAGGGTCGTCATGTGGGTACGGGCGTCTATATCTGGCGTATCGACTTCAAGTTCAAAGATGGCCATACTGAGTATCGATTGGTCAAAACCGGCGTAAAAAGAAAGAAATAAGATTGTTTTAGTGTGAAAAGCGTCCCATAACCTTGAGAGAAAATTGTAAAAAAACTAAATTTGGGGCGCTTAATTCTAAAGAGAGGTTAAAAAAGTGCAAGACGCGTTGGTTACAAAAGCGGCTGACAACATTCGAATCCTTTCCGCTGCCATGGTGCAGAAGGCAAAGTCCGGTCACCCGGGTGGAGCCATGGGCGCAGCAGACGCCATTACGCTCCTGTATTCGGAATTTCTCCGTTTTGACCCCGAAAACCCCTACTGGGAAGCCCGCGACCGCTTCTTTATGGACCCGGGCCACATGTCCGCGCTCCTGTACGGCGAACTTGCCATGCTCGGCAACCTCTCGATGGAAGACCTCAAGAATTTCCGCCAGCTCGGCTCCCGCACTCCGGGTCACCCCGAAGTCGAAGTCGCCCTCGGCATCGAAAACTCCTCGGGCCCGCTCGGTATCGGTCATGCCGTAGCCCTCGGTAACGCTATTGCCGAACGCTTCATGGTCGAACGCTTTGGCGACATTCTGCAGCACAAGGTCGTATGCCTCGTGTCTGACGGCGGCCTCGAAGAAGAAATCGCTTACGGCGTGGGCCGTATTGCCGGTCACCTCAAGCTTTCTAACCTCATTTTCTTCTACGACGCCAACCAGGTGCAGCTCTCCTGCAAGGTTGAAGACGTGATGAGCCACGACTTGGCTGGTCAGTACGAAGCATGGGGCTTCCGCGTGATTGACGTGGCCGACGGTCACAACATTGCTGAACTCCGCAAGGCTTTCAAGGCCGCTTGGGCCGAAACTGAAAAGCCGACCATCATCATCGGTCACACCACCATGGCCAAGGGCGCCATCGCCGAAGACGGCAAGTCCTTCGAAGGTGCTGTTTCTACCCACGGTCAGCCGCTGAACGCTGCTGGTGCTTCTACCGATGCAACCGTGAAGAACCTCGGCGGCAATCCGGCCGATGCATTCAAGATTTTTGACGACGTGAAGGCAGGCTTCGAAGCCCGCAAGGAAGAACTCCGCAAGCAGGTTGCCGAATGGAAGAAAGCCAAGGCTGCTTGGGACGCCAAGAACCCGGAAAAGGCAGCCACCCTCAAGGAATGGCTCTCGGGCAAGGCTCCGAAGATCGACCTTTCTGGCCTCGAACTCAAGGAAGGTGTCGCTACCCGCGTGACTTCCGGTACCGTGCTCGGCTACCTCGCTGAAAACGTGAAGAACTGCATCTGCAGCTCTGCTGACCTTTCTAACTCCGACAACACCCAGGCCTTCCTCAACAAGACCGGCATCTTCCGCGCAGGCGACTTCAAGGGTGCCTTCGTTCAGGTGGGCGTTGCCGAACTGACTATGGGCGCCATCTGCTGCGGTATCGCACTGCACGGCGGCCTCTATCCGATTTGTGCTACATTCTTCGTGTTCAGCGACTTCATGAAGCCGGCTATCCGTATGGCAGCCCTCATGAAGCTCCCGGTCAAGTTCATGTACACGCATGACAGTTTCCGCGTGGGCGAAGACGGCCCGACGCACCAGCCGATCGAACACGAAACCCAGATCCGTTTGCTCGAAGGTCTCAAGCGCGAAGACGGCAAGTCCGAAATGCTGGTGCTCCGCCCGGCCGATGCCTTCGAAACCGTGACCGCCTGGGAAATGGCTTTTGAAAACAACGATCGCCCGACCGCGATTATTCTTACCCGCCAGAACGTGAAGACGCTCCCTGGTGACAAACGCTACGAAGCCTCCAAGGCATGCCGCAAGGGTGCCTACATCGTGAGCGACAACTGCGGTTCCGCACGCCCGGACCTGACCTTCGTGTCTAACGGTTCCGACGTGCTCCTGACTCACGACGCTGCCGAAATCCTCCGTGGCGAAGGCCTCAAGGTCCGTGTGGTCTCCATGATCAGCCCGGCCCTCTTTATGGCTCAGGACAAGGCTTACCGCGATTCCATCATCGTTCCTTGGACTCCGGTGTTCGCAAAGTCCAGCGGCCTTCCGCTCCTGTTCGCCCAGGTCGTGGGTGGCTTCGGCAAGGTCTCCGGTCTAGAACGCTTTGGCGCCTCTGCTCCGGCTGCCGTGCTCGAAAAGGAATTCGGTTACACTCCGGAAGCCGTCGTGGCCGCCGCGAAGGAATACCTCGCTGAATTCAAGGCAAACGTCGCTGAATTCAAGAAGTTCAACTAAGGTTTAAGATGATTTGCCCATTCTGCAAGAAAGATAACGACAAGGTGGTGGACAGCCGCGTGAGCGGTTCCTCCATTCGACGTCGTCGCGAATGTTGCGAATGCGGCAAACGCTTTACCACTCGTGAATACATCGAAGTCCAGCCGCTGACCGTGATCAAGCGCAGCGGCGAACATGAACCGTTCCAGCGCGAAAAGCTCCTGCGCGGTATCATGAATTCCTGCAAAAAACGCCCCGTTTCGGTCGCTGACATTGAACAGCTCGCGACCAACGTGGAAAACGCCCTGACCGTGACTGAAAACTTCGAAGTCAGCTACGAACAGATTGGCAACCTGGTGATGCAGGAACTCAAAAAGCTCGATGCCGTCGCCTACGTGCGCTTTGCCTCGATTTACCGCGAATTCAAGGAAGTCGGCGAATTCGTGGACCAAATCAAGAGCATGGACAAGTAGCGCGCTTTTTGCTAGAATTGATTTTACGTTAGTAAAATCGAATCCGTGTGGTAATTAAAAAGATTTGTTCTGCATGAACCAGGATTTCCCGAAACTTTTAGATGCGGCTTTCAACAAGCGTTCTCCGTTGTTTGAAACGACGGAGGCTTTCCGCATTGTGAACGGGGGGCCAGATGGATTCCCTGGCATGACGCTCGACAAGTTCGGCGATCGTTACCAGATTCAGTTTTTCGGTGATGAACTGCTCCGCGAAAAGCGTGCCATTGCCGATGCGATTGCGCAGAAGTTTTCTCCCGTTTGCCTCGTTGTAAAGGAACGCCTTTCCCGTTCCGGCAAGTCGCTTGAAAACCCGCCGATGGAAGTGCTGGTGGGCCGCCCCGAAGATTCTGTGGGCATTGTCCGCGAAGGCTCTGCGAAGTTCCACATCGATTTGCTTGACACGGTGAATCCGGGACTGTTCCTTGACATGCGTGCAATTCGCTTGGAGATGGGGTCTCGGGCAGCAGGGCGCCGTATGCTGAACTTGTTCAGTTATACATGCGCTTTCTCGGTGCATGGCCGCCTGGGTGATGCCGAGATTTCGACGAATGCCGACATCAGCGCGAAGATTCTGGACAAGGGTCGCGAAAATTATGCCCTCAATGGGCTCGAACCCAAACAGGGTGAATTCTTCAGAGGCAATGCCGTCGAATACGTTCATTGGGCGCAAAAGAAAGGTCTCAAGTTCGATGCCATCGTGCTCGACCCGCCGAGCTTTGCCCGCTTCAAGGGCAAGAACTTTAACGTACGCGAACACCTGATGCCGCTCGTGGCCGACTGTGCCACGCTCCTGAACAAGGGCGGCCTCTTTATGGTGAGTTCCAATTACAGCGAATTTAATTTGTCCGCCTTCTCGCGGAATGCGCTTGCATCGGTTGCGTCCGTCCACCCGAAAGCGAAAACTCTTTGGAACAAGTCGCAAGACATCGATTTCGTCGGCTCCGGCCACACCAAAGATAGCTGCCTCGTGGCAACGCTCATTGAAGTGTAAAGCTTTGTGCTAAGCGTTCATTAGCCGGTGGATTTCGGCTTTGACTTTATCAAGATCGCTGCTCGTAAGAATCGGAATCAATTCGTTGATTTCTTCGATGGGCTTGTCCCACCACTTGAATTTGAGCAGGAGTTCCGTCAGTTCTTCGTCAAAACGATAGCGGATTACTTCGGCGGGGTTTCCGACCACAATCGTATAAGGCTCTACGTCGCTGCCGACGACGCTGTTCGCACCGATGATGGCTCCGTCGCCGATATGTACGCCCGGTAAGATGGTGGCGTTCTGGCCAATCCACACATCGTTTCCGATGACGGTGTCGCCCTTGAATGGCATGTCGCTTTTAGCGGGTGGATTCATTTTCCAGCCTTCCAGCGTATAGAACGGGAACGTGGAAACCGCATTCATCTGGTGGTTGGCGCCGTTCATGACGAATTCTACGCCGGCGGCAATCTGGCAGAACTTCCCGATAATCAGTTTGTCGCCGATAAAGTCATAGTGGTGCGTCACATGGCTTTCGAATTCCGAGTCCGCAATATAGGTGAAGTCCCCGACAATAATGTTCGGGTTCTTGATGGTGGGCTTGACATAGATTTCCTTGTCGTAGCCCGCAATCGGATGCACCGTGTTCGGATTCGGAGAGCTCATGCGATTCTGCCTCGTCGAAAATTACTTTGCAGCTATGGTGAACATGCCGCTACGCGGGATGTGAACCTTCCAGGTGAGCCATTTCATCTGCTTGTCGTTTACCATGGCATACGGGTCAACGAGCGCACAACTCTTGACGCCTGCGAAGTCCATGGCTGTGCCGGCGTTTTCGTCGAAGTTCTTGCCCTTGCCGAATACCTGATAGAACAGCGGCTGCCCGAAGGTCACCATGATTTCAGGCTGGATAAAGCTGAGTTCCTTGGTGAGCATCTTGCGGAGCGCGGCTTCGAGAAGCGGCGCGAGCGGGCGCTCGGTCGACTTGAAGAAGTACGTGATGCCGATATCTTTTTGTTCGATGCTTAAGCTTGCGAACAGGCGCGAAAGCATTTCGCCGACGGGTGTTCCGAAGAATACGTCGGTGCTTGTTGCCGAGATGCTGGCTGCCTCGGCCATTTTAATGGCGGGGAGCAGGAAAAGCAATTTCGGTTTGGCGGGACCAACATAGCGGGCGAGTGCGGCTTCCTTGGCGTACATGGCTTCGCCCTTGATGGATTCGTAGAATGCATCAAGAGAATCGACTGATTCGAAGGCGTGTGCGGCGCGCTTGACTGTGCGAGCTGTCGGCATATTGGCTGCCGGAATGGCGGTTGCCTTGGAATCGACGGCGCCGAAGAGCGAAGGCGCAAATCCGGTGGTGTCTGGAATCGGGGCCTGTGCAGATCCTGCTGCGGGAGCCGAGCTGTTCGGGAATTGAGGCGGCAGGTTGCGCGGCACCGGACGTGCCGCGGGGGCTGCGGCCGGAGTTGGCGGAACATGACTCGGTGCAATAGGGCGCGGAGCGGCGGGCGCACCAGGAACAGCTGGCTTGCGAGTGAGAGTCCATGGCTCGTCTAGCAAGAGTTCCGCTTCGCCCAGGTCGATTTGTCCTGAAAGGTAGTTGCGCAGTTCGCTAAAGTCAAATTCGTCAGCCATTCAGGCGCTCCAGGCAAAAGTTCAAAATTGTCTCGGCCAAATCGACCTTCTCGCCCATGGCGAGCGGTGGAACGGGCTTGCCCTTTTCCACCAGGGCGAACCGCACGCAGTCGCGGCCAAAGCCAGAATCGGCGGCTACAGGGGCGTTCAAAAGCAATGCGTCGGCGCCGCTCTTTGCAAGCTTTTCGGCGGCGTGTTCTTCAAAGTGATCGGTTTCAAGTGCGAATCCGACAATCACTTGGTCGTTGCGCTTTTGGGCGACGCTGTCTCGCAAAATATTCGGGTTCGGTTCCAGTTCCAGAATCAGCTGGCTACGGCTATCCTTAATCTTTTCGGTGGCGGCCACTTTCGGACGGTAGTCGGCGACAGCGGCGCAGTGAACGAGCGCGCTTGCACTCTTCATTCGTTCAAGGACGGCGTCGTGCATATCGCGGGCGCTTGTCACTCGAGTCACTTTCACTCCGCCCGGGAACTTCGCTTCCATCGGGCCTGCGACAACTTCGACTTCAAAACCGTTGGCGTAGAATACCGAGGCGAGTGCAACCGCAGTCTTTCCGCTACTGCGGTTGCTGATATAGCGCACCGGGTCGATTGCTTCTTCGGTACGGCCTGCAGTTAAGAGAACTTTCTTGCCGTAGCCAGGAAGGCTTGCATCTTGTGTCGGCGGGACATCTTGTGCAACAGGACATGCTGGCGCGGGGGTTTTAGGGGCCGTGTCCCTAGGAGATGGGGTAGCGGAAGACGCGCATACGGCTGCAGCGAGGGGCAGACTTGCCCCTTCTAAATACTTCACAATCTCGGCCGGTTCCATCAGGCGACCTTGTCCGACTTCACCACAGGCGAGTTCCCCCGCAGGCGATTCAAGTACGGTCGTGTCTTCAAAGCCGCGCAAAATCTCGAGGTTGCGTTTTACGGCGGGGGAGTTGTACATTGCCACATTCATCGCGGGCGCAATTACGCGCGGACACGTGCAGCTCATAAAGCAAAGGCTCACCGGATCGTCGGCGATACCGCAGGCGAATTTCCCGATGACGTTCGCGGTCGCGGGCACCACCAAATAGAGGTCTGCCCAACGCGGAAAATCAATATGCTGGAAGGGGCGCGCTTCGACGGCTCCGTTCTTCAGGTACACAGGACATTTACTCAGGCTTGCAAAAGTTAGCGACGCTACAAATTCAGTTGCTGCATCGGTCATGCATACGCGTACTTCGGCGCCCTTCTTCTGCAACAGGCGCAACAGCTCGCAGCTCTTGTATACGGCAATGCCGCCCGAGACTCCGAGCAAAATTTTCTTTCCAGCGAGGTTCATGAAACGAAAAATAGAAAAAAGAAACCCCGCGAATAATCGCGGGATTCCTTAAAGCTTTATGCTTTTGAAGAAGCTAATTAAGCTTCGGCTTCAGCGTCAGCCTTCTTCTTGGAGCTCTTCTTCTTCGGAGCGGTGGCTTCACCGATGGTGGTGCCAGATTCGCCCGGCTTGTGAGAGTCCATCCAAGCCTTGAGCTCAGCGGATTCACGGTTCTTGAAGTAGTCAACCACAGAGAGGAAGATCTTACGGTTGTTCTGATCGATTTCGGTCACGACAGCCGGAACTTCGTCGCCAACCTTGAATGCATCGGCCGGAACCTTGATGTATTCAGCGGTGAGCTTGGAAACCGGGATGAAGCCTTCGATACCGTCAGCGAGTTCAACCACGACGCCGCGGTCGAGCATGCGAACGATCTTGCCCTTCACTTCGCTGTTCACCGGGTAGGTGGAATCAATGGTGTCCCACGGATCTTCGGTGAGGTGCTTCATGGAGAGGGAAATACGACGCTTTTCCTTATCGACAGCGAGCACGACGCATTCAACCTTGTCACCCTTCTTGACCATTTCGTTCGGGTGAGTGATCTTCTTGGTCCAGGACATGTCGGAAACGTGGATGAGGCCATCAACACCTTCCTTAATTTCGACGAATGCGCCGAAGGAAGCGATGTTGCGGATTTCACCAACCACGCGGGCACCCGGCGGAAGTTCGGTTTCGATAGAATCCCACGGATCAGATTCGAGCTGCTTCATGCCGAGAGAGATACGTTCTGCATCTTCTTCAACCTTGAGCACGACAGCTTCAACTTCCTGACCAACGGTGGAGGATTTTGGACGGGTGCTTGACATGCTGAGTCCAGGACATTTCGGAAACGTGGATGAGGCCTTCGACGCCGCTATCCAGTTCAACGAATGCACCGTAATCGGTAATGGAAACAACCTTACCCTTAACGATGGCGCCTTCCGGATAACGTTCGGCGATGTCCTTCCACGGATGCGGCTTAAGCTGCTTCATGCCGAGAGAGATGCGTTCCTTCTTGTCGTTGAAGTCGAGAACCATAACTTCGACTTCCTGGCCGAGCTGGAGCAATTCGGTCGGGTGATTGATGCGCTTGTAGCTCATGTCGGTGATGTGGAGGAGGCCGTCTACGCCGCCGAGGTCAATGAATGCACCGAAGTCGGTGATGTTCTTGACGATACCCTTGCGGACCTGACCCTTTTCGAGGGTTTCGAGCACGTCGCCACGCTGCTTGTTGCGTTCTTCTTCGAGAACAACACGGCGAGAAACGACGATGTTGCGGCGAGCCTTGTTGACCTTGATAACCTTGAGGTCGAAATCCTGACCGATGAGGGCGTTGATGTCCGGGATCTGACGGAGGTCGATCTGGGAACCCGGGAGGAAGGCGTCGATGCCGAACAGGTCGACAACCACACCGCCCTTGATACGCTTCGTGAGCGTACCGCGCACGACTTCGTTGTTTTCGAATGCAGCGTGGATGCGATCCCACACGCGCACGAAGTCGGCCTTCTGCTTCGACAAGATGAGACGGCCGTCTCGACAAACACTTCGATTTCGGAACCGATTTCGAGGGAGTCCGTGTCCTTGAATTCAGCACGGTCAATGACACCTTCGGACTTGTAGTTCACGTCGATCAAGACTTCCTGGTCGTTCACCTGGCTAATCTTACCAGTGACGAGCTTGCCCTGTTCGAGGCAATCCATGCCGGCGTAAACGTCAGCGTTCTGCTTACGGAAGTCGGGGCTGCATTCGCCCTGAGCGGCGAGGATTTCAGCGAGATCTTCAGCGGTACCGAATTTGAGATTTTGAGACATATTGTTTAATTGGGTTGCGGAACAAAGGATTCAGGCTACGCCACTACACCTACGTAGTCAAGAATCTTTTGAACCTGTTGTTGGATTGAGATGTGTGTAGTGTCAATTTCAATAGCGTCGTCCGCTTTCTTTAACGGGGCGGTAGCGCGCGAAGAATCCAGGCGGTCGCGTTCGACCAGATTGTTGAGGACTTCTTCGAGAGTCACCTTTTCGCCCTTTTCAAGGAGTTCCTTGTAGCGGCGTTCGGCACGGACTTTAACGTCTGTGACCATGAAAAACTTGTACTTGGCATCGGGGAACACCACGGTTCCGATATCGCGGCCATCCAGAATGCAGCTCTGCTTCTTGCCGATTTCGCGCTGCTGCTTGGTCATGGCGGCACGGACCGACGGGAGTGCGCAGTAAATGCTCACGTTGCTCGATACCTTCATGCCACGGATTTCATTTTCGCGGCAGACACCGTTAATGAGAATGTGGTTTTCGGAATCGAACCCGAGGGTCAGGTTTTCGAGCAATTTGTCCATCGCGGGGCCTTCTTCGGCAGCGAGGCCTGCGTCGAGGGCGGCAAGTGTCACGGCGCGATACATAGCACCCGTGTCCAAATAGGTAATACCTAAAGTCTTTGCAACGATTTTTGCAGTGGTACTCTTGCCGGTACCCGAACCGCCATCAAGGGCGATGACAAAATTTTCAGAATTGCTCATGAGTGGGGCAAAAGATAGAAAAATCTAGTACAGGTCGTAATAGTAATAAGTCACGATACTGCGATTATTGTCCCAATATGCCAAGGTATAGCCGTCTTGATAGACGGTCAGTTCATCATCATCTTGATAAAAGTTGTAATATCTACCATATTCCGGGTCGTAGCCTTCGGTGTATTCCGATGCCAGATAATAATAGTAGTCGCCATCGAGGCTTAAGGTGGCCAATCCGTCGCTGTCGATTCGCAGGCTGACGGTCATCGAAGGACTAATGGAATGAATCGAACCGCAGTTGTATGCCTCAAATGCGTTAAAATAGCAATCCTGCGTGTAGTAATAGTGAAAACGCTTGTTGAACCTAGCTCCGTCTGCAGCTGGGTCTGGTCCAAGGTCGCAGGCTGCCAGGCAAAATAATACTGCAAAAAACGACGCCTTGAATAGCGCCGTTTTCGAAAAACTTTTGAATACGTTAATCATTACGGATTTTCGTAGTCGCCGCCGTAGAGCTGTTCTTCAGCTTCCTGCGTGCTTTCGTCTTCGTAAGCTTCCGGAGCCTGCAGGTCGCGGGTGCTGCCGTACTTACGCTTTTCTTCGTCGGTCAACTTGTTGGAATAGACGATTTCTTCTTGTTCCTGGTTAGCTTCTTCCTCTTCTTCCTGAAGAATCTTCTGACCCTGTTCAATGCGGCGCTTCACGCGTTCGTCTTCCATCTGCTTGAGGTTGGTGCCAACTTTGGCCTGATCTTCGGACATCACGTAGCGACCGTTAGCTTCGTCCATGGCGTCCTTGATGCCAACCAAGCGACCGCGGCCATCAACCTGGAGGCCTGCTCTGCGGAGTGTCGAAAGCGGAAGTCTGCGGGCGGCAGTCTTGTATTCATCCTTGAATTCGTAGCCGTCAGAGGTAGCGATAACATCGGCTTCGCTCGGTGTTACGTATTCAAGAGCTTCCTGCCAGCGAGAACCCTGCACGCAAGACGTGAATCCGACCAATGCGTTGTCCAGAGCTTCCGGGTCATCAGACCTAGAACCTGCACAGCCGGTCAGAACCAATGCTGCCAAAGAAAGATATGCCAAAATTTTTTTCATAAGGCCAAACCTCCGAAAAAACGAAAATTCTATATAAATATAAACATTTTTTGATAAAGTCAACAAAAAAGAAGTTTTTTTTTCAATTTGCAAGCCGTTTTCTTGCTATCATTTAGTCCGATGAACGAAAAATCAGACATTTACCGCATTAAAAAAGACGATAGAGAAATTATTCTAATTGGTACCGCCCATATTTCGCAGGCCTCCAAGGACCTGGTTCGGGCGACTATTGAAGCGGAATCACCGGATACAGTTTGTGTTGAATTGGACGAAGGACGCTTGAATTCTATCAAGGACCCGGACCGCTGGAAAAAGACTGATTTAAAACAAGTTATCAAGAAAAAACAACTGGCGACGTTGATTGCAAACTTGGTGCTCGGGTCTTATCAAAAGCGCATGGGCGCCCAAACTGGCGTTAAGCCGGGTTCAGAACTCAAGGAAGCGGTCGATGTTGCCGCCGAAAAGAATTCCGAACTGGTGCTTGCCGACCGCGATATCAAGATTACCCTTAAGCGCACTTGGGCATGCACGCCCTGGTACCGCAAGCTGAGCCTCTTGGGCGGACTCATCGCAAGCATTTTCGACAAGACCGAAGTCAGTGAAGAAGACTTGGCCAAGATAAAGCAACAAGATGCCTTGAGCGCCATGATGCAGGATTTCGGAAAGTCGTTCCCCGAAGTCAAGCAAGTGCTGATTGACGAACGCGACCAGTTCCTCGCAAGCAAAATCAAGAATGCTCCGGGCAAAAAGATTGTGGCGGTCGTGGGTGCAGGCCACATGAACGGCATTGCTCACATTATCGAAGAAGACCGTGAACTCCCGAGCGAAGAATCCATTAGCGTGATTCCGAAGAGCGCTCCGATTTGGAAAATTATCGGCTGGGCAATTCCGGTTGCCATTATTGCTAGCATTATCGCTGTCGGTGTTCATACCGGTGCCGAAAAGGCCGGCGAACTTAGCTTGCAGTGGGCGATGCTTACTGGCGGTGGAGCCATGCTTGGCACGATCGTTGCTGGTGGTCATCCGCTTACGGTTTTGGTGGCGCTAATCGCAGCTCCGTTTACAGGTCTTACTCCGCTGATTGGTGTCGGGTTCTTTACCGCGCTTACGCAGGTTTACATGCGCCCGCCGCGAGTGTCCGAAATGGAAACTTTGACCGATGACATTTGGCAGGTCAAGCGCTGGTGGAAAAACCGCGTGACTCGCGTGATTCTCTGCTTCTTGTGCCCGGGTATTCCTGCGATCATCGGAAAGATTCTCGCAATCTTCAAGATTTACCAGGCGTTTTAATCTAGCGCTTTAAGGTAATCGACCCAGTCGAAATCGGGTGTGATTTGCACCGCTTGAATGCAGCAATTTTTTGCGGCATTTACGTTATCGATGTTATCGTCGAGGAAGATTGTGTCCGATGCTTCGGCGTCGCAACCTGCATCGATGGTTTTAATAACTTGTTCGAAAATTTCGGTGTGCGGTTTTTCTAGGTGCATTTCTTGACTCAAGAAAACCTTGTCGAAAAAATCTTCGCAGCGGTTCCCGTTTGCATTGAACCAATGGTCTAGGCAATATTGCCAGTGCAGGTCATTGGTGTTGCTAAGCAGGTAGGCGTTTGCACGTTGCTTGAGAGCCTTGATGGCGTTTAGCTTTCGTTCGGGGATGCCAAGGCAAATGCTGTTCCAGGCGTGAGCAACTTGTTCGGGAGTTGTGCCCGGATTGCACCTGGCGGCAAGGCGCCTGCAGAATTCATCGGTCGTAAAATGTCCGAGTTGGTAACGGTGCATCAAGTCGGCGGCTTCGCCTACATCAAAGCGAAGTTCGCTTTCGGGGAGTCCGAGTGCAGCAAAGCCGTCAAGGGCTTTCTGCATGTTGATGTCGAGAATGACTCCGCCTAAATCGAAGATGATGTTCTTGAAATGCATTTTGAAAAAATGTAGAAAATAAACACAGGTTGCCCATCCTTGGCCGACGCTTTTGTTATCTTGCCGTTTGTATTTTATCTAACGATGGAATATCTGTCTCGCTACAAATAAATAAAATACCCATTAGATAATTTCTAATGGGCGTTGTTGTAAATAAAGTAATAATTCTGTGAAAATTATTCTGCGAAGAGGGCGGTGGAGAGGTAACGGTCGCCGGTATCCGGGAGGAGTGCGACAATCGTCTTGCCCTTGTTTTCCGGACGCTTGGCGAGTTCCTTGGCGGCCCAGAGAGCGGCGCCAGAAGAAATACCAACGAGCACGCCTTCGGTCTTGCCGATTTCGCGGCCGGCTTCGAATGCGGCATCGTTTTCGACAGCAATCACTTCGTCATAAACTTTGGTGTTCAGGGTTTCAGGAACAAAGCCTGCGCCAATGCCTTGGATCTTGTGGGCGCCTGCAGTACCCTTGGAGAGCACCGGAGAGCTTGCCGGTTCGACAGCGACAACCTTCACGTTCGGGTTCTTGGACTTGAGGTATTCGCCTACGCCAGTCACCGTACCACCAGTACCGACACCGGCTACAAAGATATCGACCTTACCATCGGTGTCTTCCCAGATTTCGGGACCGGTGGTTGCCTTGTGGGCGGCCGGGTTAGCCGGGTTCACAAACTGGCCCGGAATAAAGCTGTTCGGAATTTCCTTGGCGAGTTCGTCGGCCTTTTCGATTGCGCCCTTCATACCCTTGGCGCCTTCGGTCAGCACGAGTTCTGCACCGTAAGCCTTCATAATCTGGCGACGTTCCACGCTCATGGTTTCGGGCATTACGATGATGATGCGGTAGCCACGTGCTGCAGCGACAGATGCAAGACCGATACCGGTGTTACCCGAAGTCGGTTCAATAATCACGGCACCCTTCTTGAGCTTGCCGCTCTTTTCGGCTTCGTCACGGTCCTTCACGGAACCGGCGGGGTTAAAGTATTCGAGCTTTCCGAGAATCTTGGCTCCAAGGCCTTCTTCAATATGGGTGAGTTCGAGAAGCGGGGTGTGACCGATGAGCTGGTCGGCAGAGGTGTAGATCTTTGACATGTAGAAATCCTTTTTTTTGCGTCGCGGACGCTGTTTGAATTTAACACTGAAAAGTTAGAAATAAAATAGTATAATATTCCTATCAAAACAATAGGGAAGCAAAGGCTTGCGTGAAATTATTTTGCTACAATCTTCTTACTAATAGTTTTAAACTATGACTGGCGGTCGGAAATGTGGCTAGAATGCGCTATAATCCGCAATTCCAGTTCTTTCCACCAGGGATTTTACCCTTGGCCTTGGGACTGTTACGCAAAAATTGGTCCAGTTTGACCCCATCCAGGTAATCCTTGATCATGGAATGGAGCTCTTTCCATACCGGGAGCGTAATACAAATGTCGGCGCGTTCGCAGGAGTTTTCCTTTTCGTCGAGGCAGGCAACGGGAGAAACCGATGTTTCGACAACCGAAAGAATCTGCCATACGCTGCAGTTGGCTGGTTCGCAGTTGAGTCTGTAACCGCCAGCCTTGCCGCGGGCGCCTGTAAGCAGTTTGCCGCGTACCAGCGAACCTAAAATGCCTTCAAGGTATTTTTCGGAAATTTGCTGACGTTCGGCAAGTTCCTGTAACTTCACGTATTCGTCCTTGCTGTGCTGAGCAAGGTCAATCATGACGCGGAGCGCATAGCGGCCTTTGGTAGAAATTCTCATATTGATACCTTATTTTCCTAAATAATAGGAATTAATTGTGGGCTTTAGAAAAAATGCACCGGGATTTGCGTCTTTTTCTTGCTTGCGGGCTCGATTACTGCTGCCGAGAACTTCGCCGCTGAAAACAGGCGGTTCGTGATGTCGACAACTTCATCTTCGGGCATAGACTGGATTAGTTTTTCGGATTGTTCCATGGTATGGAATTCGCCCAAGTGCAGCACTTGCTCGGCCATGCGGACAACGCGCTTTTCGGGGCTGTCGGCACCCAAGTACATGGCGCCCAGAATATTGGTCTTGGTGCGTTCGTATTCACCCTTGTTGAATCCGCGCTTCAAGAAACTTCTGATTTCGTTGAGAGAAAGTTCGAGAGCCGTGTTCAACTGATGCGGTTCTGTGGCAAGAGATACGCCCCAGTCGGTGCAGTCGAGGTAAACGTCTGCGGTTGAATACACGGAGTAGGCGAGGCCTTTGTCTTCGCGAATTTTTTGGAATAGGCGGCTGGCCATGCCCGCACCCATTGCGACGTTAAAGAGCGAAAGGGCGCAGCGGGCGCGTTCATCCATCAGGCTGCGGTCAAAGCTTAAACCCCAGAAAAGGTTTGACTGTGCAATGTCTTGCTTTTGTACGACTTTAACGCTGTTGCTTGCCTTGTAAATGTCGGTGGGCGTGGTGCCGTTCACTTTCTTTTCGGCAAACTTTTCGGCGCAGAGGGCGACCAGTTCTTCGTGATTCACTTTGCCCGAGGCGCAAATCAGGAGCGGAATCTCGTTGATGACTTGCTCTTTGTATTTGAGCATTTGCTTGTGGGTGAGCGCCTTGACTTGCTTGATGTTTCCGGTAATGGAATGCGCGATGCCGCAGCCCTTAAAGTGGATAGCGTTGAATACGTCGCCTACGATTTCTTCGGGAATGTCGTCGTAGCTGTGGATTTCTTCAATAATCACGCGGCGCTCTTTTTCCATTTCCTTCTTGTCCATGCGCGGGTGCATGAGCATATCTGCAATCACGTCGATGGCAAGCGGCAAGTGGCTGCGTTCAATTTGCGCGTAAAAGCCTGTTTCTTGGCGGGTGGTGTAGGCTTCAAGGTTTCCGCCTTTGTCTTCGATAGCGCGGGCGATTTCAAGGGCGCTCCGGTTTTCGGTTCCCTTGAATACCAAGTGTTCGTAAAAATGACTCAGACCAAATTCGTCTTTTGCTTCGTGACGCGATCCACGCGGCACCCAGACGCCAACCGCAACCGAGTAGGCATGCGGCATGTAGTCCGTTAAAATCGTGATTCCGTTATCAAGGGTAGTCTTCTTTACAATCTGTTTCATAGCTAGTTGTTATTTAAGTGTCATCCTGAGCGAAGTCGAAGAATCTATGTCTTATTTCCTCTTGCGTTCGCATACTCCCTATGTTTTGCCTTCACTTCTTCGCTCACATTCATGCAACCTTGCAATTTATAATAAAAGTCTTCAAGCTGTTGCATAGTGTAAATGGTCTTGCGGCTCGTGATGCGCTTGAGTAGGGCGTCTTGCAGTTCGCTACAATGAACGATGCTCCAGAATTCGTTATCCTTGGGCACTTTTCGTAAGGTGCAGCGGTCGCTGAATACCACGAACGAAATAAAGTGTGCCTGCTCGTGACGAATCTTGAGGAAATGTTCCAGTGCTAAAATATGTCCGATATTTTGGCGAATCGGGTTATGGAACGTATGCTCGGTGCTTGCGTTCAAATGCTGGTTCCAACGTTCGCTTTCGAGGTCGCCAGCGATTTCGCCGGAAAGGTTCTTGCTTTCAAGCACGTAGATTCCCGATTGGTGCAAAAGCAATGCGTCGATTTCGGTGTAGCCTGCGCGGGCCGGAATGTAAAGGTTTCGCATTAGCACATAACGTCGCTTGTCGGTGTCGCAGACGCGTGCGGTCAATGCCATCATGGCTGCTTCGCCAAAAATGCCTCGCGGGTCGTTTGCAATACGCTCGTCGTTGAATTTCGGGTCCGGCTTAAAGAAGTTTTCGCTGCGGGTAGGCACATGCGTGATGCCGTAACCGCCCAATTCAAAAGGCTTGTCCAGCCCGCGAATTCCATCGCTCAGACCTTTGCGGCGTTCTTGCTCGAAATCGCGGAATGTTTTGCGGCGACCATCGCCATGGTACATCTTTGGATTCTTTTTCGGCGTTTTGCCCTTAATCTTAAAAAAGACAAGGGCGAGCAACAGAACAATGCCGATAAGAGTCGAAAAAGTCATGCCGCAAGTATAGTAATTTTAAATGAGAAAAATTTTTTTATTTTATTTATTGTGTTGCAGGGTATCAAATCAATTATTCTTTTTTCTGTGCTTGGCTTGACCATTGGGGGAACCCCTCTTTGGGCTGAGGATGTTTGCGAATTTGACTTTTTCCTTTTGGACCATTTTGTTCAGCCTGAGTTGTCTAAGGTCCCTGCGGTGTTGGACTACCTGGTAGAAAATGCTCCTAAAGTTAAGAATGAATTGTGCAAAGACAAGTCTAAACAAAAGGGGCTGACTTACAAGGCTGGGAAACTTTATTCTACCAATCGTGAAGGCTCTGGAGCTGTTCCTCAGGTGAGCACAAGATATTTTGGTTTTGAAGGCCGTGAAGTCGGTGGCCGTAAACTGACTGTAGAAGACAATGCCGTCTACAACCTAGTTTTGGATTACATAGTTGCAAAATACGACGGCTTCTATGCACTTGCCAAAAAGACTTCTTTACAGACAAGTTCTAGACTAACAACGGGCGGCTTCCTTGAATATATGCTTAGGTATCGGGTTTCCCCAGGTACTGTTGCTGATGTGGCAAGAGAAGTTGCTTTAGCACCCTCTACAATTGCTGCCGATGCGGCTGCATCATGGGCAATGCTCTGGATTCAGAAAGAAAGCCCCTATGAGCGTGACAGCTATTACGAATTTGATTACAGCTGGTTGTTAGTTGCCCGTGACAACTTTCTAGCTCGGTATCCCAATAGCCGTTACCGTAACGCATTGAATACTTTGATTAACGAAAATATCGTTTCGGAGTTGTACAACGCCGATAAAAAGAGTGGGGTGCTTTCCCTTGGTGTAGGGCTTTCGGTGGGGAAGACTGTAAAAAGCTCATCTCTCGACCCCATTGATGAAACTTTTACTTTCTCTCTTCCTAATGGACGCGTTCAAGTCTATCGTTTTGTCTTTCAAATTCAAGCGGATATCCTTGTGGCGAATGGTATTTCTGCTGCGGGATTGGATGCCATGATTGGGCCGACATTTGAGTTCAATGAAGAATATGCCGTTGACGTTCTTGCGGGCTTGGGCTTTGAAGAAATTTATGTAGGCGAAGATTCCATCATGAGCCTTGCTTTCATGGGTGGCGTTCAGGCCTTGCGAAGGTTGCCCCTTGGCGATATGGCGTATATCGTCCCCAAGTTGCAATGGCTTGTAAAGACATTCAAATTTGACGATCCGATAAAGAACCGCAAACGGCGTGCCTTTATGAATCAATTCAGTATCGGAATTTCGTTTGAAGGCCGCCAGCCTCTTTCGAGGCTGAACGTGCTCAAGTGATTTAGAGAATTACACTCTTCCGAAACGGCGAGTTTTGCGGAAGGGCTTGTCGCCAAAGCTGCGTTCGTCGTGGTCTTTGTGGAAGCGGTCTTCTTTTTTGCCGAACTTTTTGTCACCGAACATTTTTTCGCGGCGGGCCTTGCGGTTTTCGAAAGGCTTGTCGTCGAACTTTTTGCCGCGACGGTCTCCATCGCGGTGGAAACTGCGGCGGTCTTCGCGGCTGGCACGCGGGCGAGTTCCGGGGGCAGGGCCGGTAGGCGGTTCGTCGGTCATCAGGCGGAATCTGGATTCATTTCCGCGGATGGTCATGTCGGCGAGAATGTCGAGGACTTCTTGCGACATGGTTTCGGGGAGTTCCACAGTGCTGAACTTGTCGAACAGCTTGATGCGTCCGATGTTAGAACTGCTGATGTTGCCTTCGCCTGCGATAGCGCCTACGATGTCTCGCGGCGTCACGTGGTCGCGGCGGCCGACGCCTAAGTAGTAGCGCAGATAGCCTTCTTCGACGCCGTTTGCGCCTTCGTTGCGTTCCTTGCGGAGTCGGCTCTTTTCTTCGCGGTCAAGGCCGAAGTTATCGTTACGTTCGCGGCGTTCACGCGGAGCGTCAAGCGGCTTGAGTTCCGGGAAGAGCGGTTGCTTTTTTTGCCAAATCTTGATAACGGCGGCAGCGATGTCTGCGGCGGTCAGCGGTTCAGAACCTTCTGTAGCGCTTTCGGCGACCATGCTTTCCACAAGTTCCTTGAACTTGTCGAGTTCGCCAGTGGTAATAACGCTCTTGATTTTATCCTTGAAGGCGGCGACGCGCTTTGCGCTGATGATTTCGGCGGTGGGCAATTCCATCGTTTCGATGGGCTGGCGGGTTGCCTTTTCGATAATCTTGAGCATCTTCTTTTCACGCGGGGTGATAAAGAGGATTGCGTTGCCGCTGCGGCCTGCACGACCCGTACGGCCGATGCGGTGTACGTAAGATTCTGTGTCGTAAGGAATGTCGTAGTTCACCACATGCGTAATGCGGTCCACGTCGATTCCGCGGGCGGCCACGTCGGTGGCGACAACGATATCGAGCTTGCCCATCTTGAGTCGGTTGATGGTGCGTTCGCGCATGGACTGGGCGAGGTCGCCGTTCAGTGGGGCCACATTGAAACCGCGGCTTTCAAGCTTTTCGGCAACTTCGGTCGTGTTCTGCTTGGTGCGCACGAAAATCAGTACGCCGTCAAAGTCTTCGCCTTCGAGCACGCGGGCGAGTGCTTCAATCTTGTGTTCGTTCTTTACGAGCAAATAACGCTGGCGGATGTTTTCGACAGTCGTTGTCTTGCCTTCGATGCAGGCTTCTTCGTATTCGCCCAAGTGCTGTTCGATAATCTTCTTGACTTCTTTAGGCATGGTTGCGCTAAAGAGGGCGCGCTGGGCGCTTGCCGGGATTTCCTTGAGGATGGTTTCCACATCTTCCATGAATCCCATGTCGAGCATTTCATCGGCTTCGTCGAGAACGATGGCCTTTACGCCCGAAAGCACGATGGATCCGCGCTTAATATGGTCAATCAAACGGCCCGGAGTGGCAACCACGATGTTTGCCTGGCGCTTGAGGGCGCGGAGCTGTACGGCGATGTCCTGTCCGCCGTAAACCGGAACCACATGCACCTTCGGCATCTTGGCGGCATACTGCTGAATGGCTTCGGCCACCTGAATGGCGAGTTCGCGGGTCGGCGTGAGCACGAGCATCGAGGTCTCGTGACCGTTAAAGTCGAGTCTCGAAAGCAGCGGAAGCGAGAATGCGGCGGTCTTTCCAGTACCGGTTTGTGCTGTGCCGAGCAAATTTCCACCCTGCAAAAGGGCCGGAATTGCCTTTGCCTGAATGGGGGAAGGCGTCTCGTAGCCCATGGCCTTGATGGCTTCAAGAACTTCGTCTGCAAGTCCGAGGTCTTCGAAAGTTACGAGGGCTTCGTCGCCCGGTTCTTCGTCAGAGTCATCGGAGGAATCTTCAACAATTTCTTCTGCCGCTTCTTCTTGGGCGGGAGTCTCTTCAGCGACTACCGGTTCTGCGCAACTCTTTTTAGATTCGGCGTAATCTTCGGCGCTTTCGTCTTCTTCGGGCTGTTCGACTTCGCCTTCTTCAAATTCGACCTTTGTGCCGACTTCGATGGCGGATTTTCTGCCCTTCTTGAGCACGTCGCCTTCTTCGTCGACGATTACTCCGTTCGGGTTCAGTTCCAGGAACGCGGCTTCGTCAGCTTCGTCTTCGTCGGCACCGCCTGCAATAGCGTTCAAAAACGCGTCTGCTTCGCGGGCAATCTTCAGGAATACGTTCTTCAGTATTCTTCGTCATAATGCACCTTCAGGGACCCGTAAACTTCATCTACGGCCCATGCCGCACTATCGATTGGTTCAGTCTTGAACCTTGAAAAGCCCCGAAGCGCACTCGCGCTTATAAACCTGAAGTTTTTTGGATCCGTTTTGTTGGATTTGCGGCCAAATGTAGAAATAAAGGGAGCATTTTCAAAGGGTTGCAAGTTTTTCTTTAGAATAGGGTGTAGACAACCGAAAAATATTTTACTACATTGTGCGAACCTCGGAGAGATGCCAGAGTGGTCGAATGGGCCGGTCTCGAAATCCGGAGTCTGTCACAGGACCGAGGGTTCGAATCCCTCTCTCTCCTTGAAACAAAAAGCGGAGCCGTAAGGCCCCGTTTTTTGTTTTGCAAGGCTCCTTTTTTATACCCTTTGTCGCGGTTGAAAAAAGGAACCTTTCTTTCGAAAGGTTCCTCTTATACCTTTGAATGGGTTGAAAAAAAGGACTCATCTAATGATGAATCCTTTTTATACCCCCAAGCGGTTTCGAACCGCTGTTGCGGGAATGAAAATCCCGAGTCCTGGGCCACTAGACGATAGGGGCGATTTGTGCGACCAAATATAGGTAAGTATTTTTATTTGTCAAGGGTGATATAACAAAAAAAAGAACCAACTTTTCAGTTGGTTCTTTTATACCCCCAAGCGGTTTCGAACCGCTGTTGCGGGAATGAAAATCCCGAGTCCTGGGCCACTAGACGATAGGGGCGTTTAGTAGGGCCAAATATAGGTAACTATTTAATTTTAGTCAAGGGGGCAACTTGAAAAAAGTTAATTTTTCTGCGTGAATTTGCGAAAATGGCTGAAAAAATCCCTGAAAGGCGGCGTAATCCGCTTTTTGCCGATGGCGCTTTTGGCAAGTGCTGCCGATGCGGCGGTGCTTTGGGGTATTCGCTCCTTTATCGATATCGTCGGGGGCAAGGCAGATATTCCGCTTGCAGCCTGGGTCGGGGGAATGGTGGTGCTTGCCATGCTTCGTCTTGTATTCCTGTACGGCAAGTCCAAGGTTTCCGAAGGTTGGCTTTATAAGGTGTCGGCTCGGGTGCAGGCTTGGTTCCTGCACAGGCTCCGCGATCTGGCTCCAAAGAACTTCCACACGTCCAAGGGCGAACGCATGGTCGAATCTGCTTATGAGGCCACAGTCGTGTTGCAGAATAACGGGGGCGTTTTCTTTCAGGCCGTGCAGGCAGTGCTTCAATTGCTGGTTTTCTTGCCGGTGCTTTTCTATATCTCCTGGCCGCTTGCCGCATTCCTTTTCGTGGTGATTGTGCCGCTGGTGGCAGTCCTTCAGCGTAAACTGCATAAGCTTGGCTCAGCCGAAGAATCCCTGTTGCGGGCACGTTCCGATTTCCGTGGAAATCTGTCGCTGGCCCGTAGGCTTTTTAGGCAATGGAGCAGTCGCGACGAACGCACGGATATTTCAGACGGTCTCTTAAAGGATGTTCGTGGGCTCCGCGATAACGGGTTGAATGCCGCCATCAAAAAGTCTGGCCTTTCGCTTTTGACTGAAACGGTTTCGGTGCTCGCGATGGTTTTGGTGTTGGCCTTCTGTGCGCTCCTCATGAACCGCGGCTATATGGATGCGTCTGGCCTTGTACTGTTTACCTCGGCGGTGCTCCTCTGTTACAAGCCTGTTAAGGAATGCGCCCGCGTTATGCCGCAGTTCCGCTCGGCGGTTTCAGCAATCAATGTCCTCGAAGAATTTGAACGGCTTGAGTTGTCCGGAAAATCTGCTGGCAAGGATTTTGCCGCGGCACCTAATGCAACGCCCGAAGCTGCCTCCGGCGCGGTTTCGATTCGCGGCGGTAAATTCGCCTATGAAGGCTCCGAGACTCCCGTGTTTACGGATCTCGCACTCAATTGGTCCCGCGAAAAGCCGGTTCTTGTCCGTGGTAAAAACGGGGTGGGAAAGTCTACATTGCTCCGCCTGCTTTCGGGGCTTGAATGCTGGAATTCTGCCGAAGCGAATACCCCTCGAGATGTATTCTTTGTCGCCCAAGACTTGGAACTTCCGCCTAGGTGGATGCTTTCCCGCCTTCTCGAAAAACGCTTCGTTTCCGAAAAGTCTTCGATTCTCAAATCCTTTATGCAGGCTTCGGGAGCCGCCTCCCTTCTTCAGAAATCGGGCCTTTCGGGCGGTGAACGTGCCCGAGTGGCGCTCCTTTGGGCGCTCGCCTCGGACTCCCGCACGATCCTTCTGGATGAACCTTTTGCGTCCGTGGCGCTGGCCGACCGCGAAAACCTGCTGAAATCCTACCTTGATGCAGCTCACGCTTTGGATAAATGGACAATTATTGTGAGTCACGACGTGCTTTCTCCCGAAGTTGAATGTATATTTAATGTTGCACAGTTTTAGCGGAGGCAATTATGGATGGGCAAGTCAAACAGTCTGATATTCAGCAAGAAAAGGTGGCGACAAATGTTGAAACGCCGGAACAGGGGACAAAACCCGAAGTTCAAGTGAAATTGCCGGCTGAAGATCTGCGCCCGTCGCGTCCATTTGTGTACCGTTATCGAGGGATAATTCTTGGTATTGTGGCGCTTGTTGCCTTGGCTTTTCCGCCGGCAGACCTTACCATTGTGCCGTTTCTGATTTTTATCAATATTTTGCTTATTTCCGTGTACCTACGCGTTAAGGCTCGCCGAGCCATTGGCGACCACACTCGCGGTAGTGCACAAGACGCTCCGGTTCTTGTGACCTGGGGTGCATACGGACGTCTGCGCCATCCGCTTTACGTGTCCAACATTGCCATCGCTATTGCGATTGTCGTTTTGCACTTGGGAATCAACTGGATAACTATACCATTTATTGTATTCGCACTGGCTTTTGGTATATACCTTGCCAAGCTGGATGATCGTTATCTAGAAAAACGTTTTGGTGACGAATGGAAGTTGTGGGCCATGCATACGCCCGCGTTCATTCCTCGCGAAATTCACGTGCCGGGTCCGCTTCGTAGCGGTAAAGAGGCTATTATAGCCGACAAGTATACGTGGATTTGGCTTGCGCTGGTGATTGGGATTATGCTGTTTAGAAAGATTGACTTTATCCTATGGGCTTAAACATAAAGAACTTAGGACGCCTTGCTGTAGGGACTGCCGTTAGGACGGTGGCGAAGACTGCTAGCAAATGGCCGCATCTTGAACGAGAATATCACATTGAAGAACGTCTGTTAGGGCCGTGGCCCAGCGATGGCCCCTATCTTTGGCTTCACGGAGCAAGCCTTGGCGAATGCCGCATGCTGCAAGGACTTGCTGTTGCCCTCAAAGAAGATTTGCCTGATTGCCCGAAGATTTTGATTACCTCGCAAAAGGTCGAGGTGGTCTCTTTTTTAAAGGATTCTTGTGCTGGCGTAGCCGAGGTGTCGATTGCTCCGGCGGACATTTTGTCGGCGTTGCATTCCTTTGTGAGCTCAGTGCAACCGATTGGTTTGATTCTTGCGGAAAACGAACTTTGGCCGGGTTACCTTTCGACTGTGGCTAAACTTTCGACCCGCAGAAATATTGCACTTGTCTCTGGACGTTACCGTAAGTCGTACCCGTTCATTGATTTTTCAGGCATGGGTTATGCCTGCATGCAGACGGCTGCAGACCTCGGTCGCTTTACTTATGCAAGCAAGGGCTTTGTGCCATGCACCATGGGTGGAGACTGGAAACTTCTGAACTGGGCTCGCGATGGTGGCCTTGTCTGTGTCCCCGAAAAGACTACGATCGATGTTGTGTTTCTGTCGTTCCATCAGGAAGAAGCCGATGCGTTTATTTCTATGGCGAAAGATTCTGTGGACAAAGGTGAATCGGTTGTGCTCATGCCGCGCAGGCTTTCTGAACTGGTTTACTTCCGCAGGCGATTGTACGAGGCAGGACTGCCTGTGGTAGATTATCCTTCTGTTCAAAGTGGAATGGTTTCTTTGGTGACGCGCTTTGGACTATCGCGTGAAATCCTTTTGAAAAGCAAAAGTGCGGTAGTGGGCGGTTCGTTCAATCGCCGGCTCGGAATCCATGATTTTTGGGAACCGCTCCAAATGGGCGTTGCTACGTGTGTCGGACCTTATGCCAAAGGACATGACGATGTCGTGACCAAGCTTGTCGCGGCGCATGTGGTGGGGCAAATCCATTCGCCTTCGGACTATTTACGCCGTCGTTATCCGTCGCCAGATGTCGTGCGGACTTTTTTGATGTGCGAAAGAATGAAGGTCCTGAATTCTTATAAGCTGTTGTTGAATTTTATAAAGGGAATCTTATGAAAAAAGTGATTCTTGCGACTCCTCGTGGTTTCTGTGCCGGCGTTGACCGCGCTATTCATGTGGTGGAGAAGGCTATTGAAAAATTTGGAACCCCTATTTACGTGCGTCACGAAATCGTGCACAACAAGTTCGTTGTCGATACGCTCAAGTCTAAGGGCGTGGTCTTTGTCGATGAACTGGACGAGGTGCCGTCGGGCTCTGTGGTGATTTTCTCTGCCCATGGGGTTGCCGAAGAAATTTATGCCGATGCTGAAAAACGTGGACTGCAGGTGCTGGATGCTAGCTGCCCGCTAGTGCTCAAGGTTCACTTTAGCGCCAAGCGTCATTATGCAGCCGGTCGCCATATCATCTTGATTGGACACGCGGGCCATGCCGAAGTGGAAGGCACTTTGGGACAGCTCCCGCCGGGTGCAATTACGCTAATCAAGAACGAAACCGATGCACGTACGGTACAGGTCCCGGCCGACAAGGAACTGGCCTATATTACGCAGACCACTCTTTCGGTGGCGGAAACCCGCAAGATTATCGAAGCGCTCAAGCAGCGTTTCCCGAATATTATCGGGCCCGATGCGGGCGACCTTTGCTATGCAACGGGCAATCGTCAGGCGGCAGTCCTCGATCTCTGCTCCAAAGTAGATATGCTTTTGGTCGTTGGTGCCAAGAATTCTTCTAATTCCAGCCGACTTATGGAACTTGGTCTTGAACAGGGCATTCCGAGCCATTTGATTGCCTCGGTCGAAGATTTGGAACCGGAATGGTTCGAAAATATCGAATCGGTGGGTATTTCGAGTGGTGCAAGTGCTCCCGAAGTGCTCGTTCAGGGGGTCGTAGACTGGATTAAAGAAAAATTTGCCCCCGTAGAAATCGAAAATTTCGTAAAATTGGTCGAATCTACCAAATTTAACCTGCCAAAGGCATTGCAAGATTGATAATTTAACCTTGACGGAACGGCGATTTTTTTCTAAAATTGCGTCCGTTATAAAACAACGGAGTTTATTATGAGCCGCATTTGTGAAGTTACCGGCAAGGCCGGCCTCGTGGGCAACATGGTTTCCCACTCTAACCGCAAGAAGTTGATGAAGCAGTTGCCGAACCTTCAGAAGAAGCGTTTCTACATTCCTGAAGAAGACCGCTGGGTGACCCTCCGCGTTAGCGCTGCTGGTCTCCGCACGATCAACAAGCTTGGTATCCAGGCTGTTGCTCAGGAACTCGGCATCTAATCTAGATCTCTAAGGTTTGCCAAGATTCACCGCCTAACGGGGTAATCCCTCGCTAGGTGGTTCTTTGTGTTTATGTAAAAATGCGATATTGAACCTGTTCTCCGAAAATGTGGGAGAATTTTTCTTTTTAGGCTAAAAACAAATAATAATAGCTGAAAACTAAGGGCTTTTAATGCGCTTAAATGCCCTTATTTTGCTATTTTAGCGTTATATGCGCAAGTTTGCCTATTCAATTATCGCCTGTGTGGCCAGTATTTTTGTTGCCCAGTCTTTTGCTCAACCCCGCGACCTTTTTGCGGAATTTGAGGCTGAAGCCGAGGCTGCCCAGTCCAGTGCGGCTGTGGCGCCGAGCAGTGCTTCGGTTCCTTCTAGTTCCAGTGTGGCGGCAAAGCCCGCCCCTGCAGCGAAACCCGCTCCTGCATCAAGCAGCAGTGTGAAGGTTTCCTCTAGTTCGGTCGCTCCGGTTTCTAGCTCTGTCGAAGTATCTTCTAGCAGCGAGGCTCCTGCTCCGGTTGATTCCGCCGCGGTTGTGGCCGAAGTTCCGGCCGATGCCGATTCTGCTTTCGTGGACACTCTCGCTGGCGATTCTGTCAGAGAAATGACTCCTGAAGAAGCCTACGCCGCCGAAATGAAAAGGCATAACGAAGAAAACCGCATTCGCGATTCTCTTGCCATGGCAGCCGTCTCTTCTTCTTCGACTGATGCTCCGTCTTCTAGCAGCATGAGCCGCCGTGAACTGCTGGGCCCTGTCAAGGTCTCCAAGGTGAACGGTATCGACGAAATGAAGGGCCGCTACAAGAGCCCGCGCAAGGCTTTGTTCATGTCGTTGGTTATTCCGGGTTCCGGACAAATGTACGTGGGTGGTTCCAACTTTACCTATGTCCGCGGTGGTGTTTACCTTGCACTTGAAGCCGCTTTGTGGGGCAGCTGGTATTACTTCTCGGTGAACAAGTATAATAAGCAGGTGGACAAGTATAAGAAGTACGCGAAGGAGCATTACTCTATCGGTCGCTATGAACAGCGCATGCGTAGCTTGTACAATGCCGATGCCGTGAACTACGAATCGGAATTCCGTCGCCGTTATTTAGGTTCTCGAGAAACATTCTGCGAAGGCATTTTTGGTGTAGCGACAACGGATCGCTGCTATGACCGCGACAAGCTCTACTCTGGTGATGTGGAGTACGTCAATACGTTTGTTAAGTCGCCGAAGAGCCTTGGTGACGAAATGGAAAAGGTTGACTTTGACAATGCTTCCGAAGTTTATCAGTTGATTTCTGACGATGCCTATGTGCTTGGTTGGGAAGACATTGGTGACGAAGATGTGGCCGTGGCAACATCGCTTGCTCTCGATGATCCGAATCATGCAACTGAATCGTTGGTGAAGTCCGAATCGGATTACCAGAAAAAGTACCGTAGCATGCGTAACAAGGCAAATGACTATGCCGACATGCAGGCTTGGTTCTTTGGCGGTTTGATTTTGAACCATATCATTTCGGCTGTCGATGCCGCATTCACTGCGAATTCGCACAACAAGGCCTTGTACGAAGAAGATCTTTCTTGGTACGACCACTTGCGTTTCGATAGCGGAGTTTCGTTTGCAAACGGCTTTGGTTTTAACGTGCAGGCAAGCTGGGGCTTTTAATGAAACTGCTTTTGGTCTTGTTGCTCGCCGCCGCATCTGCGTTTTCGCAGGTGGTGATTTCGGTTGACCAAAATGTGAGCAAGAATTCTGATAAAAGCTGGCTCTTGGCTATGGGGTCTTCGGCCTTGTTGCCTGGTATGGGCGAACGCTATCTCGGTGAACAACAGTTTGTGCGCCCGTTTGTTTGGACTGACATTGCCCTTTGGTTTACGGCAATCGGTTCTTATGTAATCGGTGAACGCTATATTTCGTCTGCTCATAATTACGCCGTACGTCATGCTGGGCTTAATTCCGACAGCAAGAGCGTGTCCATGCTCAATTCGGTGGGCGATTACCGTAGCCGCAGTGGCGTCGCTGGTCAGAATTCTTCGCCAGACATGGATGAAGACTACAACCAGGCAATGATTCGCGCTGGCAAAGAAATCGATGAAGATTTGTCTTCTGATATTCAGTGGGATTGGGGCTCTAGCGACAATCCTGAAACAACCGAACATATCGATGAATTTAAGAGCCGTATGCGTCATTACCGCGTAAGCCGAATTGTATTTCAGGTGTCTGTCGGCGCGCTTCTTTTGAACCGCGTGGTTTCGATGCTCAATACCATTAGAGTTTACAGGGCGACCTCTTCCAAGAGCTTTACGGACCGCATGGAATTCGTTCCGGAATTCTATGAGGATGGAAGCGGCATCTTAATGAACGTGAAATTCTAAGATAGTAGGCAGTAGACAGTGATTAGTAGACAGAGTTGCAGAAAAAAATCTTTGTTTCTTTTCACTTCTATGCATCGAATTGCAGAGTTTAATCATCTAACAAATAAGAATTAATTACTGACCACCGTCTACTTCAAACTGATTTATGAAAAAATTTGCATTGTTGCCTGTTGCGTTGCTATTGATGGCTTGCGGTGGTGATTCTACTCCTGGTGCAGGTGCTCCTGGTAAAGGCCCTGCTGGTAAGGGTGGCCCAGGCGGCAGACCTGCTCGCGAAATCGCAGTCGAAGGCTATATTGCCGAGGCCCACGAATCGGGCAAAACTTTTACTGCCATGGCAACGCTTGAACCGCAGAACAATGTACAGCTGACGGCGGCAGCTTCGGGCAGACTCACGAACCTTTATGCAAAAGACGGCGCCCAAGTTCAAAAGGGTGCGCTCCTCGCTAAAATTGATGATTCCGAACTCCGTGCGCAACTCAAGCAGGCGGAATCGAACCAACAGCTCGCTCAGCAAAAGTTTGACCGCGTCAAGACGCTTTTCGAAAAAGACGGTGCTACTAAGGCTGACATGGAAGCTGCTGATGCTTCGCTCAAATCTGCCGAAGCATCTGTAGAACTTATCAAGGCGCAAATTGCAAAGACCGAAGTTCGCGCCCCGTTTGCAGGCAAGCTCGGCTTTGTGAATGTGTCTGTGGGCGCCTGGCTTACGACGGGTACATCGATTGTTTCTTTGAGCGAAGTCAAGAAACTAAAAGCCAAGTTTGCTCTCCCGCAGCGCTATGCCTCGACACTTAAAGTGGGCGATGCCGTAGATGTAAAGGACGAAGAACGCAATGTGGCTAAGTCCGGCAAGGTGAAGGCTTTGGAGGCTGCACTTTCTGAAAGCAGCCGCACGCGCCAGGTGCTTGTCGAAGTCGAAAACGCCGGCAATGAACTTTTGGCTGGCTCTTACGCCAAGGTGAATGTTTCCATGCAGACGGGAATGGCCAAAAGCATTCCGATTCCGGCAGAAGCTTTCACGCTCGATAAAGATGGCGCCTACGTGTTTGTGGCGACTGGCGGCAAGGCTAAAATCAAGCATGTTGAAACGGGGCTTCGCACACCGATTGCGGTGGATGTAACGGGTGGTCTCGATGAAGGCGATACGGTGATTACCTCTGGCTTGATTAGCCTTCGCGAAGGTGCTTCTGTCCGTATCCGCGAAATCCGTCATAATACCGATTACGAAGTGGAGTAGGTAAACGATGAGTGTCGCGAACCTTTCCGTACGTCGCCCGGTCCTTATGACCGTGATGGCGCTAGTGATTATTTTGCTCGGCGCCTTTGGAGCCTCTAACTTGGGCGTGCGTGAATACCCGAACGTAGACTACCCGCTCATTCAGGTGCGTACTTCGTACCCGGGCGCAAACGCAGCCGTGGTCGAAGCCGAAGTCACCGAAATCTTGGAAGCCTCCATCAACAGTGCGTCTGGTATTAAAGCGCTGACTTCTACAAGCCGCGATGGATTCTCCTTCATTAACATTGAATTTGAAACCGGCATGGACTTGGAAGCCGCAGCAAACGAAATCCGTGACCGCGTGAGCCGCGTGCGCCGTCGCTTGCCAGATGATGTCGATGAACCGACGGTCTATAAATCTGACAGCGATAACGATCCGATTCTCATGGTGAGCCTTGTGAGCGATAAGCTCGATCCGATGGAAGTTTCGGAACTGGCCAACAACTTTGTCAAGGAACGCTTGCAGACCATCAACGGCGTCTCTGAAATTGCTATTTGGGGCGAAAAGCGTCCAACGGTTCGCTTGTGGATTGATCCGGTGCGCTTGCAGGCTTTAGGCGTTTCGGGCGCTGAAATGTCGGCTGCTCTCAAGAAGGGAAACTTGGAACTTCCTTCGGGCTCTATCGAAGGTAGCGAAACCACACTTTCAATTCGTACGCTCGGTCGAATTCTTGACCCGAAGGCTTTTGAAAACATCGCCATTAAGACCGCTGCTGACGGCACCGTGATTCGCATTTCCGATGTGGCTGACATTCACTACGAACCGAAGGATACGCGTACAGGCTTTAGACGCAACGGCAAGAATTCCATTACGCTTGCGTTGATGGCTCAGCCCGGTTCCAACCATGTGGAAATCGCTGACGAATTCTACAAGCGCGTTGAAGATATCCGTCGCGAAATTCCTGAAGGTGTCGATGTTCTTTATGGCCGAGATACTTCTATCAATATCCGTGCTTCTATTAAAGAAGTGGTGGAGACGATTTTCATTGCATTCCTGTTGGTGATTGCGATTATCTTTGCTTTCCTCCGCGAAGGTCGCACGACGCTGATTCCGATGGTGGTGGTGCCGGTGTCAGTGATTGGTAGCTTCTTTGTGCTTTACTTGTGTGGTTTCTCGATCAACGTGCTGACTTTGCTTGCAATGGTGCTGGCCATTGGCCTAGTGGTGGACGATGCCATTGTGATTGTGGAAAACATTTATCACAAGATTGAACGCGGTATGACGCCTAAGCAGGCTGCTGTGGCGGGCACGAATGAAATCTTCTTTGCCGTGATTGCAACCTCTGTGGTGTTGATGGCTGTGTTTGTGCCGGTGCTTGCGCTGGGCGGTACGACGGGCCTCTTGTTCCGCGAATTTGTGGCGGTGATGATTGGTACAGTGTTCCTTTCGACGCTTTGCGCCTTGACTCTTTCGCCGATGCTTTGTTCTAAATTCCTGAAAAAGCAAAAGCAGGGCTGGTTCTTCCGAGTTACGGAACCGTTTTTCGATGGAATGAACCGAATCTATTCGGTGCTTCTCGGCGGATTCCTTAGAATGCGTTTGCTCTTGTTCCCGATTGTGGCGGGGCTTTTGATTGCGGCTTATTTCTGCTTCGACAATATGAGTAGCGAAATGGCTCCGACCGAAGACTCGAATGCCGTCATGGTGAACTTGAATATGCCCGAAGGCGTGACGCTTACGCGAACCAAGCGCATGGCCGATGCTTTTGCCGAAGAAGTGATTGGACTTTTAGACAGCAACGAATATACTGAATTCCAGGCGGGTGCATGGAATGCTGGCAATTCGAGAATGCGCTTGACGTTGAATGATGATAAAAAGGCGCGTCGCCCGCAGAGCGTGATTGCTCGCGAAATCCAGCTGCTGGGTAACGAATATCCTGACTTGCGCGTGATGGTGTTTGAACCGCAGAGCATCAGTACGCAGCGCGGTGGCCTTCCGGTGCAGTTCGTGTTGCAGGCTCCGAATATCGAAATCTTGCGTACGCTTGTTCCCAAGTTCGAAGAAGAAGCAAGCCATAGTCCTGTGTTCAGCGTGGTGAACACGAACTTGCGCTTTACCAAGCCGGAACTCCACATTGAAATTTTGCGCGACAAGGCGAACGAAGAAGGCGTGTCGGTGAACGATATTGCGCAGGCGGTACAGCTTGCCATTAGCGACCAGAGCTACGGCGAATTCTATAAGGATGGCCGCCAGTATGATATTATTGGTGCGGTCGGTTACCAGTACCGTAGCATGCCCGAAAACATCTCGATGCTTTCGGTGAAGAATGCGAAGGGTGAATTGGTAAGCCTCGATAACTTTATCACTTTCACAGAGCAATCGGCATCGCCGTCGCTCCCGAGATTCAACCGCTTTAGTGCCGCGACGATTCAGGCGGGACTTGTGCCCGGCAAGACAATTGGCGACGGCGTTGAAGAAATGCGCCGCATTGCAAAGCACTTGCTGAAGGATTATCCGAACGTGAGCACTGCGTTGAGCGGTTCTTCGAAGGAATTCGAAGAAAGTTCCAGCGGCCTCTACATTGTGTTCCTCTTGGCGCTTGCGCTGGTGTTCTTGGTGCTTGCGGGCCAGTTCGAAAGTTTCCGCGCTCCGTTCGTTATCTTTTTTACGGTGCCGCTTGCCTTGGCAGGAGCGCTCGCTTGCTTGTTCATTACGGGCCAGACGCTCAATATCTTTAGCGAGATTGCTCTAATTCTTTTGATCGCACTTGTGACAAAGAATGGTATTCTGATTGTGGAATTTGCAAACCAGATTGCGGCGAGCACCGGCTGTAACAAGCTCGAAGCGGCTCGGATGGCGGCGGAACGCCGCTTCCGCCCAATCCTCATGACGAGCCTTTCAACGGTATTGGGCGCCGTGCCCTTGATTCTCACGGGCACTCCGAGCCGTATCGCGATGGGTATCGCCATCGCAGGCGGTCTTACGTTTGCGACCTTCATGACGCTCTTTATTGTGCCGGCGGCCTACAGCTTCTTTGCTGGCAAGGTTGAAACGTCGAGTACGACTGACGCCTCGAAGATGGCGTAGGTTATTCAACGAGCTGGAAAACGCGTTCGCCTTTACGGCTCATGCCGTAGCGCGTTCGGAGCAATTCTTCTTTGTACAAGGAATCTTTTTTAAGACGTCCGATTTCGATATTGCAAGAATCGATAGCATGCTGCAGAGAATCAATCTGTGCTTGATACATCTCGATGTCTTGCATAATTCGTTGCTGTTGCTTTAAGCTGTTTTTTCCGAACATCAACTGCGAAATGACAATCGCGAATGTTGCGACTATCGTAAACAGGATTATCCAGAAAAAACGCTTTTTCACGTCAGGTTGCTCCGTTAAAGTAGAACTGGAAGTTGTCCGGCGTGTGGACTAGCCCCGAAAGTTCTAGCTCCGTTAATATAGCTAAAATATTGCTAGGCTTAAAGTTACATTCGTTTTGCAACTCCTGAAAAGTCTTCTTGAATCCGTTGAATTGCTTAAAAAGGGTTAATGCATCGCTTGAAAGATTGCAACCGATGGCCTCGATTTGCTTTAGGGAAATTGCTTCGGGCTCGTTTCTTTCGTTTTGTATTTTGGGGAGCCCGGCGACGGTACGCAAGCTTTCGGGCAAAAAGATGGGCATGGCTTTCCCTTGATCCAGGTAAAGATTTGGCCCTCCGGCAGCTTCGCTGTCGAAGTCTCCGGGAACGGCGAGCAAGAGCTTGTTTTCTTGCAGGCAGTAGTCGGCAGTAATGAGAGCTCCGCCTTTAGCTTTACTTTGTACTAAGACTGTGGCGCGGCTGAGTCCGCTGATAATGCGATTGCGTGCGGGAAAATTCCCCTTGAACGCGGGGAAGTCTTCTTCGTATTCAGTCATAATGCCGCCGCCGGCATCGATGATTCGCTTTGCTAAAGTTGCACGGTCTCCGTGAATGCGGGTGTTAATGCCTTGAGCAACGACGGCAATGGTTGGTATCCCGTATTCAATGGCCGCTTCGTGGCAGTAGCTGTCGATACCTTGTGCAAGCCCTGATACGACAACGGCGCGTGTGCCTTGCAGTGATTTGACGAGCCGTCGGCATAGTTCGCGGGCGGAACTGCTTGGGCGGCGTGTGCCCACCATGGCAATCCCGATGGCGTCGCTTGAAGGTAATGTTCCGCGGTAGTACAAACGTGGTGGCGCAAGTCTAGATTCCTTGAGCGAAAGCGGGTATTGGCTTGGTTCGAGTGTTTCGTACTTTCTATCTTTGTCTGTCATGAAATATTCCTTTGATGACTTGGTGAAAATTATGGCGACCCTGCGTTCCCCCGAGGGTTGCCCTTGGGATAAGCAACAGACGCATCAGTCGCTGCTCCCGTATTTAGTCGAAGAATCCCATGAATACATCGATGCCGCCCAGGCAAACGACAAGGCTCACATGGCCGAAGAATTAGGCGATGTCTTGTTCCAGGTGGTGTTCCATTCGCAAGTCGCGAAAGAAAACGGCGATTTTTCAATCGACGACGTAGTGCAGGGAATCTGCGAAAAAATGATCCGGCGCCACCCGCACGTTTTTGGCGATGCCAAGGTCGATGATTCGAACGGCGTAGTCCGCCAGTGGGAACGCATCAAGGCGCAAGAAAAAAACAATCTAAAAATGCAAGGCAAGTCCGCTATGGACAAAGTAAGCAAAAGCTTGCCGACGCTTGCCCGTGCTCAAGAGCTTCAGCGCCGTGCCGCCAAAGTGAGCTTTGACTGGACCGAGGCTGAACCTGTCTTTAACAAGGCTGTGGAAGAATTTAGCGAATTCCGCGCCGAAATGCAAGCGGCATCTCCTGAAAATCGCAACGTAGAACGCATGGAAGATGAATTCGGCGACATCATGTTCAGCTTGGTGAATGTGGCTCGCCACTGCGGCTTTAATGCGGCCTTGGCGCTAGAACGCGCGAATTCCAAGTTCGAACGCCGCTTCCGAGTGGTAGAACAGATGGCCCGCGACCAAGGCAAGGAAATGAAAGACGTTGGCCTTGAAGGCCTGCAAGAAATGTGGAAACAAGCGAAGGCTGCATCCAAGTCGTTCTAAATTGGAGCATTCCATGTTGGAATATGAAAATTGAAAAAATATTTTCGCATTCCATATCCCGATGGTATATTAAATAATGTGCTTCCAGTCCATTCTGGTTTAGCGAAGGGATGCTGGAGCAAATCACGGGGTAGAATAGACCGGAAGCACGCTTGTTTTCTTCTAATTCCACTTTCCCGCAGGGTAGTCCCCCTGCGGGATTTTTTCGTTGCTATAAACAAAAAAAAGAACCCAGTGCAATGCACTGAGTTCTTTAAACTTCTAAGAAGTTTGGCTTTAGCTTTTTTGTGAGCCACAAGCGACTTGTATAAACGAGTCGTGGTGGCGAGAGCAAGGCGATATCACATTTTTATGAATGCGATAGAGCCGTGCGGTCTGTTAGGCGCGGGCCTTGGCCTTGTCGCCGTACTTCTTGATGAGTTCTTCCTGGATGTTCTTCGGAACCGGGAGGTACTTGCAGAATTCCATGGTGAATTCAGCCTTACCCTGGGTCATAGAACGAAGGTCAGTAGCGTAACCGAACATTTCGGAAAGCGGGACTTCGGCGGTGATGGTGGTCATGCCGAGTTCTTCGTTCGTACCAGTGATGGTACCACGACGTTGGGAAACGTTACCAACGACAGAACCCTGGAATTCGGTCGGAGTCTGGATTTCGACCTTCATGATCGGTTCGAGGATCTGAGCGCCAGCCTTTTCGAAAGCTTCGCGGAAGGCCATACGGGCTGCAACCTGGAACGCCATATCAGAAGAGTCAACCGGGTGGTATGCACCATCCTGGACTTCCATTTCGATACCCACAACCGGGAAGCCGATCAAGGAACCTGCTTCCATGCAGCTCTGGAAACCCTTGTCGCAAGACGGGATGTATTCCTTCGGAATACGGCCACCCACGACGGAGTTCACGAAGTTGTAAACCTTTTCCTGGTCGCCTTCGACAGCCATCGGACGCATTTCGCCGACAACCTTAGCGTACTGACCAGAACCACCAGTCTGCTTCTTGTGGGTGTAGTCGAACTTGGCCGGACGGGTAATGGTTTCGCGGTAAGCCACCTGCGGAGCACCGGTCGTCACGTCGCACTTGTATTCGCGGCGCATACGTTCGATGTAAACGTCGAGGTGAAGTTCGCCCATACCCTTGATGATGGTCTGGCCGGATTCCTTGTCGACTTCCACCTGGAACGTCGGGTCTTCCTTGGTGAAGCGGTTCAGAGCCTTGGACATGTTGTCCAGGTCGTCACGGTTCTTGGCTTCGATCACGAGTTCGATCACCGGATTCGGCACGTGCATAGAAGTCATGTTGTAGTGGTTCTTGCCATCGGTAAAGGTCGTACCGGAGGCGCAGTCGATACCGAACAGAGCAACAATGTCGCCTGCACCGGCTTCGGTGATATCCACCATTTCGTCAGCGTGCATACGAACCAAGCGGCCCACAGACACCTTCTTGCCGGTGGCCATGTTGGTGATCATGTCGCCCTTCTTGAGGGTACCCTGGTAAATACGGATGTAGGTCAACTGGCCATAGCGGTCGTTCACGAGCTTGAACGCGTAGCAAACGAGCGGAGCGTTGTCTTCGGACTTCAGGACAACTTCAGCTTCGTTGTTGTCGAGGTCGAGAGCCTTGTTTTCAACTTCGGTCGGGTTCGGGAGGTAGTCGATAACGCCGTCGAGGAGCTTCTGGACACCAACGTTCTTGTGAGCGGAACCCATGAACACCGGGGTCACTTCGAGGCTGATGGTAGCCTTACGGATGGTGGCCTTGATGAGGTTCTTGTCGATTTCGTCGACGCCATACTGGCCTTCCATAGCCTTTTCCATGATTTCGTCGCTGTAGTCTGCGCAGCAGTCAATCAGCTTTTCACGGTATTCGTTAGCCTGGTCAACGAGTTCGGCCGGGATTTCCTTTTCGATCATGTCGTCGCCGTTAGCGCCTTCGAAGTAGTAGGCCTTCATTTCGACGAGGTCGACCACGCCCTTCAGTTGGTCTTCGAGACCGATAGGAATCTGCATGACGCAGGGCTTGTGGTTGAGCTTTTCCTTGAGCATGACAGCCACGCGGAGCGGGTTTGCACCGGAGCGGTCGCACTTGTTCACGAACACGACGCGCGGCACATGGTAGCGCTTCATCTGGCGGTCAACGGTAATAGACTGGGACTGCACGCCTTCCACGCCGGTAAGCACGAGGATAGCGCCGTCAAGCACGCGGAGAGAACGTTCCACTTCGATCGTGAAGTCCACGTGCCCCGGGGTATCGATGATGTTGATGGAGTCGGCTTCGCCAGACTTGGTGTGGGTCCAGTTTGCAAACGTAGCAGCGGACTGAATCGTGATGCCGCGTTCGCGTTCAAGTTCCATGGAGTCCATCGTGGC
>CADBHQ010000012.1 GCA_902794535.1 Fibrobacter succinogenes | reverse complement strand
GCAGGCACAGTACGCACTGGAATCAAGTACGCAACCTATCAGCATTTCGGAATATGAATTGGAAAAATTCTACCCTGAAAAGGTTGAAGGCACAATGCCCTCTATTGAGGAAATTGAGAAAAGATTGTGCGAAGAGCTGCTGTAAAATCTTATGGGTACTTTGCTCCGGGAATATCCTTCAAAATTTCTTTCCAGAAATCGCGGAATTCTTTGTCGGTGACGGTGCCGCCTGCAGAGAGTAGGCGGTAGTGCTCGCCTTGCCAGTGGTATTCGACAGGGGCTGCGTCAAAGCCATTGCGCGAGTAAAATTCGCGACGACGGTTTCGACGTTCGAGTTCCTCGGCGTCCTTGGAATCTTCTTCGACTTCGATATCGACGACAATGCGGGAGTCCGGATGTTTTTTGCGAATGGTCTGCAAGATTTGCGAGCCGTACCCGCGAGAGCGTAGTTCAGCTTCTACCGCAAAATAGACGATGTTCGTGATGTCGCTGTGCGAAATGGAATTTGAAAAACCGCAGAACAGATCTCCATCGAAAAACGCCCAAAATTCCCGCTTGATTTTGTTGTCCAGCAAATGCTTTATAGGAATCCGCTCGTTGGCCGGAAACGCCGATTTGTACAACGCCTGAACTTGCGGAAGATACGGTGAGCCTTTTTTGATTTCGATAATTTGTAAGGTTGTTGACATGTGAAATTGATATCCAAATTAAAACGATGGCTTTGTTCCTCACGCCAGAGTTTCTTGTTTGTCTTGTAATATTAAGTCGAGATTGATTTGAGCTTCTTCAAGCCCTTGCTCGGCTGCTTTTCGAAACCATGACACTGCTTCCGATTTGTCTTCGGGAACGCCATCTCCTTTAAAACACCTTACGCCGAGATTGAATTGAGCTGCGGCAAGTCCTTGCTCGGCGGCTTTTCGGAACCAAAAGGCGGCTTGCGCCTTGTCCTCGGGAATGCCATCTCCGTTGAGATACCTTATGCCGAGATTATTTTGTGCTAAAGCGACTCCCTGCTCAGCGGCTTTTTGGAGCCAGAATATGGCTTCAGATTTGTCTTTGGGAACGCCTTCTCCGGTAAGATACATGACGCCAAGATCGTTTTGTGCATCCCCGTCGCCTTGTTCTGCAGCTTTACGATACCAAATGGCAGCTTCTTGTTTGTCTTCGGGGACGCCGCACCCGTAATCGAACATCCTTCCAAGACTGTATTGAGCTGATGAATTTCCTTGTTCCGCCGCTTTGCGATACCAAAAGACTGCTTTTTCGTTGTCTATGGGGACGCATGAGCCGTCTTCGTACGCCGTCCCGAGTTTATATTGCGCCGTTACATCGCCTTGCTCTGCGAGTTCTCGCAAACACCATGCTTCGATAAAGTCAAGTCCGTCTCTTGTTTTGCCGTTATAAGATGCCCCCAAACGAGTCTTTATTCGATTTGGAATCGCTCTGAACTCCGCGATTTTGTCCAGAACTTTTTGCCTGTCTCCTGCATGTAAATACGTTATAAGCATGTAATATTCATGGCATTTTTCCTCTTCTGGAAAATAGGAATCAGGATCGGGATTCTCTTTGAGAAAACGTTTTACCTCGTCGTCAAATTGTCGGAAAACGTTGTCCCAAATCTTTTCGATATCTTCGTTGGAATATTTCTGTATTTTTTCTAATTCATACTCAGCCCCACGCTCATTCGTTCTAATGTCAAAAAGGTCGGGGGTCTTCAGTATTTTTACGCCATCTAACGAAAACGTTCCATTTCCTCTCAAGCTCATGGGTGCTTTTTTATTGCTGGACATTTCAAAAACATCCCACCATAAGTCGTCTATATAAAGGGGCTTGACATACAAGGTTGCTTCACTATAGCAATTGAGATGTTCCAAATAAAAATAATATCCGCCTTCAACTTTCCAATTGATGAAACTGCTTTGTTTCCACCCGAATTTTTTGGAAACGATTCTTCTGCATAAAGTATCTTTTTTTTCTAAATCACTCAACGCTTTGTTGATTTCTCTTTTTCCTGGCTTTTTTTTCGCTTGGCGAATTTCGTCATTCGATTTTACGTGGTATTTTTCGTACATTTCTTCCATGATTTGTCGAAGCCTTACCACAAATTTCGCAGGAGATGCTTCATCGTATTCCAAATCAAAAGTTTCATCCGCCGTAGTCTGCGACGCAGCTTTCCCCACGTAATATTTCCATACAGATATGTGAACCGCCATTTCTCCTGTCCATTCCAAGCAAAAGCCAACAGAAGTTTGATAGAAATTTTTTAGCGATTTCTTTTTCAATGCTTTCTTTAGAATATCCCATAGAACATCCCATCCACCGAGATTGTCGTATTCTTTTTCGGATATATATTTACTGTTTTCAAAACAAATTTTGATATGTTTCAATAAATCCTCATCGCTACAATCTCTACGTAATACGAATGCAGGGACTGTTGAACACCGTCCACATTCATACACCCAATACTCTGTATAGACCTTAATATATTGAGAATCAATATATAAGCCTATCGCCTTAAAGAATTCGTTTTCCATAATTCTATCATCCTTTTTTTAGAAATTCCCTTTACGTCCCTTTTATTCAAGATTCTCTATGTCGTCACATGGGTATAATCCGATTCCTGTAATCTTCTCAGATTTTAACATGTTCGCTAATTTTTCTGAGATGTATTTTGTGGTTACATCTACATCAGGTAAAAAAAGCATGTCGTATTTTTCGCTGTCATGTATTCTTAATACATCCAAAACAACATATAAATCATTCGGAAAAAATTCATCTTTGAATTTCTCTTTTTCTTCCAAACTTTTTATTTGTATTTTTGGAGCATTCTTAATTTTCTTCACATTCGAAAATGCCAGTTCCGGCCATGTTTTCATAGGTTCTTCTGTTTTTTGAATATGGTTTTGTCGAAATCGATCATAGAATAATCATTAGGCAAAATATGGAGACAATAGTAGGGGTGAATAACTCCTTTAAGATCTTTAACTTTTGCTTCATAATACCGATGTTCAGGCAACTTGCATTGTTCAAAAATGTTTTTTACCCGTTCATTTATTGTGAACCCTGGCACTTCAACACACGAATTGATGACATCCGTCAATTTGGAACCTTTTTTCAAATCAAATCTCAAGTCTGGCTTAAAATTTGGGAATTCGTCTCTAACTAGACTCCATCCTGAATCCAAAGTTTTTTTATCGGCGAAAGTTGCCTGTAGAAAATGTCTCCCTATTTCTTTCGTGTTAACGGAATTATCTAATCTATAATATTTCATGTCGTAACCGTTTTTATTTTTTGAAAATCTACTTTGTTATTTTTCAACGGTCTGATTTTGAAGTTCTATGTGCAGAATTGCCTAGCGCCATCATCGGAATCATGATAAACGTGTGTAATGGTTGAATTGTTATGGACAACGTGTTTTGTCGTGAATACGGGTTGCTCATCGTTTCTCCTGTAGGGTGGGCTTTAGGAATATACTTTTTTTGCGGGAAATTAGTGCGTTTTTTGAAGTTGAAGGTGCGTTTTAGTGTATATTTTCTCTCATGAAATCGTTTGAAAATAAAGTGGTCGTGGTGACGGGCGGGGCGCACGGGATCGGCGCTTCCATCGTGAGTGAATTCGAGAAAGAGGGTGCGAAGGTCGCCTATATCGACATCCGCGAGAATCCCTGCTTTGTCGGAGACTTGTCGAAGAAGGATGTCCTCGAAAAATTTGCGCAGTTCGTCATCGAAAAGTATGGGCACGTGGATGTGCTGGTGAACAACGCGCTCCCGCTGATGAAGGGCATTGACGAGTGCAGCTACGAGGAATTCAGCTACGCGCTGGCTGTTGGCGTTACGGCCCCGTTCTATCTCGCGAAGCTTTTTGCACCTCATTTCGGGTCGGGCGCAAGCATCGTGAACATTTCTTCGAGCCGCGACCGCATGAGTCAACCGCAAACGGAAAGCTATACGGCGGCGAAGGGCGGGATTGCGGCCCTCACGCATGCGCTGGCCGTGAGTTTTGCGGGCCGCGTGCGCGTGAACTCGATTTCACCGGGCTGGATAGATACGGATTTCAAGGTCTATGAAGGTCCCGATGCCACACAGCAGCCCGCAGGCCGCGTCGGTAACCCGCTCGACATCGCGAACATGGTGCTTTACCTCGCGAGCGACAAGGCCGGCTTCATCACCGGCGAAAACATCTGCATCGACGGCGGCATGACCCGCCAAATGATTTACCACAACGACTGCGGCTGGAAATTTGAAGGGTGAATGCAGTTATTTGTGAGCCGTACACAAATTTTCTAATGAATCTCCATCTTGGAGAATAAATTCAGCACGGCGACACCGCTGATAATCAGCAAAAGCCCGATAATGGCGCCTAGGTCAGGTGTCTGCTTGAAAAAGAACATACCGCTCAGCGTAATGAGCGCAATGCCGAGCGCCGACCAGGTGGCGTATGCGGTGCCGATAGGAATCGTGCGCAGACAAAGGCTGAGTAGGTACAGCGATGCCACATAGCACAGCAGCGAAAAGATGCTCGGAACCAGTTTTGTGAACTGTTCCGAAAATTTAAGAAGCGTCGTCCCCGCCGCCTCCATGACGATTGCTAGAATCAAGAAAAGATAATTGAGCATAAAACCTCCGCTTTATAATAAAGTATAAAAAATGTGTTTTTTTATTTGTCTTTTAGGGGCTAAATTATCTACATTTGTTATAGCTTTTTTATATCGGGTTACCGGAGGTTTTATGAAAAAGTTTTCTATTGTGCGTTGGGTGGCTGAAGTCGGATTCGTTTCTTTATTGGGCGCCTGCAGTTCTGAATCCGTTATTGCAAATTCCGTGGATTCTGTGAATTCGTCTTCTTCTGAGGCAATCATTTCAAGTTCCTCGGAAGTGCCTCCCTCAAGTTCTTCTGTGCAAGAACCCTTTAATCCGAGTGATTATCGCACCTGTGATGAAAAGTACGAAGGCAAATTCTTAATGTATCAGTACACGAAAGTGCTAGATGTCATGGGTACGTCTTTTATAATCGCAACAGATTTTTATAAATGTGAAAGTGGTAAATGGTCTGAACCTATTACAAACGCAAACCCATGGATGGAAAAAATTGGTGGCGATGCGATTGATCGCAATGTGATTGATGGTGATGTGGTTCGCGTTGCTCCAGATGAATGGGTATGCAGTGCTGAAAATGAAGGCTTGGTGAAGTCATGGTCGTATATGTATGCGGCGAATCATGCACCAGGGCGTACGCCAACTTATTATGCTAGGTGTGAACAGGGGGACTGGGTTTTATGCGAACCGGAAAGTTCGTCAAGCAGCAGTGAAAAGTCGAGTAGCAGTGTTGTGGAGTCTTCGTCTAGCGTCGAGGAATCGTCTTCTTCTGAAGTGACGCCGGAGTCTAGTAGCAGTTCTGCTGATGTGCAGTCTAGCTCTAGCGAAGCGGAGTCAAGTTCCAGTAGTAGCGAGGACAAGGTAGATTGTTCGGCACTTCTGGAAGGAGAAACGGGTTGGAGCTGGGATGTACCGAAGGAATGCCGTTTTAACCCTGATATTGACTACGGCTCCATGACCGATGAACGTGATGGCAAAACATACAAGACGGTAAAGATTGGTGACCAAACTTGGATGGCCGAAAACCTGAATTACTATGATGCCTCGGATTTAAATGTGAAGGAAAAGAGTTGGTGCTTTGGAAAGAAGGACAACGGGGATAGCTCTACCTGCGATGTGGCTGGCCGCCTTTACACCTGGGCTGCTGCAATCGATTCCGTAAAACTGGCGACCGATACCAAGAATCCGCAGGATTGCGGCGATGGCAAAAAATGCGCCTTGCCCGACACTGTGTACGGGATTTGTCCGCCGGGCTGGCACTTGCCGAGCAAGGCGGAGTTTGGAACCCTGCTCACGGTGATGGGCGGGCAATCTATCGCAAGCAATGTCCTCAAATCCCAGAGCGGCTGGGCCGAAAGCAAAAATGGTGCAGATGCATTCGGCTTTACTGCATTGCCCGTCGGCGGATGGGCTCCGCTCTATGGTTTCTATCTCGCGGGCAATGGGGCCTACTTCTGGAGTGCCACAGGATTCGATGCCGACTATGCCGAACACCTGGGCATAGACTATGATAAAGAGAAAACGTTCCTGGACTTCGCCTACAAGCACGGCGGGAGTTCAGTTCGCTGCATAAAGAACAAATAGCGAATGAAAAACCTTGTCATTTACGTGCACGGGAAGGGCGGAAACGCCGACGAGGCTCTTCATTACAAGAGCCTGTTCCCTGATGCCGATGTTCTCGGGTTTGATTACAAGGCCGAAACCCCGTGGGACGCCAAGAAGGAATTTCCGGTTTATTTTGATTCCGCCGCGGCGGGCTACGATGAAGTAATCCTTGTCGCAAATAGTATCGGGGCGTTCTTCTCAATGAATGCGCTGAGCGATAAACCCGTCAAACAGGCGTACTTTATTTCGCCGGTAGTCAACATGGAAAAGTTGATTTGCGACATGATGACGTGGGCGGGAGTCTCCGAAGAGGAACTTCGCGAAAAGAAAACGATGCCGACGAATTTCGGCGAAACGCTTTCATGGGAATACCTGTGCTACGTGCGTGAAAATCCGATCGAATGGCATATCCCGACAAAAATTCTGTACGGTTCGAATGACAACTTGACCTCGCTAAGCACGATGCGCGAATTCGCCCAGAGAATCGGAGCCCCCTTGACCGTAATGGACGGCGGTGAACACTGGTTCCACACCGCCGAGCAGATGGCCTTTCTGGACAAGTGGATTAGTGGGGGCTGGTTATCCAAATAGGCCGATTATTGTGTGCAACAGGCCTGGCTTCACAAAATTCAATGTTGCTGCTAATAATATGAGTACGAAAGAGTACAAGAAAGCGCCCGAAACACTTTGACACACTCCGTACCAGAATGAATGGCTGCTTGATGCTACGGCAGATTTAATCATTTCTTCATGACGAAGAGTGCTTTCTTTTTCAATGCGAGATGTTACTACATCGATTATAGCTTGGTTCATTTCGCCAAGAAACATTTTTGCTTTGTCAATATACAATTGAATTTGTTGTTGGTTTTGCTGAGATTTGTCGTAGTTTTGCAATTTTGTTTCAGAAACCGGAATTCCTGTTTCTGTTTCGATTTGTTTTATATACGCGATTTTTGCACTTTTGTAAAGAGAATAGGCGATAAAACCAACTATATCTTGATCCGACTTGACAAGTCGGGAATACATAAAAGAATATTTTCTAGCCACACATTACCTTTTGGTAAGCTATTGCACAGGCTTTTTCGATGTCGCTATCAGAAAAATGATGCTGAAAAACCTTTCCGTTATATGTTACGCATACGGAAAAACCATCGGAACCTGTTGGAATGGATTCTTCTATTTTTGTGCGCATAAGGATTTCATTGGCTTCTTCGACCATGTCATTGGTAATTTCACACATACTATACCTCTGCATATAATATAAGTCGGTTTTAATGGATAGTCAATAGATATGACTTTCCATTGAAAGTTGGTCAAATCTACAAATAAAAATTGCGAAAAACGAAAAACCACTTGATTTTGCAAACAGGTGGTTGCAGCTATCAACAGATTTTTTGTTGTGTGTGGATATGTCGCACATTGTTGTCAGCAATTCACATGAAATGAACAGGGTGTGTGAAAAAAGTTATATTGTTCACCGGATAAATTAAGCCTCTGGGGCGAAAGATTTTTATGAAAAAGATTTTTGTGGCGTTGAGCATGGTGGCGTTCTTGGCGGCGTGTGATGATTCGTCGTCGGCATCGGCGGGGTCGAATGATGAACCGGCTGTTGAATCGTCTTCTTCCAGCGTCACACAGCAGTCGAGCAGTTCCGTGCGGTCGTCATCCTCGGCGGAGCCTGCCCTGAGCTCAGCCGAAGGGGTCGAGGATCTGTCCAGCAGCAGTGAAAAGGCGAAGTCTTCGTCCTCGAAAAATGAAGAGTCGTCGAGTTCGGTAAAGTCGGAATCTTCGTCTTCTGATGAGAATTCGCAGTCGTCCAGCAGCAGCTCTACTAATGTGCGGTCTAGCTCTAGCGAAACTGAATCAAGTTCTAGCAGTGTAAGCGAGTTGTCTTCAAGCTCTTTGAACGACTTTGATTGGAGTTTACCCAAAGAGGCTTATTTGAATCCTGAAATAAAGTATGATTCTGTTACGGACACTCGTGATGGCAAGGTTTACAGGACGGTTAAAATTGGTGAACAAACCTGGATGGCGGAAAACCTGAACTTTGACCCTGGTCAGGGAGGCTCGGGTGAGGATAAATATGATTGGTCCTGGTGCTACAACGATGAACCTGCAAACTGTGATGTGACAGGTCGATTTTACACCTGGGCCGCGGCGATCGACTCGGTGAAACTGGCAAATGATGCCGATAATCCGCTTGAATGCGGTTACGACAAATTTTGCAATCTGACCGGCACGGTGCAGGGCATTTGCCCCACGGGCTGGCACTTACCATCGCAAACGGAATGGGATGTCCTGTTCACGGCAGTGGGCGGCCAATCCAGTGCGGGCAAGGTTCTCAAGTCGCAGAGTGGCTGGTATAAGAACAAAGGTACGGATGCGTTTGGTTTTGCAGTCTTGCCTGCTGGCTTATGGAATCATGCTTTCAATTATGACGGCTGGCTCGCGTATTTTTGGTGCTCAACTGAGAACGATCGCTCCCGCGCGTGCGACGTGGCTATGGACTACTACTACGCGGATGTGGGCCTGGGCAACTCCACTAAGTACAACGGATTTTCTGTTCGTTGTCTCAAGGACTAGCGGTGCGCCCACGCACCAAAATTTCGCCAGCCCCCTGCTCGGGCTGGTATTTCTCTTATGCAAAGAGATCCTTAATCGTTATGACCTTATAATTATCCAGGCCTTGTATTTTCTTCTTGACTCCGGGCGTGACGCCCTTTCTTGAAAAAATCCAGAAGAATTTGTTGTCGCGTTTGATGCATGGGGCTGAATTTTGCAAGTCAGAAAGTTCCTTTTCGTCAAAAGGCTTTTCGGTGTATTTGCATTCGCAAAGGATTGCGTTTTCTTGGTCCATAACAACGATGTCGATTTCTTCTTGACTTTTTTCGATGGGGTTGTTGCCCCACCAGCGTCCAATTTCTTCTGCGAAAAATGGTAGTTCACCATTGTACGCTTTTTCTTTTATGAACTGAGCGCATACCTGTTCGAAACGGTGCCCGATATATGTGTTTATGTTCTCTGTCGTAAATTCTTTGCCGTAATAGATGGCAGGGGAGATTAACCCATTCAGCATGTTCAAGTGCTTGTAGATAAACCTAAAGTAAAAAGCGAAGTAGTTGTCGTCGATGGAGTAGAGCGTGTTTCGTGCCTTGATTTTTTCGCCTACGGGAGTTTCAGCCTTGATAAAACCCAAGTTTTCAAGTACGTTTATGTATTTGGCTATTTTGGCTCCGTCTTCTCCAATTTTTGTTTTTATGTCGTTGAGCGTTGAAGCACCTGAATTAATTGCTAGCAGGATTTTTTTATAAAAGAAAGTCTCCTTGAGTTCCATGCGGAGCAACGTATCGATTTCGTTGAACAGGTATCCGGTCGTTGATAGGCAATTTTTGATAATGTTAACTTGGATAGAAAGTGAATCGTCAAAAAGAGAAAGATAAAGAGGCATGCCGCCAAGAATAGAATAGACGGTAAGGACCTCTTCGTTGTTGTATTTAGGGAAAAAGGCTTTGGCTTCTTTGTATGTGAACGGTAAAAGTTTTAATTCCGCTGTTTTGCGGCCATATAGCGGCTTAGTGGAATTGTCGAATAAATCCTCAATGACTGAAACCTCAGAACCGCATAAAATCAGGAATATATTCTTGTTTTTTAGAATACGGTCAATTGCATTTTGTAGCCCTGAATCGTATGCTGGATTTGAATTGTACAGATAGGTAAATTCATCGATGATGATGTTTATTCGTTTTGAAAATTCTGTACTTCCGATGAACGAATAGACGCTTTGCCATGTTTCGAGAGAATCCAAGAAATCGCCCGCATTTAAAACTCGTTTCAGCTCAGTGCAGAATCTTTTTACATTGTCTTTTTCACTACCCTTGTCGGCAGTGAAGAAAACTGTATCTTGATTGTGGCGAGAGGCAAAATGTGCCAAAAGAAAGCTCTTTCCGACACGCCTGCGACCGTGCATGATAAGCATCTCGAATTTTTTGGATTCGTAAAGGTCTTCAAGGAATTTGAGTTCTTTCTTTCGTCCAATAAACATTATGTTTACTCCAAAGTTATTTACTTAAGAGTAAATATAAATAAAGATAAGGAAAAAGTCAATAGCGGAATAAAAGATGCTGAAATTTACCGAAAAAAGGAATGCAGCCCATGGGACCATGCTGGAATCATTGGGTAATGTGTACGAAAAACATTTCCTTTTGGCGCTTTGGGGAGAAAATAAATTACATTTGATGTGGATTTGTTATATCGGGTTGCCGGAGGTTTTATGAGAAAGTTTCTCGTGCTGTCATCCTGGAGCCGTAAGGCGATAGGGTCCATGCTTATTATGGCGTTCACGTTTGTCGGGTGCGATGACAGTTCGTCGGCATCTGCAGGGCCGAATGATGAACCGGGTGTTGAATCGTCTTCGAGCAGTGGCAAGGTCACTGAGCCAGCCGAAGAGACTTCGTCTAGCAGTGAAAAGGCAAAGTCCTCTTCATCAAGTGTGCCCAGCAGCAGTTCGGCGGAGTCGAGTAGTTCTTCATCCGTCATTCTGAGCGCAAGCGAAGAATCCAGTAGCAGTTCGGTGAAGTCTTCGTCCAGCGTCACGCCGCAGTCGAGCTCCAGTTCGATAAGCGTGTCTAGTAGCAGTTCTGTAGAGGAGCCGCCGATTTCTAGCGAAACTGAGTCAAGTTCTAGTAGTAGCGAGGTAAATTGTTCGGCTCTTTTAGAAGGCGAGACAGGCTGGAGCTGGGATGTGCCGAAGGAATGCCGATTTAACCCTGATATCGACTACGGCACCATGACTGATGAACGTGATGGCAAGGTTTACAGGACTGTGACGATTGGTAAACAGACCTGGATGGCCGAAAATCTAAATTACTATGACTCCACGGATTTAAGTGTGAAGAAAAAGAGTTGGTGCTTTGGAAAGAAGGATAATGGGGATAGCTCAACCTGCGATGTGGCCGGTCGCCTTTATACTTGGGCTGCCGCAATGGACAGTGCGGGTGTGTGGAGTACCAACGGCAAGGGCTGTGGCTACAATAGGCCTTGTTCGTCGACAGCCCCTGTGCGCGGCATATGCCCTGAGGGCTGGCACCTGCCTACAAGCTATGAGTTCGACCTGTTGAGAATTGCGGTTGGCACGTCGACATCAGGCAAGGAACTCAAGTCCACAAGCGGCTGGGATGACTATGATGGCGAAAGCGGTAACGGTACTGACTCTTTCGGGTTCTCGGCGCTTCCTGCCGGCTACGGGAACATCAATGGGTATTTCGACAACGATGGCAAATACGCGCACTTCTGGACTTCCACTGATTTCAATATCTACAACGCATACCTCTTGACCTTTTACTACAATCTCGACGAAACGCGCTCAAGCTACACGGAAACGGAAGTTATTTTTTCAGTTCGTTGTGTAAAGAACTAGCTGGTCTGCTTACGCCCGTTTTTGTATATTGCCTTTCGACATAGTTGACGGACAACTCTGCCAACGACCGTATTCATATAGTTCCGATTCTCGAAGTCGAGGATTATATGGATGCGGTCTTTTTTTTACATTCAACCTATTGAGGGGTATTAAATAATAACCTATATTAATTATGCCGAAGATATTTGAAATGAAAATAGCGATCTTATTGTGAGAAAATGGTTCAAAACTTTCGGGTTGGGGTGATTATGAACGAAATTACGGAAAAAGATGTAAAAAGGCTTTGGGTTGAGAAAGACGCTGTTTGTGTCGAACTGAAAGACGGCCGAATCGGGCGTGAACTCATCCGAGATTATGAACCGCTGCGGAAGGCTACGCGAAAGCAGTTGGAGAACTGCCGCGTAGATTGCGATGGCGTGTGGTTTGACGATCTGGACGAAGGCCTGGAACTTTCGGGATTCTTTTCGCCGAAAAAGACAAATCCCATTGGTCGCATATTTTGGTTGTTTCCCGAACTAAACGCCTCGGCGTTTGCCCGCCGATTGGGAATCCCTCAGCCCCTGTTCGCCGCATACGTAAACGGAACGAAGAAACCCTCTTTGGCAAGGAAGAAACTCATTGATGACGAACTTCGCCGTATCGGCAAGGAATTGCTGAAAACCGTGGCGTAGTAGATGAGGGAAAAGCTATATTTACATTGGATAAATTAAGCCGTTGGGGCGAAGGATTTTTATGAAAAAGATTTTTGTGGCGTTGAGCATGGTCGCGTTCCTGGCGGCGTGTGATGATTCGTCGTCGGCATCGGCGGGGTCGAATGACGAACCTACGACCTTGAGCAGCGCCGAAGAGCTGGGGAGTTCGTCTTCCGTCAAGAGCGGTAGCGATGAGCCTAACTTGTCTAGTGCGTTCGAAAAGAAAATGGAGTCTAGTAGTTCGGAGAAATTGTCCGATACAAGTAGCAACTCTGCGGACAAGGTGGAGCCCTCGTCGAGTGAAAATTCATCTTCCAGTGCTATGGAAACGATAACATCCAGTGACGGAAGCGTTTACGATAGCAGCAGCAATACCCTGACGGACCTGCGCGATGGTCAGACTTACAAGACGGTGAAAATCGGTGACCAGGTATGGATGGCAGAGAACCTCAACTACGAGACGGATAACAGTTTCTGCTACAATGATTCTGCCGAATATTGCGAAAAGTACGGTCGCCTTTACACGTGGGCCGCGGCGATGGACAGCGCGGGCACTTGGAGCACGAACGGCAAGGGCTGTGGCTATGGCAAGACATGCTCGCCGACCTACCCGGTGCGTGGCGTTTGTCCCGAAGGTTGGCGTTTGCTTACTCGAACAGAATGGGAAACGTTGTTCAATGCTGTCGGCGGACAATCGGTCGCCGGTACAAAACTCAAGTCCACGTCTGGATGGAATGGTAATGGCAACGGCACGGACGCGTTCTCGTTCTCGGCGTTGCCTGCTGGCTACAGGTACTACAATGGGGATTTCAGCTACGAGGGCAGCGACGCGTACTTCTGGAGTTTTTCAGAGTACAGTAGCTTCACCGCGTTCTACGTGAGCTTGGGCTACGACTACGACTATGCGAGCCTGCTCAGCTACGAAATCAAGTACTACGGGTTTTCCGTCCGTTGCGTAAAGGATTAGGTTCGCCTAGCAATGCGCCCTAAGGCGGAAGAAGATAAGTCTCCGAGCGAACATTCCGGAACGGCCATGTGAGCGAGGAGAGCTTTTTCTCTGGAGCCGTGGGCGTTTTGATTTTGGGGCGTTGCGGGGTGTCCCCGCTAGAGAGGGTGGTGTAGGACTCGGCGAAAGTCGAGGCCGAAAACAGGGGGAGACTTCCCCCTTCCTAATTCAGATTTATGAGTTCGGATTTCAGAGTTGAATTTTTGAAAAATTTGAACTTCGAATGCCAAAGTTTTATGATACTGGGCTGTAAAATCCGAAAATAACTCCGAATTCCGAAATCTGAATTCTGAATTTACTACATTTTCCGCCGGAACAATTTTATTTAACAGAGGTTCAAAAAATGAATTATTTCAATTCTATCCCTATGCGTCGCCAACTCGAAGAAATTGGCCACTGCCGTTTCATGGAACATTCTGAATTCAGCCGTGGTGTTGAAGCCCTCAAGGGCAAGAAGATCGTGTTCGTCGGTTGCGGTGCCCAGGGTCTCCATCAGGGTCTTGACCTGCGCGATAGCGGCCTCGACGTCTCTTACACGCTCCGCAAGGAAGCCATCGAACAGAAGCGCCAGTCCTGGAAGAACGCTACTGAAAACGGCTTCAAGGTCGGTACCTACGAAGAAATGATTCCGGATGCAGACCTCGTTTGCAACCTCACACCGGACAAGCAGCACCACAACGTGATTCCGGCCATCATGAAGCTCATGAAGAAGGGCGCCGCCCTCTCTTACAGCCACGGCTTCAACATCGTCGAAGAAGGTCAGGAAATCCGTAAGGACATCACTGTGATCATGGTCGCCCCGAAGGGCCCGGGTTCCGAAGTCCGTAGCGAATACGTTCGCGGTTTCGGTATGCCCTGCCTTATCGCCGTGCACCCGGAAAACGACCCCGAAGGTAAGGGTTGGGACTACGCCAAGGCTTACGCCGCTGGCCTCCATGCCGACCGTCCGGGCGTTCTCGAAAGCTCTTTCGTTGCCGAAGTGAAGTCTGACCTCATGGGCGAACAGACCATCCTTTGCGGTATGCTCCAGACCGGCACCATCCTTTGCTACGACAAGATGGTGAAGGATTTCGGCGTTGAACCGGCTTACGCGGTCAAGCTGCTCCAGTACGGCTGGGAAACCATTTCCGAAGCCCTGAAGCACGGCGGCATCACCAACATGATGGACCGTCTCTCCAACCCGGCCAAGATCCGCGCCACGGAACTCGCCGAGAAGATGAAGAAGATCATGAAGCCGCTCTACTGCGAACACCAGGACAACATCATCTCTGGCAAGTTCTCCAGCACCATGATGGTGGACTGGGAAGCCGGCGACAAGGATTTGCTCAAGTGGCGTGGCGAAACGGGCGAGCTCGAATTCGAAAAGGTCGAAGCTACCGACAAGGTCATCACCGAACAGGAATACTTCGACCGCGGCGTACTCATGACCGCCATGATCAAGGCCGGTGTGGAACTCGCATTCGAAACCATGTGCTCCGTGGGCATCAAGCCGATGAGCGCCTACTACGAATCTCTCCACGAGACTCCGCTTATCGCGAACCTCATCGCTCGTAAGAAGTTGTACGAAATGAACCGCGTGATCAGCGACACTGCCGAATACGGTTGCTACCTGTTCGCCAACAAGTGCGTGCCTCTGCTCGCCGACTTCATGAAGAACGAAGTGAAGAAGGACGACATCGGCGCTATCTACGGCGAAGGCAAGACCACCGCTGTGGATAACGAAGAGCTCATCAAGGTGAACAAGAACATCCGTCAGCATCCGGTGGAAGAAGTCGGTGCTTGGCTGCGTGAACGCAAATCGGCGCAATACGGCGTTGCTCGCCCCCTCACGTACGCTCTAGTACGCTACGGGGGCTCGCGCCTTGTCTTGCTTGATTATCCAACTTTCGAGAAAGGTGTTTTGTCGTTCTCGAAATCGCGAAAATTTGGCCCGCCTTTTGGCGGGCTTTTTCTGTGTTGACTATATTTAGGGCATGAACAATTCTCAATCTCGCAGCAAGCTTCGTGACGAAGTCTATACCCAGATGATGTGCGCGCAGGCGCGTCTTTCTAAAGATCAGAATACCCAGATGGGGGCAGTGCTGGTGAGTGCCGACGGTCGCGTGATCAGCACGGGCTACAATGGCGCTCCGGCTGGTTTCGACGATGAGACGGTGCCGTACACTCGCGAAAAGCAGTTGCTGGCTTACGATTTGTTGGATGCCGATTCGGGCGAGCTGCTGAGCCACCACGAGTTCGAGGCGAACAAGTACCCGTTCATGGTGCATGCCGAAATCAACGCGCTGCACTATGCCCGCGGCAAGGTTCCTCCGGGATCCAAGCTCTATGTGATTGGTTTCCCCTGCGAACGCTGCGCTTTGGACGTGAGCCTTTCGGGCGTTGCCGAAGTGTTCGTGACCAAGGACGATTACGACCCGAAGTCTACGCTGAACAACAGCCGCGACACGGCTTACTACATGTTTGCGCAGGCGGGGATTATCGTGACGCTGTGCGGTAAACGCATTCGTCCGGTGGTTTCGAAACCGAAAAAGTAGTTTTTATCACACACCGAAAAGTGTGGACATAAATTTTTGCTTAAATGTAGACTTTTTGGCGAAATATTTATTATATTGATAACCGGGAGCAATTTGCGCTCGGTTTTTTTATGGATTTTTAATATGGTGAATCTTTTTGAATATCTGAACTACCGTGAATTTTTGCGGGATAGCTACGAGGAGCGGCACAAGGGCGACTGGCGCTTTAGCCACCGCTATATTGCCGACCGAGCTGGATTCGATGCGTCGATGTTCAATAAGATTCTGCAAGGCAAGCGCAACCTGACTAGCCGCCTTGTCTCTGTTTTTGCCGATATTTTCTGTAGCGATGCCCGCGAAAAGGCCTACTTTGCCGACATGGTGGCTTTCAACCAGGCCAAGAACCATTCCGAAAGCCGCCAGTACCTGGAAAAACTGGTGGCCACCAAGGAATGCAAGGTCGAAAATGTGGCCAAGGACCAGTTCGAATACTTTGACCACTGGTACCATGCGGTGATTCGTGAACTGGTGACTTTTTATCCGTATGTGGGCGATGACGCTGCGCTTGGCCTGATGGTGCGCCCGCCGCTGACCGCTTCGCAGGTCAAATCTTCGATTGCGCTGTTGGAACGCCTCTCGATGATCAAGAAGAACGAGACGACTGGTTTTTACGAACAGACGCAGGGCCTGATTTCCAGCGGTTCCGAATCGTTCAGTACGGCGGTCAACTCGTACATTCAACAGAACTTGAATGTGGCGCAAGATGCTCTGGATCGTTTTGAGCGCGGTGAACGCAATTTGTCGACGCTGGCCTTTGCTTGCGATGAGCCGACTTACAAAGAATTGGTCGAGATGGTGCGACGCTTTAGGCGCGAAGTTTTGGCGAAGGTGGGGCAGTGTGCAAAGCCTAATCGGGTATTCCAGCTCGGCATGCAGCTGTTTCCGCTTTCGGACCCGTATCCGCCACCGCAGCGTCGCGGGCGTAAGCGCCGTATTCGCGGTATGGAAATGACGAACGGCGACGAGTTGGAAGTTGCCGGCGATGATGCTGCCGGTGAAAATGCCGAAGGGGGTGCAGACAATGCTTAAGAGAAAATCTTTATATGCGGTTCTGACTCCCGTGGTGGCGGGAATGCTTTGCAGTAGCTTTGTGGGCTGCTCTGAACGTCGCGATGTCGCGGGCGGTACCGAAGCCGAATCGACGATCGCGTTGCAGATTCAGTTGGCAAGCGGTAAGCCAGCCGCTTATAGCCGTGTGCGTGCGCTCCCGGAAGGTTTTTTACCCGAAGGCAACCGCGTGGTGCCTTGGCTCGAAACGAATGATTCTGGCTTTGTCAAGATTCCGATGGAACCGGGTTCTTACATGGTGGAGGCTCGCCATGTCGATGGAACAGTGGCAACAGGCGCTATCCGCAGCGTAGACTTGGAGAAAAAGTCGGCCGCTAGAATCGATACGGTCAAGCTCGGTGAACTTTCTTCGATCGAAGGCTACGTGATGCTCGGTGATTCGATGCCGGTGGTCCGTATTGCGGGCCTTGACCGCTACGTGATTCCGGACAGCACGGGTCACTTTGTGATTGACTCGCTCCCGGTGGGTGATTTTGACGTGCAAATCGGCGACCCGCAAGAGGTTTATTCGGCCAAGGTGCAGTCGACGACGGGCGATACCTTGTATGTAGACTGCTCTGATTCCACTTCGAGCATTAATGTGGTTAAGCCTAAGGAATCGGCTGCTAGCGAATACCCCGATGGCGACTGGAGTGAACACGATGCCTTGATTAAGTTGGCCGATGGCTATGCTGTAGGCGTGCTCGGTGCTGCGGGCGTTACCGACTCTGCGGGCAATATCAGCAAGCAGAAGGGCGAAGTCTGTATTGTGACCACAACCGAAGACTACATTATTGTCGAAGACACGACCAGTACGGATTCGGCGTCAACAACGGCGGTGATTGCACCGGGGTCGCTCCGTGAATGTGCCTATAAAGAAGGCCCGGTATGGGTGCTGTTCGAAAAAGATGGAACTTACAATTTGCAGGCCCCGCTCCGCTTGAAGTCTGACAAGACGTTCGATGGCCGCGGTCGCGATATTCGCATTTCGGGCATGGGCGTGCTTACCGATGTTTCGAGCAACTTGATTTTTGAAAATCTGACCTTTACGGCTCCGTCTATTACAGCGCAAGATACAACCTCTCGCCGCGCCCTTTCGATCCATAACCGTACGCACCATGTGTGGGTGGATCACTGCACTTTCGAAGAATACCCGCTGGTAGAACTCGATGTGAAGCGTGGTTCGCACAATATCACGATTTCTTGGTCCAGGTTTGAAAACGCGCAGACGGGTGTTCTGTTTGGACTTGCTGGCGATATCATTATGGATACGGCCCAAAGCTTGACAATGCATCACAACTACTTCGAGGGGCTCTCTCGCGACGGAATTCTTGCTCATGGAGGCAAACTTCATGCCTACAACAACTTCTTCTACTCTTTAGATTTGTCGGGCGTGGTATGCTCTGATTCGGCCCGTTGCCTGATTGAAAAGAATATCTTCAACAATGAAATGCCTGTAACGCTTTACCGCTGGTATTACGAAGACGGTGCTCCGGTGGATTCTACGGTGGGCTTTGCCGACATGGAATCCAACTGGCATACCGCCGGCGGCGAAGATTTCATTACCGATGCTCGCGGCTACAAGCCCGACTACAAGTATACGGCAGATGCTGCCGATGCTGACCTTGCTTTGTCTGTCAAAAAAGAGAGTGGTGCTCGATGAAAGAAAAACTGCCTGCGTTCCTGTTCATGCTCGCAATTCCATTGTCAATCGTACTTTACCTGAAGGTAGAGGCAGCCTCGGGTTCTGAAATTGTGGCGCTACTTTCGGCGGTGGCTTGCTATTTGGTCATCTTCTTTTTGCTTGCCTTGTTCTTCAATTCCCGCGCGAAAGATGCCGACGGTAAGGCAATCTCGGCCTTGGATAACTTGTTTGCAGAAAAAAAGACAAAGGCTGAACTTGCCCGCGAACAGATTTTGCGCATGCAAAAGGAACTAGAGGCTAAAAGAGCTTCAGAAGATAAGCTTGAGCCTTAGGCGCTTTATTGCAGACAAAATTATCTCCTTTAGCTATATTTGGCCCGTAAGGAGATTATATGAAGAAACTCGCCCTAATTATCGCTTTTGCGGTAGCCTTTTCTGGTGCCGCAGAACGCTACAAAGACCGCATGTTTGACGTTTCTGTTCAGAAAAATGTCGTTTATGCAGCCAAAGTAAATCACCTCAAAACATTAAATTCCATTTCGACTGCCGCGATTGCGTATGCCGTATTGAATGATGGTATGCCGGTTTATCTTTATGAAAATGAGACGGACTTGACGCAAGTCGACTTGCACATGGACATTTACCAGCCGAAAAAAGATACCGAAAAGAAACGCCCTGTAGTTTTGGTGATGCATGGTGGTGCTTTTGCGGCAGGCTCTAAGAACGATTATGATCAGCATTCGATTACCTATTGCGATTCTTTGGCCGCTCGCGGTTATGTGACTGCTGCTGTGGAATACCGCTTGGGCATTACGGCGGTCATCAAAAATAAGGCTCTCACCGTCGATAGCCTCGATTTCTCGAGAACGGTGTATCGCGGGATTCAAGACGTTCGTGCCGCGGTTCGTTACATTAGGGCAAATGCTGACGAATTGGGCATTGATCCGGATCGCGTTTACTTGATTGGCAATAGCGCAGGCGCAATCCTTTCGCTCGAAAACATCTACATGGATAAAGAGTCTGAAATCCCGGCGGCAGCAAAGAGAACTCCGGATTTGGGCGGCCTCGATGCTTATGGCGTGCAGGGGTATGGTTCTCAGGCGAATGCCGTAGCTGCCTTGTGGGGCGCTGTGCATGATCCGAAAATTATTGAAGATGTGAAAAAGCCGGTTCTCTTGGTGCATGGCAAGGCCGACAGTACGGTCGTATTCAAAACGGGTCGCCCCTTGAGCAATATTGCTGTCGTTCTCGAAAACCTGATGCCTTCTGCTGCGGCAACGGTTGGGGCGCTTGCTTTTCATGTGGGGACTCCGACACTTTACGGTAGCTATGTGATTGACTCAGTTCTTACGGCAAACGATGTGGAACACGATACCTACTTTGTCGATGGCCAACCCCATGAATTTTACGACTACGATGATTACGACGTGAAGGTGCAAAAGAAGGTTTTTGATTTTCTGTATGGTCTGACTCAGAAGCCTGCTGTTCGCGATCGCATTGTGCTTGCTTTGGCTAAGCCGTCTGCAATTCGCATGGGTGAAAATAACATGTGCTTTACGGTGGCAACAGGTCGTAATCTTGCTTACGCCGTGACGGATTTGCGCGGCCGTATCGTTAAGAACGGTGTTGTTTCTGCGGGCGAAACGGTCGATTTTAGAGACCTTGAACGTGGCGTGTATGTGCTTCGCGTAAAGGGTGAACGCGCTATTCGCTTTGGCCTTTCCCGCTAAAAAACGCCAAAATCTAAACTTTCTAAAGCGCCCTTTCATTTCGGAGGGCGTTTTTCTATATTTGGGGTGGGGTGGCGGATGGCCGCCGGCGCAAGCTGGAGGAAAGTCCGGGCACCACAGGGCAGGATGCTGGATAACGTCCAGGCGTGGAAACACGACAGAAAGTGCAACAGAAAGTAAACCGCCGGCCGCAAGGCAGGTAAGGGTGAAATGGCGAGGTAAGAGCTCACCGCATTCCTGGTGACAGGGATGGCACGGTAAACCTCATCCGGTGCAAGACCAAGCAGAATTCCGTTCACGCAAGTGAACCTGGGGCGGCCCGCACCAGCTGGAATTCGGGTAGGTTGCTTGAGGCGGTCGGTAACGATTCGTCCAGAGAGATGGTCATCGCCTTCGCAAGAAGGAACAAAACCCGGCTTACAACTACCCCTTTATGAAGGCCTCTGCTTAACGCAGAGGCCTTCTCCATTTTCACATCCTTCGTGGGCTTTGGGTTCATTTATTATATTTGCGGAAGTATGACGGCTTTTTGGAATAAAGACAAAATAAACAAGCTAATTCTGCGCATTGAGGCTGCCATTGGCGTAATCGCTATGCTTATGGGCACAATCCTTACGGTTGCCGTTTGGAACGAAGGCTATTTCGTGGGCGCCATGATGATGATTGTGACTGGTGCGATTAGCGTGTTTCTCGGTTTCAAGGAATTGGTTCAGCCGAGCGATCATGTTTTCCACTGGCTGCCGCTATTCTATAAAATCGTACGTCGTTCGTTTTTCTTCTTGAACGTGGTCTTAATCGGGCTTGTCATTTTGACGGTGGCCCCGATGCTAGAATAGTACGAAATACCTTTCGTCTTTCGTCTGTAGGCACGAAGTGCCGTTCTCTCGTCTAATTAATGCACGCCGTCTTCGTTGGCGGATTTCTTTTCGCTGTACCAAAGCTGGATTTTTTCGCAGGCGTCTTCATCGAAGGCGTCTTTGTCTTTTAGAATGTTTTCTGCCATCTGCAGGGTTTGCGCAATCAGCTCTTGGTCATGAATCCAGTCAAACCATCGGAATACCCAGCTGCCGCTCTGTTCGTTGCCTTCCAGGTTGCCGGCGCCGCGAGTCTGTAAGTCGAGTTCTGCAATTTCAAAGCCGTCGTCAGTATGGCTGAATTGCGTCAGACGTTCTAGCGAGTTTTCGGCAGCTTCGCCATCGGGCAACATCAAGAAACACCAAGCCTGCATATCGCCGCGACCCACACGCCCGCGTAACTGGTGCAGTTGCGCAAGTCCGAAACGGTCTGGCTGGTCGATGGCCATAATGTTTGCTTCGGGCACGTTCACGCCGACTTCGATGACGGTTGTTGCTACCAGAATATGGACTTCTCCGGCGGCGAATCGCTTGAGTATGGCGTCGCGTTCCTCTTCGTCCATCTGGCCGTGAATGCCTTCTACAACGACGCTGGAATCAAAAGCACGCAATTCATTGACTACATCTTCGACACTGCGGGCATTGCCTTCGTCGTCGCTGCCGACTCGGCTTACAATCCAGTAGCAAAGATTTCCGCCCTTCGCCTCGCTGCAAATGAATTTCTTCATGTCATTTCGCTTGTCGGGGCTTACCAGACGCGTTTTCACGGGCTTTCGGCCTGCAGGCTTTTCCTTGATCGAAATGACCTGTAAATCGCCGTATAAGGTCATAGCGAGGCTTCGGGGAATCGGGGTCGCACTCATCACGAGCATGTCGGGGTATTCGCCCTTCGAAAGCAAGGCTTCGCGCTGGTTCACGCCAAAGCGGTGCTGTTCGTCGATAATCACGAATCCGAGCTTTGCAAAAGTCACATCTTTCGAGAACAGCGCATGCGTTCCAATGACGGCCTGACAAAGCCCCATCTGGAGCTCGCCCAGAATCTGGCGCTTCTCGGCGGCGGGGGTCGCCCCAACTAAAAGTTGTATGCGCATTCCTGCTGCCTCAAAGAACGGTTTCATCTGCTTAAAATGCTGTCTGGCCAAAATGTCGGTCGGCACCATCAATGCGCATTGCTCGCCAGCGCCGCACACGGCCAGCATGGCGAGCAGGGCGACCACCGTTTTGCCACAGCCCACGTCGCCTTGCAATAGGGCGTGGAATTGCTTTTTGCCATTCAGGCCATCGATAATGCGGTTGAGCGCCGCGTCCTGCCCTCCGGTCAAATTGAACGGCAAGCGCGATTTGGCAAGCATCACCTGGCCCAAATCAATCTGTCTTTCATGCCCGCGAATCTTCTGGCTTTCGCGGCGCTTCACCATGCGCAAGCAGAAGGGGAGCAGTTCAAGAACTTTCAATTCCTGCTTGGCCTTGCGAATCGAATCAAAATCGGCGGGCTTGTGCAGCACGCGCAAGTCGTTCAATACGGCGTTAAAATGCAGGTAGTCCGTCAGTTCCTTCGGGCAAATTCCTGACAGCGTCAATGCCGGAAAATGAAAGATGACGCTGTACCAGTTGCGGAGCGCTTTCTGAGTAATGCGCGCTTTGGTCATGGCTTCGGTCATGGAATACACCGGCAGAATCTGCCCGCTGAACTGTTCGTCGTCGTCCATGGGCTGCATGTCGGGGTGCGTCATCTGGAGTCCGCGGTATTCGCCTACAACGCCCGTGGCAAGCCAGCGTGTGCCCGGTTGCAAGCGCCTGCTCTGGTAAGAGGCTCCCTTAAAGAAAGTCAGCGTAATTTCGCCAGTGCCGTCGGCAAGAGTCGCCACAAATCGGCTGCCGCGCCCGCGAATAACGCCTCCGCGTATAATTTTCCCGATTACAACGGCGCGTTCGCCTACGTGCAAGTTCCCGATAGAACTGACCTTGGTCTGGTCCAGGTACGTGCGCGGAATATTGTACAGAAAATCCGAAAGCGAAACAATTCCCGCTGACTTCAAAGCCTCAAGGCTTTTCGGGCCCATCTTGGGGAGGTTGCTCAAATCCATGGCGAATGCCTACGGTTGTTCGGGTTCCGCTTTTTCGGTATTAGACTTTTCGGCGCGTTCGCGAGCCTTTGCGCGTGCAGTCTTTCCAATCAGGTTGAAATTCTTCCAAGTGAAGGGCTTGACTGGGTTGCCGTTTTCGTCAAGAATCTTGATGCCCTTGGTATCGATGGCACGCACGATTTCGTTCAGCTTGGTCACCAGTTCGTTCACCTTGTCGGCCATTTCCGAAGAATACAGAATCTTGCTGTACAAGGAATCGTTTTCGATGGTGGTAATCAGCTCGTTCGTCTTGTTGGCGCCTTCCGAAATCTTCTGCATGGCGTTTTCGGCAAGAGCAATCTTTTCGTTAATGGTGCCGGTGACGGTTTCGATAGCAGAATCTGCCTGGACTGTAATATCGTGCAAATTGCGGCTGGCGACGTTCGCTTGAACGAACAAGTTGTTCAGCGCCGGTTGCAATGTCGTCAAAGTTCTTTCGGTGTTGGAAAGGGCGACTTCGATGTTCTTAACTACATATTCGACAAGGTCGCTTGCAGAACGGTGTGTTGAATCGCCATTGGTGACCAGGTGAATGATTTGCCGTATGGTTTCCACCTGTTCGTTCACGTTTTCAATATAGCGCAAAACTTCGGCAATGCCCGGTTCAAAATGTCCGGTGTGAATGTAGTCGTCGGGGAGCACCTTGCCGGTCTTGGACGGAATGATTTCGAGCCTGCGCTGGCCCATAATCGCGTAGTTGATGTTGTTGAACTGGGTTCCTTCGCGAATAATGATTGGCTCGTTAAACTTGATTTCGACGCGTGCTCGGTCGCCAAGCCACTGCACTTTGCCGATAGTTCCGACGGTGTAACCGCGAATCACAACCTGGTCTTCGGGCTGCAATGAACCGAGTTCATCGAAATCGACCTGAATGATCTTTTGGGCTTCGTGATGGGCATCCCACATGCCGTAGGCGATAATGGCAAATAGCCCAAATAACGCTACGAGTGAAATGTAACCCAATGCACGGTCGGAAATCTTCATGGACTGAAATGTAGTAAAAATCTCATTCCACATTGCCAAAAACTCTTCTGATTTCAGGTTCGTCAGTCAATCCCGCTTGAACTAGTCTCATTGCGTTTTCCCGGAGTGTTCCATCTACGTAATTGCCGTCGGGCTTTAGAATCTCGACAACCGCTTGGCGGCCCGAATAGGGGAGCGCTTGGGCCGGGCGGCAGCGGACTAGGCGCTGGGCCATAATGCCTAGGAGCGATTCTTGCAGGGCCGTGCGCGAAATGCCTAAATCTTCGAGGCGGGTGTAACCGGCCTTGGCAGAATTCGTATGCAATGTCGAAACCACTAGGTGCCCGGTTTGGGCGGCCCGGAGCGCGATTTGCGCGGTCTCCTGGTCGCGAATTTCACCCACCATAATCACGTCGGGGTCTTGGCGCAATATGGCGCGGAGGGCGGTGGCAAAAGTGAAACCGCATTTTTCGTTCACTTGCACTTGTGCTGCACCTTCAAGCGGATATTCCACCGGGTCTTCAATCGTCGTCACATTCACTTGCTTATGCAGAATTTCCTGCAACCCAGCGTGGAGAGTCGTTGTCTTTCCAGAACCTGTCGGCCCTGTCACCAAGAATAATCCTTGCGGGCTGTTGAACACCTCTTGCAAAAATTGCTGGTGCGCTTTACTCAAACCAAGTGATTCTAGCTTTGTGTGTGGTCCGCGGGCGAGGGGTGAAAACGCAATCGGGTTACTCGCTGTCGGTAAAATCCGGAGTACCGCTTTTTCGCCCCCCTGAACGGGGAGCGTGCTCACACGGATGTTTGCTGTATGCTTAAGACCCTCGAAATGAAAAGAACCATCATGCGGAATTCTTTTGTCTGTAATATCAATTTCAGAAAGAATCTTGAGTCGGACCAATACCGGCTCGCTAATCCATAAAGGCAAGTTCTTGTAATCGTTCAACAAACCGTCTTGCCGTAAACGCACACGTAGTGATTGACCTGTAGGCTCCAAGTGAATATCAGTCGCTTTCAAATCAATCGACTGCTCAATCAGGCTATCGACTAAGTTCACAATCGGCTCGGATTCCCAAGACGTACTTTGGGCGCTTTCGGGCTTTAAAATGGCTTCTTCGATTCGGTCGCAATTCTTGCTTAGCAACAGGTGAATTTCGGCCTTGCTCTTGACGCATGCGTTTACGGGGGCGCCAAGCTCTGTCCGCACCTTTTGCAGCAAGAATTCATCGCTGTCGTTTGTGACCGCAATACTCAAATTGCCAAGTAGGGCGACCTCGTGCTCGCGACACCATTTTGTAGAAAGCTGTGGTTCCATACAGCGAAAATAACAAACATTCCCGCGCATGCGTGCAAACACCTGATTGCAAAAATTTTAGCCGAATTGTCTTTTTGTGAGTCGAACGGTATCAGTGAGCCCAAAGCGACTCGTCTGAACGAGTCGTGTGGGCGACCTTTGACCACTTAGTGCTTTCGCACTTATGTGGGCATGGCCACCTTTAGGTGGTAGTGAGCGCTTTGGGTACGTACTTAGTGTGATTGGGCGCGAACGGTACTAAAAAGTCCCGGTCGAATGACCGGGACTTACTTCTCTCTCTATTGTCTAAATCTTATGCTTTATGGCGCTGGAAATTCTTCTTGATATTTCCGGCTTTCTTTTTCGCCTTGTGGAAGATGGCGTTCGGGAGCCAGAAGAAGGTCGGCACCAAGTACATGGTCAGGATTGCAGACACAATCAAGCCACCCACAGAGGCGATACCCATCGGCTGGGTCATGGCAGCCACGTTACCACCGAGAGCGAATGCCAGCGGAAGCTGAGCCACCACAGAAGCGAACGTTGCAAGTACAATCGGCTGGAACTTGTTTTCGCCTGCGGTCATAATGGCTGAACGTCTTCCCATAGCGCCACTTCGTAGCAGTCGGTTTGCTTCGTCAAGCAATAGAATTGCGTTGTTCACCACCACACCGATAAGCATCACAATAGCCATGAGGGCAATCATCGAAAGTGCCTTGCCGGTAACGATAAGGGAAAGAATCACGCCTATTGCACCCATCGGAATCGTCGTCATGATAATGAACGGCTGGGCAAAGCTTTCGAGCAATGCAATCAGCAAGATATAGGTAAGGATGATAGCCATAAGAATTGCAGTCTTGAATTCGTCCACCATGTCATTCTGCATGTCTGCGTTACCGCCAAAGCCAAACGAAATTCCATCGGGAACTTGATCCTTCATTTCTGCTGCGAGTGCTCCGACCTTGCCCATGATTTCACCGGTGGTGTGTCCAGGCAACAAGTTCATCGAAACGTCAACACGTCTCATCTTGCGCTTACGGTCAATACGGGTCGGGCCTGCACCGTCTTCAATGAAGAACAGCTCGTTGGCATTTACGTATCCCTTGGGCGTCAAGATGGGAAGGTTTTCGATATCTGCGTGGCTTTGACGGTCTTTTTCCATCATACGCACGTACACGTCATATTCTTCACCGTCATCGGTATACTGGCCTGCTTCGTAACCGCTAACAGCAATGTAGTTGTAGGTGGCGACGGTCTTTAAGGTCACGCCGTAATCGGCGAGCGCCTGACGGTTCGGGAGAAGTCGAATTTCGGGCTTACCCGCTTCGTAGCTCATCTTCACGTCGACGACACCTTCGATGGTTTCCTTGATTTTATCCATCACGATTTCGGAAGCCTTTACCACGGAGTCTGCATGCAGACCGCTCACTTCGAGCACCACGTCGCCAGCGGAGTTGTTCTGCATTTCAGAAGCGGAAGTAGACTTAATTGAAATGAATGCGTCAGGAATGTTTGCAAGGTAAGGACGCAGCGAATCGACGATGTCGTCGGTACTACGAGTACGGCCTTCCCAGTCCTTTAGGAGTTTTACGCGCATGGTAGCCTGGTTTACGGTCGTAAAACCGTTAGAACCACCCACGTTCATGCTGTAGTGCACAATTTCGGGAACACCCTTGACTCTCTCTTCGATAATACGTGCAACGCTGTCGGTGGTTTCGATGTTAGTACCCACAGGCATTTCAAGCTTCACCGAAATCATGCCCTGATCCTGTTTCGGCATCACTTCGACGGTCAAGAAGTTCTTCGCAAGAACACCCACAAAGAAAATTCCTGCGCCAAGTGCAACGACTTGGAATATAACACCCGGAACAGAAAGGCAGAACGAAAGGGTCTTGAGGTATACAAAGCGAATTCCATTCAAGGCCTTGGGGAAGAGGGACAAAATTCGGTCGAGAATCGAGGGCTTTTCTTCGATAATGTTTCCGTTTTCGTCTTTCTTTTTGCCTTTGAACAAGTAGGCTGCCATGAGCGGTGTCAAGGTGAAGGTCACCAAGAGCGACACGAAGGTTGCAAACACCATGGTCAGACCGAACGTTCTAAAGAAGATACCGGCAATGGACTTCATGAAGGCAATCGGCACGAACACGCAAACGTTGGTGAGTGTCGAAGCCATGATGGCGACCATGATTTCACTGGTGCCTCGGTAAGCAGCTTCTTTCGGGTCAAGTCCAAGTTTTAATTTTTCGTTAATGTTTTCAAGCACCACGATAGAGTTTGTCACCAACAGACCCACGGAACTCGACAGAGCCATGAGCGACATCATGTTGATGCCAAAGCCCGCAAAATACATAAGGGTAAATGCACCAATCACGGAAATCGGCATCGTAAGGGCCGCAATGAACATGGTCGAGAACTTGCCGAGGAACAAGAGCAAAAGTCCAGCCGTAAGGCCGATTGCGATAACGATATTCTGAATCACGTTATCGATAGCTTCGTTCACTGCTTCGGACTTATCGTAAACCAGGTGAAGTTCGAATCCTTCAGGCAAGGTCTTCTGGATTTCGGCCATGCGCTTGAGCACGCCTCTGGAAACTTCCACCACGTTAGCGTCGGAACGCTTCTTGATATCGAGTGAAACAGAGTTTGTTCCGTTGAAGCGTGATGCAGAAGTAATCGATTCAACCGTATCCTTGACTTCAGCGATTTCAGAAAGCTTGATTACGCCTGTTTGGGTCGGAATATCCAGGTCGCGCATTTCGTCGAGGCTGGTGAACTTACCTGCGGTACGCACCGTCGTATTCTTGTGCTTGCCGATGACTTCACCGATCGGGTTGTTAACGTTAGCTTGTCCGAAAATTCCCATGATGGTCGCAATGTCTACATTGCGGTCGATCATTTTGTCCTTGTCAAGTTCAATGGAAATCTGGCGTGTGGTACCACCGAAAAGGTCAACGCTTGCCACACCCGGAACAGAGGTGAACAGCGGTTCGATTTCGTCTTCCACCTTCTGACGGAGTTCCGTGGAGTTTAGCGGACCCGTAAACGAAATGGACATGATGGCGGCGCCGTTAATGTCGACCTTCGAAATAATCGGGGCCTGCACGGCATCCGGGAAGTCAGCTGCGGCAAGTTCAATCTTGGAACGCACGTCGTTTGCAGCTACGTCCACGTTGATACCCATGTTGAACATGGCAACCACGATACCGTAGTTTTCAAGGCATATCGACTGCACGTAGTCGATACCGTCCACCAGTTCCACCTGTTCTTCAATAGGCTTGATGATGGTCGTTTCGATTTCTTCGGGGTTTGCGCCCGGGTAAATGATGGTGCCGGTGACCACGGGGACGTCGAATTTCGGCATCAGGTCCACCACCATCATGCTGTAGGTGTAGAGACCGAAAACCACCACGGTCAAAATGACCATGAGCATGGTTATCGGTTTATAGATACTGGCCTTAATCATTCAGAATCATCTCCTATTCAACGATCAGCACTTTGTCGCCGTCGTTCATCTTGGACTGGCCTTCGACAATCACGGTTTCGCCACCTTCAAGACCTTCTGTAATCTGCACATCGTTCTTGGTCTGCACGCCAAGCTTCACGATCTTGCGAAGGGCCTTGCCTTCGGCATCGACAGTCCAGATGACGTTAATGCCGTTGCGGTAAACGATTGCTTCGGCAGGAACCACGATGCCTTCTACCTGGCGGGCGTCAAGTTCTGCGGTCACGTACATGCCGGGCAGGAGCTTCTTGGCCTTGTTGTCGAACGTAATTTCAACCGGGAAGAAGTGAGTTGTCGGGTTTGCGGCGAGCGGAATCAGGGTCACCTTACCCGTGAACGTTTCGTCGGCGACAGTGACTTTGGCAGATGCGCCCTTCTTGAAGAATCCGATGTCCTTGCTGGTGACGTTCAACTTCAAGATAACCTTGTTGAGCTTTGCAATGGTTGCAAACTGAGCGCCCTGTCCCGGAGTCTGGCCAACCTTGAACTTGATTTCGGTCACCACGCCTGCTTCAGGAGCGAGAATCAAAGTGGCGCGACGAGCTGTTTCGAGGCCCATCTTTGCGACCTTGAGTTGCATTTCCTGGCTGTCCATGTCCTGTTGGCTAATGCCACCCTTGGCATGGAGTTCACGCATGCGTTCGGTTGCTTTTTCAAGAACAGCGATTTTTTCTTGCGCTTCTTGGTATTGGGTGTTGTCGCCCGTGTAGAGATATTCGGCAATCACCTGATCTTTCTGCACGGTGGAACCCACTTGCACGTTAATCTTTGCAATCGGGTCGCCCATCTTGCAGATGGCGCTGTTCTGGTTGATGCCTTCGATTGTGCCACTGAACTTACGCACGTCGGTAAGTTTCGAGGTGGCGGCCTTGACTACGCGGGCAGGCTTGCCTTTTTCTTTCTGGATTTCTTCGATGGTCGAAGCCTTCTTTTCGGCATTTTCTTCTTTCTTGTCGCAGGCGACAAGCATCAGCGATGCGACAGCGATTGTCAGGAGGGTTTTAACTGTCTTGTTCATTCTTTCCTCTTTCTCTTATTAATATTCACCGGTGGCCTGGAGGAGGGCGTTGTAAGCCTTGTTCCAATTAACGATTGCTTCCATGTAGCCGAGTTTTGCCACACGAAGTTCGTTTTCTGCCGTAAGCAGGTTCAGCTGCGTTTCTCTTCCGAGTTTGTAGCTTTCGTTGGTCAGGTCGTAATTCTTTTGAGCCAGGTTGATTTGGCGCTTGGCAATTTCAATTTGGGAATTTGCGTCTTCGAGCGTGTTGGCGCAAGATTCAATCTGCACGCGGAATCCACGTTCAGCGGTTTCCTTCTTGATTTGCGTGCTACGCAGATTCGACTTTGCCTGAACCACGGCTTCCTTGGTTTTCATACCGTTGAAAAGGTTCATCGTGAAGTTCAGGGCAACGTACTTGTTGATGTTTTCGTCCCAATCGGGAGCGTCCCACTGATAGAAGTGGTTCTTGTTGTTCGTATACTTGAGTCCGCCAATCAAAACCAATGTCGGCTTGTAGCCGCCTTCTTCAATCGAAACGTTCTTTTGGAGCATTTCTTCGGAAGCTTCGAGCATCACCAGTTCCTTACGGCGCTTTTTCACGTTTGCCATGGCGGTGTCGGGGAAGGTGTAGCCTTCCAGCGGATCGCGAAGGTCACCCTGGAATTTGACGTCGGAATCCCATTCAAGGCCCATGGTGTTAAGGAGGGCGTTGCGTGCGAGAACGCGCTTCTTTTCGGTGCTGGCAATGTCAGAGGTTAGCTGGTCCATCTTGAGCTGTACACGAATCAAGTCGAGCTCGGTTTGCATGCCACTTTTGAGACCCTGTTCCACGAAATTCAGGGTTTCCTGCAGCATATCCTTGGACTGGTACAGGATAACGATTGCTGAATCCAGGTAAATGAGCTGGTCGAAGGCGTTTTCGACATCGTAACGGACGTTGGCCTTGGCGTTGTCCAGGCTAACTTCCTTCATGTGCTTGTAAGCCTTCGCAATTTCGATACCTGTGCCGACCTTGCCCTGGGCGTAAAGAATCTGGGTGGCGGTGATGCCCACAGAGGATTGCCAGCGGTAGCCCTGTTGAGACATACCGTAAATCAGGCCGTCAATGGCACCTGCATTCACGTAGTCGTAGACGGTAGGAGCACTGCCGTCTTCTGCTTTCGTGCTGTTCAAGGTGTTGTAAATGGGCTTTTTGTTTTCTACGTCGTCCAATCCGAAAATACGCGTAACTGTTGCGCTCAGGTCAACCGTCGGAAGGGCGTTGCCGTAGCCGGCATCTACTTGGGAATTTGCCGAAATGACTTCTTCTTCGGCGGTTTTTACGTCCGAGGACTTTTCAAGGGCGATTTTGACGGCTTCATCACGTGTGTAGGTCGTGGCCCAAATCGTTTGGGGGACCGCAATGCACAGAGCCAGAGCCGATAATGCTGCTAATTGCCTTGACATTCCATCTCCTATATACATTTTGCGGTGCAAATGTAAAAAAATGTTGCTCCATATATAAGGGTGAAATGTCGAATTTGGGGACGAAATGCACAATTTTGGGGATAAAAAACAGCCTGCCGAGAGGGCAGACTGTGGTGGTGAAAATTTGAGCAGAAAACTACATCAGACCGGGGATTTTCATGCCGCCGGTAATGCCGCTGATGCTTTCCTGGGTGGCATCGTCTTTTTTCTTGACGGCGGCGTTGATAGCTGCCATGAGCAGGTCTTCGAGGGCTTCCACGTCGTCTTTGTCGACTGCATCGGGATTGATCTTGATCATGGTCAGAACGCCCTTACCGTTCATGGCGACTTTCACCATTCCGCCACCGGCTTCGGCTTCGAAGCTCTGTGCCTTAAGGTCGCTCTGTGCCTTCATCATCTTGCTCTGCATCTTCTGGAGATCGCGAAGCATTTTGCTCATGTCCATAGTGTTTTCCTCGTTAAATGTTTTGGGGGTAATATAGAAAACTATTCGTCACTTTCAGTGGTGTCACAGCCTTCTGCTTGTTGCGGTGCGGCCATGGGTCGGCTGCTCTTGTGACTGTAAATCAGTTCGGCTTGGAAAAGTTCCTTGAGCTTCTGAAGTCCGGGTTCTTTCTCCAAATCTAGCTGGTAGGGCGACATTTGGGCCTGTTTGCGAATTCGAAGTTCCGATTCGTTAAAGGCTCGGCTCTTGAGGGTCAAATCCACCGGTGTCTGGAGCATTTCTTCGAGCATTTGCTTGATTCGCTCCATGTATTCGGGGTGGTCTTCCATTTGCTTTACGCCCCAGGCGTCGCTTGCGTTGTCGCCCAAGTAGGTAAGTGCAATGGGGAAGGGGGTGGCCTTTAAGTCGCCGGTTTCAAGGACGGTGTCGTTCAGGGCGACCGAGAAGGCAAAATCACCAGAGTCGGCAATGCGGGCCTTTACAGAGCCCCAGGCGGCTGAAATTTCATAACGGCTGTAAACGTCGCCATTGTAACCGCTGGCAATGCCGTTTTGGAGGGCGGCAAAGGAATTTTCGTCTTGCTGCTGTAAAGCCTTGGCTTCTTCCTCGGCTTCCAGCATGTTTTGAACATCAGTTACTTTTTTTTTTAACGCCTCGTCGGAGGCGCTTTTCGGGTCGTTGATGGCGGCAAGCGCACGCCTTAGATCCGTAAGCCTGTCGAGCCATGCCATGCGGGCAAATGTGGTTTCTACCAGCAGGCGCGGGTTCGTGCTGTAACGGAGCGTTCCCTGCAAGTCAATCAAAAGCTTGCTGATACGCAGAATGTCGCCGTTCTTAAGTTCGGGCACCACGCTCTTGTACTTGGTGAACATTTCTTCGGAAATGTTCAATGCATCCGGGGTGAATGCATCGAGACGGGCATAAAGCAGGTTGCGCAGGAATTTGCCGAATCCGTCGAGGAGCGGAGTGAATTCGATACCGCGCTTGCAGGCGTCGTCCACCATCTTGAAACAGCCCTTCAGGTCGTGGCTTTCGATGGAGGAAATCAACGAGAAGAACAATTCTACCGGCGGAATTCCGAGGACGCCTCGGACTGCGTCGGCATTCATTTCGTTGCCGGTGAATGCGTAGGCCTGGTCAAAGTAGGTGAGGCCATCGCGCATGGAACCATCGGCTTTCTCGGCGAAAATGTCGAGCGCTTCGTCGGTTGCGTTAATGCCTTCTTGTTCGCAAATGTAACGCAGGCGGCTACGGATTTGTTCGATAGTCAGACGCTTGAAATCAAAGCGTTGCACGCGGCTGAGAATCGTCTGCGGGACCTTGTTGACTTCGGTCGTTGCAAAAATGAAAATCACATGTTCAGGCGGTTCTTCGAGTGTTTTGAGGAGCGCGTTGAAGGCTCCTGTCGAAAGCATGTGAACTTCGTCGATAATGAAAATCTTGTATTTGCCGATAACGGGCGGGTATTGCACGCGTTCAATCACATCGCGGATGTTGTCGACGCCGGTATTGGAAGCGGCATCTATTTCGAACACGTCCATCGGGTTTCCGCCGGCAATGTCCTTGCAGCTTTCGCACTCTCCACAGGGGTGCAGCGGGTCGCCGCCTTTGCAGTTCAGCGTGCGGGCAAGGATTCTGGCACTGGTAGTCTTGCCGACGCCGCGGGTTCCGGTAAACAGGAATGCATGGTGGAGTCTGCCCCCTTCGATTGCGTTTTGAAGGGTTTTTGCGATATGTTCCTGACCGACCATGTCGGCGAAAGATTGCGGACGCCACTTACGGGCCATTGCTACGTATGCCATGTGCGGGAATATAGTAAAAGGCGAGAGCAGCGGCAAAATAACTTGTTATTTTGACATTGCCGAGCCGTACTATATGCGTTCTGAAAGAACGCCATATAGTAAAAAAGTGTGAGATGTGTAATGACTGATGTGGATTGGCCAATTCCACATTCCTCATTTCACATTTCACATTCAACATTTTTTGTATTATTTGTCCGAGATAACTAGCGAGGTTTACGATGAATCCTAATTTGGCTCTTTTGATTCTTTCTTGGCAGGTGGCATGCCTGTATCACGAAACTGAAACTGAAAAATTGTTGGATGGTTCCACTTCGGCAACAGAAGCCGAAAGTGATACGCTCGATGCGATTCATGATGAAGTGACCCCGGATGTTTCGTGGGACGATTTCAACAATACCTACGCCAAGTTCAAGTCCGCCAAGGATCGCGCTGCTGCTTGCATTGAAGCCCTCAAGAATGAGTCTGGCGAATTCAAGAGCAAGGTGCTGGAATCCATGCTTCGCGTGGCGAACGCTTCTAAAGAAGACGATAACGAAAGCAATGTCTCCCCTGAAGAAATGGACTTTATTCAGCAGATTCGCGAAGCGCTGGAATAGCGATGAGGTCGGGCCTTACGGCCCTTTGAGTTGTGAGCTATGAGAAAAAAATGAGCCCCTTTGCAGGGGCTTTTATTATAAATGCTCAAGGCCCAAAGCGTAGCGACCTCAGAGGCGTTTACGCCGACCTCATAGCTCTATCTCAGCACGATGTCGCCGTTAGCGATGAGCTTGTCACGCAGCTTGTTGTGTGCCTTGTTGACTTCGTCGTCGGTAAGGGTGCGGTCCATGGCCTGGTAGGTCAGGCTGTAGACCAGGTTCTTCTTGCCGGCTTCGATCTTGTCGCCTTCGTAGATGCTCTTGAGTGTAATTTTCGCGAGGTTCTTCGGGTTCAGACCTTTGATGCGGGCGAGAATCTGCTCGTGAGTCATGGTCTTTTCGACTTCGATAGAAATGTCGCGGCTAGACGGTACCTGGCGGCTGAACGGTTCGAACACGATCTTTTTGTGGGTAGCGTGTTCCATCTTGTCCATGTCGAGTTCCATCACGTAGGTGGTGTAGCCGATATCGAAGGCGGCCATGGCGGTCGGGTGGAGTTCACCCATGGTGCCGAGCACCACGCCGTCGGCGAGGACTTCGACTTGCTTGCCCGGGTGCAAGAAGATTTCGGGCTTGGCCGGAACGCGGAATTCTACGACGAGACCGACGCGCTTGAGGAAGCTCTGCGCCAGGCCCTTGAAGGCGGCAAAGTCAATCTGGGCGGGCTTGTCGTTGAGCGGGTTCACGTCGAAGGCGCCTGCAACCGTGAGGGCGACGAGGTTCGATTCGTCGAAGCCCGGATCGCGCACGTCCTTGCGGTCGCGCTTGAACTGGCCCTTGGCCACTTCGAACAAGCGAACGGAACCGGGGCGGTTCTTTTCGTTTTCGGCAACGCTCTTGAGCAAGTTCGGGAGGAGGCTTGTCGGAACCACGCCGAGTTCGTCGGAAAGCGGGTTGAGGAGCGCTGCGGGCTTGCTGCGGCGGTCGTCACTATTGTCGTTATTTGGGGCGCCGAACAGAGCTTCGGTGCGGGCCTTGCTCGTAAAGCGCAGGCTCAAGCATTCGTGCAGACCCATTGCAGACAAGGTCTTGCGGATCTTGCGGTTCAGGACTTCGATCGGCGGAAGTTCGTTCGGCTGCATCTTGAAGCTCGGCAGCGTGTACGGGATGTTGTCGAAACCGATAAGGCGGGCGACTTCTTCGATGAGGTCGACTTCGCGTTCGAGGTCGGGGCGGTAACCCGGAATCTTGAAGGTGATGGATTCGGCATCTTTCTTCACGACTTCGAGGGCGATACCCGTGAGGTACTTTTCGATGTCAGCTGCGGCAATCTTCATGCCGATGACTTTTTCGGCGCGGGCAGTGCGGAGCGTGACTTCGTTCAAATTCTTCTTGTGGTCGTCGCCGGTGTATTCGACGGCGCCCTTGAGAATGCGGCCACCCGCGACTTCCTGAATCATGGCGCAGGCGTAGCGGCTGTATTCGTCCTGGGTAGTAAAGTCAATTTCGCGTTCGAAGCGGTAGCTGGAATCCGTCGAGATGCAGAGACGCTTGGCCTGCTTGCGGACGATGGTCGGGTTGAACCAGGCGCTTTCGAGGAATACGTTCTTGGTGGCATCGACAATTTCGGATTCAACGCCGCCCATCACGCCGGCTACGCAAGCCGGACGGTCGCCGTCGCAAATCACGAGGTCGCTTTCCAGCAGTTCGTGAGCGGTGTGGTCGATGGTTTCAATCTTTTCGCCCTTCACGGCGCGGCGGACCTTAATCTTGTTGCCATGCAACTGGTCCATGTCGAAGCTGTGGAGCGGCTGACCCACGTCCATCAGAATGAAGTTCGTGATGTCGACCACGTTGTTGATGCTGTTCATGCCAACGGCATGCAAAAGCTTGGCGAGCCATGCCGGAGACTTTTCAACCTTCACGTCCTTGATGACGCGGCCCACATAGCGGGAGCAACCGCAGCCCGGAACCACTTCGAGGCTGATAGCAGAGCTGGCGGCTTCGGAATCTTCCTTGAGTTCGTAGGCGAGCGGCTTGAGCGGACGGCCGAACTTGGCAGCGAGTTCGCGGGCCACGCCACGGTGACTGAGGGCGTCCGGGCGGTTCGGGGTCACGTTCAGCTCAAAGCAGACGTCGTAGAGGCCGAGGCTCACGAACGGGGTGCCAGCAGGAATGCTGTCGTCGAGAACCATGATACCGGCGTGGTCGTCGCTGAGGCCGATTTCGTCTTCGGCGCAAATCATGCCGAAGCTTTCGACGCCGCGAATCTTAGACTTCTTCATCTTGAGCATGGTGCCGTCGGGGAGCGGAAGTTCTGCACCGATCGGGGCAAGCACCACGGTCTGGCCGGCGGCTACGTTCGGGGCGCCGCAAACAACCTGGATGGTTTCTTTGCCGTTATTGACGGTCGTGATGTGCAAGTGGTCGCTGTCCGGGTGGGCTTCGCAGGTCAGAACCTTTGCCACAACGAGCTTTTCATAAACCTTGCCCGGTTCTTCGGTACCTTCGACTTCCAAGCCGATGGAGGTCAATGCCTTTGCAACTTCTTCCGCATTTTCCGGAAGATCCACATGACGTCTGAGCCAATTCAAAGAAACTTTCATCTTTATTCCTTTTTTGCACGGATTTTGCCGGGTGCTTCAAAACGACCCGCATGCAAAACACGTGCCTGCTTAAATTTCGGTGGTAAATTTAGAAAAATTATTCCAAGGTTCTCAATAAGGAATCGAGGCGGTGAGTGATTTGTAAAGCTCCTGTATGAGATAAATGATCCCTATCTCGTGCCATTTCATTTGTATAGTCGTGATCTCCCATTTTATTTTCGTCCATTATAATGAAATTTGGATTTTCTAGGCCTAAGTTGATAAGGTCTTCTAAGACCGATGGGGCTAAGCTACGTTGAAGCCCATAGCAACCAAAAGACCCTGAGTTTTTGTAGGCAGGACTTTGTGGAAAGATAATCCCAATAACATAGATGTTCTTTTTATTACTCTCAATAACGATTTCTTTAAGTAATTTGAGTGATTTATCGTAAAGAGAAACGGTGTCTTGCATCCAGGTGCTGTCATGGAATAAGGGCGGATTTTCTTCCCAACCAATTGAATTGTCAAATTGCTGGTAACCTCGTGATTCTCTAAACATTTTTGCATAATAATTGGAACCAATGGATTCATAGGTGTATTTATACAAATCTTGAGGAACGCTGTCTTTCCAAAAAAGATGATTTTTGTCATAAACGTAACCGGGTATTTTCAGATGGTCTTTGTAGAAGAAATTTTTATAACTGTTGTATTTCTTCCACCACATGTCAATATCAAGAGAAACAATGAGATATTTGAGTTGTTTTAAGTGTGGTTGAAGATAATTGAAAAAGATATAGTGACTTTCGTTGATAGAAAAATATGAACTTGCCAAGTTTATTGCAAAGAACTGATTGCTTAATTGTTTTGGAATTAGGCTGTTTTTGGGACGAGATGAACCAAGAATGACTGTATTTGCAGAATCTTTGTATTGCCAAAGAAGTTCCATCTTGTAACGCATGATTAATGCTTTGTCGCTTGCGTTCGATGTGTAATAAACACCAGCACTGTCTGGGTCGAGATGGAATGTCGTGTCGACTTCGGCAGAATCTTCTGTTGATGGAATAATCTTTTGTACTTTCTTGACCCACAGGTTGGGGTGCCAAAGTTCATCGCCTTCGGCCAAATCGATAATGCTGCTGTCAATGGGGTTGATCAGGACGATTTTGGTATGGGCGCCATTTATGTTGGTAAGGGTTGCAACGATGTTTGTGTTTTCTCCATCGGTACTCCATTCGGAATGGTCGAAGGTGTAACCTTCGGGAGCCCTGATGGTCTGAATCAGTTTTCCGGTGCTATCGGCGATTAAAATTCTTTGGTGTGTCGCATATTTGCTTCCGACAAATTTTTTGCCGGTTTCTCCGCCGAAGTCCAGGAAAGCGACTCGCTTGCTGCCATCCTGTGCGAGAGAAACGTTACAGGCTTGTTCCTTATTGTACCAGATTTTATCTTTTCCCGAGATTCGTGCACGGAGTAATCTTGCTCCCGATACTGCGATTTTTTCGTCTTCACTGATGCCGCCGTGGTAAGTTCCGTCGAACAGTTTCTGCGGTGTACCGAACTTGCCGTTCGCAAAGGTTACCTGCCAAGTGGAAGCGGCCTTGAATGCCGATTCCTCCTTGTTGTTGCCGGCGTCGGTCACGTACACAATGGCGGTGTCCCCGCTTTCGAGAATATGCCAGCGGGGAATGGCCGCACTTTTAACGTTCAGTTTGATGACCTCCGAAGCGTCTTCGGCATCGAGGCGTTGCACGTAGACAGACGATGTTCCGCTGATTCCTTCGTAGACGGTGCTGAATGCAATCCAGTTTCCGTCAGGAGAAATTTCTGGATGGTAAGCGTTGATGTCGTTAGAAAGTTCTTTGACGGAAAGTGTTCCGTCGAGGTAGTCGATGTAGTTGATTTTGCCGCTGACATCGTTACGGAAAGCGAGCTTCGCATTGTATGTTCTTGTGAAATTCTTGACTGTTTCGGAGTTCGCGGTGGGCGTGACGATGCTTGCCGTAGAGTGTCCGTCGTTACTCATCCATAATGCGTTTGGAATTTTTCCGAGAGCAAGACGGAATCCTACGTATTCAGCCCGCGTTGAGGAGGTGACCGTGTAGACGTCGCCACGGCTATAGGGGTTGACTTCTACAGAACTTGAATTGTAGCTTCCGCCTTTGACGATTCTTTCACCCGTATCGCCACCATCGGGTGCCCCCACATAGTTGGTAACAGTCGTGTCGTGGAATTGTCCGAGCCAGTCGTTTACCCATTCCATGGCATTCCCAGCCATATCGCAGAACCCAGCGGAGTCTGTTCCCATGCTACAGACTGGGTGAAGTTTATATTCGGAATTGCCGTTGTTCCAGCTGTTCTTGGCATTCCACGCTTTTGTTGCCGCGTAGACCCATTCCGCTTCGGTCGGGAGTCGGTAGCCTTCGACATCGGCATGAAATGCGAATCCTTCTAGATTGGTGCAGTGCTTTTCGTCGTCGAAGATGGCGCTGCGATAGGTGTATACGGTGTCGCGGTCTTCGAGTTTACTTTTGGCGTTTGCAAAAAGGATGGCGTCGTAGTAGGTAATGTCGGTGAGGGGGAGACTGTCGTTTTCGCATTTGCCGAAGGTCTTGAGTCCTGCTTTTTTGGCAATGCTTGCGTATTCGTCACAAGTGACTTCGTGAATGTCCATGTAAAAATCGTAATTCAGTGAGACTTTCATGGCGGGGCGTTCGTTGGCTTTAAAAGATTTGTCATTGGTTCCCAACATGACCTTGTCGCCGGAGAGACGAAGCATTCCTTCGATTTCTTGAGTAGAATCGTTTTGAATGGTATCTTCTGAAGCGGGAGTGACCTCGGTTGTGTCAATGACGGGCAAAACGGCAGTCTCGTCTACGGGAGGCGTAAACGATTCGCTATTGCTACAAGCAATAAAATAGAGGGACACAATGAGTGCCAAAAGAAACTTCATATTTTCTCCTTAGACCTCCCGATCCCTTTGTAAAAGTACAAAAAATTTTTGGGAGGCGGAGAAAAGTCTAGAAGTTCTTATCGGTGTTCGTGGCGGATAGGCTTTAGCTGGTCCACGACGCTTTGCAGTTCCTTAGGAAGTGGGCAATCAAGTACGATTTTATCACCATGCCATACAAATTCCAAACGGCAACTGTGCAAGAAGAGGCGGTGGAGCCCGAGTTGCTTTTTGACTTCGCGGTTGAGCGCGAAATCGCCGTAGCGGGTGTCGCCGAGGAGCGGGTGACCGATGCTTGCAAAATGGGCGCGAATCTGGTGCATACGGCCCGTTTCCAGTTTGATTTTCACGAGGTCGTAACCTTCGTAATGCTGCTTGACGCGGTAATGCGTGATTGCCTTCTGAGCGTCCTTGCCGGTTTCGCCGACCTTCATTTTGCTGCCCTTGGCGGCATCGGTGCGGGTGAGCGTCTCGTCGATGGTTCCCTTGTCTTTCTTGAGGTTCCCTTTGACGAGGGCGTAATAGAACTTGTCGACTTCGTGTTCGCGAATCATGCGCGTAAAGTCGCGGAGCGTGTCGCCGTGGAGGGCGGCGATAATCATGCCGGAAGTTTCTTGGTCGAGGCGGTGGGCGATGGTAGGCTTAAAGTCGAGCCCTTCGCGGCGGCCCCATTCCCACAGGTATTCTACAAGGCTCTCGCCGGGGCGAGTGCCGGAGCCCGGTTGACTTGCAAGGCCCGAGGGTTTGTTCACGACCACATAGTCTTCGGTTTGAATGACAATGTCGAGTTCCTTTGCGCCCCAGCCGGATTGTTTTTCGGCAGAAGAGGCGCTCTTGCCCCAGGTCGATTTAGCTTTTGCAAAACCTGCGTTAGATTTTGCTTCTTCGTTTTGGCTAGCGGGGAATTGGATGACATTGGTGGCGTCTTGGGAATCCGCATCGACGCTCTTAAAGTTCTCATAGATGCAGACGGTGTCGCCTTCTTGCAACATCTGATTCGCCTTGCCCACAACGCCATTCACACGGATTTTCTTTTTGCGAATAACGGCGAAAAAGACCGACAGCGATTCGTCGGGGAATGCCTTGCGCAAAAAACGATCGAGGCGCATGTTGGCAAAATTGCGGTCAATGACTCGGGTAATCATAAGCTTTCCTTTTTCGCGTAGTGGGCGAGTCGCACGCCGTCGGCGGCGCTAGTGACGATTCCGCCGGAATATCCGGCGCCTTCGCCGAGCACAAACAGGCCCTTGGTATTCACGCTTTCAAGCGTTTCGTTGTTGCGACTCATGCGTAGTGGGCTGCTGGTGCGTGTTTCGGGGGCGACAATCAGGCCTTCTTCGATGAATCCAGGAATCTTCTTGTCAAAGTTCTGGAATCCTTCGGCGAGGCTCTTGCAAATGGTTTTGTCCATCCAGTCCCACAGATTGCTTTGCACAAGCCCGCAGGGGTAGGTGGATTTCGGAAGCGATTTGTCTTCGCGGTGGGCGAGGAACGCCTTGATGGTTTGGGCCGGAGCGGCATAGCTTTTGCCGCCGACCGCGTAGGCGTCGCTTTCAATTTTGCGCTGGAATTCAAGCCCGCCGAAGAGTTTGTCGCTTGCGGCAATGGGCACGGCGATGGCGCCGTTGGCGAAGGGGCCATTGCGGCGGCTGTAACTCATGCCGTTGGTGGCAAGGGTCCCGGGCTCTGAGGCGCAGGGCACCAGAACGCCACCCGGGCACATGCAGAAGCTGTAGGCGCTACTCGATTTGTTTAGTGTCGGGGTGGCGAGGAAGTATTCGGCGGAACCCGTGAGCTTGGTGTCTACATTCAGGCCGAGTTGGCGCATGTTGATAAGCGCTTGCGGGTGCTCGACGCGCACGCCCATGGCAAAAGCCTTACTTTCGAGCGCGACGCCACGGGCGTGGAGCATTTCGTAAATGCTCCGGGCAGAATGCCCGACGGCGAGCACCAAGGCTTCGCAGGGTTTCCAATTCGCCTGAGAATTTGGCGTTGAAACGTCTCGCAGCTGGATCGCCGCAATGCGGCCATCCTTAATTTCGATGTCTTCAAGCGCGGTGCTAAAATGAATCTTGCCGCCAAGTTTTGCAATTTCGGCGCGCAGTTCTCGCAACAAGAGCACTAAACGATCCGTGCCGATATGTGGCTTGGCGAAGGTCACGACCGATTCGTCGACTCCAAAGTCGACCATGTCGTGTAGAACCTGTTCCACGAACAGGTTCCGGGTGCGGGTATTAAGCTTTCCGTCACTGAATGCCCCCGCACCGCCTTCGCCAAAAAGTACGTTGCTGTAGGCGTTAAAATTCCTGTCGACAAAGAATCGGCGAATGTCGCGGAAACGTTCCTCCACGCATTTGCCCTGTTCGTACAGGTCTACCGCAAAACCTTTACGTAGCAAATGTAATGCTGCCCAGAGTCCACTCGGGCCTGCGCCAATCACGTCTACATGCTCGGGCATTGCGACGCTGTTTTTCTGCGGGTCGCTTTCAAGAGTTTCTTTGTCACGCGTTGCTGCTACAAGTCCCTTGGCGTGATTTCCTGTGGCGCGGACTTCGCGCTTCAAGTCGAAAATCACGTTGTAAGACCACTTAGGGTCTCCTTTGCGACGGCTATCCAACGAAAAACGCTCCACCTGCAAATTGAAGATTTCTTCGGGGTGCAGGCGGAGTTCTTTGGCCAAAGCCTCGCGATACTTGCCTTTCTTAGCAAGCGCAACGCTTAGTTCTCTGTAGCGGTAGGTGAACATCACCTCCAAATTTAAAAATTAGAACACGTAATTTACGCGGACACCGCCGTAAATATCCTTGTATTCGTCACTCAAGTTATCCGGGCGGTGGTAATAGGCTGCACCCGTATACCATTCCGAGCTCAAACGCTTGGTGTGGTTTACTCGCAGGTTTATGTTGCCCAACACGTCCATTTCGGTTTCGTCTTCGCTTTTGCCGTTCTCTTCCCAATCTGTGTTCAGGTAACGGAATTCAGCGGAAAGGCCGAGAATCAGGAATCGATTCCGGAACGGAATTTCGAATTCATCGTCAATTGTGAATTCCCGTTCGGTCATGTCGTTGCGTTCGTAGTTCTTAAAGCGGGGGGTAAAACCAAAGTGATTCTGAATATTATTCAAATTGGTTGTTGCCGAAAGTGGGTAAGCGTGTTCAAAGTAGTCTGCTCCGCCAAAATAGTAACCCAGTTTAGCCCAAGTTGTATTCGAAAGATTCATGCCTTTAATCAAGTCGTCTTTATAGAACTTGGAATCGTCGGTGCGGAGAGTCCAACGTCCGCCGGCTCTGAACGTGGTATTGAAAGCCTTGACAGAAAGGTCCAAGTTCCATGTGTTCTTGTAGATTCTTTCCTGGAATTTAGAAGCGAGATATTCTTCGCCCCAAAGTCCCGTGTATTGAGCCCAGCGTGCAGCGTCCACTTCGGTAATCGTTTCTCCGTCATCGATTTCGGTTGTTGCGTTGCCCATGCGTGCGGCAAACCAATCATCTTTATAAATACCGTCTTCCAGAATATAGTTACCACGGAGTTGGTAGGGACGGTACTGGGTGCGGTATTCCAGATTGTATCCGACATTCACGTCGATGTTTTTTCCAATTTTGAAATCGTTTCCCAAAGTCCAGTTCTGGATGTATTTGGTTCGGTCATAATCCAGTTCGTGTTCGTCGAACCATTTGGAATTGTTGTTGCTGTAAAGTCCCCATTGGGTTCCTTCGCCAAGGCCAAAGAGATTGTTTTTGCCATCTTTTGCGGCATTCTCGATATTAAGGGCGTACCCAAAGTTAAGCGTCCAGAAGTCTGTGATAATTTGCTTGATGTTGGCACCGAATTCACGAGTGTCCGAAAGCTGATCCGGAGAACCTGCGCTGTAGAAGTCTTCACCAATATATTTGAGGTGGGTAGAAATCGATGTTTTGTAAATGTTCCAGTAGAGCGAAGCTCCGAAGGCGAAATTCTGACTGCCCCAATTGAGACCCATTACGCGGTCTTCGTCACGGTCACTGTCGTAGTTCTTCTTTAGCGTCTTGGCATCGCGAATCAAAGTACGCAAGGAATCGCGCATTTGCGGGCGAGTCAAAGTGGTATTACCGCCAAAGATTTCTTCAAGTTCTTCTGCCGAAAGCGAATTGATTTTGTTTTCGTTTATCATCAGTTGACGGAGTTTAGCCATCGATGTCGTGCTGATTCCGGCTTGGGTAAACACCTTGTTGATTGCGCGTTCCCTGAAAACGTCGGCGGTGTCGGCGCGGCCAACAGCAATTTGTCCGTTCAGTTCGATATCACCGGGGTAGAATAGCCAGTTTCCGTCGGCGTACAAAGTGAGCGATTGCTGTAAGGGCTCGCTTGTAATGGTGGTGCGGCTTCCGCCATCGCGCAGGAGCGGATCGTGAATTTCATCATCGGCGTAAATGGCGCCTAAGCTAATGTCAAAGTGGCGAAGGGGAGCCCATTTGACAGATCCTCCGTAAGCAAGGCGTTGTGCCTGGGCTTCACCATCTTCTATATAGTTCTTGTAAATATCGGGGTGGCGATCTCCAATCAAATAGGGCTTGCGGTTTTCTCCAAAGAATCCGTTCAATTCTAACACAGGCTGGTTGGCGTTATTCTTGAGGAGTGATAGCGTGTAGCCGATACCAAAGATCGGGAGCGAAGTCATGTAGAGGTCGCCGCCGGCTTGCGTAAAGTCACCCAACACAACTTTGTGGTAGCTGTCAGTGTAGGTTAGCGTAATCGGATTCGGCGAGAAATAGTTCCAAGTGTTGGCGGAAATGTCTCCGTTGAATTCAATGGACTTGCCGTCGGTCGATTGCATCAAAAGATAAATGCTCGCGTCTGTTCCAAAACCGGGAACTTCGAAGCTGTTCGAGGTGCGTTCTCCATGCACCTTGCGGGTCTTTATGTGATGGTAGTGGTTGTCGAGAGAAACGCTACCGATAAGGCTCCAAGGCTTTTGTGTGGAATCCGCTTTGTTTTCGTTTGCCTCTTTTTGTGCAAATAAGTCTGCGATTTTATCCTTAGCATTAATCGGGCGGCTTTCAATGCCTGGAATTTCAGGACTTGCAGGGAGTGCTTGTGCGACACCGTTGTAATCCTTCTTGAATTCGGTTTCGTTTCCTCCAATGCTTTCAATGACACCTTTATCCAAAACGTCTGCGGAACTTGCGCCCACTTTGTTGTTCTTTACCTGGCTGTTGGTGAAAGACAAGTGGTTGTTTGCCATGTTCAAAACGGCATACGAGTTCTTTTCAAAGTTTGCCGAAGTTACTTCTGTAATGGCGAGCGGGGCGTTGTAAAGGGCGACGTTATTGTCGGCGAAATAAACATCAAAAATGTTGGCATCGCTGTAACTGTCAATATGGACTGCGGCACCGTTGTTCTTGGTGAACTGCGTTCCGCTGATTGTCACCTTTGAATTCTTGGCGTATACGCCGCGGTTCGATGTTTCTTTGATTTTGCTAGACAGAATACTGGCTGCACTATTTTCAATGACAATGCCGTTTGCTGCACCAATGATAATGGAACCTCTGATTTCAGAAGGCTCGCTACCGGTAATAAAGATTCCCTTCCAGTCTCCGTTTTGTGAATTGCTCGCTGCTGAAGTGAATACGACTTCATCGTCTCCTAAACCAGCCGCAACAAACTGGCCTTTGACATAAAGACCTGTTCCTGGAGCGAATTGAAGCTTGACGCCCGGTTCTATAACGAGAACCTGGTTTGGCTCAACCGTGATGTCTCCGGTGACGGTATATGGAGATTGGTCAACTTTGATAAATCCGTGGACAGAACCGCTTAGTGGCGTTCCTTGTCCTAAAGCGGACGGTTCCTGGGCGTATGCCAAAACGGTCGTTAGGGCGATAATTGAAAAAAGGACGCTGTTTTTCATTGCGGGCCCCTGTATGTTTTGGGTTTTTCAAGAATTTCGCCGCTCTTTAAAGTGACTGTTACCTTGATTTTGGTCGTGCCGTAGGGGATGTTGACCTGTTGGTCAATATGGTTTGACTGTAAATCCGTACCGCGAAGTATCTGGTTCTGCTTACCGGGTTGCGAAATCACGATTTGCTTGATGTAAATCGGGTCGTTTTGCGGAAGCCCTGTGACTGAGAAACCAAAAGATCTAGGAATGGTTCGTATGTCTGGCGGAGGCGGCACGTGCGGAAGATATTCGATGTCGCCATTGTCGAAGCGGATTTTGGCAGTCTTGATGGGCGGGAAGCATTCAAGAGTCTTGCTGATTTTGTCCTTGTTTCCGGCAAGATCTTCAACCTGGAATGTATAAAGATGTACACCCTGAGTCAAATTTTGGGTAAACTTGCTGTCGTTTTCGAAGTAAGATTCCTTTTGGATGACATTGTCAACGAAGAAGGTATAAATAGATTTGTCTCCTTTGCTTTGATCAAGAGAAAGCGATGCTTTGCACTTGTTTACAGAAAGCGTTAATTTAGGAGGCAACAGGTTTACGGTCTTGCAACTCTTGATAACCTTAAGCGGTATGGTTTCTTTGTACTTGCCGTTGGTAGACGATGTGTAGTTCACATAGATATTTTTTTCGTCCCAGTTCCCGTTTTTATCGGACACGGGAATTGAATGCGTAAATTGTCCTTTTGCGCTTAGCGGTATAAGGTTTGCCGAAGTGTATTTGCCTAGCGAAACCGTGAGATTTGCTTGCAGGTCGGTTGTGTCAAATGTTCCTTCGACTGTGGCCATTGCTGGGTCGCAAACTTCTAGCGGAGTTCCTGATGTGATGGTTAGGGGCGCTTTTGAAGTAGATTCGTTCGGATTTGGGGCGTAATAGGTTGTTACGAGTCCGCACTGGAATGAGGTTGAATTATCTCCATCAAAGAAACAGGTGACGGGGAATTTCTTTTGACCGACTTCGGTGGGTTCCCAGTCGACGTTGATGCTGATTTCAGAACCATTGGAACGGATCGGCTGGTCAAAAATGCGGACGTGTGTTCCCTTGGTGCAGGTTGCCTTGATGGTCTGTTTCGGAGAATAGACCGTGTCGGGGAGTGCGGTAATGGAACATTTAATCTTGCTTTTTTGTTCGTTTATGCGCTTCGAAATTTGCTTGTCTTTTTCGTGAATGGCTTTCTGGAGCGAATCAAGGGAAATAGAGGTGTTGCTCAGGAGCGTGTCGAGGGCGTTAAAGAGTTGCGAATTTCCCGACGAGGCAAGTTCGAGAATGAGAAGTCCCTTTTTACAATAAACAATAGTCTGACCACCTGTAATAGAGGTCATGTTTTGATTTTCGTCGGGGGTAAAGTCAAGATTTCCGGTTGCAAGAGATGCAATGGAGCAGCTGTTCGATACGCCCACAAAGCCGTCTGTACCTCGGATGGCGGCGGTGGAGTTGCCGGTCTTGAACTTGAATTTGCTCTTGTTGTTCGCCTGCTTTTGCACGTCGAACTTCATGCTGCCTTTTTTGACGACGGTTTCAAAATTGTTTTCGCCGTTTTCAAAAGAAAGCTTCGTGATGGCGACAAAGGTGTTTTCCTGAATGCTGAAGGAACCGCCGTCGGGGAGTGCAACAATGACTTCGGATTCCAAAAGGGTCTCGATGTTGTCGCCTTCCTTGACGTTTTTGGCTTTTTTAAGGCCTGGAGTCGGTTCAGAAGACTTTACCACCTGCTTTTCAGAATTGCGGTAAAGGAATACTTCACCCACAGCGTAGTGGATTTTAGCAGTTTTTGCAGCAAATGTAACCCCGACAAGAATGGCTAGAAGGGCGGCTTGAAGGCTAAAAAAACGTGAAAAAGACATAAAGCCTCGCTTTATAGTAACATTCTGCCGTAAATATATGTATTTTTTTTGCATACTTAGAATGTGTGCAATACACCTAAGTAATGAAATAAAGACTTTTTTCAAAGCATTTTGAAAGAAGGTCGAAACCTATAACTACAGGACTGAATATGGAAGTTGAAGAACTGACCGTTGCCTATAGCGATGAAGATACCGGTGAAGAAGTCATCAAGGAAATCGGCAAGGAAATCCTTTCGAAGGGTGCATGGCCGACCGTGATGTTCTTTTACCAGGAAAGGGACCCGAAGACCGGTGAATTTACCGAACCCAAGGTGTCGCTGCGCCGCTACCGCAAGATGGCGGGCAATTTCAAACCCCAGGGCAAGTTCAAGATTACGGGCAAGGCCCAGGCCGAAGCTATCATAGACGTCCTCAAGAAGTGGTATAACATTTAATGCCAGACCCTGCTAGTCGAAAGAAGAAGTATAATATCGAGTTCCTTTGCGAGGGGGACATCGAGGCTTTTCCGTATAAGGACAAGTTCGAAAAGATGGCTCGCAAGCTCCTTGCCGAAGAAGGCAAGGAAAAAGACGTGAATATCGTGCTCTGCACCGACGAGTTCGTGCGCACCATGAACCGCGACTATCGCGGTCTCGACAAGGTGACCGACGTTCTTTCGTTTGAATGGAAAAACGAACTTGGAGTCGAAATCCCTGAAGATGAGGCCATGCTCGGCGAAATCTACATCGCCCGTGAGCAGGTGCGCCGCCAGGCTCCCGAATACGGCAACACGTTCTACGCCGAAATGAAGCGCGTGATTGTACACGGGCTTTTGCACCTTTCGGGTTACGACCACATCAAGGCCGCCGACCGCAAGGTGATGCGCAAGCGCGAATGCGAATTCCTGGGACTTGACCCGTACAAGGAAGGTGCCTAATGGAATCTTCTGAAAGTTACGCCGTCGCGTTCCTTGTCGTTTTTGTCCTGACATCGTTCTCGTTTTCGCTGATCAAGGCTGCTTTTAGCGCCATTTATGCCAAGCGTGACGCTCGTGACCGTGAAGGTCGCGAAGAGGTGGTTGCATCCCTGGTGGAACTGCCGGGCTTTAACGAAACGATTTCGATCGGCCGTATCTTCTGTAACGTGGGTGCGGGCGTTTTGGGCTTTTACCTGTTCCAGATGATTCCTTGGAACTGGGTGCAAGATTACTGGTTCCTGGCTTTTGCCGCTTACCTGGTGGTCGCATGCATCGGCATTTACACCATTACGGTGTTCTTGGCGAACCTGCTCGGAAACTTGAAACCGGATACCTTTGCAGTGGTGCTGATTCCGCTGTTCAAGTTCATTCGACTCCCGTTTGCTCTGCCGGCAAAGATTTGCCACCTGCTCTTTGTCAAGATTCTGAAGGTCTTGGGCTACGATTCCAAACTGAGCTTCTTGCCTGAAGAACGCCGCGACGCTGTGCAGGCGCAGGCTGACCTTTCGGATGAGGCTGACCCCGATGCCGAAGGCCTGGAACAAGAAGAACGCCAGATGATTTTGAACATCTTCGACTTCGTGGAAACTCCGGTGCGCGAAATCATGACGCCGCGTGTGGATATGTGCGCCGTCGAAGCTGGTACTCCGCTCGAAGAATTGGTGAAGGTCTTGAATACAGAACGCCATTCCCGCTTGCCGGTGTACAAGGAAACCGTCGATAACATTGTGGGTATTCTTTCGAACCGCGACTTCTTGGAATGGTACACCGAACACCGCGACGAACCGTTTGATATCATGAAGCTTGTGATGCCGCCGGTATTCGTGCCGTATCATAAGAAGATTGACGACATGCTCACCGAATTGCGCAAGACGGGTAACCAGCTCGCCATCGTGGTCGATGAATATGGCGGAACCGCAGGTCTTGTCACGCTCGAAGACATTCTCGAAGAAATCGTGGGCGAAATCAAGGACGAAGATGACGTGGACGAAGATGAAGACGTGCAGCGCCTTAAGGACGGCCGTTTCATTCTCGACCCGATCATGACGCTTTCCGATTTGGAATACAAGCTCGGCGTGGAACTCGAGGCTCCCGAAAATTCCCACGTGGAAACGCTTTCGGGCCTGATTCAGGCAACGCTCGGCATTATTCCGTCTCCTGGCGCCGAAGTCACCATCAAGGGTTATACATTCCGCGTTCTCAAGATGGACGGCACCCGCATGGAAAAGGTGCTCATGATTCTGCCCGGCAAGGGCAAGACCAAGAACATCAAGGCCGTGCCCCGTACGCAGGCTTTTAAAGTAGTGTAGTACTGAGTCTTGGGCTCGGGGGTATGCCCCTTAAAGACTAAAAAAAGCAGCATTTCAATGCTGCTTTTTTGCTAAGTGACACTCATGCAATGTGTAATGTAGAATGACAAATGAGATAAACGATACTTGGTGCTTTAGCACCTTAGTAGAGTTATCCTCTATGAGGAAATGAATAATTACACATCTCTCATTGACGCTGCGGCGTGTTGTTGCCCATGTAGTAGGCGAGCATCTTGCCGAACGAGGCATCGGGCGGAAGCACCACTGTTTCAAGGCGCATGTCTTCGCCGATGAACTGGCCGAATTCTTCCGGAGAAATTTCGCCGAGACCTTTGAATCGAGTGATCTCGAGACCGGTCTTGCCGATTTCCTTGGCGGCTCTGTCGCGCTCCGTTTCGTCGTAGCAGTACTTGGTCACCTGCTTGTTACGCACTCGGAAAAGCGGCGTCTGCAGAATGAACAGGTGCTTCTGTTCCACGAGTTCGGGGAAGAATTGCAAGAAGAAGGTCATGAGGAGCAGACGAATATGCATACCGTCCACATCAGCATCGGTCGCGATAATCACCTTGTCGTAGCGGAGGTTCTCGAGACCGTTTTCGATATCGAGAGCGTGCTGCAGCAGGTTGAATTCTTCGTTTTCGTATACGACCTTCTTGGTCATGCCGAAGCTGTTGAGCGGCTTACCGCGCAAGCTGAACACGGCCTGCGTCTGCACGTTACGTGCCTTGGTAATAGAACCCGATGCAGAGTCACCTTCGGTAATGAAGATCATGGTTTCGCGGTTCAGCTGGTTCTTGACGTCAGTCAGGTGAATCTTGCAGTCGCGCAGCTTGCGGTTGTGCAGGTTCGCCTTCTTGGCACGGTCATTCGCGAGCTTCTTGATGCCCGCGATTTCCTTGCGTTCGCGTTCGTTCTGCGTAATGCGGTTTAAAAGGGCCTTTTCAGTTTCCGGATTCTTGTGCAGGTAGTTGTCGAGCTGCGAGGCGACGTAATCCACAATCCAGGTACGCAGTTGGGCACCACCCGGAGCGACCGTCGTCGAACCGAGCTTGGTCTTGGTCTGTGATTCGAAAACCGGTTCCTGAATGCGCACGGAAATGGCGCCGATAATGCAGTTACGCACGTCGGCCGGATCCAAGTCCTTCTTGAAGTGGTCACGGGCGCCCTTCACAATGCCTTCGCGGAAGGCCTGCTGGTGTGTACCGCCCTGCGTGGTGTGCTGACCGTTCACAAAGCTGTAGTAGTGCTCGCCGTACTGGTTGCCGTGCGTAAAGGCGACTTCGATATCGTTTGCCTTAAAGTGGGCCACTGGGTAGCGGATAGAATCGTCCACATGGTTCTGCAACAGGTCCAGAAGGCCGTTCGGGCTGTTGTAGGTCTTGCCGTTCATCACCAGCGAAAGGCCGTTGTTCAGGTAGGCGTAGTTCCAGACCTTTTCTTCCATGTAGCCCGGCAAGAAGCGGAAATTCTTGAAAATGCTGGCATCCGGTTCAAAGTAGATTTCGGTACCGTTCTTTTCGGTCGTATTCTTTTCGCGTTCTTCGCGGACAAGCTTGCCCTTGCTGAATTCGGCTTCCTTGACGCGGCCGTCGCGGAAACTCTTCACGATGAACTTGGTCGAAAGTGCGTTCACCGCCTTGGTACCCACACCGTTCAAGCCCACGGATTTCTGGAAGGCTTCGGAGTCGTACTTACCGCCGGTGTTAATCTTCGATACGCAGTCGATGACCTTGCCCAGCGGAATGCCGCGGCCGTAGTCACGTACGCGGGCGCTGTGGTCTTCAATGTCTATGATAATCTGCTTACCGGCACCCATCACGAATTCGTCGATGGAGTTGTCGATAATTTCCTTAACCAGCACATAAATGCCGTCGTCGGGGCTGTTGCCGTCGCCGAGCTTGCCGATGTACATACCCGGACGTTCGCGGATATGTTCGTTCCATTCCAGTGTTCTAATGCTGTCTTCGGTATACTTTGCTGCTGCCATAGTAATTAGAAACTCTCGTTAAAATTTAAGTCGGTACAAAGATAAACATTTTTTTTGACAGCTGAGTGTCAAAATCGCTCCAGACACAATATACAAAAAATACAACTAGTGTGCAAGTGTGCAGTTTATTTGCTATTAATAATGAATCAGGGGCGGTCAATGACCAACAAGTTGGATTTTTCTACTTTTAGCCTGTATGAATACTGCTTTTTATGTCTTTATGAAGTTGTTGCCGAAGAATGCCGCTAGCCGTGCCTTCGGTGCGTTGACCCGTCTCAAGCTGCCCGTGATTTCCAAGAAGGCGCGCAACGCTTTTGCTGCTTATTATAAGCTGAATATGGAAGAATCGGAATTCCCGATTGATCATTACGCCAACATTGGTGAACTTTTTATCCGTAGGCTCAAGCCGGGCATGCGTCCGATTGCTGATTCCGAAATCGTGTCGCCGGTGGATGGCGTGCTTTCGCAGACGGCAACTTTCGACGAAAAGCAAGAGCTGATTCAGGCCAAGGGCAAGACCTATACGCTCAAGGACCTGCTCCGCGACGAAGAAATGGCTGCACGCTTTGAAGGCGGCGCCTTTGCAACGATTTACTTGGCTCCGTTCAACTACCACCGCATTCATAGCCCCGTGAAGGGCGAAGTGGTGGGCGCCAGCTACTGCCCGGGTACACTTTGGCCGGTGAATGTCGGCAGCGTGGAACGCGTAGAAGGCCTGTTCTGCATCAACGAACGCCTCACGAGCCATATCCGCTTGGACGATGGTTCTGAAATGCTGGTGGTCAAGGTCGGTGCCACGAATGTGGGCCGCATTGGAGTCGCCTACACAGACGAACTCCTGGTGAATGCGGGCAAGCTTCCGCGCAACTGCAAGCGTTACGACTGGAAACCCGCTCAGAAAATCACCGTGGAAAAGGGTGGCGAACTGGGCCGTTTTGAAATGGGCAGCACCGTGATTCTCGTGGTCGACAAGAAAATCCGCGAAAGGAATCCGGGACTCTTCCAGAGCCGCGTAGGAACTGCCGTGAAGGTGGGCGAGGCCCTCTAATATTTTAGGTTTTGCCGATGGTCTCGGTCAAGCGATTTATTCACGATGAGCCCGCGTTGTTCAAGGCGACGGCGGAATTCGTGCGATTGTTTGCCCGAATCGACGACCCGGTGCTTGCGGTCGCAAAGCTTGAAAAGGGCGTGAATGAACGCATCGCGTGGACGCTTTTAGGCACTGCGCTTTTTCAAGATGTAAGCTACCCGGAATTTGTGACGCTTTTGCAGGCGTTGAACGAAAAATTCCCTGGCGAAAAACTTTGGACGCTGCCGGTGCCGAAGGCGCAGGATATTGAAGCCTGTGTAGAATCTGCATTCGGTTGCCGCACCTGGAGTCTGTTTGAAAATGTGGCGGGAATTTTCTGGAGTGTCGGGCTCTTTGTTCGTCGACACGAGGATTTGCAGGGATGGCTCAAGTCCCGCACGCCCGAAGAACTTTGGCGAGACCTTGGCGAAATTTACTTTATGGGCAAGGGAAACCCGCGCCCGAAAGTCTGTGCCGCAATTTATCGCTTGCTCGCGCCTGCTCCGGTGGGGCTTTCGCTCGACTGTGCGCCTTCGCCTAAATGGCCGCCCCTGCCTTTAACCATGGGCGCTCGCCGCTACCTCTCGATTCTTGGGCCTGCAAGCGACGGCTTTGCGGACTTGGAGCCTGCGCAAAAGCAGAAACTCGCGACGGATGTGTATGTGGCGCTGGTGCAGCATTTGATGGAACAGTCCGAAAATGTCGAGGTGAAAAAGTCGAAGGTCGACGCCTTGACCGCCTACGTGGCCGCGCACAGTTTGCAATTCTACTTGGAAGACGGTATCGAAGGCTTTATTTGCCGCTGTTCTACTGACCATTGCCGCAAATGCCCCCTGCGGGAATATTGCAGTTTTGCAGAGTAGAAATTTCTAAGTTCTACCAACTATTAACTAAATTTAGGCTATGCGTTTTTCTTCTCGATTCTTTAAGATGGTTCTGGTTGCAAGCGTTGTCGCGCTTGTGGCAGGCTGCCAAAAGAAAGTGGAAAAACCGATTGATTATTCCTCGATTACTTACAAGCGTTTGAGCCCGGCTTCGTTCAAGGCTGATTCTTCGAAGAATGCTGAAATTCCTTCGTTGGAACGCCGCTACGATTACCGCTACGCCATCATGCTCGGCGATACGCTCGGCGTATCGGTGCTTGAATTCGAAAGCGATGTTTACGCGCTTGACTATTACATGAACAGCGGACATTTCCAGGGCAGCATCCCGATTTTGAGGGGAAACTTCTTGGAACAGAGTTTCCGCGCTGACAAGCGCATCTTTATCTTTAGGCATGACAGCTACCGCCGTTACGAGCGCGCTGACCTGGAAGATTACGTGCGCAAGTTCCCGGGCTACCATGGTGGATTCCCGCAGGCGTTTTTGAGCTTGCCGTTTGAACACCGTGAACAAGGCCGCGCCTCTATAGAAACCCGATTCTTCATGGGTGTCAAGTCGACCTTCCCAGTGTTGGTGCAAAGCTACCGCGACGGCAACTTGCGTTGGAATGTGGCCCGCAGTTGGGACCAGGTAGAATCTGATGCGTTTGAAACATGGGCGTCGGGCCTTAAGCAGGTGACTCCGAACGAGATTGTTACGGCAAATGATTGCGTTTACTTTGAAGCGGGCGAAGGCTCTTACGGAATCGCAAGTCGTTTGTCTGGTGGGCGAGTCGCTGTTGTCTGGGGCTATATGTCTTGGCCGGACTTGGAACGCACGTTCTTTACTGCCAGCGACCGCATTTTTGAGGCGCGTTTTTAACTTTTATTTGTTATATTAAAGACATGGCTATTGAAAAACTTGCAGAAACTCTTTTGGAAAAGCTCCGTTTCATCACTAAGGCGGAAACGGTTATCGGTAACCCCATTCAGGCCGGTGAATCTACCGTTGTGCCCGTGAGCCGCGTGTCGGTGGGCTTCGGTTTTGGTGGTCACCAGTCCAAGGGTGATACTTCTGCCTCTGGCGGTGGCGCCTCGGTGGAACCGGTCGCATTCCTCGTGATTAAGGGTGACGATGTGCGCGTGATGCCCATCAGCAAGGACAGTTCGCTTGTCTCCAAGGTCATGGACATCGTGCCCGACGTGGTGAACAAGTTCAAGAAAAGCGAAGATTAATAACGTCATTGCGACCCTCGAAGAGGGGAAGCAATCTTAATCAATTTTATAAACGAAAAAGCCTCGGTTTTCACCGAGGCTTTTTGAATTGTTTCGAGAGGGTTCGGATTAATTAACCGAGCACCTTCTTTTCGAAGTCGCCAAGGCAGTCAACGAGAGCCTGCACGCCTTCGACCGGCATTGCGTTGTAGATGGATGCGCGGAAACCACCCACGGAGCGGTGACCCTTGAGCTGCTGCAGACCGCGAGCCTTTGCAAATTCGAGGAATTCCTTAGCGAGATCGTCAGCCTTGTCAGCGGCAACCACGTCCTTGTTGAACACGAACGGAACGTTCATGATGGAGCGGTCTTCCTTAGCAGCGGTACCGACGAACACCTTGGAGTTGTCGAGGGCGCTGTAGAGGAGAGCGGCCTTGGAGCGGTTCACCTTTTCGATTGCGTCCACGCCACCGAATTCCTTGAGCCACTTGAGGGTGCGGTTCATCACGTACACGGCGAATACCGGAGGAGTGTTGAACATGTTGGCTGCGTCAATGTGAGTCTGGAAGTTGAGCATGGTCGGGATGGTGCGGTTCACCTTGCCGAGGAGGCCCTTCTTGATGATGGTAACAGTCACGCCAGCGCAGCTGATGTTCTTCTGGGCGCCGCCGTACACAACGCCGAAGTCAGACACGTTGATCTTACGGGCGAGGAAGTCGGAGCTCACGTCTGCCATGAGGAAGCCGGACTTCGGCTTCGGGAAGTTGTGCCATTCGGTACCGTAGATGGTGTTGTTGGCAGTCACGTGGAGGTAGCTGGCGTTGTCGGAAAGCTTCAGGTTCTTGTCGATGCGGCTGTAAGTTTCGGACTTGGTGTCGCAAGCGGCGAGAGCGTTACCGAACTGCTTGGCTTCCTTGTAAGCCTTGTTTGCCCAAACGCCAGTCAGAGCGTAGTCTGCCGTAGCGTCCTGGTCAAGGAAGTTCATCGGGAGCATGCAGAACAGAAGGGAGCAACCACCACCGAGGAAAACGATGTCGTAGTCTTCAGGGATGCCCATCAATTCACGGAGGTACTGTTCCGTCTGGGCGAACATGTTTTCAATCGGCTTTGAACGGTGACTCATGGAGAGAATGCTGATGCCGCTGTTTTCGAAGTCGATGCATGCAGCAGATGCTTCCTTGAGTGCCTGTTCGGGCAGGACAGACGGTCCTGCGCTAAAGTTATAGACTTTATTTGCCATGGTTGTGTTCCTTTTTGTTTTGCCCCGCATGGTTTACGGGGACTCTTAAATTACGCGCGTAAAAATAGCAAAATACGGCTTTTTCGGCTACTGTTTTTTGATGTGAGATAAAACTCTTATGATGAACTGCAATGGGAATGCGATGGAACGCAAAAAGAAAATGGCAGACTTTCGTCTGCCATAAAAAATGTTTCTGAACTCAGCAATCCGAATTCGGAATGGGGTTACACGCCAAGGGCTTCAATAGCCGCCTGGTACTTCTTGAGGCGGAACTTGGTCTTGAGTTCGCGGCGTTCCTGACGCTTGATGTACTTGTCTTCCAAAAGCACGTTCAGAATGGCGCTCTTGGCCTTGGCCATCAGCGGGTCGTCCTTGAGGGTACCCATGAACTTCACGAATTCCTTTTCGCGGGCTTCGTAGTTTGCTTCTTCGGCGGGGACACCTTCGGCCATCAGCTTGCAGCTGTATTCGTCGATCCAGCCCTGGTTCTTGTGGTAAGTCATCTTCTGGATCTTTTCGACCATGTCGGCCGGAACGCCCATAGCGATCACTTCTTCAGGGGTTTTCTTGGTAGAATCGGTAATCAAGTCCTGCAAAATGGCGAGCGTTTGAACCTCTTCGGATTCACCCTTGTTCTTGAGGTAGTCTGCAACGTTCTGCAGAAAATCAATGTAGGGGCCGCCGGCCTTGTCCATCTGGTTCTTGTGGACGTCGGCTGCAATTTTGTAGGCTTCAGCGTAAGAAAGCATAATTATCCTTTTAATAAATAAAATCTTTTGGCACCCGACGGTGCTATACCCTCAATATATATAATCAAAAGCGAAAAAAGTGTCACGTTTTTGTGTTATTTTCAAAAAATGAACAGTTTTTCCGCTTTTGGGGGTAGCTCCGCCAGGTTTGGACCTTACTTGTTGTTCGCACGAATCAGGTTGAGGGCGGAACCTGCCTTGAACCATGCCCACTGCTGTTCGTTGTAGGTGTGGCTCAGGGCGATGTTGTCCACCGAGCCGTCCTTGTGGTGGGCGACGAGGGTGAACTCGGAACCCGGGGCGAACTTGGTGAGGCCAACGATGTCGAACACGTCCTGTTCCTGGATCTTGTCGTAATCGGCAGCATTCTTGAAGGTGAGGGCCAGCATGCCCTGCTTCTTGAGGTTCGTTTCGTGGATGCGGGCGAAGCTCTTCACGATCACGGCCTTCACGCCGAGGAAGCGCGGTTCCATGGCAGCGTGTTCGCGGCTGGAGCCTTCACCGTAGTTTTCGTCACCAATCACGATGGAGCCCACACCTGCAGCCTTGTACTGCTTGGCAAGTTCCGGAACTTCCTTGTATGCACCGTCGTTGCCGAGAACCTTGTTGGTTTCGCCGTTGAAGGCGTTCACGGCGCCGATGAGCATGTTGTTCGAAATGTTTTCGAGGTGACCGCGGTAGTTGAGCCACGGACCAGCCATGGAGATATGGTCGGTGGTGCACTTGCCCTTGGCCTTGATGAGGATCGGGGCTCCGGCGATGTCCTTGCCGTCCCAGGCGGCGAACGGGGCGAGGGCCTGGAGGCGCTTGCTTTCGGGATTGATGGAAACGGTAATCTTGGAACCGTCTTCTGCCGGAGCCTGGTAGCCAGCGTCCTTAACTTCGAAACCCTTCGGCGGAAGTTCGCACTGTTCCGGCGGGTCGAGCTTTACGGCCTTACCCTCATTGTTCACGAGAGTGTCGGTCATCGGGTTGAAGCGGATGTCGCCGCTGAGCGCTGCAATCACGGCCATGAGCGGGCTTGCCACAAAGGCGTGGGTGTTCGGGTTGCCGTCGGCGCGCTTGGCGAAGTTACGGTTAAAGCTGTGGACGATGGTGTTGAGTTCCTTCTTATCGGCACCGGCACGGTCCCAGCGGCCAATGCAAGGGCCGCAGGCGTTCGTCATGATGGTGGCACCGAACTGCTTGAACAAGTCGATGAGACCGTCGCGTTCGGCGGTGTAGCGCACCTGTTCGCTCCCCGGGTTGATGAGGAGCGGGCACTTCGGGCTGAGACCCTTCGCGAGGGCCTGCTTGATCATGTTCGCTGCCATGAACAAATCTTCGTAGCTGGAGTTTGTGCAGCTACCGATGAGGGCGGCGCTTACGACCGGCGTAGATTCCGGCTTGGTTTCGGTGGCCTTGAGGCTTTCGGCCATGTCGGTCACGGCGTAGGCGCGGTCCGGGCTGAACGGGCCGTTGAAGTGCGGCACGAGTTCGCTCAGGTTGATTTCGACGACGCGGTCAAAGTAGTTTTCCGGGTTGGCTTCGACTTCGGGGTCGGCCTTGAGGTGTTCTGCAATCTTGTCGGCGGCGGCGGCAACGTCGGCGCGGCCGGTGACCTTGAGGTAGCGGCTCATGGAGTCGTCGTAGCTGAAGGTAGAACATGTTGCGCCCACTTCGGCACCCATGTTCGCAATCGTTGCCTTGCCTGTTGCGGAGAGGCTGCGTGCGCCTTCGCCGAAGTATTCGATAATGGCGTTGGTGCCGCCCTTCACGGTCAAGATGCCTGCGAGCTTGAGGATGATGTCCTTCGCGGTAGCGAAGCCCTGGAGCTTGCCGGTGAGCTTCACGCCGATCATCTTCGGGTACTTGAGTTCCCACGGGAGGCCGACCATAGCGTCCACGGCGTCTGCACCGCCCACGCCAATCGCGAGCATGCCGAGGCCGCCAGCGTTCACGGTGTGGGAGTCAGTACCGATCATCATTCCGCCCGGGAAGGCGTAGTTTTCGAGCACCACCTGGTGGATGATGCCTGCACCCGGGAGCCAGCAGTCAATGCCGTACTTGGCAGACACGGACTGGAGGAAATCGTAAACTTCCTTGCTTTCTTCTTTGGCGCGGGGCAGGTCCTTTTCGACACCTTCGCGGGCGATAATCAAGTGGTCGCAGTGCACGGAGCTGGGTACTGCCACGCGGGACTTGCCGGCGGTGGTAAACTGGAGCAGGGCCATCTGGGCGGTTGCGTCCTGCATGGCCACGCGGTCGGGGTGGAATTCGGCAAAATCCTTGCCGCGTTCATAAGTCCTGTTCTCGGCGCCATCGATCAGGTGGCTGTAGATAATCTTTTCGGCGAGGGTGAGCGGACGGCCCAGCTGCTTGCGGGCAGCTTCAACGCGGGCAGGAATGCGGGCATAGACGCCCTGGATCATGTCGAAATTGAAAAGCATAGT
>CADBHQ010000011.1 GCA_902794535.1 Fibrobacter succinogenes | reverse complement strand
GTTGGACGCCCGAACGTGGGCAAGTCCTCTCTTTTTAACCGAATCTTGGGGCGTCGTGCCGCAGTCGTTTCTGACCGCGACGGCGTGACCCGCGATAGGCATTACCAGACGGCCAATTACAAGGGCCATGAATTTACGGTGGTCGATACCGGCGGATTCTTGCCGGACGATTCCATCGACGTGCTTGCCGATAGCGTGCGCACGCAGATTTTTAACGCCGTCGAAGAGGCCGACCTGGTGCTCTTTATGGTCGATGTCCGCGTGGGCATTACCAAGCTCGACGAACAGTTTGCCCGTATGGTCCGCAAGCTCGACAAGAAGGTGATTCTTGTGGCGAACAAGAGCGAAAACGGTGCCGACCGTCAAGAAAGCTACGAGTTCCTGAAACTTGGCTTTGGCCTCCCGCGTACCATCAGTGCGCTCACGGGCTATGCCTGCCTTTCTTTGATGGACGAAGTCGTTGCCGTGCTCCCGACGCCTGTGCGTGGTGAACGCCGCGAAGAACGCCCGATTCGCTTTGCTATTCTCGGTCGCCCGAATGCCGGTAAGAGCACGCTCTTGAACCGCTTGCTGAACGAAGACCGCGCCGTGGTGTCTGATATTCCGGGTACAACGCGCGACTCCATTGACTGCGACTTTGCGGTCGATGGCCAGAAGTTCGTGGTGACTGATACGGCAGGCCTTCGCAAAAAGGCCAAGGTCGAAGACGAAGTCGAAATTTTCAGCAACATGCGTACGCTCGAAAGTATCCGCCGCTCCGATGTGTCGGTACTCATGGTCGACTGCACGCGTGGTCTCGAAGTCCAGGACTTCCGCATTATTACCGAAATCCGCAAGGCGGGCAAGGGCTTGGTGCTTGTGCTCAACAAGTGGGATATTTTCCCGGACAAGACCGAAAAGTCCTTTGACCACATGGTCAAGGATATGCTCGAACGCGAACCGATGCTTGAATACGTGCCGATTATTTCGGCAAGTGCCAAGGAAGGCCAGCGTGTAAACCGCATTGTGCAAGCTATTCAGACGGTGTATGCCAACTGCCGTCGAGTGCTTGGCCGCGACCGTGTGGCTCAAGCCTTTGCAAGCTTCTTGGAAAAGAATCCGGTGCCGAGCCAGAACGCCCGCGTGGTGCAACTCACTCGCGCCTGCCAGATTATGGTGGAACCGCCTGTGATTGCAATCGAAACTCGCACGCCGGAACTGGTGGCCGATTCTTACAAGCGTTACTTGCTCAAACAGTTTTACGAAGAATTCCAGTTGCAGGGTGCGCCCCTCCGCTTGAACTTCGACCAGAAATTAACCCTTAGAAAGGATGAAGATCTTGAACAGTTTACTGAGTCTTCCAATAGCGTACTTGCTGGGGTCAATCCCCAGCGCGATCTGGATCGCAAAAATCGCAAAGGGAAAGTCGTTCGACATTAGAGATTACGGCTCCAAGAATGCGGGCCTTACCAACACGTTCCGCGTGCTCGGCTGGAAACCCGCACTCCCGGTGGTGTTCATGGACTTGATCAAGGGTATCCTTGGTCCGTGGATTGCCATGAAAATGTGTGAAGCCCAGGTGGCTGCCGGTGGCGCTGACTATTCTCACTGGGTGCCGCTTGTCGCTGGCCTCTTGGTGATTCTGGGTCACAGCTTTACTTGCTTTGCCGGATTCCGCGGCGGTAAGGGTGTGCTTGCGGCCTTGGGCGTGTTCCTTGCCCTTTGTCCGATTACGGCACTTAGCGCTTTTGGCGTGTGGATTATTTTCACGTTTGCCTCGAAGTATGTATCGGTGGGTAGTATTGCGGCCTGTGTCGCTCTTGGCGTGTTTGCCGTAATGGGCTACCTCAAGCTGCCGTTCCCGCCCGACGATATTAACTTGGGACTGATGATTACCTGCCTTATCGTGGCTGTTTTCGTGATTGTGAAGCACAAATCCAACATCAAGCGCCTTATGAATGGCACTGAAAACGGTTTTGGCAGCAAACGCAAGACTCCGAAGGCATAATTATTGTAGATTATAGGAAAAAGTGATAGGCGAGGATTAATTATGAAGGTTACTGTATTGGGTACAGGTGGCTGGGGACTTTCTCTTGGCCAAGTGGTGTACGAAAATAAGAATGAGGTGATGTTCTGGACCAATTCTCAGGCCGAAGTGGACCTGCTTTCGACAGAACACCAGTACAAGGACAAACTCCCGGGCGTTATTTTCCCGGCAGATTTTAAGTATACGACCGACATGAACGCCGCCCTCGATGGCTGCGATATGGTCTTGATTGTGGTGCCCAGCCAGTTTATGGGTGGCGTGGCCAAGAATCTTGGTAAGTGGACTCCGGCTAAGGGTAAGGAACCGGTGGTGGTTTGCGCTACGAAGGGTATTCTCGAAGGCACGAACCAGCTCATGAGCGAAGTACTTTTGGAACATGTACCTTGGCTCACCGAAGACAAGATGGTTGCTTTTAGCGGTCCGTCGCATGCAGAAGAAGTCAGCCGCCACATTCTTACGGCGATTGTTTCTGCTAGCGTGAACGAAGAATCCGCTAAGCTCGTGCAGAAGGCAATGAGCTGCTCTTACCTGCGCGTTTATACTTCCACTGACATTGTGGGCGTGGAACTCTGCGGTTCTGTGAAGAACGTGATTGCAATCGCTTCTGGCGTGCTTTATGGCCTCGAAGCCGGTGGCAAGTACAAGATTGGCGACAACACTCGTGCTGCTATCCTCACTCGCGGTCAGGCTGAAATGTGCCGCCTCGGTAAGGCTCTCGGCGCAAAGCCTGAAACGTTTGCAGGCCTTGCCGGCATGGGCGACTTGATTGTGACTTGCCTTTCTCAACACAGCCGTAACCGCTATGTGGGCGAACACATCGGTAAGGGCGAAACTATTGAACAGGTCCTCGGCGGCATGAAGATGGTGGCTGAAGGCGTTCCGACTTGCAAGAGTACCAAGGCTCTCGCAGACAAACTCGGCGTTGAAATGCCGATCGTGAATGCCGTTCATGCCCTCCTTTTCGAAGGCAAGAATGTGGACGATGTTATCAAGGAAATGTGGGGCCGCGAACTCAAGACGGAAGTCTGGGAATAATCGCCCTAGAACCTTACAGTAATTCCCAAGTGGGTCGCAAATCCGTTACGGAATGCGACCCCTTTTTCTGTTTGGAGGTCACCAGATTTTTTCTGGGATTCTTGATCGTCGCTAGAATCATTGGAATTAGAAGAATTTCCCTTGCCAGATTTTCCGCTGCCAGATTTCCCGCTTCCAGAATTCTCGTTGTCGTCATTTTCGTTGGAATTTTCACCGGGTAGGAATTCTTTATAGCTCGAGAAAACAGGAATCAACTGCGTAATGCTGTAATCTAGGGCTATGTTAATAGGGCCTTCGCGCCGGAGCTCTGCTCCAAGGGAAAGAATGCCGCCGGCACTTTTTAGTTCTCGCCGGTAGATTTCGTTTTTCTTGTTGTAAGTCAGCAATACAAGCGTTTCGATTTGCTTGTCCATGTCGATTGAACCGCTGGCATAGTAGCCGTCAATTGATGCTCGCGGATTGAAAGAATATTGATGACCGAAGTGCCATTGGTATTCTGCTCCGCCAAAGATTCCCATGGCGTCTAGGTCTGCATCGATTCGAAACATTTTTTGCAAGAAACTGAACGAAAGCGATTTTAAAACCGAGGAGGGGAGAGCTCTGTTGGGGGCGAGGGTTTCAAAGAAACGGTCTTGATTTGCCTCAATCCTTCCGGCGGCATGAACGTAATTCAAGTTCGTTTTCAGATTGTTGTATTTCCATTGCGCCAAGAGCCAATGCAGTTGTGCGTCAAGAGGGACATACATAAAGCGCTTGTAACTAGATTCCTGATGGAAAATTCCATATAGGTAAATGTCGGCGTTGATGTAGTTGTATTCGAGACTTAAACGGCTTTTGCCTAAATTGGCTTCGTATTCTCCGCGAACCATCATCACATTGATTGAATCTCTGATGTAGTATTCTTTTTCTGGATTTTCGGGCGTTGATTGTAGGAGTGTGCCCGATACCCCAAAGTGATGAACGCCTGGATTGATTTCGGCGGAAATATTACGGAAAAGCAAGTGGGTTTCCCAATCGACAGAAATTTCGTGAACGATATCGTTTTCGTGTTCTGAAATCCAGCGGATGTTGCCCAATTCTATAGAACCTCGGGCAATGCTTGTGCTTAAGCGGAAAAAATCATTAGACGGATGAATCGCTAGCGTTGACTTTACAAAGGGAAGGCTACTTACATCGACACCGAGAGTTGTGAAATTGAAACGGCTTTCAAAACCGGCGCTTGCAATGTCGAGACTGTTGTAGCCCTTTATATCCCATTTGTCTGTATAGCGACCCTGATAGGTGATATGCCTAAGATCTCCGTAGACCTTCAGGTTTTGAATTTCGACTTGGTCGTTTATGCCACACTGCCTTGCAGAAAACTGTTTGTCGCTAGTATGTAGCAAAAAGAGCCCACCGCAGTCGGTGAACCCGGTGTTGCTTAAAGAATGGGCCGCAATGTTTGCGACCCCTAGAATAAACAGAATTTTCTTAAAGGCTTTCACTATTCGTAATATTCGTCGTCCCAGTCTTCATCCCAGTCATCATCGTCGTCTTCGGATTCGGTGGCGATGATATCCCAGAACTTTTCAGCCGTCATGCCGGGGAGCACTCCGCCGAAGGTGATATCCGGGAAGAAAATGTACTTGCTGTAATCACGGACGGTGTACTTTTTGAGTCCTTCTCCATCGATGTAGCCGTTTTCAAGAGCCTGGAAAGAAAGAGTCTTGTTGCCCTTTGCGTCGGTGAAGTAGAATGCGTTCGCTGTTACGTACTTGTAGGCACTTGCAAAGAGGTGCGTGCCGTTTTCAACCTTACAAACATTGGAACTGAGCTTGATCGGAGACGGAGTAGTTACGATAGATTCTTCATCGCCGTAATAGCTAGTGGATCCGCCGAATGTAATCGTACAGTTGTCAAACGTCATGCTGAAGCACTTGTAGTCGTATTCGCCGTTGGTGTAATCGATATCCATACATACTTGCCAGTCGTAATCCAGCTGTTCATTCCAGCTGTAGGCGTCACGAACCCAGGCACTGTAGTTTTCGACGTTTCCGACTTTCTTAACCTGCTTCCCGATTTCGCGTTCGATTTCCAATTCTGCGTAGGATTTGTATTCGAGATTTTCGGACCAGAAGTAACCATCAACCGGAGTGAACCATTCCGATGCATCGTTAATGTGGTGGTACGGCAGGTAGTCCTGGAAACCATCTGTGATGTCAAAGAACTTGGCAATGTTGATTTTTATCTTGGATCCGCGCGGGAGCGTGACTTCGATACCAGTACGGAGTCCCTGACGATAGAATTCAAGAGAATCGATTGCCTTCTGGAAATCGGCTACGCTAACGTCGGACATTTCGCCGTCGCCAACAATGTAGGGGTCATTCAGCTGGGTGCTTACACCATTCTTGGATTCTTCGATACCATACTGAAGGCCGAGTTCTACGTAAGAAATGGCGCTATCCAGCAAGTTCGGGATGTTCTTGTAGTTTGCAGTCCAGTTGCTGTAAACGGTCGTCAAGGAACTCTTCGGATCAAGCATTTTCTTGATTTGTTTCAGAGGATCTTCCGGAACATCGCCGAAATCTTCTTTATCGGCTTCATTCATCCAATCGTAGCTTCCATTGTCCGAAATATCAATATTGAGGCTTGCGCCGAAGGTAAGGATTGCCTTAGCAACAAAGAGTGCGCCCAGTGCCGGAGCGAATTCGCCGCGGTCCAGTTCATAAGTGCGATCTTCGTAGGTGTATTTGCAAGTAAAGTCCTTGTTGTTCACCACGCTTCTCATGTAGATAACGGCGGAATCCAAAGAAGGAATGGCCTGTGCCATGGCTGTCTGGGCCACGCTGGTCAAAAGCTTGCCGTCAGTGGTCACAAGAATTTTGTTAAAGTCTTCTACACCCATGTCCACAAGGTCTTTTTTGTTGGAAACGGTATCGATAAAGCCCTTGATTTCTTTGTTGTTCACCAGGTCGGTAACGATACTCAATGCGTAACCCAGCTGGGCTTCGCAGTTGCTTGGGTGTGCGTCAAGAACGGCCTTGAAGGTTGTCTTGGTTTGGGTGCTAAATGCCTGTGCGGAGTGGAAATCGCCTTCGCCCAGGCTTTTCAGAATGTCGGCAATATTGGACTTTGCCGATTCAAGCTGTTGCGTGACTTCTGGATCTGTAGAAACTTCGCAACTAGAAACATCAAAATTGGGGGTCTCCGGAGTTTCTGTCGGGGTAGACGGATTGTTGTCTTCAGAACTGCTGCTCCCACTGTCACCGCAACCGGCCAAAAGTGTCATTGCTCCGATGGCACATGCAAATAATTTGTTTGAAAATCCCATAAAGATTTCCTCCTTTCTGTCTTTGTTTTCAAAAAATAACAAAAAAGGGGGCTGATTGCAAACAAAAAAATAAGATTCTTTTTTTAAGGCGATAAAGTGCTATTTCTTTGTGATAATTAGCACAACTGCCCCTTGGGCGGCCTGGAACAGCAGCGGAATATAGCCCAAAAGTCCTGCCGAGAGTACGACCGGGGCGGGAATTCCCAAAATCCCGGTGAAAAGGGCGACTTGAACGCCTTCGCGCACGCCAATGCCGTTTAGAGAAATCGGGAGCATCGAAACAATCGTGGTGATGCTTGTGAATACAACAAGAATGCTGATGTCGATAGGTTGCCCGACGGCCCTAAAGTAGGCGTAGGCCATAAACAAGGTCAAAAGTTGTAGCCACAGAGAATCCAAAGAAGACAAAAGAACCTGTTTTTTGTACTGCCTATAAATAGACAGGCTCTTCTGCATTTTAGGAATAAAGATTAGCTTGTTTAAAATAATGGCCGGAACGGGAATTTTGTCCGAAAAAAGGCAAAGAACCACAATGACCATGCAAACCAAAAGGGCAATGGTCATGACAAGCGTGTAAGTGAAAGGAATTTCAGCCTTGTTCAAAGCGAAAGGGAGTGCGATAAAAAAGCACAGGAACATAGCCAACAGCCCTTGAATGCGTGCAAGGAATACGGCTGAAATAGATTGGCTTGTCTGGTTGAATTTTTTACCGAAGGCAAGAGACTTTACGGCGTCGCCGCCAAAGCCCGTGGGCAACAGGTTGTTAAAGAAGTAACCCATGGCGGTGTAGGCGTAGTAAGTCTTGAACGGAATTTCAGGCCCTTGTACCGAAAGCCCTTTCCAGCGGTTTGCCTGAATCGCCATAATCAGGGTTGCTGCCACAAGGGTTGCAAGAATCCAGGGCGTCATCCCGAGGCTCCAGTTTTCAGCAACGCTTGCGAGCGGAATCTTGTAAAAGATATAGGCGAAACCGCCCACACTTACAAGAAGCTGGAATATCCGCTTGATAAAGAGCTTTGAAACTGTCTTATCGGTTGCCATCGGTTACAATAATAGTATTTTTGACAAATAAAAAATTATATTTGAGCAAAAGAGGTTTTTATGTACCGGAATAAAGCGCGTTATGATGTGGCCATGTTGGTGCCGAAAGATGTTAAGAGTGTCCTTGAAATTGGCGCCGGTGCCGGATTGAACTATGTGATTTACCCGCAGGATTCTTACAAGGTCGCCATTGAACCCGAAAATCGTACCGATACACATACCATTGACAAAGTTCCGGGTGGTTTCAATGAATACCACCATGGGTTTTATGAAGAATACACTGAAGACAAAAAGTTTGATCTCGTGGTCATGTGCGATGTCTTGGAACATGTGAACGATCCGGTAGACCTCATTAACTTCTGCAAAAAGCACCTGAATCCCGAAGGCCACATTCTGGTGTCGCTCCCGAATTTCTGCTGCATCGAGAACCTGCTCAAGATTATTATTACCCGTGACTTCCGCTACTTTAAGCCGGATGAAGGCGAACATGCCCTGGGCGTTTTGGATATCAACCACAAGACTTTCTGGACCAAAAAGAGCTTTGTGCGCTTTGCCAAGGAAAATGGCCTCGAAGTCGAAAAAATTGTGGGCATCCGTAAACAGTTAAAGTTTATGCCGGGCCTTTTGAGCCATTCAAGCTTTATCCCGTTCCAGTACGGGTTCTTGACTAAGCTTAAGAAATAAGTTTTTAAAGAAATAAACTTTCGGCGACTTCTCGGGTTTTCTTGGAACTTTCTTCCCAAGAAAATTTCGAAACCCAAGCGTCTATTTCAGCATCGTACTTTCCCTTGTCGTCAAGGGATTTTTCGAGTGCCTGCGCAATGCTTTCGGGGTCTTTGGGGTCAAAGTATTTGGCAACGGTACCGCCGACTTCGGGGAGTGACGACGTGTTGGAACAGGCGACCGGTGTGCCACAGGCAAAAGCTTCTAGAACAGGGAGCCCAAAGCCCTCGTACAGTGACGGCAGCACGAACAGGTCTGCCAGATTATAGAAGTTCACCAAGTCTTCTTGGCTGACCATGCCGGCATGAATCGTCAAATCTTCAATGCCGAGCTCATGTTCTTGCGTGGCCTTGGTGCGACCATCAAAAGCCTTGCCGACAAAAATAAGCCTGCAATTTTCCTTGCCCTTCATTTGGGCAAACCCCTTGAGAAGTCCGTTTAGATTCTTGTGGGGGAGCAGGTTCCCGACATAGAGCAAAATTTTCTTGTCGCGGGGAATGCCGTACTTTTCGTACAGGTAGTCGTATTCTTCGCGCGGCTTGCGGGTGAATTCCTTGCCCACGCCAGAGGGAATGACTGTTATCTTGGATTCGTCGGTCTTGTAAAAGCGCAGTAGGTCTTGCTTGGTGCTTTCAGAAACCACGATAATCTTGTCAGCGCGCTTGCTAATGAACCAGAAAATGAATTTGAAGTACCAATGCACAATTTTCATCGGCAAGAATTCGGGGTAAATCAAGTGCGTGAGATCGTGAATTGTCACGATCATTTTGCCGCGGAAAAACAGCGGAACATTGCAGTGCGGAATATGCAATACATCGGGCTTTTCGCGGTAGAGCGCTCGGTATGGGAATTTCAGCTGTTCCTTGTAACCGTAAATGCTGCTGATGAACGGAATGTGCTTGGGCACGTTCTTGTAGGGCTCAAGGTCCTTGGGGTCGCCAAGGGCAATTGTGTAACCGACGTCTTTGAGCCAGTGTTGAATACAGGTGCCAATACCGGAACGGGCGACCATGCGGGCGTCGATAGCGATTTTTAAATTCTTGTTTTCGGTATTGCTCATACAAAAAGTGCCATTTTTTGCGAAAAATACAATTTTTTGGAAAAGCGGATGATTGTAGAATCTCTAATGTGGTCCGTTATTTCGACAAAGAACAACCGGGAATTTTTTTAAATTGCAGGTATGGCTTTTGTTCACCTGCAAGTTCATTCTGAATTTTCTGTTTTACAATCTTCTGCTCGTCTAGATGGCATTTTGGCTGCTGCAGCCGAAGAAAACGCTCCTGCAGTCGCACTTACCGACCATGGCGCCATGTTCGGTATTCTAGAAATTCAGACCCGCGGAAAAGACATGAACAAGGCCCGTAAAGAAAAGGGGCTTCCGCCGGTAAAGACGATTTATGGCTGCCACATTTATGTGGATACATCGAGTGCCAACCAGAAAGACCCTACGACTTTTGAACGACTGACCCTTTTGGTCGAAAATGAGGCGGGTTATTATAACTTGCTCCGCATTGTGAGTTACCGTTACGAAGACGGTGACCGCTGGGCAGAAATTCCCTCAGTTCCGCTGTCGGTTATCGAAGAGCATAAAGAAGGCATTATCGCCATTGCAGGCGATTTCTTTAGCAAGTACGGCCAGAGCGTAGCGGCAGGGCGTAATAGCATTGCCCGCGAATACATGGAAGCCCTCGACAAGATTTTCGACCACGATCATCTGTACATTTCGGTGTGCGACAATGGTGTTCCGGCGCAAAAGTTGCTGAATGATTATAACGTACAGTTGGCGGGCGAGTTGGGCCGCGAAGTTGTGGCGGTGGCCGATGTCCATTACATTAAGGCCGAAGATGCCCAGGCTCACAAGATTTTGCGTTGCATTTCTTTGAAAGAAACGCTGAATGGTTTTGATGACAAACGCTTTCCGACGGAAAAATTCTACTTCCGCAGCGAAGCCGAAATGGTGGAATTGTTCGGGCATATTCCGGGCGCCATCGAAAATACGGTCAAGATTGCAGAACGCTGTAATTACACTGTCAAGACCGGTATCGGTGATGAATTCTGGCCTAGGTTCAAGATTCCCGATGAATTCTTGAGTTCCGACGAATATCAGAACATCAAGGCCATCATGAAGGCGGAATACGACGCGGAATATCCGGTCGTACGCGAACGTGAACTCAAGGGCGTTATCAAGGACAAAAAGAAAAAGGTGACGGCAAGCTATTGCGCAGACAAGGGGATTGCCGAAGACGCCCTGACCGACGAAGACAAGGCCGAAATTGAACGCTTGTCGCAGCCGGAATTCTTTGACGAAGACGACCAAAAAGCTTGGGACAAGAGCGTTCGCCGTTGGTGCAAACCGGGTGGCGATGCCGACATTTACATCACGCATCTTTGTAATCAGCGCCTCCAGTGGCGTTTCCCGAAAGAAGACTTCAAGTTCCCTACCCACGAAACCGATGTGGGTAAGCGCATGTACAAGGAACTGAACTGTATCCGCAACATGAACGTGGCGGGCTACCTGCTTATTGTGTGGGACTTTATCAACTGGTCTCGTGAACACGGAATTCCCGTGGGCCCGGGCCGTGGATCTGCTGCAGGTTCTCTAGTCACTTACATTATCGGTATTACCGACATTGACCCGCTCACTTTCGACCTCCTTTTTGAACGATTCCTGAACCCCGAACGTGTGTCCATGCCGGATATCGATACCGACTTTGCGGACCGTGACCGCGGTCGCGTGATTCAGTATGTGACGGATAAGTACGGCAAGGATTGCGTGGGCCAGATTATTACCTATGGCATGCTCAAATCGAAGGCGGTGATTACCGACGTCGCGCGCGTTTTAGGACTTCCGCCTGCCGAAGCAAAGCAGATTACCAAACTCTTCCCGCAGCGTACATTGAACTTTAGCCTAAAGCAGGCTTGGACGGGTAAAGACAAGAAGGGCAATAACCTGGAAGATGGCTATAGCCCGGAACCTTTGCAGGCAATGATCAATAGCCGCGCCAGCTACCAGAACTTGTGGGATGTGGCGAAAAAGCTTGAAGATTTGCCCCGCCAGACAGGTGTGCATGCTTGCGGTGTGGTGATTACGCCGACCCCGATTTATAACCTTGCGCCTTTGTACCGTGCCGCCCCCGAAGATACGCCGGTGGTCATGTACGACAAGCACTACGCCGAAGACATCGGACTTTTGAAGATGGACTTCCTTGGCCTTATCAACTTGTCGATCATTCAAGACACGGTGAACATGGTCAAGAAGAATCGTTCGATTGAACTTGACATGGGCCATATTCCTTTGGATGACAAGGAAACGTTTGACTTGCTCGGCAAGGGTATGACCACGACGGTGTTCCAGTTCGAATCTCCGGGTATGCAAAAGTACCTGCGCGAACTGAAGCCCACTCGAATCTTTGACTTGATCGCTATGAACGCCCTGTATCGTCCGGGCCCGATTGATCAGATTCCGCACTTTATTGCCCGTAAGAACGGTCAAGAAGAAATTGACTGCTACCACCCCGACTTGGAACAGGTGCTGGGCGAAACATACGGCGTGATTGTGTACCAGGAACAGGTGATGAAACTGGCTCAGATTCTGGGCGGTTACACGCTGGGTGGTGCTGACAACATCCGCCGTATCATGGCCAAAAAGATGCCCGAAAAGATGGCGAAACTCGAACCGGAGTTTTTCCAGAAATGCTTGGACAAGGGCTACGACAAGGACATGATTCAAAAGGTGTGGAATGCGGTGCTTCCGTTCTGCGGATACGCATTCAACAAGAGTCATGCTGCAGCTTACGCTTACGTGGCTTACCAGACGGCATACCTGAAGGCGCATTACGGCCCTGAATACATGGCTGCTTCCATGACGTCTAAAATGGGTAAGACCGAAGATATCGTGACGATTATTCTGGAATGCAAACGCCTCGATATCGAAGTGGTGTCGCCCAACATTAATGCCTCTATGGGAGAATTCGTGGCCAATACGGAAGGCCAGATTCTGTTTGGCTTGGCGGGTATTCGTAATGTGGGTATCGCAGTCGTCGAAGACATTATTGCTGAAAGAGAACGTCGCGGCAAGTTCAAGGATATTTTTGATTTCTGCAAGCGCGTGACTGAATACCAGGGCGAACAGAAAGAAAAACGCCCGCCCATGAACAAGCGCCTTATCGAAAGCTTGATTATGGCAGGCGCGCTCGACGAATTCCCGGGTAATCGCGCCGTACTCATGGCAACCGTAGACCGTGCCATGGAAGTGGCCGCCCGCAGTCAAGAAGACAAAGACCGCGGACAGATGTCGCTCTTTGATATGGGCGGCGGCGCGCCTTCTATGGATAGCTCTGCCGAAGTTCTCGAAGAAGCTGAAGAATGGTCTGCCATGGAAATGCTCAACAAGGAACGTGACGTGGTGGGCATGTTCTTGTCGGGCCACCCGCTCGATGAATTCCGTCCGGAATTGCAGGGCTTTACCTCGTGCTCCTTGGACGAAGAAGAATTGGCTAAGCACGAAGGCGGAACCGTGATTGTGGGCGGTGTGGTGACCAAGCTCCGCTCGATTGAAACCAAGCGCGGTGACACCATTGGTGCAGGCTCTATTCAGGATTTCCATGGTGACTTGGAAATGTTCTTCAAGAAGGATCTGTGGGAAAAGTTCCGCGACACAGTGGCGCTCGATGACCGCGTGCTCGTAAAGGGAGCGCTTGAACACCAGCGCATGGGCGACGGCGTCCAGATTGTCGTTGAAGAAGTGATTCAGTTGGATCGCGTTCGCTCGGATATGGTGAGCCATATTCACATGGTATTCTATTCATCGATGGTCGATGACAATTTCACCGAAAAGTTGATGACGGCCATGGAAAAGTACGAACCCTTCGAAGGGGAACGCGGCTGCGAATTGGTTTGCCATGTTGAAACGGAATCGGGAAATGTACACGTGTTGACCTTGAAAAATAAGAAGGTCGTTTATACTCCCGAATTGCTGCAGTATTTGCGTAAAGAATTAGGCGTGTTGAAGGTTTGGGTATCTAACCGTGCCAAGCGGTAAAAGAATATGGCGTGTGAGCCGTACATTCTGATTTGCGCAGGCGAAGATTCCGGGGACTCCATTGGCGCTCCCTTAGTCAAGACACTTGTTTCTCAAAAGTTTGCTGTGAAAGGTTCGGGCGGTCGCCGCATGCAGACGGCGGGAATGCAGCCTTTGATTGATTTCGAAACTTTGCCTGTTTCTGGTTTTGGCGATGTATTGCCCAAGTATTTGAAACTCCGCCAGAGTTTTAATGCCTTAAAGACAGCGCTTGAATCGCCGGAATGTCTCGGGCTGATTGCTGTCGATTATCCGGGCTTTAACATGAAACTTGTGGCGCGGGCAGGGGACCTTCACAAGCCTGCTTTGTATGTGGCGCCTCCACAAGTGTGGGCCTGGAAACGCAAGCGCGCAAAAGTCCTTGCTCAAAATCCGTTTGTCAAGCTTGCGGTGTTCTTTGATTTTGAAGAATCGGTGTACCGCGAAGCCGGCTGTAACGTGGTCCGAGTCAAGCATCCGTTTGCCGAAATCAAAAATGCAGATTGTTGCGGCGAGAATTTTCACAACGAAAATTATGACGGAGCGGCAAAGCAGATTCTCCTTCTTCCCGGGAGCCGTAAGTCGCAGGCTCTGCGCAACTTGCCGATTTATTTGAAAGCGGTGCAGAATGCTAAGAATGTGGTTGTGGTGGCTGCACGTCAAGAACTGGTGGACGCATTTAAGAAGTTTAATGTTCCTGTGATTGTGGCTCCCCAAAGTGCGGCAGAGCGAATGGCTCTGTATCAAAGCGCGGAATATGCTTTGACCGCCCCCGGAACATCGACCTTGGAACTTGCTTTGTCGGGGGCTTCTTTTGCGGTTTGCACCAAGCCAGACATGTTGACTTATGGTCTGGGACGCTTGTTTATCAAGACAAAATTTTTCGCATTGCCGAACATTATTCTAGATCGTCTTGTGTTCTCAGAACACATCGTCCCCCCGTGGTCCGGGGAAAAAATTTGGTCATTTGCCAAGGGTGAAAGAGAAAATGTCGCGAAAGAGCTTTCAGAAAAACTCGCTGTCGGTCAAACGCTTGAATCGTTAGCGCTTGAATTTCTTGGCCAGTTCGTCTAGCGTGAATCGCAGCAATGTCGGGTGTCCGTAAGGCGATTTGAGCGGTTCTTCGGTCAGCATCAACTGATTGACAAGGGCTGCCATTTCTTCGGGCTTGAGCTTGTCGCCGGCTTGGTAGGCGTTCGTGTTTGCCCATGCTTTAGCGATGGTGTCTTGTACCTTGACCATGTCGCCTTCACCCTTGCCTTCGTCGCCGATGCTGTCCAAAAAGTCCTTGACCGCCTTGATGGCGCGTGAAAGCGGGAGTGCGCTCGGAATGGCGCGAATCTGATAGGTTTCGCCACCGAAGTGCTCGATATAAAAGCCTAGACGCTTGAACTGGTCTTCGACGCTCTTTAAAGCTTCGACTTCAAGTTTGGAAAGGTCCAGAAGTTCCGGGAACAGGAGTTCCTGGCTGTCGAGGGCCGCTCCGTTTCTCAAAGTATCCAGCGCTTGCTCGTAAAGTACGCGAGAATGGGCTGCATGCTGGTCAATTACCAAGAGTCCGTTGGAATCGTCGCCGGCAATGTAGGTGTTTGCAATCTGGAAGAATGTCGGCGGGGTCCACTGTACGGCGGGTTCTGCGACCTCGTTCACCTTGCCTTCGAGCGAAATCACCTTGCCTGCTTCGGGCGTGCTGAACAGGTCTTGGACCAAATCGTTCTGTGGGGCGCTCTTGCGCGGCTTTTCGAAGGTGAAGTTTGCTGTCGGGAAATTCGACATTTCGGGAATGCCGCCCACGGTTTCGCTCGTTGCAAAAGTCGGCTTGGCTGCGCTGACTGAGGGCTTGGCAATCGGTTCTTCGAATCCGTAAGGAACCTTGGGCCCGTTGTCCTGTAAATCGTTTTGGCTTGTGCTTGCAATTTCTTCGCTCAAATCGATAAGCGGAGAATTGGCTTCCATGTCCTTGGTGAATGTGTCGCGAATGGCGTGAGCGACCACCAGGAATACCAAATTCTGGTTGGCAAAACGGACTTCTCGCTTGGCGGGGTGCACGTTTACGTCGAATTCCATGTCAGGCATGTCCAAGAACAAGACAGAAACGGGTTTGCACTGGGCACCGTAAGGCTCGTATGCCTGTTGCACCGCCTTGCTAATCATCTTGCTTTCAATGGGGCGGTTGCGGATGAACAGGAACTGGTGGTTACGCTTGCCGTTTGTTTCGGTAGTGGGGGATACAAAACCCCAGACATGGACTCCAGCTTCGGTGTAGTCGACCGGCAAAAGAACTTTGGCAATTTTGGAGCCGATGGCTTCGGCAATTCGGTTGCGAAGTTCGCCCGGAACGCCGGTAAACACGGTTTTATCGCCGACTTTGTAATCAAAGCGAATTTCGGGGTGCGCAATGGCCGTTTTTAGAACAACATCGAAAATTCGGGTGCTTTCGGCCGTTTCGCTGCTCAAGAAGTTCCGGCGAACGGGGGTGTTGTAGAACAGATTTTCGACTAAAAAGGTGGTTCCGCGGCTAGCCTGAACATCCTGTTTTTGAACAACATTTCCGCCTTCCAGGATGATTCGGCCGGAATCGCCGTCGTCGGTGGCGCTTGTAATCGTTAATTTGGATACAGCGGCGATCGATGCGACTGCTTCGCCTCTAAAACCGTTTGTCTGTAAATGGAATAAGTCGTCTGCATTAAAGAGCTTCGATGTCGTATGACGCAGGTAGCACAGGTCCAAATCAGCTTCGTTCATGCCTTTTCCGTTGTCTGTGACCTGGATCTTTTTCTTGCCACCTTCTTCGATAGAAACCTGTATACGGGTGGCTCCTGCATCGATTGCATTTTCAATCAGTTCTTTTACGGCCGATGCGGGGCGCTCAATCACCTCGCCAGCAGCAATTTTATTGATGATTTCATCCGATAAAACGTGAATTTCAGCCGATTTCATGCCCCAAATATAGCCTTTTGGGGTTGTTATTCGTATATTTTTGCTAAATTAAATGTCCAAAAAGGCTGAGTGGCGTTTTAAAGAAATACCATTCAATAGAGTGAGGTAAAAGTGCTTTCAAATCTCTTTCTTCAGTTGACTCACATTGAGTTGCTCATCTCTTATCCAGTCAAGGATATTCTGACTCTAATTAAGCGTGATCCGCGCTTTACGGTCAAGGTCCTTAATGATATTTACTTTGAGGATTCGTTTGTAGATGAAGGCATTCACCGCTTGATCATGAATAACGTGGTGAACTGGCTCTATGAAAGGGGCGAAAATCCAGACGAATTTGTGCAGAAGATCATTCAGCGCTGCGCATCTTTCGAAGCCGTCCCCGCACGTAGCGTGCTTCGCTCTTACCTCCCGTATGTTTCTCAGTTCTATGCGACTGAAGACGTCCGTCAGCTCTGCCTCGATATTATCCCGAAGCGCTATCCGTTGCTCACGAACTCGAAGTTCCTCCGTCGTGAACTGGTGGATGGCTTCCGCAAAGAATACTTCACCTACCGTTTCGATTCTCCGGGCATGCTGATTACGAACCCCATGCGCTGGTTCAACGGCCTGGTGCAGTTGGGTCCCATTTTCTTGAACACGCCTCAGTACGAATTGATCGAATACAAGGCAAGCCAGACCTCGTTTGTTGAAGCACTTGAAAACAGAGTCCCGGCTGAAGTTCGTGATGATGGTTGTGTCTATGTGAACGGTCGCCAGGTCGGTAAGTACATGACCTTTGGTGATTGCCTTGCCGAATATGGCCTTGAATGGGAATTTGAAGCCGAAAAGAAGATGGCTTGCATTCGCGCTACCGAAGACGTTATCGACGAAAAGGTGGGTGCAGTCCTGATTCATAAGGGTTGCTATTACGGCGCACCGGCTAGCGTGGTCTACTTTGATTACAAGGCCAACGTGGTCGCACCGGAACCGTTCAACAAGCTCATGAGCGCAGTCGTTAAGCAGGAATTCGATTCTTGGGAACCCATCCAGAAGGCTCAGGAACAGCTCCTTGAAGCAATGAACGACTCCGTAACAATCATCTACTACAAGAGCGATGATTCTATCTCGGTGAACAACAAACACTTGATGCGCAACGTGCCTGCTCGTATTCTCCGCAACTTGCTGCGTGAATACAGCGCCACTGGTCGAGAAGAATTTGAAAACCGTGAATTCAAGCGTGACCCGTCCATTTGCATGGACCCGCTGCGTCCGAATTTCGAAAGCCGTTTGAACCGCGTGATTGCTCATATCAACGGTTCTGACGATCCGGAGCATCCGTCTGAAGGCGTTAAGAAGTTCTTCGAAATTGAACGTCACCGCCGCGGTGGTTTCCGCTTTGTTCCGAAGTGCAAGATCATTTTCCGCGAAGAGTAAACGCTAGTTTACCTAGTTCGAAAATGTAATCGAAACGGTTTTAGAAAATAAGAAATTTGGTAGTTCCTACGGGCAAATAAATGGGTATATTTGGTATCGTGAACGGTAGAAGGGTAAATCCTGAAACGACACTATCATTGCTCCCCTCCTGATAGGTTCAAGGTTCCACATACCGATTCATATTTTCTCCTTCTTAGGAAAGGATCCTCGCAAGAGGGTCCTTTCTTTGTTTTGTGACTCGATGTCACAAAACAAAGAACTCCAAAGGGGTTCAACTTACTTTTGAGAGATGACTTCGACGGTTAATTTGTTGAAGGCGAGTTTGCCGCCGTCGCGGATTTCGAGTGCCGCGCGGAAGGTTGTGTCGTTCTTTTTGAACGGTTCAAGAACCGGCGTGAATTTGTTCTTGAGCAATCCTTCGACTTCTTCGTCGGTGAATTTGCGCTGGTAGAAAACTTGCGGAATGCCAAAGCCACATTGCGGGTTCATGCACACGTAAGCGGCGTGTGTGGCCTCGTTTGCGCCTTGGCCCGATGTACCGCTGCGGAAACGCAATTGATCGCCACAAACGGGGCAGGGGAGGTTCCTGCGCATGAATTCAAAAACGGTGCGGCCCTTGTCGGCGCCTTCGCCCCATTTGAGGCGGGCGGCAAAATCAGACCCCTTCTTGCTCTTGAAATCTTGAATCAGCGGCGTTTCGCCGTTAGTAAAGAGTTCACCTATTTCGGCGGCGGTAAGCGTGTGGCCTGCAACAGTCTTGAATAGAGTGAATTTGCAATCAACGCCATCGGTCGCATTGGTGCAGAACAAAGCATTCTTGTTTTCTTCGAGAGTGGCGCCGCAAAGCGGGCACTTGTATTCTGTTTTCTGTCCGTGGAATTTGCCGTCGCTTTCAAATTCGAACTGAATGTTGAAATCTTTGTCGACCGAAAGTTTCGCTGAAAATTCGGTACCTTTCTTGCTCTTGAATCCTGAAACAGGTCCGACAGTTTCGCCGGCAAGTAATTTCTTGATTTCGGCGTGGGCAAGCATCTTGCCTGCCACAGTGTGCCCGAATCGGAATCCACATTCGGTCTTGGGGCACACGTAGCCCCAGGGGGCTACTTCGAGCGCGCTCCCGCACTTGGGGCATGGAATGCTTTCGGTTACGGTTTCGCGCTCGAACTGGCAGCCGTATCGCGCATGCAAATCGGCGAACAGTTGCTTCACGTATTCAACGATTCCGTCGCGGAATTCTGCAGGCGCGAGCACGCCTTTTTCGACCTGAGAAAGTTTGTATTCCCATTCGCCGGTCATTTCGGGCGACTTGACTTTTTCATCCATCAAGGCGATTACTTCGCGCCCGCGGGCGGTGCTTACCAGATAATTCTTTTGCGCTTCAATGAATCCGCGCTTCTTGAGCGTTTCGATAATGCCGGCCTGCGTTGCCGGCGTACCTAAGCCGCGGTCTTTCATGGCTTCGGCAAGTTCTTCGTTTTCGATTTGCTTACCGGCCGTCTTCATGGCGGCAAGGAGCGTTGCCTCGGTATAGTATTTGGGCTTGCTCTTCTTTTTCTTTTGCAATTCGACGCTATCGAAGGGCGCGCTGTCTCCGGCGTTCCATTCGGGGAATGCTTCGACCAAATTCGTGATATCGTCGCTGTCGCCTTTGCCTTCGGCGTCCTTGGATTCGGCGTCGCCTTTTTTGCCCTTCGCTTTTTTCTTGTCGTCTTTCGTCTCTTTGACGAGTGCGCGGAAACCGAGATCTTCGTTGCGCTTGAGCTTCAAACGGAATAATTCTCTCGTCTCTCGTCTCTCGTCTTTCGCCTCAAGAATCACCTCCATTTCGTCCCACACGTACGGCTTTAGCCACGCCTGCACAAAGCGTTCCTTGGCCAGGTCGTAAATCTTCTGCTCCATTTCGGGCAAATCGTTTGGAGCTTCGCCGGTGGGGATAATGGCAAAGTGGTCAGTCACCTTGCTTGAATTGATGAAGACAAAATTTTCATCGAAGGAACGGAAAATCTTTTGCTGCTCGGGGGTCGCCAATTTTTGCGCGAGGGCGAATGCCTCTTGCTTCATGGTGTCGGGCAGGTACTGCGAATCGGTACGCGGGTATGTCAGCAGTTTCTTTTCGTACAGATTCTGGGCGCAATCTAGAACTTGCTGGGCGCTGTATTTAAAACGCTTGTTGCCCTCTTTCTGCAATTCGGTCAGGTCGAATGGTTTTTGCGGAAACTGCTTTTTCTGCTGGTTATCGATTTTAGCTATAGTCGCTTCGGCAGGAGGGGCGCAACGCGCTACAACCGAATTCGCTTCCGATTCTTTTTCAAAGACGGCCACTTTAAGGTTCGCTTCGCCCTTGGCGTCTTCTTCGCGCTTGACAAATTGGGCCTGGAACCCTTTCCATGTGCCCACGACGCTGTAGTAAAAGAGTTCCTTGAATTGCTCTACGATGGTATCGCGTTCTACAATCAAATTGAGTGTAGGCGTTTGCACTCGGCCCACTGAAATCATCTTGCCGCGCCCTGCCGTAAGCGTGTAGGCGCGTGTCGCGTTCAGACCCACCATCCAGTCGGCTCGCTGTCTTAAACGGGCTGCATAGCTCAAATTCACGCGCTGGGTGGCATCTTCCAGGTTCTTCCAGGCTTTGTCCAAGTCCTTGGCTACATAGCTGTTCACCCACAGGCGCTTAATGGTCTTTTGCTTAAAAGAGGGGGTGTAATCGAGCACTAGGTCAAAAATCAGGTTACCTTCGCGGCCGGCATCCGCGCCGTTCACCAGCACGTCAGCCTGCTCCATCATCTGTCGCACCACATTCAGCTGTTTCTTGGTGCTCTCGATTTCCATGAGCTTGAACTTTTCAGGGAGCAGGGGCAAATTCGAAAGCCGCCAACCGCCCTCGAATCCGGGGTAAGCGTCAAGCGGGGCAAGCGTAATCAAGTGGCCCACGCACCAGGTAATGCAGTGGTTCTTGCCAATCAGGCATCCGTCGCCTTGGGTGAATTTTTCACCTTCCAACCGCTCCAGCATGGGGCGGTAGTGTTGGTTTGCAACAGACGGTTTTTCGGCGACAAGCAGGATCACGTTTCAACGTCCAAAAGTGATTTTTCCCAAGATTCCTTGGCGCTACGCAATTTTTTGAGGGATTCGTCATCGGCGCCGCTGCTGTCCCGTAGGTCCATGAGATCGCGGTATCCTTGGGCAAGTTGCTTTGCTTTGGGGTAATCCTGAACTAGAGCCTCTAGTTCGTTTAGAATGGCTTTATCCGAATAAAGCCTGGCAATCCCTTCGAGCGAATGCAAAATAAAGTCCTCGTGCCGATTTTCTTGCTTGGCGAGTTTGGCTTCTTCGAATTCCAGGGGCAAAATTTGGTCCACCCATTCGGATTCGGCGGTAAAAAGCTCGTTGTCTTCGACCAGGGCGTCTTTACGTTTGCTCAGTTCTTGCTGTTTCTTGATGAAAGGCCTGTAAGATTCAATGTCGAGATTTAAACCCTGTTTTTGAATGAAATCCTTCAGGTTTTGCAAATTTGTCTCGGTTGGGTTGTTCAAAAGGCATTCTTTGAGCACGGCAAGCTGGTCTTTGGGCGGGAGTTTCTTGAAAGATTCGCCTTTCATGCTCACGTCCTTGATTTTTAACCAAAAAATTCGCGCAAAAATGAGCGCCATTGCTATCGTAAAAAGGGTAGAAATACTCATTATGGGCCATTATTTAGAAAAATGTAAGGAACTGTTCCGGCCGCAAGTTAAAAATAAGTGTTTTATGGCACGAAGTTTCAGCAAACGGCTTTTTTAAACGAATTTTCACAATAAAAAGTTAATAAAAGTCAAAAAAAAGGTGTATATTTAAGATGGAATATTCTAAACCTATAATTATGGGTAAGGCGATTGGATTATTATGAAATTGAATACTGTTAAGCGATTGGCACTTAGTGCGACTATCTGTGGACTTGTTGGGGCTATGTCCTCTCAGGCCGAGGTGGCTGATAACCAGAGAGAATTGGATATCATTATTCGAGACTTTCCGGTAACACATCCGGACTTTGAAAATTTCCAGGAAGAAGCGCATAATAGTATTTATAACGGTGGCAAAAAGAGTGGCGGAAGGACTATTGGTAGGTATCCGGATACTTGGCATGTCTCGTATACGTCTAATGCGGAATGGTCCACTCGTCGTAGTAATGACGCTCTTTTCGGCTGCGGTAACACGCAGACTCCTGAACTTGGTATTGCGGTTGGTGTGAATGGCTATCCGCATGATTTGATGTCTACATCTGGTGCTTTTTCGACAATGCCTGACTACGTGCTGGCTTTGGTCGATAATTCCGGTTATGCTTGGTATGGCGAATTCAAGGATTGCCAATACGATGCTAAATTGAACCCGCTTGGCCTTAAGGTGATGCGCGGCTTGGTGACCGATCTTTGTTCCGATGCTTCTGGCACGTGGTCCGCAAACTTGGCTGACGACAAAAAGACTTGCTCGGGTACAAAGGTTTGTAAGACCCACTCTTGGTCCCAGATTGTCTATACGACTCCGGGCATGGTGGAACAGAAATTGTATTTCCCGCCTGACCTCACTGACTGTGACGCAAACAATAACTGCGCCCTTGATATTTATGAGCCGGTGATTACAAGAGCTAGATTTGCTTGCGACAACCAGTATTTCGAACAGTGGTATACTGATGTTGAGGGCATGAACAAGCGTACGAACACGACTTTGATCCTGGACCAGGATGCTACTGAACCGGCATATTTTGAAATTGATAAGAACTGGAACAATGGTGGCTATTTCCCGCTCGATAGCATTACGGAAGATGGCAAGTTCCAGTGGGTTTCTCAAAAGCCGTTGTTCCCGAACCAGTATGGCCCTCAGAGCCTTTCGATTTTCTGCCCGCCCTATGCATACCAGTGGGCTGACACCCAGACTGACTTTATGGGTGAAAATACCGAGTCTCTTTGTAATGCATGGTTAGGTGCAGGTGGTCCTAGAAGCGAAAATGCTGCCATTGATGCAGCTCTTGGAGTAGCGGGCAAGCCGAACAACATTGGTCTTCGCCATTTGCGCAACTACGGCTTTACCATGATGGGTGTTGCCAAGTTCAAGTACAAGAAGGGCCAGCACGAAGTCTTTAAGTTCACCGGTGACGATGACATGTGGATCTTTGTGGATGGCGTGTTGGTGGTTGACTTGGGTGGTACTCACCTTGCTGCTGCAGGTACGGCCGATATGGACTACCTGGCTGCAAACATGCATGGCTGCCGTCAGGGCGATCCGATGCAAGACTCCTGTGCAGCAAAGCTTGGTCCTGATGGTACCTGGCTGCACGATTCTTGGCACTATTTGCACTTCTTCTATGCGGACCGTCAGTCTGATGGTTCTAACCTGCGTATCCGTAGCTCGCTTTCTGAACTGGCTCCGTCCCGTTACGGTCAGCCGGCTGTGAGCAAGGTGCTTGCAAAGCTTGACTCTGCAGGTAACCAGACCGTGACCATGTACTTGAACACCACTCTGGATCAAGCAACCATTGCAAATATTGCCACGAATGGAACTACTCAACCGCCAATTCTTGTGATGCGTTCTGTGACGGATCCTGCGACTGGTATCAAGAAAACCGAGGTTTACGGCTATTACGTTACAAGCATCGAAGAAATTGCTAGTCAGGGCGCTTCTGGTGTGCAGTACAACTTTACAGGTGTCCTGAAGGATATCAACGGCAATATCGTTGAAAACCAGATTATTGTGGGTGGCGATAAGGTTGCGTTCAACTTCCCGTATGACCAGGATGCTGTGAATAGTGATGAATACAAACAGCAAAAGGCTGATTATGCCGCTTATGGTATCGATGAAGCTACATGGAAAGTTATGCTTCAATGGAACCTGGCTGTAAAGTACAAGGTGACCTCTTCTTCGGGTAAGTCTGTGGTCGGTTTCCCGGATACTCCGGAAGATTGGTCTGATGTGATCTTCAAGGCTCCGACTCAGGGTTCTCCGTTCGTGATGGACTCTGCAATTACCCGTCCGGACTTTACCACTCAGGCAACCATTCTTACCAATATTGCTGAAAGTCATGATGGCGAATTGCCGAAGAACTACACGGCTGACCTGTTGTTCACCTCTGTGCCGAGTGGCGTGGGTAAGAACAATAACCCGCTCGCATTGACTAACGAAGAAAAGAAGGCCTTCTCGCAGTCTACTCCGGAAGGTGGCTCTAACCCCTATACAACGCCTTATGTGGGTGGCCAGCAGTCTGTAACTTCGATGTGCTATTCGAATGGTACGGAAAGTTGCTTCAGCGTGTCTTATCCGGTGATGGGCCCGTTCCGCATTAACGTGCGCGTGTTCGACCACTTGGGCCACTTTGTGAGCCAGTACCAGGAAACCATGGACGAAGCTAAGTTACATGCCGCTTTGGGCCAGGGCAAGGTTGAACCGGGTTGCGGTGATGCATTGCTTTATGGCGAAACGGGTGCCGGTTTGATTACCATTAAGATGTATCCGGTGTCTCAGTCTGGTAGAGAAGTGGGAACTGGTCCGTACATTTATCAGGTGACCTTCGTTCAGGAAGCCTACACGGCTTGCATTAAGGAAGGCGCATCTGCTTGGCCGCATACACTTTACTACTCTCGTACGTTTGAAACCTACAGACGTGGTTACAAGCGTGCTTCGACCAAGTAATTTGGAAATCGCCTAAAAGAATTTTCCCGCGGGTTTTAAAACCGGCGGGAATTTTTTTATGGATTACAAAAGGATGGTTTTCTTAGGGCCCGATTGGGTTAATCGATAATGTTGCCAATGAGGGCGAAGGGTTCGGCGGCAGCGATGCTGACGGTGAATCGTTCGCCCTGCTGTAGCGGTTTTTCGCTGGTGATAGCTACCGGGCGGTAGGCGGCGTTTCGGGCGATGTAAGTGCCCTTGCGGTAGCCGGGCTTTTCGATAACCACGGTTTCGGTGGTGCTTACCCAGCGGGCGTTATTTTCAGTCGCGATGCGCTGGAAGGCTTCGGCAAGGGCGGCAGAACGAATGTGCTTGACTTCGTCGGGAATGGCGCCGGCCATGTTGTAGGCGGGCGTGTTCGGGCGCGCCACAAAGCGCGTGATGTTGCAAACTGTCGGACGCGTCTTTTCGAGAATGTTGAGCGTGTCCTGAAAATCTTGTTCGGTCTCGCCCGGGAATCCGACAATCAAGTCGGTGCTGAGCGTGAATAGCGGGAACTTGTTGAACGCTTCAGCAAGCATCACGTAGTCGTCTGCAGAATGCTTGCGGTTCATTGCCTTGAGAATGTTTTCGCTTCCGCTTTGCACGGGCAGGTGAATGAATTTGTAGACGCGGTCGTCTTCAAAACATTTTAAGAGATCGTCCAGATACTGCATCATGTGGCGCGGGTTACCCATGCCAAGGCGCATCTTGTAATTGCCCGGGACTTTAGCCAGAATCTGTTGAACGAGTTCAGCGAGGTTGGTGCCGGTGTCGAATCCGTAGCAACCGCAGTCTTGGCCTGTCAACTGGATTTCAACGCATCCGTCGCTTACGAGGCTTTTTACTTGTTGCACGATGTCTGCGGCAGGGTAGCTATGCAAACGCCCTTTCACGAGCCTTGTAGAGCAATATGCGCATGCATCCAGACAACCTTCTTCGATGTTGACTATTCCCACCAGCGGTGATTCTCGCAGGGGAGTCCCACGAGGGGCCGCCGACCCGAGCTCCTTTAGGCTCGTGAATACGACCTTATCGGTGATTCTAGAAGCTTCTTCCCGGAAATCTTTCGGTGCACAGCCTGTAATGAAAATCTTGGCGTCGGGAGCCGTGCTTAAGGCTTCTCGCAGCAGCTTGAGCGCTCCTGCGTTCCCTTTCACGGTGCAAACATTCAACACGAACGCTTCGGGCTTTTGCGATTCGGGCATTCCAAAGACAACGTGGTATTCGCTTGCAAATGCTCTGGCAATCTTTTCGCCATCGCCAAAGTTGGCTGCGCAACCTTGGCTAATTACAGCGAGTAGCGGCTTTTCGTTGGAGTAATCCACGCGCTTACCGCTCGAATTTTTCCAGAGTGATTCCCTGGTAGTAATGACTCAAGATTTCTTGATAGCTTTGCCCGGCCTGCGCACGAGCCCGCACTCCCATTTGGCACATGCCCACGCCGTGCCCAAATCCGGTGCCGGTGAGCACCCATTCCTTACCTTCTTTTTTCACGGTAAAGAAAGAGGAGGGGAGTATGGTTCCCGCCTTCTTGAACAGCCAGCGGGTGCGATCGGTTTGCACGTCGAAATGTCCTTTGTCCGTTTCGACACGGAGCGTCAAGATGCGTCCGCTCTTGAGGTTGTCTTTAATCTTGATAGATTTGACTTTCTTGAAATCTTTTCCGTCTGCCGTACTGAATGTCGCCTTCGCTTCGGTGGCGTTTGTCTTGAACAACTTTGCGATTTCTTTGTCGGCGAAGCGGCGTTCCCACTTAGTATAGCTGGATTCATCGCACCAGGGCTTTCCATTCGGGCGCTTGTCCGGGACTGACTTTAAGTACGGAAGGTCAGCGCGGTTCCAAGTGGCAAGCGTTTCGGTGACGCCGCCGCAAGTGGAATGGTAGTAGGCGATAATGAATTCGCCGCCGTAAGTCATCACGACACCTGCGGTAGCCTTGACTGCAGCATCGGTCAACGGTGTTGCCGATTCCAGGCCCTTATAGACCTGGTCCTTGGTGTCGGCATAAACATCAAAGCCCATGGATTCGCGGCTGTTAAAATGCTTGTATGCGTAAGTGCGGGCGGCGACGGCTTGAGCCTTTAATGCTTCGATACGGCTGGAATCGAGCTTGCCAATTTCGTAGGGAATCACTCCGCGCAAGTAGTCTTCGACATCGACCGAATTGATGGCGTCGAGCTTGCCGTTTGTAGTACGGAACATGACGCTACCGGGGTAGCATGCTCTGCCGAGACTCTTTTTATCGGGGGCGACGGCGAGGCATCCGCCGTCTTCGCTGTTGAATTCGTGTGCGATGTCTTCGGTGGAATTGCCGTCGGCTTCGAAGCGGACCATGTTGCCGCGAGGCGTGACGCGTACGGTTTCGCCTTGGTAATTGATGTAGAGTTCTTTGACTCCCGTGAAAATCCCTACACGAAGCGGACGGTTCAAGTCCTCGGGAATTTGCATGTCTTCAAATCGGACGGTATCATTTGTTGCAGAGCTTGTTACGGTCGTTGCTGCGGGCTTTGCTGGAGTAGTGGGCTTTGCCGGAACGGCTGGCGCTTCGGGCATGGGCGGCAAGTAACTGTCTGCAATGTCCTTGGCAGACTTGTTCTTTACGGGTAGCGGTTTATTCTGCTTAGCTTGCGGAACAGGCTCTTTTGCCTTCGGACTTTCTGTCTTGACGTTTGCTCTTTTTGAAGATGCGGTATCCGCTGTACTTTCGGTTCCGGTAGTAGTTTCTTCAATAGGGGCGAAATTTACAGGCCCTTCAGGAATATCTTCGACCGTAGCCGGCACTTCCGCACTTTGCACGTCGTCGGGCAAGTCGAAGTCATCGTCTGCAAATGCAAACGAAATCCCGAAAGTAAGTGTAAAGAACAGTGGAAGTTTAAAGGACATTACTTGTGTAATTATACAAATTATTCTTTGATAAAAAAGGAGATGCCCGCTCGATGGCGGGCATGACATTGCTCAAAGTGCTTTGGACCTGCCTTAGCGCTTCTTCAGTTTCGCCTGAGTATCCTTTGCCATTTTACGCAGCTTGGACTGGTTCATGGTGCGGTCGGCAGTCGAAATCTTGTCTACGAACAAATCGCCGTTCAGGTGGTCCGTTTCGTGCTGAATGCAGCGGCCAAAGAGACCGTCGCAGTCATGCAGTTCTTGCGGTTCGCCATTGATGTCAAAGAAACGCACGCACACCTTGTCGGGGCGCATCACGTTGCAGAAGATATCCGGCACAGAAAGGCAACCTTCGTCGTACGGCACCACCTTTGCATCGGGTTCGGCTTCCCATTCGGGGTTGAACATAATGTAGGGGCGCGGTTCTTCTTCACCGGGAATAGCGGTGTCGATTACGACCAGGCGAATGTTCTTGCCAATTTGCGGGGCGGCAAGGCCGCAACCCGGAGCCTCGTACATGGTTTCGAGCATGTCCTTGGCGAGCTGGCGCAGTTCAGGCGTAATCTCGGTAATGGGTTCGCACTTTTTGCGAAGCACCGGGTCGCCGTAAGTTCTAATTTCGAGAAGAGCCATGGATTACTTCTTTTCTTCGGTCTTTGCTGCGGTCGCAGTTTCTGCGTTCAGAACGCGGAGAATTGCGGACTTTTCAAAATCGATGATGGTGGTGGAACCCGTACGCACAGAAATCGTGGTGCCGGTTTCATCGATGTTGGTAACAGTGCCGATAATGCCAGCGGTGGTGATCACCTTGTCACCCTTCTTGAGGGCCTTGCGCATTTCTTCCATCTTCTTCATTTCCTTGTTCTTCGGACGGATGAAGAAAAGCCACATCACCACGAACAAGAGAATGAGCGGCAAGAAGCTGCTGATGGCGCTCGGCTGCTGTTCAGCTTCGGCGGCTTCCTGAGCGAAGGCGGCAATGGAGGAAAGGGTCACGAGAAGTGCAGAAAGTTTCATAATTTTACCTGCTAGGGGGTGAATTGTTTTACGGGGGTAAATATAGAAAAAAAGAGCTTAGAGCTTAGAACCTAGATTTTAGACAATTGCTATTTCTAAGTTCTACCAACTAAGTTCTACCGACTGCCGCATAGCGGCTTATACTAATTTCTTATCTAGCAGCGGGTAAATTCGGTTGAGTTCCATCAGGTCGAGGATTGCGTCAAAGTCCCCGAAAAAGGACGGAATCTCGGTGATTTCGGGGAGAGAACTGATGTCTGTAATTTTTGTAGAAGCGTTCAACAGCTTGCGTTCCAAGAGCGGGAGCATGGTGCGCGTGGTAAGCGTGGCGCCAAACATGGCGCGCTTGCCGACTTTCAGGAGCGAATCGGTTGATACGGTAAAGGTGCCGTTCTTGAGCGGTTCCTTGCTTTGCTGCACGGTCTTGATGACCGCATTCAACACCATTTGTTCGGTCATCGAAAGAATCTGCGGCGGCATCTTCTTGTAGCGGGCGCGGTAGCGGATAGATTCGTACAGCAGGTGTACCACGTTCGCGTTCTTCACATGAATCTGCGGACCTTGAATCTTCAGGATTTCCAGGTCTTCCAAAGTTTTCAACAAGTCTTCGATGTTGTCTTTTGAAAGATTGAAAAGATTTTCGACGCCGTCCGTGACTTCGGCGAGCGAAACGTCGGCTTCTTCGTTTACCTTGGTGCGAACCGAAAGCGAATCTAGAATGTAGAGCAGGCTAGGCAGCGCCTTAATCTTGTCGCTTTTGCGCTTGTTGTCGCCAGCAATCTGCAGGCGGCCCGTCAAGAACGTAATGATGGACTTGAACCAGGTGGGTTCCTGTTCCAGAGTTTCGTCCAAGTTGTCAGGCGTGATTTCAATCAGTTCAGAATCTTCGGTTGCCGTAACGGTTTCGGAGCAGGGCTCTTTTTTAAGGAGCGAAAGTTCGCCAATCAGAACGCCCGGGCCGTAAGTGTTCACTTCGCTGTTGCGGGAATTGGTGCCTTGCAGCTCTCCGTCGCGAATTACGTAAAGCTTTTCGCTCGGAGCGCCTTCGCGGAACAGTACTTGTCCTTCTTCAAGAATCATAGTACCCCCCGAATGTTGGTTTCGTAGCGTAAGGCCTTCAAGTAATAATGCACTTGGAGCCTGTTAACGACAAAGTGGTCGCAGTCAGGATTGTTTGGCTCGGCTTTTACGAACCATTCCTTTTTTAACAAATTAATCCACTGCGAAACGTCGGCGTCGCTAAACTTTTCGTGAATGAACGTAATCCATTCTGGCCCGGTCTTGGGCTTGATTCCTTCGCTTGCCGAAAGGAATACAAGAATTTTTTTCTGCACGATGTTTAATTTGTACGGAGCGTATTCGACGCCGCGTTCTTGGGCGCGCAGGTAGTCCGTAAAAATGTGCAAGAGTTCCGGGTCTGCAATCTTGCAGAAAATGCGACCGTCTTTTTGCGACAGTTTAATCAAGTGCCTGCGCAAAAGCGACTTCAAGTCTTCCTGTGCGGCGGCGGTCGAAATCTTTGTCAAAAAGCAGTATTCGCGAATCAGTTCAGCCAGGTTGAATTCGGTGTCCTTGGGCTTGTGGCTCAAGTATTCGGCAATACTCTTGAGCGAGTTCTGCACGCGGGTCTTGACGGTTGCGCGCTTGAGCTGATGCGTCTTTGCAGAAAGGCTACGAATGAGGGCCAAGAGCCACAACGGAAGCCTTTTCAGTTCAGATTCCATGCACTCTTCGGTTACGAGTGTAATCTTGGAATCTTTGCTTGCCGAAAGTTCATACCTGAACGGTTCGCGTTCAAGCAGTGCCGCCACTCCGACCAGATCTCCCGGTCGCATAGTGAATACGACAGAATGCGGGGGCGTAACTTCGCGGGCAACGAGCTCTCCTTCTTCAAGGATAACGATGCTCCGGTATTCGCTCCCGGGTGAATAAACAACAAAACCCGCCTTCACGCTTTGGTGCGTGGGCGGGATTAATTGTTGACGCGAGGTCATGTTCCTCGAGTGTTAAGCTGATTAAGCCTGACGTTCGTCGATACGAGCAGCCTTACCGCGGAGGTCGCGCATGTAGTAGATGCGAGCCTGACGGACCTTACCCGGACGATCGAGAACGATGGAATCGATACGGGGGGAGTGGAGCGGGAAAATACGTTCCACGGCCACGCTGCCGCTCATCTTGCGGACGGTAAGAGTTGCAGAAATACCGGTGTTCTTCTTCTGGATCACAACACCCTTGAACGGCTGGATACGTTCCTTGGTGCCTTCGATCACCTTCACGTTCACGGTAACGGTGTCACCGGCGCGGAGTTCGGGAAGGTCGGTCTTCAAGTTTTCGTTGTGGATTGCTTCAATGTTCAGGGACATTTGTGTACCTCGTTTTTATTTGATGCCAAATTTAGTATCTTCTTCAAGATTTTTAAAGATGTCTGGGCGTCTTTCTTGCGTTCTTTTTAACGATTCTTGGCGCCTCCAGGCTTTAATGTTCGCGTGATGGCCCGAAAGGAGCACTTCGGGGACCTTTTTTCCTTCAAAAACTTCGGGTCGGGTATAGACCGGCCATCCCAGTACCCCCTGCGCAAAGGAATCGGTTTCGCCGGATTCCTTGTTGCCGAGAGCCCCGTCCAGGAGTCTCACTACGGCATCCGTCACGAGCATGGCAGGCAGTTCGCCCCCGCTCACAACAAAATCACCGATAGAAATTTCCAGGTCGACCTCGGACTGGCGGATGCGGTCGTCGATTCCCTTGTAGTGCCCGCAGACAAGCACCAGGTGGCTTTCCTTGGAAAGTTCCTTGGCCAGCTTGTGGGTAAAGGGAACGCCGTCTGCAGTCAGGTAGATGACTTTGCCGCCATCTTCCTTGACTCCCGTGCTGCGAATAGCGTTTGCGAGCGGTTCGGGCCTAAGGACCATTCCCGGTTCGCCGCCATAGGGCACGTCGTCCACCTGGCCGTAGTCGTTGATGGCAAAATCGCGCAGGTAGACGGTGTTGAATTCCATCAGTCCCTTGCTCTGGGCGCGACCCATGATCGATTGCTTCATAGGTGCAAACATCTCGGGGAAAATGGTGATGCAGTCGATTTTCACCTTTCCTCCGGACACAGGCTCTTTAAGTAGTCTGCGCTAAAAATGATGCTGTTGCCATCTTCGTCCACGTCCAAGACACAGTCGTCTATCCAGGGGGCGAGGATTGTCTTTGCGGAAAATTCGCGTTGGAAGGCCGCGTCGAACTTGACGTGAAACGCGTTCACGGTAGGCAGCTCTTCGACTTCGAGCACTTCACCTACATCACGACCGTCTTCCAATTTTGCGCGGAATCCAATCAAATCGTCCAGGTAATATTCACCTTCGGGGGCGGGGAGCCTCTCCGATTCGGGAATCATTACGTCTGCATTCACGAAGTGAGTCAGGGATTCCGGCGTGTCGTACCCCTTGAACTTTAATAACCACAGATTGTTTGCAAGCCTGGAATCTTCCAGAGTCAATTGGACCTGTTCACCATTGGTCTTCTTTAGCATCACGTCCTTGAGCTTCTCATGACGCGTAAGGTCGTGAGTGAGCGGCATCGCCTTGATGTATCCCTTGACGCCATGCGTGCGCATGAGCTGGCATACGGTGATGTATTCTTCGGACTCAGACATGAAAGACTTAGTGGGGTTTTGAATCAGCGGAAGGTGGTTACCTTGGTTCAAGCGGTTTTGCTAGATAAAAAAGCCCCGTGCTTTGAGGCACGAGGTTTCTTTTCAAGCGAAAATTATGCTTCGGCAGCGGGTGCTTCTGCAGGAGCTTCTGCGGCGGCAGCGGCTTCAGCAGCGGCGGCTTCCTTAGCGGCCTTTTCAGCTTCGATCTTGGCGAGAGCCTTAGGACCGAGCTTGGCCTTCTTGGCCTTTTCAGCACGCGGAGTAGCGGTCTTGCCTTCGATAGAACGGCCAGCGCGGATTTCGTGGAACAAGTCCATGATGCCGACCTTCTTGAGGAGGCTGCGAACGGTGTCAGACGGCTGTGCACCAGTCTGGAGCCACTTGAGGACCTTTTCCTGTTCGAACTTGATTTCCGGAGTCTTGGAATTCGGGTTGTAGAAACCCACCTGTTCGATAAAGCTATCGTCGCGAGCCTTGCGGGAATCAATCACCACGGCGCGGTAGATGGGGTTGTGACGCTTGCCGAAACGAGCGAGACGGATAACGGTTGCCATTTTAACCTCTTATTTGTTTATTTTCCCGTTTTTCAGGGAAAATGGGGTTTGTTTTATTGTTTTGGGCCAAAGATAGCAAAAAAACTCTTGTGTGTAAAGGACGGAATGTAAAATTTTTCCGTTCTTTACGAACAAACTAATTTGGTTTTTGGTGGTTTGGTTCGCAAAAAAGGCGTGAAAACGCAGTTTTTCGGTAAATTTCGCCAATTTTAGGCCATAAAAAGCACCCCATGAATGACAAAGCCCCCGGGGGTTAACCGGGGGCTTGAAAGTCCTAATTGAGGACTGAACTACTCTTTATCCTTGCTTTCGCTGTCGTCGCCGTGAGCAACAAAGCCCCAGGCGTTAAGCTGGGGCGGTTGCGAGAGAATCGGCTCAGTGGTACGTACTTAGTCTTCTTTAGCCGATTCGGTCTCTTTACAACAAGGACAATGGTAGCAGTCACCCGTTTCGGCGTAGTCCTTACCGCTCCAGCAGTAAGTGCAGAGCTGGTCTTCGGGCAGGCCAATAGCGTGAATCACGTCGTCGATGCGCTGGAAAGCGAGAGTCGTGAGGTTCAGCTTCTGGCGGATGTATTCGACCATGCCCTTGTAGGCTTCACCATCCGGATTGGTGTACTTCTCGATATCGGCGTTTTCACCTTCCTGGTCGCGAATGTAGCGGCGGGTGATCAAGTCGTATTCGTTCTTGGAACGGGAGAAGTTGATGAACTTACAGGGGTAAACGAGCGGCGGGCATGCGATACGCATGTGCGTTTCTTTACAACCAAGTGAATAAAGCTTCAGAGCCTGCTTACCGAGCTGGGTGCCGCGCACAATGGAGTCGTCGCAGAACACCAGGCGGCGGTCCTTGATGAGTCCCGGAATCGGAATCAGCTTCATGGAAGCCACGCGTTCGCGCTGCTTCTGGTCTTGCGGCATAAAGGAACGGGCCCAAGTCGGAGTGTACTTCACGAACGGGCGGGCAAACTTGATGCCTGCTTCGTGAGCGTAGCCGAGGGCGTGAGACGTACCGGAGTCAGGAATACCGCAGGCGGCATCTGCTTCGGTGGGGGTGCGCTTTGCAAGGGCAGAACCGCAGCGGTAGCGGGTCATTTCCACGTTGCGGCCTTCGTAAGTCGAAGCCGGGTAGCCGTAGTAAACCCACAGGAATGAGCAGATAGCCATCTTCTTGCCCGGGGCAACGAGAGTTTTGTCGCCATCCGGTGTGAGTTCGGCGATTTCGCCCGGACCCATGTCGCGGACATATTCAAAACCGAGGTTATGGAGGGCGCAGCTTTCTTGCAGGGCAATCATGGCGCCGTCTTTCTTGCCGAGCACGATCGGCGTACGGCCCCACTTGTCGCGGCTTGCGTAGAACTTGCCGTTTTCGTCCATCAAAAGAACGGAGCAGCTTCCCTTGATTTTTTCTTGAACGTACTTGAGACCATCGACAATGGAATCTTGCGTTGCAATCAGGGCGGACACCACTTCGGTCGGTCCGACCATTCCGCTAGTCGTGGAATACTGGAGCTGCATGCAGTTGTTCTTGAACAGCTCGTTCTTGATTTCTTCGATGTTGGTAATCAAGCCGACGGTCACGATAGCGAACGTGCCGAGCTTAGATGTCATCACGAGCGGCTGCGGGTCAGTATCCGAAATAACGCCGATACCCACGTTTCCGGCAAAAGAGGGCAAGTCATGTTCAAACTTGCTGCGGAACGGGGTGTTCTGGATATTGTGGATTGAACGATGGAAGTGTCCGTTGGCCTTGAGAACAGCCAAACCGCCACGGTGGGTTCCAAGGTGTGAATGGTAGTCGGTTCCGAAGAAGAGATCGCTTACGCAATCTTCTTTAGAAACAACACCGCAAAAGCCGCCCATAAATACTCCTTGAGTGATTGGGGAAAATTTGAATTCAAAGGTAGAAATTTTGTGCGACTTGTTAAGCCGTAAAAACATAAATATTACTTCCAATCTCAAAACCATCTTTAACTATTCATTCTACCTCCATATCCAAATCCATTATTCATTACTCATCCCTCACTTCACACCCCACACCTCACACCTCACACCTCACGTCTCGCATCTCACATCCCTAACCACCAACCACTGTCTACTGACTACTTCCTACCGTCTACTCTATTACTGTACATCTGTTTAGGTAAAGGCGTTTCTACCATTTTCGGTTTTTTTTTAGTAGGACGGCGAAAAAATGTTTGATTTTTCTTAAAATTTTATTAATTTATGGAACGTAAAGTGGATTCGCTTTTATCAATAGAAGATATTTCAATGGCGCTTTCGCTCGATTACGAGTGCGTGTTTTTTGTCGATATCGAAAGTGACAACTATGCCATGTTTGCGTTCAGCGGGAACCATAAAAACCTTGAATTGAACGAAACGAGTAATTTCTGGGCCGATTCTCGCGTAAACTTGGAAACGGTTGTCTATGAAGATGACAAGGCCTGGTTTGCTGAAAATATTGCTACTAAAGAAAATCTTGTCGCTTCTGTACAGAACGGAAATACCTTTAGAGGAAAGTATCGCATTGTTGCGAATGGAACCCCGGTTTGGTATTCCATGAAGGTTGTTCGTGGACAGGGTAAACAGCGCGATTATTTGATTATCGGTGTTACAAACATCGACAAACAGGAACGAGAAAGTCTGGCTCTTAAGCAGAAAGCTTCTAAAAGTGAACTGTACGGCCAAATCGTGATGGCGCTTGCTGAACGCTACGACGCCCTTTACATGGTGGATCTGGAAACAAACCATTATGTGCAATACAAGAGCGAACGTGTGTTCTGCGAACTGAGTATTGCCCTTGAAGGCGATGATTTCTTCAATCAGCTTAAAAAAGATGCTCTTAGCGTCATTTACAAAGAAGATATTCCTTTGATTGTGAATGCATTGGATAGGTATACGCTTTTAAAGGAACTTAATGATAATGGAGTGTTTTCGTTGACGTATCGTCTGAACACTCCGAAGGGGCCTTTGTATGTAAACATGGTGGCGGTTTATGCCGATAAAAAGCATATTGTTATCAGCGTGACCAATGTGGATGCTCAGGTTCGCCGCGAACAAAAAATCAGGGAAGAGGTGAGCGCTGCTTACGAAAAGGCGCGCCGCGACGACTTGACGGGGATTAAGAATAAGACCGCATATGGTGAATTTGAAGCCAAACTGAATAAGCAAATCCAGTCGGGCGAAAATGTGAAATTCGCAATCGCCTTGTGCGATGTAAACGGCTTAAAGACGGTGAACGATACGCTGGGACACATTGCCGGAGACGAATATATTCGCTCGGCCAGTAGGCTTGTGTGCCAGACTTTTGCCCATAGCCCGGTGTTCCGAATAGGTGGTGATGAATTTGTTGCAATTCTGCGTGGCTCCGATTTTGAAAACCATGAAAGACTGGAAAAGAAATTTACTGAAGCGGTAAAGGAAAACGTTGACCAGCATAAGGTTGTGGTCGCTTGTGGAATTTCTGTGTTTGACAAGGAACATGACAAGGATGTTTCGTCTGTCTTTGAACGAGCCGATGCGCTCATGTATAAAAACAAAATGCGCATGAAGAATGAGCATGATGAAATTATCGGAACGATTATTCAATCGATTGGAGCCAAAGTGACTAATTAGAGCCTTGCCGTGCTCTTCATGGTGGATTGCGATGTCATTGCGTTGCCCGCAATGACGTTCTTTTTTTTATTTTTGTGCAGATAATTTTTATGATTTTTTAGATGGACAAAAAAGATGTTTAAAGTAGGGTTTGATAACGACGCGTACCTGAGGACGCAGTCCGAAAAGATTGCCGAGCGCATTGCGAAGTTCGGTGGAAAACTTTATCTGGAATTTGGCGGAAAACTATTCGATGACCATCACGCATCCCGCGTGTTGCCTGGCTTTGCGCCCGACAGTAAAATCCGCATGCTCGAAAAGCTCAAGGACAAGGCCGAAGTCATTATCGCCATTAACGCCGGCGATATCGAAAAAAACAAGGTCCGTGGCGACTTGGGCATTACCTACGATCAAGATGTCTTGCGCCTGATTGATGCCTTCCGTGGTTACGGTCTTTATGTGAGCTCCGTGGTGCTGACTCGCTGGCAGGAACAGCCGAGCGCTATTGCATACCAGAAAAAACTCGAAGGTTTAGGCCTCAAGGTTTATCGTCATTATCCGATTGCTGGTTACCCGAGCAACATTCCGCTGGTGGTGAGCGATGACGGTTACGGCAAGAATGAATTTGTTGAAACTTCTCGCGAACTTGTGGTGGTGACGGCTCCGGGCCCCGGAAGTGGAAAGATGGCTGTGTGCCTTTCGCAGATTTACCACGAAAACAAGCGTGGTGTAAAGGCTGGCTATGCCAAGTTCGAAACCTTCCCGATTTGGAACATTCCGCTCAAGCACCCGGTGAACCTCGCATACGAAGCCGCCACCGCCGACTTGAACGATGTGAACATGATTGACCCGTTCCACTTGGAAGCCTACGGACAGACGACCATCAATTACAATCGCGACGTGGAAATCTTCCCGGTGTTGAATGCCCTGTTTACCCGCATTCTCGGTGAATCTCCGTACAAGAGTCCGACCGATATGGGCGTGAACATGGCCGGTAACTGCATTGTTGATGACGACGCCGTTTGCGAAGCCGCCCGCCAGGAAATCATCCGTCGCTACTACAACACGCTTTGCGACGTGCGTAAGGGCAACGCCGACAAGGATCAAGTTTACAAGCAGGAACTGATTATGGAACAAGCCCAGATCAGTACTGCAAACCGCCCCGTGATTGCGGCTGCCGTCAAGAAGGCCGAAGAATCTGAAGGCCCGGCTGTAGCAATTCAGCTGAACGATGGCGCTATCATTACGGGTAAGACTTCGTCTTTGCTTGGCGCCTCTTCTGCAATGCTTTTGGATTCGCTGAAGCACTTGGCAGGTATTCCTGACGAGGTGCGTCTGCTTTCGCCCATGGTGATTGAACCGATTCAGAACCTGAAGACCAAGCAGCTTGGCCACAAGAACCCGCGCCTGCACATGGACGAAGTCCTCGTGGCACTCTCTGTTTGCGCCCTCACGGATTATAACGCCAAGATTGCTATGGAAAAACTCCCGGAACTTCGCCACTGCGAGGTGCATTCCAGCGTGATTCTTTCGCAGGTCGACGTGGGCGTGTTCCGCCGCTTGGGAGTAAATCTCACCACGGAACCGACGTATCAGACCAGCAAATTATATCATGGCTAAATAGAGTGTCATGCCCGACTTGGTCGGGCATCCCCTTTTAAATGAAAAAAGTCGCGACGGTGTCGCGACTTTTTAGCTTGTATGCAATTACTTCGTTTGCTTTGAAGAATTACTTCTTCTTAGAAGCCTTCTTGCCACCCTTCGGGGGGTGAACCGCAATCTTCTTCACGCTCTTGTCTTCAGCCTTGGCGAGTTCAGCTTCTTCGGCTTCGAAAATTGCCTGAGCCTGGCGGAGAGCGTCGGTCGGGTCGATTTCGATTGCTTCGGAGGCTTCGTCTACGAGTTCAGCGAAGTCGTCGTACCAGTCAGCGAAGATTTCCACTTCGAGGTGGTCAACGCCCGGAACGGTGAGGCGTGCGCCACAGGCTTCGCCTACGCGGTCGAGGTACTTAGCCATCTGCGGCTTGAGGAGAGTGAGGTCGAGACCGTCGAGGTCTTCGGGTTCGAAGTAAACTGCGTCGACATCGCTATCGTCGTCCTTAGACTTCTTGCTCTTCTTGTCTTCGCACTTGCCGCACTTGCACTGACCGTCGCAGCATTCTTCGTTGCCGTACAGGGCCATGTATTCTTCGTCGTCCATGCCGCTGTCGTAGTAGAATTCGTCTTCTTCGAGGTACAGGGTTTCAACAAAGATTCCCTTTGCGCCGAGCGTCTTGGCTGCGGCAATGAATTCCTTGAGGTCACCGCCGAAGTAGCGGGTGGTTTCCATGTCTTCGTTCAAGGTCTGAACGGGAATGGGGGAGAGCTTCTGCTTCTTGAGGTAGTCGCAGATTTCGTCACTGATGGATTTCTGAGTCTTTGCCATGTGAATCTCCTGGTAAAATTAAACGTGGTACTTCTTGAGGCTCGGGGCCTTTTCGTCGATAAGCTTCATGATGCGAGCAACAGCGTCGGCGCCGTTAGCAGTGTCCTTCACGCTTACGAGCGGCTGGAACAGCGGGCTGTTGAACAGCGTGCCGAGCGGAATCGGGTTCTTGCGGCAGAACGTAATGTCGACAAAGTCGCGTGCAGCCTTCTGGAGGTTGTGTGCAGTGTCCTTGTCACCGGCCTGGAATGCCTTGTAGAGATCGACAAAGGTCTTCGTTGCTTCAGGAATGTTGCCCGAAGCGCTGATGAGGCCCGTGCCGCCCATTTCGAGTAAGTCTGCGAAGAGACCATCTTCACCGCTCATCACGGCGAAGTCCTTGCCCTTCGTTTCCTTGATCACGCGCATCGTGTCTTCGTGGAACTTTTCGCCAAAGCCGAATTCGACAGCCTGCTTCAGACCGATGATGTTCTTGTCTTCGGCAAGTTCAATCAAGGTGTCGGGGTGCACGTAGCTAGAGGTACGGCCCGGAACGTTGTAAATCACGATTTTGGCACCCGTTTCGCTGCTGAGCGTACGGTAGTGCTTCAGGAGGCCTTCCTGCGGCGGGTTGTTGTAATAGCCAGTCACGCAGAGGACTGCCACCGGGGCAATCTTCTGAACGTTTTCAATCATTTCGATAGATTCGCGAGTGCAGTTGGAACCTGCACCGGCAATCACGGGCACGCGGCCGTCCACATAGTCGAGCGTAAACTTGATGATGTCCAGGTGCTGCTGCGGAGAAACCGTCGCACTCTGACCCGTGGTCACGGCAGGGAGCACGCCACTTGCGCCGTTAGCGATCACGTCGTCGATCATCTGGCCCATCTTCTTGTAGTCGATGGAGTTGCGAAGGTTCTTGGGATCGTCGTTCTTGAGCGGAGTGAACAACGCGGGGAAAACACCAGTAAGTTGAGAAGCGTTAGTAATCTGCATAGTGGCCAAAATATAGTATTAGAACTTAGAGCTCAGAGCTTAGAACTTAGAAAATACACCCGGATTGTCGCTTGCGATGCGGTCTTTTACATTTTGCGTCAAAGGAAACTATTCCGTGCGTTTCGCATCAAAAGTGTGAACAAATGTTTGCAATCTTTTGTGGATTGGTATATATTCAATGAAAGAAGTTTTGGTGAGGTTTCTATGCGTTATTCGATAATCGGTATCTTGGGTGTTGCAGCGATGTTTGCGGCGTGTTCGCAAACGATATCTGCATCTTCTGACGATGAAGTGATTTCTTTAGCAAGCAGTTCCAGTAAAAAAGGAAAAAGTTCTAGCAGCAAAGATTCTGGGAAGATTTCGTCTAGCAGCACAGAAAAACAGGCTGGTAGTAGTTCTAGCAATAAGCCCAACGATGAAAAATTGTCTAGCAGTTCTGTGGCTGAAGAATTAGATGAAAATTGTGTAGGAGAACCTGGTAATCCTTGGGATGGAACGACTGCAAAAGATTTTGCATGTGGTGCGGGTACTAAGTTGAGTCCGTACATTATTCTGACTGCAGAACAATTGGCTCATTTATCTTTTGTAGTAAATGCAAGTGATAAAGATTATCAGGGAAAATATTTTAAACTAGGTGCTGATATCAAGTTAAATAAGGGCGATATCATTGATGAAAAGGGGGCCTTGGTAGGCGATTCGACTAAACTCCATAAATGGACTCCTATAGGCAATTCTAGTGTTGGTTTTACAGGATATTTTGATGGGAATGGACACACGGTAAGTGGAATGTTTATTAATACGACTAGCTCACATAATGGTCTGTTTGGAAATAACCAAAAGAATATATCGAATATTGTATTGAAAAATTCATGGATTAATGGGGGTAAATTTACTGCGGGAATAGCGGGAGTAAATGGGGGAGATATTACGAATACTCAAAATTACGGAACGGTTATTGGAAATGAGGATTGTGTGGGGGGTATAGCAGGTCAATCTAATGGTCCATATCCTCAAAATGCTTCAATATCGTTGAGTATAAATTATGGAACCGTAAATGGAAAAGATTTTACTGGGGGCATTGCTGGACAGGCATACCAATCAACGATGGAAAATGTGGAAAATTTTGGTGCAGTGGAAGGCTCGTCAAATGTTGGTGGAATTGCAGGAAGAGCCGCATATACTTACGTAAGCAGTTATTTTATGGACTGCAAAAATGCTAAAAATCATGCTGAAATAAATGGAGTGAATAATGTTGGCGGGATTTTTGGGGGTGCAGGTTATGTGAGCCCAACAATATCTAGCGGTAGTATTATTGCGACTTTGAATAGCGCAAAAAATGAAGGGAAAGTTATTGGAAAAAAGTATGTAGGCGGTGTTATTGGTTTGGCGAATAGAACATCCATAAGTGAAGTAGGAAATATTGCATTGGTTGAAGGTGAAACTTATGTTTCTGGCGTTGTTGGAAATTTGTTGGGCTCAAATTCAAAACTTCTTTATAATACCGGTGATGTTTCTGGTTTGACTTATGTTGGTGGAATTATTGGTTATAACCAAGAAGGTGTCACCAGTTCCGCATATTCCACAGGTAAAGTTGACGGAGATTCTCTTGTTGGCTTGATGATTGGCTATAACTACAACACCACTATGGCTGACTACTACTATTTGGAACAAGGCGAACAAGAACCGTTTGGCCTTAATAATAGTGGTGGAGTCGCTACGCCAAAATCTACTGATGAAATGAAATCGGATAAATTTGCCGAACTCCTTGGCGATGAATTCATTTATGATTCTGGCCTGAATGACGGCTATCCTGTGCTCAGTTGGGAGAAGGAATAAACAGGGAAGTTTGACGTTTGGGTACGCTTTTTGGCATAGCAATTCTTATTGCGTGTATATTCTCGTTTATAGACGGTGCTACAAAGCCACGCCGTCGTAGGCGACGTAGTAAAAAGCATGAGGATGAACAGAACGCAGGATGCTGCATGGGATGCTGTGTTGTAATTCTGCTTTTCTTTATTATTTGGATTGGTTCTGCTACGGTTGATTATGTTAAAGGTCATAGTACGGCTTTTATTGTTGGTGGAATAATTGTCTTTTTTATCGGATCGATTGTTTTCATTATTCAACATTTTGATGGTGAAAAAAAAGAACCTGTTAATCCCGTTTTTCCTAAAATTGTTGATTATCCAAAATCAAAACAGTTTAGGGCTGCACCCCCAAAGCCGAAAGAGAATACTGAAAAAGTTGAACCTGGAAATTCTCAGACAAGTAAATTTGCTGCAGAACCAGAAGAAATTGTTGGTTCGATTCCTTCTGCGACTGAAATTGTTGGAAAAATAGGCGAAGATGCTGTAAGTAAAGCTGTTTACGCAGCATGCGAATTGGATAAGAGACATTATAAATTATTGCGGAATGTGTATATTCCAAAGCAAAATGGCAATTATTCAGAAATAGATGTTTTGCTTTTGCATGAAACAGGGGTGTACGTTTTTGAAAGTAAAAATCTTTCTGGTTCTGTCTATGGGGATATGGATCATTTGCAATGGCAGAGGTATAAGAAAAATGGGGATAAAGAATACATTCCAAATCCAATAAAGCAGAATGAGGGCCATATTAGGGCTTTGTGCGATTTTTTGGGTCAAAATAAATATCAGTTACGTTCGTTTAGCATGATTGTATTTGGTTCTAAATCGCAATTGAAATTCGTCCCTAACGATACTGTATTGACATCTATTCATGAAGTTTATAATCTTGAAATGGATTTGATAAGGAAAATGCAGGCTCAGCAGGAGTTTTATAGCGTGGAAACGATAGATGAATGGTGCAAAAAATTATTGCCGTGTATAATGCTTTCTGAAGAAGAAATGCAAAAACACAAAGAACGATTGACTCAAAAATTCAATAAAGTGAATTAATAAAGGTTGTTGATTATGGTTAGAATGGCTTTAATATTTATGCTTTGTGCAATATCGTCTTTCGCATATGATTTGCAGTATCATCCGTTGCTTTTGCAAGTGAAGGATAAACATGGCGAATCACTTGCTAAGGCGTTGGATAAAATATATGGCGATAAAATTGCGGTGCAAAAAAATCGCTGTCATTATTTTGAAATGACGAAGGGGTCTGATACCGAATACGAAATTGACCGGTGTAAAATCAATTACTTTCAACAGAAAGTCTATTCGCAGGCCGATCGGTTAAATGGCATAGAAGTAAAAGGTTCTATTTGGATTGAAGGAAATTCCTATCGTACGCGTGTTGTTGGTGGAGAATGGAACGAGTGGAAATCAACAGAGTTGTTTTCTGCGGTTAATTGGCAGCAACGTACAGGTTTTGAGTTTCGCAAGAAAAACGGAGAGTTTGAATTTACGCCGACAAGAGGAGTTTTGAAAATCCGTGGTTCATCTCATTATATTGATAAAAATCGCACTAAAGAAATAAAAAATGGCACGGCTCCTGGAATTCTTATTCAAGAAAGTGGAACCGGGAAGATAGTAATCCAAGAAAGTCGATGACAGAAAACAGCTGATGTGGCTGGGAAATGCGCCAGATGCGGCGATAGCCTGGCCGCAAAGCGGACAGTAAAGGCCGAAGGCCGTAATTTGTCCGCGTGCGGAGCAGGCTGAGCCGCTGCCAGAACAAAAGTTAAAGAAGCAACCTAGAGTTGCTTTTTGTAAAAATTGAAGATTTTTGCAAACACCTGGTTGCAAAATGAAGGGCGGAAAGTTGAAAGCCTTGTTTTTGATAATGCCATAAGGTATATTTGGTAATAACTGAAAGTTCGCTACTGTTAAACTGAAACGACAAAAAAGAGGATATATGGCTCGCGAAATTCGAGAAACCCCTATTTTGTTCGGCGAGGATGCTCGCCGGTTTCTAGCCCGTATGCAGGAGCGACACCCGGAACCTCCCGAAGTTCGTGCCCGTCGTTTACGGAATTATGAACTTATGAAAAAAGCTTATGAGCGCGGCATGGCGAAAATGCGTGCCCGCGAAGCGGCTAATGGAGGTGATGACCCATGTTTCAGAACGGTGTGAGTAAAATCCGTTTTGATATTGTTCGATTGCCATCGGCAAAGTCTGTTAGACAATTTGATTGTGGTGATAAGGATTTAAACGATTTTATCCTTAATCATGCGCCGGAATTTCAAAAACATCGGCTCTCTGTTAGTTATGCGTGTGTTGATGTTGATGACGCAAGTAAGGTCTATGCCTATTGTAGCCTTGCGAACGACAAAGTTGCCGTAACTGATTTTAAGGATAAAACAGAATTTAACCGTTTCCGCAAGAAACAAGGGTTCCCGAACGAAAAACGTCTTAAAAGTTATCCTGCGGTTAAATTGTGTCGCTTGGGAGTTGATGAACGAGCTAAAGGTCATCAAATCGGAACGACTGTCATGGATTACATCAAATCGATGTTCTTTTTCGAGAATAAGGCTGGTTGCCGTTTTTTGACGGTAGATGCCTATTTGAATGCCATTCCATTTTATGTAAAGAATGGGTTCAGGTTCATGAATTCAGAAGATAATGACCCGCATACGCGACTCATGTATTTTGATTTGATGGATTTGGAAGCGTGATAACAGGGTTTTAGGGGCGGAGCCCCTAGGCGATGGGGTAGCGGATGCCGTAAACGGCAGGAGCGAGGGGGAAACATACCCCTTTCCCATATTTTTCTAAGCTCTAAGTTCTAAGTTCTGGGTTCTTTTTTCTAAATTTCTCGCGGAAAAAACACAAAAGGATCCCTTATGGAAAACATTACCCAGATTTGGAAAAAGATTCAGTCCCCCGAATTCAACCCGGCTACCGATATGAACCTGGTTGAAACTGTCAAGCAGGTCGCCCTGACTTCTCAAGAGCCCGCCAAGGTGAGCTTTGGTACGTCTGGCTGGCGCGGCGAAATCGGTTCTGAATTTACGCTCCGCAACTTGCAGGTGGTGGGTGCCGCCATTGTGCGCCTCTATAAGGAAGCTACTCCTGAATTGTTCGAAGCTCTTGGCGTGAAGGACTTTGCCGAACTTCAGAAGCGCGGCGTGGTCGTGGGTCACGACAACCGCTTGCTCGGTCACGAATTCTGCGAAGCTGTGGCTGACCAGTTTGCCAAGGCCGGCGTGAAGGTCTACTACGGTGGCGAAATGCCGACTCCGGAATTCAGCGCCGCTATCGAAATGCTCGGTGCAGCCTGCTCGATTAACATGACTCCGAGCCACAACCCGAGCCACTACAACGGTATCAAGTTCAACCCGGCTGACGGCGGTCCTGCTGGTCCGGAAATCACGAACGTGATCACCAAGCTCAGCAACGAAATGATGGCTACCTGGAAGTTTGAACCGGTGGGCAAGGTTGACTGGGAAATTATCGACTCCCTCAAGATTTACAAGGAATTCCTTGTGAAGCAGGGCACGATCAAGTTCGACTTGATCAAGGAATTTATCAAGAAGGGTCGCCTGACTCTCGTTTGCGACCACGTGCACGGTTCTACCCGCCGCCGTCCGGCTGCTCTCCTCGACAATCCGGAATGCCTGATTACGCTCCGTAACGAAGACGATTCCTTGTTCGGCGGTATCGCTCCGGAACCGTCCAGCAAGAACCTCGAAAAGGTCCGCAAGGTCCTCGACGAAAGCAAGTCCTGGTTCCGCCTGGGCGCAATCTTTGACCCGGATGGCGACCGTATCCGTTTCTACGACGGTACTCGCGAAATCGATATGAACCAGTTCGGTGCTATCGCTTGGCTAAGTCCGTTGCTACTTCTAACTTTGTGAACATCATTGCTGAAAAGCTCGGCGTGCCTGTGATGGAAACTCCGGTGGGCTTCAAGAACTTCCGCCCGTGGCTTTCCCGCAATGCCAAGCAGAAGGCTCTCGTCGCTTTCGAAGAATCCGACGGTATCTCTGGCTTGAACAACACGCTCGAAAAGGATGCCCAGTTCGGTCTCCTTATCGCTCTCGAAATTATGGCCAAGACGGGCAAGAACCTGGGTGAATACCTGGATGCCCTGTACGAAGAATACGGCCGTTTCTACCCGACCCGCTCTGGTTTCGAAGTGGACAAGTCCCTCGTGGGCGAACCGCTGAAGGCCAAGGTGAACGCTATCGCCGATATCGCCAAGCCGGGTGCTAAGGTCATGGTTGGCAATAACGAAAAGACTGTGAAGCAGCTCCTGACGCTCGACGGCGTGAAGGTGATCTTCGACGATGACTCCTGGATGCTGGTGCGTCCGTCTGGTACGGAACCGAAGGTCCGTATTTATACGGAATGCCGCAACCCGGATGAAAAGGACCCGATGTTCGAGGCTGCCAAGGCGCTGTTCTTCAAGAATTAATAAGCTTTTCAAAGGGAGGTTCCTATGAAAAAACTTATAGTGTTTATTTGTTTGGTTTTTGTGGCGGTTTGCTCGGCGCAGTCGCTGAAGCCTGAATTCCAGGCTTTCTCGGGTGCGTTGCTCAAGCTGAAAAAGGCCGATAAGGGCTATCACAAGTTCCGCTTGACGGTCGATGTCGCTCCGTGGGCTTTCCAGGCTGACGGTGAAGTGCAGGCTCCGGGTGGTGACGGCGATGCTTTGATCACGGGCCTTTTTGACGGTGACGTCTATGCCGTGCTTGCCTATGTGCCTTCGGCATCTCCTGGTTCCGACGGTAAGGAATATCAGGTGGGCTTGTTCGACATGATGCTCTTCTTTGAAGACGAACCGACCCGAATCCGTAACCTGCGCTTTAAGCTTTTGCCGCCGGCAAATGACGAATGGGCCATGGGCATTCTGAAGGATGCTCTGGAATCTGGTTCCTTGCTCGGTAACGTGTGGGGCGGTAAGTACGACAAGGCCATCACGAAGGCCTCTGCAGACCCGCTCGACAAGGCGAAACTCCGCGCCCTGCAGAAGAAGGGCGAAAAGAAGCCTGAAGAAGAAGCTACCATTACGACTCGCAAGCGCCGTGTGGAGGCAAGCGACGAAGAAGTAGCTCCGAAGAAGAAAAAGAAAAAAAAAGTCGAAGAAGAAGAGGCAACGCTGAATAAGCGCAAGCGCCGCGTCGAAGAAGAAGACGAACCTGCTCCGACCAAGAAGAAAAAGAAGAAAAAAGTTTCTGGCGATCCCTGCGACGATCCGAACTTGACTGTGAAGGAACGCCGTCGTTGCCAACTGAAAAACAAGTAATTTTTTAACTAAAACCAATTAGAGGTAATCTATGTCCGGTCACTCCAAATGGGCCACCACCAAACGCAAGAAGGCCAAGACTGACGTTGCTCGCGCCAAGGCTTGGAACAAGCTGATTAAGGAAATCTCCATTGCTGCTAAGCTCGGCGGCGGAAACCCCGACGCAAACCCGCGTCTGCGTGCCGCTATTCTTAAGTCCAAGAGCCAGAGCTTGCCGACTAAGAACATCGAAAGCGCCATTGCCAAGGGTACGGGTGCCAACTCCGGTACCGAAATGACGGAACCGCTGTACGAAGGACGCGGCCCGGGTGGCATTGCCATCATGGTGCAGTGCCTGACCGACAACAAGGTTCGTACCGTTGCCGAAATCCGCAACATCTTTAACAAGAACAACGGCGCCATGGGCGAATCCGGTTCCGTTTCTTGGGCTTTCACCTACAAGGGTGTGATCATCGTTGATGCTGAAAAGTATCCGGAAGACAAGGTCATGGACCTGGTTCTCGAAGCCGGTGCCGAAGACATGTCCACCGAAGACGGCGTGCATGAAATCTCCACTTCTCCGGAAGCTTTCGACGCTGTGTCCAAGGCTCTCGAAGCTGCTGGTATCGAAATGATGAGCGCAGAAATCACCTACGTCGCTAACGACCCGGTGAAGCTCGGTCACGACGATGCTCAGAAGCTCCTCAAGCTCATCGACAAGTTCGAAGACCACGACGACGTTCAGGACGTCTATCACAACGCCGAAATCGACGAAGCCGATATGGACGCGGAATAATCTTTTTCTACAAAGATTCAAAAAGCCGATTGCCAAAAGCAGTCGGTTTTTTTTGTGCGTTTGCACACTTTTTAAATAGAAAAATTGCCGAATTTGTGCTTTTTGTCGAATAAATGATATATTTGTGAAAAAAGGAGAACTTATATGAAATGCCGAAAGAGTTTATTTGTATCTAGTTTTGCCCTGGCTGTTTTGCTTGGGGCTGGTGTTTCTGCCCAGGCCAAGGAATGGGAGCAGTCCTTCGTGGTGAACCTAACCCGTCATGAAGTAGGTGAGCCAACCTATGGCTATACTAAATGGGGCTTTTCTAAAGACAGCCTTGTTGAGATGGAACCGGGTGTTGCTATCGAGGGCACGTATTGGAATGTGAATGAAACTTGTGTATGTAATATTATTAGGTTTGGCGCCTGTGAACTTTTTCTTGAGCATTGGAACTTTTTTGACTTGGACCAAAACTATTGGAATGTAGTTCTGGGCGATAGCTTGAAAGCGGGAGTTGCCCTAGACTTGAACGATACGACTGCTTTTGTTGCGACTCCTAGTAGTAAGTCTTCTTTGATAGATACTTATAAATTTACCTCGAAAGAAGGTTCGACGGCGAATGATACGAATTACTTTGTTTATAGAAAAGATTCTACTTATTACGCCCTTTGCCAATATATAACAGTGTATAATCGTTCTAAAAATTGGAGTGATGATACGGAAACGGGGTTCCCTGCCTATTTTGTGCATCAGTGCATTTTCCAAGATGATGGAACGCCTACGTTTAGCAAGATTCCGATGTATACGGGCGAATTACCGGAGGGAAAACCTGTGGATCCGCCTTCAGTTGTCGCGAAGCCTATGCGTAAGAAGGTTGAGCCCAATGTGGACCGCAAACCGTACCTGGTGAATGGTCAATCGGCTAGGAGAAATTCAGCGAGCGGTGTTCGCGTCGAGAAGGAGCGCGTTTACCGACAATAAAAAAAATTTCTGATGATGAAGGCAGCCTGATGGCTGCCATTTTTTGTGAGATTTATTATTGGCGACCGAGTGTTTCACGGTAGTTGTGGACCGCGGCCTTGTAATTGCTGACTGCCTTTGAAATGCGGGAGGCAATGTCTGCTTGGGCCTTGTTGGTCATCATGTAGGCTTCTTCTTCGGGGTTGCTGATGAAACCGATTTCGAAGAGCACGGCGGGCATTAGAGCGCCTACGAGCACCATGAAGCCTGCACCGCCGACACCACCGCCCTGACGCTTGATTTTGCCGTCGTCGAAGGCCTTGAGCATTTGTTCGGTGAACATGTAACTGTTCTGCTTGTATTTTTCCAAGCGGGCTTCAAGCTTGAACCATTCGAGCGGTGAAAGTTCTTCTTTGGCATTCTTTTCGCCGTAGAGAGTGGCCACCTTGTTTTCGCGGCGAGCAATGGCTTTGTCTTCTTCGCTTTCGGGGGCGCGAAGCACGTACACATGATAGCCCTTGATTTGCTTTTTGCGCTCGGGGCTTGCGTCGATGGCGTTACAGTGCAGGCTAATGAACAAGTCGCCGTCCCATTGGTTTGCGAGGTTCGCGCGTTCGCCGAGTTCGATGAACACGTCTTTGTCGCGGGTCATTTTGACCTTGAAGCCTTCTTTTTCAAGTTCCTTCTTTAAGAGCTTGCCGACGGCGAGAACGATGTCTTTTTCGTTGGAATTCTTGCCCTGGGCGCCGGTATCTTTGCCGCCGTGGCCGGGGTCGATTACGATGGTCTTGACTTCGCGGGTGCCGGCGGTTTCATTTTTCGGTGCAGCGACTGGAGTTGTCTTTGCGGGGGCGGTTGCAGCTGCGGGCGCGGCGGCGACTTTTACGGAAGACGATGAGACCTTGGCGGGGGAACTGCTGCTTGCAGGAGCGACCGCGGCAGTTTGCGTATTGCCGGCATTGTATAAGTTTGCGACGTCGGCGGAATCGAGCAGAATGTGTCCGTCTGCAATTTCGGGTGCATGCTTGAGGTCTACCGACTTGCCGTGCGTATTTACGTAGGGGAGCCCGATGGCGAACTTGAGCGTATCGCTTTCGCCTGCGAGAATGAATGTCTTTTGGACGGGGAACCAGTGGAAGCTGGCTTTGTGCTGCTTGGCGACTTGTTCGGCATCGACCATGTTTGCAGCCCAGGCGCTAGTCGCGAGAGCCACGCAAACGAGTATGTGCCAAACAAAGTTTCTCATTAGCGGTGAGCCTTTGCCGCACGGGCCATTTCGAGTTTTGCGTCGCGGTTGATGATATCCTGACGCTTGTCGCGCTGATCCTTACCGCGGCAGATTCCCATTTCGAGCTTGGCGCGGCGATTCTTGAAGTAGAGCTTCAAGGGAATGAGCGTGCAGCCCTTTTGCTCCTTGGCCTTGCGCATTTTGGCAATTTCGTGCACATGGGCCAAGAGCTTGCGGCGCCTTGCCGGAAAATGGTTGAAGCGGTTGGCGAAAAGGTATTCGTCGATGTGGGCACCCACGAGCCAGATTTCGTTCTTGGTCTCGTCGATGTCGATCCACGCTTCGCCCAAAGTGCACTTGCCATCGCGGATAGATTTAACTTCCGAACCGATCAGCATGATACCTACTTCGAAGGTCTCGTCTACGAAGTAGAGGTGGTTTGCCTTGCGGTTTACGATGACCGGCGTACTCTGTTCTTTTTTCGCCATTCGTTAAGCCTTCTTTTTGCTCCAGCCAGATTTTGTTCCGGAGCTTTTGGATGCTGTCGTCTTTTTGGCAGCTCCCGTCTTGGTTGCGCTTTTGGAGCCGCTCTTTTTAGCGGTGCTCTTGCTGTCGCTAGTCTTGCCGGCGGTAAAACTCTTGCTTTCCCAGCCGACTTTCTTCTTTTGCACGTGGGGCACCGCTTCGTCCAGAGCCAAGGTGAGTTCCTTGCAACCGTCGCCAGTTACGGCAGAGGTCACAATGACGCTTTCCTTGTGTGCCTTGAACTGCTTGATGGCTTCGTCGATGCCGAGGTCGCTCTTGTTCAAAGCAATCACGTAAGGCTTCTTCGCTAGCTTTGGGTGGAAAGCCTTGAGTTCGTCCTTAAGAACGGAGAACTGTTCGTAGGCGTTTTCGGCAAAGCCGTCAATCACGAACAAGAGCGTGTGCGTACGTTCGATGTGCTTTAAGAATTGGTGGCCGAGGCCCTTGCCTTCGCTGGCGCCTTCGAGCAAACCAGGAATATCTGCAACCACAAAGCTGTGGCCGTTCAGTTGCACAATGCCGAGCACCGGTTCGAGAGTGGTAAACGGATAGTCGCCGACTTTCGGGCGACCGCTCGAAATCTTGTTCACAAGGCTAGACTTGCCTGCGTTCGGGAATCCGACGAGGCCCACGTCTGCCATGAGCTTCAGTTCCAAGAAAAGTTCGCGCTTTTCGCCCTTTTCGCCGGGTGTGCATTTGCGCGGAGCCTGGTTGGCAGGCGTTGCAAAATGCTGGTTGCCCATGCCACCCTTGCCGCCGCGAGCCGCAATCCACTTTTGGCCGGGTTCGGTAAGGTCTGCCAAAATGCGACCTTCGGCGTCCTTCACGATGGTGCCGCGCGGAACGTCTACGATCAGGTCTTCAGCAGAGCGACCGGTGCAACGCTTGGCGCCACCGGGTTGACCGCTTTGAGCCTTATAGAGGCGAGCGTTACCCATGTCAAGCAGGGTAGAGAACTGTTCGTTCACCTGCAGAATCACATGACCGCCGCGACCGCCGTCACCGCCATCGGGACCGCCGAGGGGTACGAACTTTTCGCGGTGGAAACTGCAAATGCCATCGCCGCCCTTACCGGAGCGAACTTCAATTGATTTTTCATCTAGGAACATTAAAGGCTAATTCCTTCGTCGAGGCCGAGCGCGATATTCATGTTCTGAATTGCGGCACCGCTTGCGCCCTTGCCGAGGTTGTCGATAATAGTCGTCACCTGCATCACGGTTTCGTTGCCGAACACCTGGATGCGGGCGTTGTTCGTATCGTTGCAGACGGTAGCGTCAAGGCGGCCGTTGAACAGCACAGGGGCTGCTTCATAGGGCATGACCTTCACAAAGCGAGAACCTTCGTAATGCTTTGCCAAAATTTCGGTGAGGCCTTCGGGGCCGACCTTCTTGGTGAGTTCATTTGCAAAGATGGCGACGGTGACTGCCATGCCCTTGTAATAAGGGCCAAGCACCGGGTTGAAGAACGGCGTGTTTTCAAGTTCGCAGTACTTCTTCATTTCGGGGAGGTGCTTGTGTGCAAGCGCAAGCGCGTACGGGGCGGGCGCCATGATTGCCTTCGATTCGCCGGTCTTGTGTTCCATGGCTGCGGCTTCTTCGTATTCGGCAATCAGCTTCTTGCCACCGCCGGAATAACCGGTAATACTGTAGGCGGCGAGGTTTGCGCTCTTCGGCAAAATGCCTGCGGCAACCAGCGGGTGTACACCGAGAATAAAGCCCGAAGCATGGCAACCGGGGTTGGCAATGCGCTTGCTCTTGGCAATGGCTTCGCGCTGGGCGGCCGAAAGTTCCGGCATCCCGTAGGTCCAGTCGGGGTTTACGCGGTGTGCGGTTGATGCATCAATCACGCGGGTGTTCGGATTTTCGCAGAGGGCTGCACTTTCGACAGCCGCAGCATCGGGCAGGCACAGGAACGTCACGTCGGACTCATTGATGAGTCGCTTGCGTTCGTTAATGTCTTTGCGGAGTTCGGGAGAAATGCGCAACACTTCGATGTCGTTACGCTTTGCGAGTCTCTCATAAATCTGCAGGCCAGTGGTACCTGCTTCACCATCTACGAAAACTTTGAACATTTGCTTAGTTACTAGTTATTAGTTGTTGAACTGAAAATTACTTGTTGGCGCCGCAGCACTTCTTGTACTTCTTGCCGGAACCGCACGGGCACGGATCGTTACGGCCAACGACCGGACCTTCGTGACGGACGGTTTCCTGCTTCACAGCACGACCGTCGTAGAAGAACCATGCGCCGCCCACCTTGTGGAATTCGCCGAGTTCGTGGTGGTTACGGGTGATGTTGCCCTGCTTAAAGCGTGCGATGAATTCGACCCAGCCGATGTTCTTTTCTTCTTCGGTCTTGGTCTGCTTGATTTCGATGCCGAGCCATTCGGAATCCTTGCTCCAAGCGGTCACGCTCGGTTCGTCGAAGTCGCTACGCTGGGTAGCTTCGAGAGATTCCTTGAGCCAGCCAATTTCCTGCTTTACGTAGGCAGTATAGCGGGAACGCATCAATGCTTCGGGGCTTGCAGCGAGGGTCTTCTGCTTGATAATCGGTTCGCAACATTCGCAGTATTCCTTACCGGAACCGCAGGGGCATAAATCTTTAGCCATAACTTAATCCTTGTGTCTTCGTTGAAGCGGCTTGGCCGCCGTTAAAATTTGATGAAAAAATTAGAAAAAAAGCGAGCGGTTGAATACCGCTCGCGATTAAATTTGCGCGTTTCGCGAAGAGGATTACAGGCACTTTTTAAGGAGCCAGATTTCTTCCTTGCCTTCGCGACCGGCGATGCTGTTTGTGGGCTTGATGCGTTCGACGACATCGAACACGCCGCCGAGACGGGCCATGAGCTCGCCTTCGCTGGTGGCATGCGGCGGGCCCTGCAGGGTCTTGCCGTTCATGAGCGGGTACAAGAACAGAATCAACAGGCCGTCGTCCTTCATCATCTTGTAGCAGACTTCGAAGAATTCGTCGCGGCGACCCGGGTGGATAGCCGTAAAGCAGCAGTAATCGTAAACGATATCAAAAAGCTGACCGCCACGCTTGTCGTCCTTGGGAGAAAGCGAGAACAGGTCAAGATCCAAAGAACGCAGGTTCTTGTGCTTGCGGCTCAAGTGGTCAAGTTCATCGACGGCAGAGGGGGCAAAGTCGACTGCCAGCACGTCGTGACCGCGCAAAGCCCATGCTTCGGCGTCGTAGCCAAAGCCTGCGCCGGGAACCAGAACGGAACCCGTAGCGGGACAAGAGGGGTGCTTGAAAAATTCCGTCAGAGCGGGCGTCACCTTCTTGAGATTCCAGTAGTCCTTGCCTTCGGCATAAAGATTATCCCAGAAATCCGGGAGGTTCTGCGTTAACATTATTTACCTTCCTTTTTGTACGCAAGCTGCCCGCAGGCGGCGAGAATGTCGCGGCCGCGCGGGTTGCGGATCGTGATTTGAATTTCGGCTGCCCTAACCATAGCCAAAAAGTCTTCTACCTGTTCCGGCGTGGGGGCGTGCAGTGTGGGGTCGTCGCCGTCGTTTAGGACGATGGCGTTTACCTTCACGCGGCGGGGGGCGCAAATGCGAATAAGCTCCTTGGCCGCCTTCGGGGTGCAGGTGATGTCCTGAATCAGGACAAATTCAAACGTTACATAATTGTCGGTTCTACGAATGTATTCGTCAACCGCTTCCAAAAGTTTTTCGATGGGCCAGGTCTTGTTTACCGGCATCACGGACGAACGGTATTCGTTATTGGTGCTGTTCAGGCTAACGGCAAGGCAACAGGGGGTATTGCGGTCAACCAGTTCCTTGATCTTGGGTACCACACCGCTCGTGCTAACGGTCATGCGCTTGGAGCCCATGTTGAATAGGCTCTGGTTATGGAGTGTGCAGCAGACGCGGTGCACGTTTTCCAGGTTGTTCAGGGGTTCGCCCATGCCCATGAAGATGATGTTGGTGACCTGGGCCGTTTTGCCTTCTTCGTTCAAAAAACCGGCTTCTTTCAGGTACCAGTTCACGTTGATGATTTCTTCCAGGATTTCGCCGGCTTCCAGATTCCTGGTAAAGCCCATTTTGGCGGTGCGGCAGAAGGCGCAGTTCATGGCGCAACCCACCTGGGTCGAAACGCACACGGAAAAACGCCCGTTTGCGGGAATCATCACGGTTTCAATGTGGTGGCCGTCGTGGGTCTTGAAAAGCCACTTGACGGTGCCGTCGACCGACTCCATGCGCTGTTCTTCGGTCAGGGCACGAAGGCTGAACTGATTTGCCAGTTTTTCGCGGAGGGCGGGGGAGATGTTCCCCATTTCGTCGTAGCTTTTGACCTGTTGGCAAAATAGCCATTTTTGAATTTGGCTAGCCCGGAACGGCTTTTCATCCTGGTCGCGGAGCCAAGCCTTGAGCTCGTCCTCGGTCAGTGTCTTTATGTTCTTTGGCCATTCCATCGGGGGGTAAAGATAGCAAAAAAATACATTTTTGTTAAGGGTAATCTAGGTACCTAAAGGGGTTTGTACCCCCGTTTCTTTCTAGCATTATTGATGTATTCTGTCATTCTTTGCTGTGTCTCGGCGGCTATATCGGGTGAAATTTCAAAGATTGGCGACGTGTTTTCGACAAGAGGATAAAGTCGGTCGACTTCCTTGAACATTTCGGAAAGCGATTTGCCGTAGGCCTTGGCAAGTGCGCTTAAAGTGGTTATGGATGGGAGCCTTTTGCCGACTTCGAACTGCGAAATGAACTGCCGGGTGATATTGGATTCAAGGGATAAGCCTGTTTGGGTAAGGCCCCGTTGCCGTCGGCACTCCAAGAATACCTGCCGAATGACTTCGCTGAGAATGTGATCTTTGTATTCCACAAAACAACCTCTTAAAAACGTGGACACCAACACTCTCTGAAGGCCAAAATTAGAATTGGGGGTGTATGGCCCGTGCAAACACCTGTTTGCAGGCTTTGCAAAATAATCTAAACTGTGTTTTACGGATTGTGAAAATCGGGATAATTGGTATCAAAAAAAGTCCATTGCATGCATAAAAAAAGAAAGACGTCTCACTTACCGTGAAACGTCTTCCTTTCTGCGGGTGCCAGGACTCGAACCTGGAGCAGTATATAGACCGGATGTGCCACATCATTATAAAAAAGTCTTTTATGGCACATCCTCTCGCAAATGGGCTTGCCCATTTGCTCACAAAGGCTCCAGTTTCTCATCCATTCGTATAAAGACGAGATTTGTTATTTGATTGTGTTTTGTATGGATACAAGAAAGACGTCTCACTTACCGTGAAACGTCTTCCTTTCTGCGGGTGCCAGGACTCGAACCTGGAGCCTTTTGGTTCGTAGCCAAACGCTCTATCCAGTTGGGCTACATCCGCTTGATTGATGGCCCAAAGATAGTTTAAAGCGCGAGTGTTGTCAAGGGTTTTTGTTGAAAATTTTTTAAGAATTTTTGATTTGTTGGCAGATTACCCTGCTTTTGCGGGATTTTAAAGAGGGGCGTGTAATCGAATTGCCTTACAATAACTATCTTTTTGGCCAAATTTTTTAACGGTATTGGACCATGGATAAAGTCAAACCCGTATTACTTTCGGTTCTTAACACTTTGAAGAGCTGGTTTACCGACCGCAGAGTGGTCAAGTGGTTAATCATTTTTGCGGTACCCGTGCTCGCGGCTTTTATTGCTGTAATCGCCGTATACAATCATTTCTCTCCGGAACTGCCTTCGCTTTCGCAGTTGGAACAGATCAATCCGAGACTTGTCACGAACATTTATGACATGAACGGAAAGATTGCCCACGAATATTTTGTGGAACGCCGCGAATGGACGAGTTTCGACTCGATTCCTGAAAATGCGATTCACGCCGTGATGGCCACCGAAGACCGCGCCTTCTATAGTCACTGGGGCATGAACGTGTGGGCGATTCCGTCTGCTGTTATGGAAAGCGCCTTGTCGGGCAAAAAGCTCCGCGGTGCATCGACCTTGACGCAGCAGCTGACCAAGCTTTTGTTCCTCACGCCGGAACGTACGATTTCGCGTAAGATCAAGGAAATGATGACGGCTATCCGCATCGAACAGACTTATACTAAAGAAGAAATCCTTGAATTCTACATGAACGAAGTGTACCTGGCTGGCGGTAACTACGGTTTCCAGGCGGCTGGTAAGTTCTACTTCGGCCGTCCGCTCGATAGCCTTACGATTCCGGAACTTGCCGTTTTGGCCGGTATGCTGCAGCGCCCTGAAGCTTACCGCCCGGACCGTCACCCCGAAGCCGCATTCGAACGCCGCAATACGGTGCTTTATGCCATGCGCGATGCCGGCTACATTAACGACGACGAATACCACGAATATATCGAGACTCCCATTGAACTTGCGAAAAAGGAAGTTTCCAACGAATCGGGCCTGTATTTCTACGAAGAAATCCGCAAGTACATGGAAAAGAAGTACGGCGAAAACTCTCTGTATGCCGATGGTGTCTCGATTAATTCGACGATTGACCCGGATATTCAGGCTTACGCCGATAGCGTTGCTCGCGTGCAGGTTGAAAAGGTTCGCCGCCGCGTCAAGTATCGCGCTACTCGCCGCCTGTACCTGACTAAAAAGTATAACATGCCCGAAGACAGCGTGGTCGCTCACTTCGATAGCGTCTACACGCTCTTTAAGAAGGAATACCTGGCCGACGACTTGAAGCGCCCTGCTGACAAGCGCCGTTTCCCGGACTCTATCCTTTACCACCATCCTGAAATTGCGGCTATCTTGATTGAAAACGAATCGGGTGCAATTCGTGCCATGGTGGGTGGTTCCGACTTTAACCAGTCTCGCTGGAACCGTGCGGTGCAGTCTCTGCGTCAGCCCGGCTCGTCGTTCAAGCCGATTGTGTATTCGACGGCTATGGACAACGGCGCAAGCCCCTGCGACTCGGTGAATGACCAGCCGGTGAGCATTCCTGACCCGGATGACAAGGACAAGAACAAGGTTTGGCGCCCGGCGAACTTCGAACATGACTTCGAAGGCATGATGACGCTCCGCCGTGCCCTTTACAAGTCCAAGAACTTGCCGGCTATTTTGACGGGCATGAAGTACGGCCTGAATAACGTGGTGAACTACGCCCGCAAGTTCGGTATGGAAATGACGTCGGCCTATACGGTGTTCCCGAACGGCGGTAACCGTATTGAACCGTACATGATTGAATCCATTGTGGACCGCAACGGCGAAGTCATTGAAAAGAATTCTAAGGTCGAACACGAAGTGTTGCGTCCGGCTTCGGCCTACTTGATGGTCGACATGCTGAAGGATGTGAACATTCGCGGTACGGCAGCCCGCGTGTGGGCGAGCGGCTTTACTCACCCGAGTGGTGGTAAGACCGGTACGACTAATGATTATACGGACTGCTGGTACATCGGCTTTACCAAGCAATTCACCATGGGTGTGTGGGTCGGTTCCGATAGCCCGGGTACCTTGGGCGCAGGCCATACGGGTACCGAAGACGCTTTGCCGGTTTGGATGGCTGTGATGAAGCAGTTGCACAAGGACTTGCCGCGTAAGCCGTTCCCGGTTCCGAGCGGTGTCGTAAGCAAGGGCATTTGCAACCATACGGGTAAGATTGCCGGTGAATTCTGCTCTGAAAAGACTTACTGTCTCTATACTGCAGGCTACGCTCCGACTGAAGTCTGCGACGGTAACCACTTCGAAGTCAAGACCAAGTCTGCCGACGATGCCACGCTCTTTAGCAACAAGGGCGCAAGTGCAGCACCCAAGCCGAGCAGCAGCGGTAATGGCCCCGCCAAGAAGAATACTCGAAAGATGTTCTAGAGGTCGCGTCCTATGGACGCTTTGAGCTATGAGGTCGGTCGCTGAGGCTCCCTTTGAGGGGGCCTTGCTTTATATGGTTTTGTGACTAAACTAAAAGTGCCCCGGATAGGGGCACGTCCTCATTCCTCAAAGCCACGTAGTGGCGAGCTCACTCGCTACTTAAACATCTTGTTGAGCGTTGCGCGCATGTGGTTCATGTTGGCTTCGTTCAAAGTTTCATAACGGTAGAAGGTTCCGTCTTTCTGTACCACATACACAACCGGAATGTAGCCTGTGCCGTATGCGGGACCGAACTTGTAGTCGCTATCCTGGAAAACGGGAATCGCTACGTGGAACTGGTCGATAAACAGGCGAATGTCATTTTTCTTGATGCCGCCGCCGAGACCGATGGCAATGCCGGTGAGGCCCTTGGGCTCATATTCCTTGACCAGATCCTGGATTTCGGAAATGTGACGCTGGCAGTGCGGGCACTTGGGGCTAAAATAGTAGATCAAGAGAGGCCTGTTTGCGAACTGGCTGAACAGAATTCCCGGATCGCTAATGCCCGAAAGTGGCTTCGAAAAATCCATCTTCATGGGCTGGTTAGTGGTGGTATCCTGCATCAACTTCACATCGGCCATCTGGGGTTCCGGAGCAAGCTGCGCAAAAGGCGCAACCGCTGCAATGGCGGCAATACCTAAAATTCTAGAAACGAAATTCATACCCTTTAAAATACGAAAAAATAGGTCGGAAAGACAGGTTTATTCAAAAAAAATGCGATTTTTTGCGAAAAATCACACTTTTGCCTTGTCGGCGGGACTGTTACAGGTTGTAGGTTGTAATGATAGAGTAGTGGGGTTCCGCCTTGCGAACGCCGTTAAGCGGAATGCTTACGTCTACCTTATTAATCAGGCGGCTAATAGACTTGGTTTGCACGAAACGGATGCCAAAACCGACGAGGTAAACCAGATCCTTGCGGTTGATATCCCAAAGATCCCAGGCTGTTTCGCCGACACTTTCAAAGACGGCGAATACGGGCAAGAGTGTCGCTAACTCAAAGTCGGTAAAGTAACGCTGTTCGAAGTTCGCGAATACACGAGCTTGCCCGGCGTAGAATCCGGTGGGGAATCCGGCGAATCCATTTGAACCGCCAAGAGTGAGCTGCTTGCCGTAGCGGGCGTCTTCATAAAAGTCTACAAGGCCAGAAAGCGCTGTCGAGAATTTATTGTTCGGGTGGAAAATATATTCTCCAGAAATTTTGCCGTAAAAGTCGCGCTGTTCGCCATGATCCAGATAGAAACTCATTTCTGATTTGAGCGTGAGGTGGTGCATGGAATAGCCAAGCATCATGTTTGCCCAAAAGTCAAGGCGTATATCGTTGTCGGCGGCTCCCAACTGCTCGTAGTTCTTGGAAATTTGAGCTTTAAGCATGTAGCCTTTTTCGATGTCTTCGGTCCATTTGGCATTGTGGAAGTTCTTGATTTTTTCGTAGCGGATGTTTGAGAATATCAAGTACATGCCGAGGCGGGAATCTGTCAGTTCGGGGAGCCATTCGTTGACTGCGGTAGCGGAATCGATGGCGTAGGTGGTGTCGCCGTCGGTAAAGATGTAGCGGAAAAGCTTGCCTTCGCTTGCGGTAGTATGGTGGTAGTCGTAGGTGGCGCCGATATAGAACTTGCGGTAGGTTCCGCCGAAGGAACGGCTGAATCTGACGCTCAACGAGTCGTCCACAAAGTCTTCGACTGCCATGAGCTTTACAGCTTCGTTGCCGTTGTATAGCTGGAACGAGTCGAGCAGGGCTTTTTTGTTGTTGTAAATGGGCGCGTTCTTGAACTTTAGCTGGGCGTCATAAACGGATACGCCTGGCGGGAGATCTCCGCTGCCGTAAACGTAAGCGTTGCGTTTGTTTTTTATGCCTTCGATGGTGTAGGCCCACTGGTTTTGACTGCGGCTAAGGAACGGAAGGTACATTTTTCCGTAAGCGAGGTAGCCGTCGGTGTTGTAGCTATATAAAAAGTCTAAATGGTTGTAGCGGAACAGAAAGTGCGGGTCGCCATATTCCACTTGCCACATGTCGCGGAACTCGTCGTGCCCGAAGTAGAAACCGAGCTTTTGCCCGAGACCCAAGAAGTTGCTTTCTTGAACGCCAATGCCCCAGTTCAAATTGTCGTAAGTCCACTTGCTGCCGGAAAAGCCCAAAGTCGTGGGAACGGCGAGCGTCCAGTTGTCGCTGGTCTTGACTGTGGCGATATTCTTGCCGTTTTCGTTAGAAATCTTGATGTGTGCGTCGGAAAGGTATTTTTGGGTGCGCAGGAAACGTTCGGCTTCTTGTATCTGGAGGTCGGTCACCACGTCGCCTTCGCTAAAAAGGAGCAACTTGCGGACCGTCGATTCGCGGGTCTCGATATGAATCCAGTTTAGCAGGTCAAGCGCCCACTTGTCGTATCTAGTGTGGTACTTGGAATCGTCAAAAGCGTCACCGATATTGTACTGAATAGAATCAATCTTGAATGCACCGGGAGTATCTTGCGCAAAGGCCGCAAGAGGTACAAAAAAGAGAATAAACAAGATAACAGGCATTGCGTGGATAATATAGAAAAAAGTGTTATAGCCCTTTGTTTGTGCAGGATGGAACCTGCTGGAAATGTAAAAAGAAATAAATTTTCGTGGAATTGGTATACAATTGGCTGAAAAAAAGCGTGTATAGTATGGACAGGGGTTCTGTCTCTTCACGAAATGTCTTGTGATGAAACTAAAAAGGATTTAAATGACTTTTATCATCTACAATATTGATGGATGCGAGGGAGCAAAAGCACTGAAACGGACAGGTATTGATTTTGATATGCTAAATAGTTATATTTATGGTATGACGAAATTGGAAATGAAAACCTTGCGGAAAAAAGCTAGGGCTGCATATGAAGCTATGCTGCATTTTCCTGTATATGATGAAAACAGATTCCGCAAGATTAACAATTTACCGAAAATTCCGTCTAAGTAATTCATATAATGAATGAAAATCCATTTTTCCCGTTAAAAGAGCCGCAAGGAGGCCCTTTTTACTGTGAACCTCTTTCTGCTGAACATAAAAGGGTCTTGAAGACGTTTTTGCCATCGCATCCCAAAGGCAAAAATCTAGCGTCATATCTCAAGAAAAGAGCTCTAGATGATATGGCTAATGGAATTGCACGGACTTTTCTTGTTTTTGAAGAACCGGGGTATTTGTGTGGTTATTTCACCTTGAAGGCGGGATTGTTTCCGCTCGAAGCCAAGGGCAAGTTGTTTTATACTTTGCCAGGAATCGACTTAGTGTATTTTGCAAAGAATGGTGCGTATGTAAGCGACAGGGGGACTGATATTGGTTCTATCATGTTCTTTGATTTTATCTTGCCTATCGTACGTGAAGCCAAGAAATATGTTGGTGCGTCGCATTTATACATATACGCTATTCATGAAAGCCCTTTGCAGATAACTTACAAGTCAAAGTATGGATTCTCGTACCCTCCTCCTGAGGTTAAGGATTTTATTGAATCTCATATAAAACCCGATTACGATGAAGATTGCGATTTCATGTTTATCCATTTGGAAAACGAAAAATCGCAAACCAAGAAAAAAAACTTGAAGCCGAAGAAAAGGCGGGTGTCATAGGAAAAAACTATTTAAAAAGATTGTGTTCCAATTCGTGTAGCCCTTTTTGCATGCATCAAAGGAGATCACACCTTGGTGGCCATGCGCGCTAGTCACATAAAGAACCTTATCTATGGTTTCTGAAATCACGTTAGTGATTTCGAATCAGTGTGGCCCATTTATCTGATTTCTCGGGTCTGAAAAGCTGATGCTGAACCAAGTTCAGCATGACAGTGGGCGAACCAAGGACAGCATGGAGGGCAACGGGGCGTTGCGGGGTGTCTCCGCAGTGGGGGTGGAGAGCAACGAAGTGCGAACCAGGGGGATACCTACCCCTTTGGTCGGGAAAAATTGCTATATTTGCCCGCGTACAAAATACCAAGGAGTAGCTAAATGCTCAAATCTACATTGCAACAGACCGATCCGGAAATCTACAACATCATCCAGGAAGAAGCCGAACGCCAGGAATATGGCATCGAACTCATCGCTTCTGAAAACTACACCTCCAAGGCAGTCATGGAAGCCATGGGTTCCGTGCTGACCAACAAGTACAGCGAAGGCTACGTTGGCAAGCGCTACTACGGTGGTAACGAAGTGATCGACAAGATGGAAGCTTTGGCCATCGACCGTTGCAAGAAGCTCTTTGGTTGCGACCACGTGAACATCCAGCCGCTTTCCGGTTCTCCGGCCAACGCCGCCGTGTACTTCGCCGTCCTCAAACCGGGCGACAAGGTCCTCGGCCTCAAGCTCGACCACGGTGGACACCTTTCTCACGGCCATCCGGTGAACTTCTCCGGTATGCTCTACAACTTCGTGCAGTACGAAGTCGATAAGGAAACTGGCCGCATCGACATGGACAAGGTCCGCGAAATCGCCCTCCGCGAAAAGCCGAAGATGATCCTCGCTGGTTTCTCTGCCTACAGCCGTAACCTCGACTGGAAGCGCTTCAAGGAAATCGCAGACGAAGTCGGCGCCCTCACCATGGCTGACATTTCTCATGTCGCTGGCCTCATCGCCGGTAAGGCAATCGATTCTCCGGTGCCGTACTTCGACATCGTGACGACCACGACCCACAAGACTCTCCGTGGCCCGCGTTCCGCTATCATCATGTGCAAGGACCGCACCATCCAGAAGATGGTGAAGGGCGAACTCAAGGAAGTTTCTTTGGCCAAGGAAATCGACAAGGGCGTGTTCCCGGGTATGCAGGGTGGTCCGCATGACCACATCAACGCCGGTAAGGCCGTTGCATTCCTCGAAGCTCTGCAGCCGGAATTCCAGACCTACGCGAAGAACGTCATTAAGAACGCTCAGGCTATGTCCGATGAAATGCAGAAGCTCGGTTACAGGGTTATTAGTGGCGGTACCGACAACCACCTCATCGTTGTCGATATGACTTCTCAGGGCGTTTCCGGTAAGGAAGCCGAAGTGGCTATGGAAAAAGTCGGCATCTCCTGCAGCCGTTCTACGATTCCGTTCGATCCGCGCAAGCCGATGGACCCGTCCGGTGTCCGTCTCGGTACGCCTGCTATCACGACTCGTGGCTTCGACGAAGAAGACACTCGCGAAGTGGCCCGCATCATCGACCGCGCTATCAAGGCTAAGGACGACGATGCTGCTCTCAAGAAGATCCGCGAAGAAATCGTGGCCCTCTGCAAGAAGCACCCGCTGTACAAGTAATTTTGCGGAGCAAAATTACTTGGGCTAAGAGCTCGGTCGCTACGCTCCTTTTGAGGCGTGAGCGCGGACCTTCGGTCCTTTGAGTAAAATAATGGCGCCTTTGGCGCAAGATATTGAAAAGTGGTTCGCGTTTGCGGACCGCTTTTCGTTTTCTATATTTAGCCTCATGTTTGCGATTAAGGTCCAAGGTGTTTCGTTTGCTTACCCCGGTGCGTCGGAAAAGGCGCTTGCTTCGGTGAATCTCGAAATTCCCGAAGGCAGTTTCTTTGCGCTTCTGGGCCCGAATGGGGCGGGCAAGACCACGCTTTTGCGACTCTTGTGCGGGCGATTCTCGAAGTTTTCAGGCTCGCTTGAAATTGCAGACGGTTTGCGCGGCAAGAATGGTTTTCTCGACCCTAGCGCCTGCGGAATCTTGCTTGAAAATCCGGGCGTTTACCCCAAGCTTTCGATTGCGGAATACGTGGACTATTTCGTGGGCTTTTACGCGGCGCACAATCCCAAATGGAATGAATCTGCCGCCCGCGAACGCATTACGACTCTTGCGAAAAAGCTGGAATTGCCGAGCCTTGAAACCCGCATGGGCAAACTTTCGCTCGGCAATCGCCAGAAGGTGCAATTGCTGCGTGCTATGGCGCCTTCCCCCAAGCTCTTGATTCTTGACGAGCCGGTCGCAAATTTGGACCCGATGGCCCGCGAAACCGTGTGGAGCTTGCTTGCCGACTGGCGCAAAAACGAAGGCGGTACCGCTATCGTTTGCTCGCATATTCTGGCCGAAATGGAAGAAGAATCGACCGATTACGCTATCATCGACCGCGGACAACTTTTGAAGAGCGGGCGAGTCGCAGACCTTGCCGGCGAATCCGCAACCTTCAAAGTAGACTCTGCTGCATCGTTAGAGCAAATTCGTGCGGCGCTTACGGCTGCCGGAATCAGTGCGAATGTCGTAAACGAAAAAGCAGATCTTGCGAAATTATATCGCGACGTAGTGTCTAGTAAATGACTAATGTGAAATGTGTAATGAGTAATTAAACATTTCTCATCTCACATCCCACATTCCACATCGCGGCTTTGCCGCTTAGAATGTTTGCGATAGGTCGAAGGCGAATCGGCCTGAAGCAAAGTGCTCCAAATCCCAATTGCTCAAATCTTTCTTGAATGCATAATCTAGGCGGAACGTCAAGAACTGCCAGCGATAGCGAACTCCGAAACCAAAACTTTCGCGTTCTTTTTCGGTGTATTTTGAACTTTCGCTGTCGGTGACTTTCGCCCAGTCGTAGAACTGCACAATCTGCCAGCGCTGCCAAGATTTCCACGGGAATGTCCAGCGGATTTCTTCGTTGAATCTAAAGTAAAGCGGTGTAAGGCCTGTGTTGATAACGGTATCGATGATGTCGTTGCCATCGTCGTCGACGCCACTTTCGTAACTTGTATCGCTTGCAAAAATACTGCGGAATCTGTAACCGCGCACAGAACGCGTGCCGCCCTGGTAAAAGATTCTGGCGTCGTCTTCAAGAGCTTTGGCAAAGAATTTACCCGCGCTGCCACTTACGGCTCCGTAGAAAGTCCAGAATAGCGGGTGGTAAAGGTTGATGGTCATTTCGCCGTAGGTGTAAGGGTTGCCCACCATGGTCGGGTTTTGAAGATCGGCTTTCCAGTTAGAGCCTGCGCCAAATGTAGGGGCCAGTCGAATACCTTTTGTGGGGTTGAAATAGTCGTCGGTGTAGTCGAAGGTGAGTGCAGTTTCGCCTTTCACTTTGAAGAGCCTGTCTTGGTTCTTGTTCACGTAACGAGTATCGAATGTTCCGCGGAAACGAATGTGCTTTGTAATGCCGAAGGTCAAGTCTGCACGGTTGATGACTTCGTAGCGTTCTTCCAAACTGTCGGGGTATGCCGGCGGGTTGATTTTTTCGTGGTTTAGTGTAACGTGGTCTTCAAAGCGAATGGCAGTCGGAATAAAGCTGAACGAGGTTCCGAACAAGAGTGGGTTTGCGTAACCGATAGAGGCTTCTTGCTTGTGCTGGGCAATCTGTGCACTTGCCGAAAATTCATGAAAGTGCCCTAAGAAGTTCTTGTGCTTTGCCGAGGCGAATGCACCGAACCCGTAAATTTCTTCGAAGAAGAAACCGTAGCGGGTTTCGCCCGGAATACGTTCCGTAACGTTCAGGTAAACGTCTGAAAGGCCGTCTTCTCGGAGCGAGTCGCTCATTTTGATTTGCGTGAATAGCTGTGTCGAGAAAAGTTTGTTTCGGAAAGTGTTGTACTGGTTACCGTCAATAATTTCGCCTTCTGGAATGCGCCATAGGCTTGAAAGCCATGCGGTGTCGGTAAGGCCCGTTTCTGAAATCACGACGTTTGGATTGCGCTTGTCTTTGGAACGGTGGCTAGACGAAATTATGTTGCCCATCATGACTTTCGCGCCGGGATTCACCGTAATCTGGACAAAGATTTTCTTGCGCGTGGTGTCAATCATTTCGATTGAAGAAAGCGTTGAATGCAAGTAACCTTCGCGGCGGTATGCCTTTTGAATGTCTTCCAAATCTTCGGCTATGTCGTCTTGATTGTAAAGGTGGTCTTGCGCGATATTCAATTTCGATTCGTCTAGTTCAACTCGGCTTTCTTCGGGAACGATAATTTTTCCGCCGCTAAAACGGTAACGCTCGCCGTCGCGAATGGTAATGAAATAGCCGCGCACGCTGCTGTCTGCCGAAATAATGTCGCGGTGAATTTCCATGGACATGCTAAGGCTGTAATAGCCGCGAGAATAATAAAGCGCCTTGATGTTTTCAAGCGAAAGACGCATCATGAAGTCTTGCTTGGTTGTGTCCATCTTGCCGAATTCTTCGGGAATGTCAAGCTGTTCTTCGAGCTGGAAATTCGAAAACGCCTTGTTACCCTTCAGGTTTACGTACCAAGGGTGCTTATCGTCATCGGCTGCGAAACAGACGAACGCAAAAGCTAAAAGAAGGAACAGGAATTTTTTCATTTGCGACCCTCCTTTTGTTTGGAAGGTGATTCTATAGCTTCGCATCGCCCGATACCGAGTAGACACGGATTCCAGAATCGATACACGTAGTTGATACTGACGTCTTTTTCGAGTCGGTCATTACTTCCGGCACCGGTATTTGTCAGGTACTGCTTAGAAGTCAGCATGCCGTTCAAGTACAATGTCGGCGACAAGTGGTTTTCATGCGAGTAAATGTCTTCTTGGAACACGGGCAACGTGTAATTGATGCCGAATTGGAACGACTGATCGTAAGTGGGGCTTACGCTTTGGTCTTGCGTGTAGCCAAAGATCAAGCTCAAATCCTTAACCCAGCGGTCCAGCGAAATCGGAATCTTGAAGTAGCTGGAATCCTTATCGCCGGTGGTGTTGTTTTCAAAGAACATCACCTTCATGTCGATATCGCCAATGTAGTCGCCGCCCAAGGTCTTGTTGGCCGTTGTCGAAATGACTTTACCGATAGCCTTACCGGCAAGCTTGTTCCAGTCGGTTTCTTCGCCGTTGTCGTTTGCGATACAGCCCAGCAAAATGTTGTAGTATATCGATGCGGTAGAAGCGTCAGTACCGCAGTTCGACGACGGTACGGCCTGCAGGTTTGCAATGGTTCCTTGCAAATCAAGGTTAATCGGGCATGTTTCTTTTTCGGTCTCGCTTGTTTCTGCGCAGTAGGGGAGTTCCTGGCTACTCGAAACGTCAATCGCTCCCTTTTGCCAAGGAACGTCGTTCCAAGAAATCATGAACGAGTTCAGTTCGAATTCGTAAATGTCCTTAACGCCAATAAAGCCTCTGTTGGTGTTGGTGATATCGCCACGCAGTAGCGGGCGCACCGTGTTGCCAAGCACCCAAATGTCAACCGTAAGCGGGAAGGTCGCAAATGGCGTTACGACGGCCATGGAATCTGTCTGAGAGTCGCTGATATGCACCGCAAGGTTAATGGGGCTCGATACGGAAATCTTTTCTTCTTGCGTGCTGCTCTTGCGCAACTTGGCGACAAAGTTGTTGAACATGGTCAAGTACTTATCCAATGCGGCCGGCGTAATGTCGATATCGAAGTCTCTGTAGAACACCATTTTGTCGACAGAGATGTTGCCTGTAATGGTGCTGTTCTTAATAATGCCTTCTTGTCCGTGCGGGATAATGAGACCGATGTCGCCGCGTGCAATGGCTTCGGCATCGCCGTAAATCATATTGTGGAACTGGTACGAAATTTTCGGAATGTTTGCAGTAACCACCATTTCGTCTTCGTTGTCGACCATGGTACTGCTCACGTTCTCGAACACAAGGTTGTGCGATTCAGTCTTAATGGAATAGCGGTCGGTATGCACGGTGATAGAATCCAACTTCATGCTGTCGAGGTTGAACTGCAAGGTGCCCGAAATAACTTCGTCGTTTTCGTTCTTGGATTTTGCTTCGTAAATATTCAGGAGGCCGTTTTCGACATGCCCGCGCATGTAAATCGGGAACGGAACCTTGGTTCGCGGCGGTTCGTAAATGGTAGAATCGAGACTCAAGTCTGCTGTAATGCCGGAAAGTCCTTTACGTAGCTCTGCCGAAACGTCGATATGCAAGTCGGTGTTTTTGATTTCGCTCATGGTGCCCGGAATAAACCAGGAACCATTTGCATCGACCGTGCCCTTGAATATGAAGTCGTTGTCGATAAAGCCTTCGGCCCAGAGTGTACCGCCGTTGTCGCTCCCGTGCGAGAAGCTCACATGGCGCTGATCGTTAAACACGTTGTTGATAATTACCTGTGTGTTGCCCGTCCAGCCACCGCCGCCGATATCCAAGTAAGAGTTGAGTTCGACCTTGTCGTTTTCGGCAAAAATGTTCAGCTTTCGAATGTAGAACAACTCCGGCGATATCTTTCGGAAGTTGATATCAGAAAAGTTCAGGTTGCCAATCAGCTTGTTGCCCTGGCTGTAAGTGAGGTCACCGTTCAGCATGCCCGAAGTGAGGGTGCTGTCGTTCAAGCCTTCAAGCAACAGCGGAATACTGAAGTCGTGCGAAGAAATGTTGGCGAACAGAACTTCTACCGGCAAGAAAGTTGTAGGCTTGAAGTCTGGATTCGAATCGTTCGGCAGAATGAATATGGTTGAGGCGGTTACCGAGTTTCGGTTGTGCATTGCCTTGAAGTGGTCAATGAACAGCGTGTCGCCGTTAGCACGGATTGATGTTTCGAGGCCGACGTTGAATGCGTCCAATCCGCCATCGACGGCCGCCTCCATGTACCCAAAGCGATTGTCAAAGTCATGGTGCCATTCGCCGCTCACTTTGCCTCGAATGTTTCGACCGATTTTTATGTCAGAGAACGGAACCGTTTCGAATACGACCTTGTTGGCTTGAACATCGAGAGCAATGGAATCTGCTATGTGAATGTAGGCGCTTGCGCTGCCGCCGTTTTGTTGCCTTACGTTCCAAGAGGTGTGCGGGTGTTCGTCGTTCCATTTCACGTCGCCATCGAAGTCGAATGTTTCGTTCGGCGTGTAAATGGTGCCGTTCGTAAAGTCGATACCCTTCGTGTTGAGTGCGAGCGTCACCTGCAGTGAGTCTGCGGTCATGTGGTACGCGTTAATAATCGATTTGATCTTAGCGAGAACTCTCAGGTAATGCCCGTCAAAAGCACCGTAGAATTTTGCACGGTCACCCAAGGTCAGGTTGCCTTGTGTCCAGTCTAGCGCCCATGGTTCGTAAGGCGAAATGTCGCCCGTAAACGTAATCGAAAGCGAATCCTTGAAATTGATGATACCATCAATCAGAGAACCTTGCCTTGTCTCGATAGAAACCGTGAGCTCGTTGTCGAACAGTTCGGCCGACTTGATTTCCAAATCGAGCGGCATCATCTGCGGTCCGAACATGGCGTTCATGCGGTCGACTCGCCCTGTAAAGAATACGTTCTTTTCCTTGTTGTCCAAGTTTCCGTTCAGAACAATGGTTCCGCCTTCGTCGTTTCTGAGAGTCACGTCGGCATCGACGTTATCCATGTCGCCCGAAAGGTTGATGGTCACGTTCTCTGCAAGTAGCGGCCAAAATTCTCCGATTCTCGTTTCGATGGTTGCATCGTAAGAGGTCTTGTTCTTTAGCAGGTCTATGTTGGCGTCTGCCTTCACCTTGACTTTGCCGAGCTCGGGCAGAATCTTCGGCAATTCTACCGGAATCCAGTCTTCTGGATTCGTGATGGTTAGGTTCGTACTCGTCTTGATTTTCCCGAGGTTGTCCTTGGGGGCTTCGACCTTTAAGGCAATGGAATCTTTCTTGGTCTTGATTTTGCCGTCAATTTTCAGCTTGTCTGTGTTAAAGTCTGCGTTCAGCTTTACGCTGGTGGGCGTGCTTATGTAGTCGCCGATAATGTTCTTTGCGCTAAGGGTGAGTGCCTTTTGCCCGCGGCTTTCAATCGAAACGTTGCTTGCCTGCCAGCTCTTACCGTCCGAAAGATTGACTCGCGCTTCTTTCACATCGATTTGCGCCGGAAGGTGAATCTTGAGCTTCTCCGGGAATTTCGGAATGCTGTCTAGCTTTTTCGATTTCTTGTCGTCAGATTCTTTGGGCACTTGGATTTCGGCAATGAGTGTGTCCGTAGCTAGGCGTAGGCCCTTGGGGTTTCCAATGAGGGTGATTTCCAGGTTAGGGTTGGATACCTTGATGTCGGTGCCGTCCAACGAAACTCGAATCGAATCGAAATGGTGGGTCAGAAGGTCATCCATTCTATGCCCGTAAGGGCTGATTGTTATACCGGCAACAGAGTGCGGAGTAGACAGGAATCGCTCCAAAAGTGCATGAAGAAACCAGACGCCAAGGGCAATGGCGCCAACAACAGCCGTGGCAAAGGCGGCTGTTCCTATAAATGTCGTCGGTCTCTTGATCAACTTGATTCCAAGTATAGAAAATGCATGAAATTTGGTCTTGGAAGTATGCAAAAACGAGCCTCTAATTCGTTGTCTGCTAACGAGTTAGAGCCTTGTTTTGATATGGTCCGCAAACAAAGGCGTGAAAGCGCAATCGGGAAATGATTTTTGTTACTTTGTTGTGAAATAACGGCGTGCTTTGCTATGCCTGAAATTGCCCAAGTAACGGCCTTGCAAATCGAACACTCTCGCAGGCGCATTTTGGGCGTGCGAGTTCGTTGATTTCCGGATTTTCTTGGCAATTGGAGCCGCAGAAGCACTGTATTGGTACGCTCCCAGGCCTAATTCTAGGGCGCGGCTCCCTTCCTTGAGCTTCAAGAAGTCTACGTTAGGCAAGCTACCGTCAGCATTACGCGGGCCAAGCATTCCCGGAATCGTCGAGAGGTCTTCGCCGGTTACAGTCATGCTCGGGTCGTCGAGACTCACAAAATCGTCTTCGGTCAAATCGAGATTCAAATTCCAGGTGTTATTTTCGCCCGCCGGGCAGTCCACATAATGGTCTATATTCTGGCTCGAAATCTTTTCCCAGCAAGTTCCGATTTGCGATAGTTTGTTCGGGAATGCGATATTATTCTTCATAACATGCGCGTTGTCGCCCGTAAGCGGGGCCACCTCGGCAAGGCGAGTTTTGCCGTCTTTGGCGTAGAGCGTCGATGCCATGCTAAAAGAACGATCCTTGTTCATGTAGGCCGTGTTGTTGAGCCACTGGCTGCCGGCATTGGTGTAGTTCGCGTAAAAGCCCGAAGATTTATTATTCCAAGCGACGCAATACTTAATGATATGATGTCCGGTGCCATACGTGCTTTGGCCCATCTTGATTCCGTAACCGTTTCCATTTTTCGGGTTCCCGCGCCCGTAATCGCTGTAGCCATTCCCCATGGCATAGCAATTCTCCAGAACCACCGGAAATTCCTGGTTGATAAAATCAAAACCGTCATCGCTGTTCCACCAGGCGCGACACCCGATAAACTTGGTGGTATCGCCATCGCCCGGCCTCTGGTAATGCGCACCGAAACCGTCCGCATTTTCGCCATCGCCCTGCCAACCCGTAGGGTCGTAATTGTCGTGGGCATCGCAATTCAAAAAAATGTGCCCGCCGCCATCTGCAGCACCGTCGTTCGCAAAGAATCCCGGACCCGCATTGTGGTGGCTATCCATCTCTTCTAGAAAAATGTGCTTGCTCGCATACAGATACACACCCGAATTTGAATTATGCTTCATGGGCGTATTGCGAACCTCAAACCCCTTCAAATGCAGGAACTTCGCCGAAATCACGATAGGCGACGTGTACATCGCATTCGCAGGCGTGCCATCGCTATACTCCCTGCCGATACCCACCGGAAGGTTCGCCCCGTCAAAAACCGGACGCTCTCCCGGATAGGCAAGATAATGAATGCGGTTATCGTCGCTCTCGCCGCTCGCTGTCAAGAGAATGCCCGCCGTCATTTGATAGCGCGCAAAAAACACCGTATCGTTCAAGTCGTAAACACCGCCGCGCACCCACACCGTATCGCCCGGCTGCACCACCGTATTCGCCTTGTTCAGCGAGGCAAAAGGCTTTTCCTTGGAACCCGCGGCACTATCGCTACCATCCACGGCCACATAATAAACCGCCCCAAACGCCTGGGCCGCCGACAGGGCAACCCCTAAAGCTAATAAGAACTTTGCTCCCATATACACCTCAAGTATTTATCTCTAATATACTTGATTTTAGGGATAATCGGAAAAATTTTTTTCTAATTCCTTGGAACTTGAGTTGAGTGGGGACTTGTTCCACAGATTGTCGGCTCTTTCGAGTCGTTCTTTCATTTCGGCGGCGTCTACTTGTTTCTTGATGAATTTGTTGATTTCGACCTTCGCGCGAGCTCCGAAAAGTCCTTCGGGACATTTGTTTCTATCGGTTTGGTCGTTTATAAGTATTTTGACGATTAAGGGCGGTTCATCCCAATAGCCGTATTGCAGCGTTCCCAAGACAATTTCACCGCGTTTTGCTTCAATCGTCATTTGGCAACGCGAATGTGTGCTGCGGAAAAAATTGCATTCGTATGTATTGCGGCATTCAAGCTTGCCGTCTACATAAAAATCGTAGCTGTCATCGTCATCGGCAACGATGGTGACACTTTGGTCGTCCAACATGATGTGTATGGCCGCCGCACAACCGGCAAGGAGCAGGGCCGCCATAATCGCAAATATACCGAAAAACTTGTTCATTAGGCTTTATTTTTAAGTTGTACACAAATATACATCTTTTTCAGGGGTCTAAAACAGCAAACTTGACTGGAAAGTAAACTTTTTTTATATTAAGAACAAATAAAGAAGGAGGAGTGTATATGAAACTGTCTAAAATTCTGTTTGCAGCGTTGGCTGTATTGGGTGTGCAAAATACCTTTGCGACATGCGAAGGTACGCTCTATTTCAAAATACCTGAAAATTGGTTGGGACACTTCTATGTCTTGACGACTGACACGGGAGTCGAAGTTGTTTCTCGCTACGATGCCGCGACGGGCTATTTTAAAGCGGATTTGGCTCAATCGGAGAGTAGTTTAAAGGATTCGACTTTTGCCTTGGTGGATCATCTGTATGCTCCGATGAGGTATGTCCTCCAGACGGAATGGGACCGCTCCGTGCCTAAGGGTTTCATTTACCTTGACGGGAAAATGGATATCAAGTGCCCGGGGGCTGGCAACAGTGTGTTCGTTCTTGAAGATCCTACGCAGCCGGGCAAAACCTTGGTTTCTTCGACACAGCCGAAAATCAAGTATCTCTATGTGTTGCCGCCCGATGATGAGGATTGGTGGATTACTCCTCCCATGTGGTCGGGTGACGGAAAGTTTGCGAGTGGCAGGCCGCTCAGGCCCGCTGATGATAGGTGCGGCTGGTTCTATACGGCGTGGGTTGACGGAAATGCCCCGAGCGATTTCATCATCTTCAAGAAAGATGACAGTTCCCTAAAAGAAGCTATCGGTGCAAAAGGGTTGGGGGACTCTCTGGTTCCGATTCCGTTGGATGTGGCATTTGATGCCTACGAAAAAGACACGCTTTTCTTCTTTGCTGACCCTAAAATGAATCCGGCTGGTGGCGACGTTTTTGCAGCATCTGATTTAGATGCTCAAGGCACTTGCCGCTATTTCTTGCCGGTAACGTTCTACGATACGGATGCTCACTTGCATGGTGCCTTTACCTGCGATGATTACCCGTACGTAGCTTCTAATACGTGCTATTCTACGACCGCCAAGTACAACTATCCTGGCGAAGGTGCCGCGAATACGGTTCCTTGCATTGGATTGACTCCCGGAATCGTTGCTGATGTTCTTGACTCGGTGACAAAAAAGCCGACCTATGATACTGCAAGTGGCTGCTTCGTAAGTACAGAGGCGTTCGACGCGATGTTCAAGGAAACTTCGGGTGTGAATGTCGTTCATAAAGGTGATTCGCGTGGCGTGTATTTCTATATGACCGAAAGCGGATTGTGGGAATTTGACAGCTACAAATTCATGTATCCTTCGCAGGCTTTCACTCCTTTGGACGATCTTGCCGATTCTGTCGAAAAAGAGACGTGTACGGGAACGTGTGCTACAGCTGCTACTTTGAGAATGGGACCTGGCGGCGTCAGGTATGGCATGGGTAGCGGCACGCCTGAGTACGACTTCATTTCCGACACTGCGAAACAGATGTTTGGCGAGGTTGTTGATTGGTCTGCGATAGAGCCTAAGACGGGAGTCCCGTATATTGATTTGTATCCGGCTGCAGCGGGCGAGTTTGCTGATGGGGACCACCCCGATGTCTATGATGTTCTTTCGTGGGACGATCGCGTCGTAAACGATGTTAACCAGCATTTCTGCCTAGAGGCTCATTCGCAGTTTACTTATCGACCGGGGGCGTTCCTTGCGGTTCGCGCGGATGATGACATGTGGGTGTATATCGACAACAAACTGGCAATTGATTTGGGCGGCCTCCACTTGCCTGCTCCTAGATACCTGAATCTGGACGAATTTGAAGGCGTTTCGGGAAAGCTTGTTGCAGGGAAGAACTACGATTTCGATATGTTCCTCTGCGACCGCCGTACGCCAATGAGTAACTTGCATGTCTTAACGAACATGAATCTGGTTGCATCGCCTAAGGCAGGTCCTTCCGTAAAACCTGCTGTACGTGCTGCCAAAATCGCTTCGGAATTTACAGTCCGCAACAGCTCTCGCTCGACGCTTACCATCGTTGCTGCAGGTGCTTCTGCGAAAACGTATACAGTCATGGATTTGCAAGGCCGTATCGTGCGTCAAGACGCTATTGCAGGAACCGAGACTGTCGTGCAGAACTTGCGTTCGGGTTCGTACGTCGTGAGAGTCGGTGCTACCGTTCACCGAGTGAATGTCCGGTAGCTTGATCGTTATTCGGGATTAATCTCCACGATTACACTTTCTCCGTCCCATGCTTCGGGACACTCGTTGTCGTTGCGCTCAGCCATCACCTTGGCGAGCGTCGACCGTTCTTGCCAGTAGCCATAAAACAGTGTCCCGTAAACAACTTCGCCTCGTTTGAGGTCGATTGTATGTTGGCAGATACTGTTTCTCTTGTTGTGAACAAAGACGCATTTGTCGGTATGGGGGCAAACGAGAGCATTGTCCACATAAAAATCGTATTCCCTGCCGTCTTCTGCTTCGAAGGTTATTTCCTGGGTGTCTGTTTTGGGGTTTAGCAAAATGGCGCAACCGGCGAGGTTGAGTACGGTCGCAAAAAGGATAAAAACAATATATGGTTTCACAACAAGCAGTTTCATAATAAACTCACACCCCTAAGATAATATTATTTTCTGCAAATGTTGGACTCTGTCGGACTGTATCGTATATCGTTTCTCGGCTAGTGAACGTTTTGATGTTTTTTATATTTTAGTTGTTTTAAGAAAATGTTCAGGGAGGAAGAATGAATAGGTTTGCATGTGTATTTTGGTTGGTTGCGGCGGTTCTCGCTTGTGCGGCCATTACTCCCAAGACCCCCGGATTGGATAAGGACGGCTGCTATTCCATCAACAATGTCGAGGAACTTTACGGTTATGCGCAGTTGATGAATGCAACGAAGGCAAGCAACGAAACCTGTGCCCGGTTGGAAGCGGACATCGTTATTAACGAGGGCATTTTTGAAGGGGTCGAGATGACGGACTCGACATTCCCGCAGCCCCTGTGCGTGCAGAAAGGCGAACCTTGCCCGTTTGAAGAATGGACTCCGATAGGTACAGCGAGGAACATGTTTAACGGACATTTCGACGGACAGGGACATACGGTGAGTGGTGTTTTTATTAACCGTCCAGAGGGGGATTCGATTGGTTTCTTTGGAGGGGCCAACGGCCTTATCGAGAATCTGAATATTGCGGACTCCTATATCTCCGGTCTTTTCGATATTGGAGGTATTGTCGGTTCCGGAAGGGGTTATATATTCTACTGCACATTCTCGGGTGCAATAGAAGGTGAAAGATATGTTGGAGGAATCGGGGGTTATCTTGGTGGCTTTACGGTGAATTGCCGCAATGACGGTTATGTCCGGGCAAATAGGAAAGTTGGTGGAATTATCGGCAATCTTATTTATGTTGCAGAAAAATGCGTGAATACGGGGCACATTTTTGCGGGATATGAAGCGGGAGGAATAGTCGGTTTCAATGACAACGGCTATGTTGGAAATAGCTATAACTTAGGTGTTGTAAATGCTGAGAGCAGCGCAGGCGGAATTGTTGGAAAAAGCAAGGGCTGGTTGGACCGTGATACGCTGGTCAACTGTTTCAACATGGGTCAAGTCTCTGGTAATTACGGTATGGGTTCCGTTGTCGGACAGGATTCGGGAATCACGATGAATAGCTATGCGCTTGTGGGAACGGCGGAAAAAATCTCGAGTAGGGGTGAATCGGATTCGGTCCGCTTTCTGGACGAGTCTGCGTTTACTGACGGCTCCCTGGTGAAAATGCTGAACACGGAAGCGTTTATCGATATCTGGGAGCAGGGCGAAAAGCACCCCGTGCTCAAGGATGTTAAGCCCAAGATGAAGGATGGAGTGTTCCAGATCGAGAACGAGGAACAGTTCATGTGGTTCGAGCACTACATCAACAGATATGAGATGGCAAGGGGCTATCTCAAGTTTGCGCTCGTGAACGACCTCGTATTCAACAAGGGTGTCCAAGCGGCAGAATGCGTGCAGAAAGATACCACCTGCGACTTTGTGGAATGGACTCCTATTTTCGGATACATAAACGGCTTTACTCCTGGCTTTCATGGTGAATTCGACGGTCAATTCCATACGATTTCGGGTTTGTATTCGAGCAGGTCTAGCGGATTATTTCAGTCGATATCTCCAAAGGGGACTGTGAAGAATGTCATTCTCCTAGATTCGTATTTTGCGGCAAAGGATCCTGGTTCAATCGCGGGTCGCAATTACGGAACGATTATCGATTGCTATAGTGATGCGCTTCTGAAGAATCTTGAACGCGGCAGTAGGCCGATTTATGTATTGGGAATGGTTCCCAAGAACGAAGGTCAGATAATCGAGACCCGCGTTATGAATGAAAATTTATGGTTCAATGGGAGGACGCTTGTGCCCTACAGGGCGAAAGTTTGCGAATTCAGGGAGGAAAAGATATGTGAACCCTTGCCAGAAATAGAGTCGACATCGTCAGTTCTCTATAGCGTGGGCGATTCCTATATAGCCTACCCTTATCAGAGTGAATGGATTGATGAAAGAGTCTATCCCCACCGCTATTCGCGTGAAGCGGCGCGTGTCGCTATGGACAGTCTCGGCTATTTGCCCTTCAGGTACTATATTGGCCGTGATGAAGAACCATCCTATGTCGGTTTCTGGTTTGGGGAAGGCTACTTGAGTTCGTCCGGTGCGGGGGTCGACCTTTCTAGTACCGAGGGAATCTGCGTGACATACACTTCGGAACATGACATTAGTTTGGATGTATCCTCCAGTCTTGTGAAAGACTCGGTGCGCTGTTCTGTAACGCTGCCGAAGTCGAAAGATGTCTCCACAGTTGAAACAGCCTTCAAGGATTACAAGTATACGGGCAAGGATGCTTCGATTAAGGTTTGCTCGGATGTATTCTCGAAAGCTAAGAACCTTTCGTTCACGATAAGGGATTCCGTACACACTGCTGGAACTGCGCGCCTATTTGAATTTGGTCCCAAGGGCACTTGCAAGGGAGACAAGAAAATTGCCAAGGAGTCTGACCTTTGCTATGCGGGCAGCAAGGAAGTTTGCAAACAGGGGATTCCCATTGCGCAGATGGCGTCCGCCCTACCTTCTACGAGCGTTTTAGTTGCAGGCAAGGCCATCCTGTTCAGGGGTTTTATCGCGGGCTCTGCGTTCGAAATCGTGACCCTCAGGGGCGAAACAGCGAAAAGGGGCTTTGTAACGAGCGTCGTAGATGCCTCGAATCTGAAGTCGGGCGTGTATTTGGTGCGTGTGCGAGCTGGAGCCAGAAGCCTCGTGAAAAAGGTGTTGCTCCGGTAGAGGCGTGGTTTGGTTTGATTAGATTGAGTTTCAAAATAGAAGTATGAAAAAATTACTGATAATCGCTGCTGGCATCGCCCTTCTTATGACGGGTTGCAATGAGGTAAAAGATAGGGACGGAAATGTCTACAAGACTGTCAAGATTGGGAACCAGGTTTGGATGGCTCAGAACTTGAATGTTCAGATAGAAGAGAGCTGGTGCTATGACGACAATCCTGCGAACTGCGAAAAGTATGGACGCCTATACACTTGGAGTGCTGCAAAGAACGCTTGCCCCGAAGGCTGGCATTTGCCGAGCAAGGAAGAGTTCGAAGTGTTGATTAACTGGGTTGGAGGAGAAAAGATCGCGGGCAGAAAACTCAAGTCTAGGTCCGGATGGGGTAGTAGTGACAGCGACAATGGCACGGATGATTTAGGTTTCTCGGTGCTCCCCGCTGGCGCTAAGGGCTACAATGGGGGGGATTATTACTGCGAGGGTCATTACGCGTCCTTCTGGAATTATACAGAGCGCAATGACAGCTATGATCCCCTCATGCGCTTCTCCTATGCCAAAGACCATGCGTATATCATGCGCTTCTTCAATGATAAAGACCTTGCGTATCAAACCTACGACTATAAGGGTTGGGGGTACTCTGTCCGTTGCGTAAAGGATTAGCAATGGAGCTAGAGCATAAATTTATGGCAAAAAGGCTTATTTACATCTTGATTGTGCTTTTGGCTGTTTCTGGGTTTGCGATGACGCAAGGAACCTTGGTCGATAAACGTGACGGGAAAAAGTATAAGACTGTAAAAATTGGCGATCAGACCTGGATGGCAGAGAACCTGAATGAGAAAACCGAGGGTAGTTGGTGCTATGAGGATAAGGAATTATAGTGCTTTTTTGTCGCTTGACATTTTGTGTCAGGCGCATTTTGTTATATTAGTGCACATGGTAGCACTAAACAAGTCGAAAGCGAAAAAAGAAGTTGAGTTTCTTTGCACCGAATGCGGCAACACCACGCCCAAGTGGGCGGGCAAGTGCCCGTTTTGTGGTGCTTGGAGTAGCCTCAAGGAACATGTGGTCGAAAACATTCTCGAGGGCGGGCGAGCCTCGCGCGGCTTGGGTGGCCCGGTGCACAAGGTGGTACCGCTCAAAGATGTCGCGACCGAAGATACGCGGCGGCTGAGCTCCGCCAATGCCGAATTTGACCGCGTGCTGGGGGGCGGGCTTGCACCAGGTTCCCTGGTGCTCATTGGTGGCGATCCGGGAATCGGCAAGTCCACGCTGGTGCTTTCGACTCTCGCCACCATGACAGCCGCCGGCGTCAAGACGCTTTACGTGAGCGGCGAAGAGAGCGCGGTTCAGGTGAAGCTCCGCAGCGAGCGCCTGAATGTCGCTGGCTCTGACATGCTTTTGCTTTGCGAAACCAGCCTCGAAAAAATCTTGCAGCAGGCGCAAGAACTCAAGCCGCAAGTGCTTGTAATCGATTCAATCCAGACGGTCTACAAGAGCGATTTGTCGGGCACTCCGGGCTGCGCCACGCAGCTTCGCGAATGCACGCTCGACTTGATGGTCTTTGCCAAGAATACGGGCTGCATTACGATTCTAATCGGGCATGTGACCAAGGATGGTCAGATTGCGGGCCCGCGCATTTTGGAACACATGGTCGATACGGTTGTGTACTTTGAAGGCGACCGCAATCACCAGTATCGAATTCTTCGGACTATCAAGAACCGCTTTGGCGCAACTGATGAAATTGGCGTGTTCGAGATGACGGGGCACGGGCTTTCGCCTGTGGAAAATCCGAGCCGAGTGTTCTTGCAAGAAAACGTTCCGCCGACGCCCGGGAGCGTCGTTTGCTGTACGCTCGAAGGAACTCGCGCCATGCTTTTTGAAACGCAGGCGCTCGTGAGCTCGACTACGTTTGCGGTTCCCCAACGCGTGGCGGCGGGAATCGACCCCAAGCGCCTTACGATTATTCTGGCCCTGCTCGAAAAGTTCGGCGGCGTTATCGTTGGTGCCTCCGACGTGTTCGTGTCGATTGCTGGCGGGCTGAAGGTCTCCGACACTTCATCGGACCTCGCCCTAGCTCTTGCCATTGCAAGTAACCACCTCGCGATTCCGCTCGGTCGCCAGTGCATTGTCATCGGTGAACTTGGACTGTCTGCCGAGGTCCGCTCCGTGAGCCTGCTGGAACAGCGGCTCAAGGAAGCCCGCCGCCTGGGAATCACGGAGGCGGTCGTGCCTGCGGGCGGCCGTCTGCCCGAAAATACCTCCGGCATGAAGATTGTTCAGGTCCACACCCTCTCCGACGCCGTGAATTGGTTAATGAACAAAAAGTGAGCGTCGCCAAGCCACTAAAAAAAGCCTCGGTTTTCACCGAGGCTTTTCAAAATCCGTTAAGGTTCTAGACTACTCTTCGTCGTCAGCGGCTTTTTTTCTTTTCTTCTTCGGAGAAGAACCAGAGCCTTCGACCTTGATGTCGGCGGCCTTTTCACCACGCTTGGTGAAGCCATACTGACGCGGGTCAAAGCCAGACGGGAACTTGGTCTTGTTGTCGTAGATCACCTTCTTGGCGGTGAACTTTTCGATCTTGGCACCTTCGAGGTTTGCGCCAGAGAAGTCCACGTCTTCCATCTTGGTGTCAGCGTCAATCTTGATGCCCTGCATGTTGGCGTTGGTGAAGTTCACCTTGATGAGCTTAGCACCGGCGAAGCTCACGCCGTTGAGCTGGGCGAGAATGAAGTCGGAACGTTCGATGGTGGAGTTGGCGAAGTTGGCCTTGGTTAGGTCAGCCTTGTCGAAGATGTTCTTACGAACGTAGGCACCATCGAACACAGCCTTCAGGAGTTCTGCATTCTGGAAAGCGTTCTTGCTCACTTCGGTGTCGTAGAAGGAAGCCTTGGAGAGCTTGGTCTTAGCGAACGAACTCTTAGCCACGGAACCCTTGTCGAAGATAACGCCGGTCAGGTCCTGGCCGTCGAACTTCATGTTCTTCACGGTGGACTGAGCGAACTTGGCCTTCTGGAGCTGAGTCTTGGAAAGGTCGACGTCATTGAAGGTCGTCAAGGAAAGGTCTGCATCCTGCAGGTTCACGTTGTTGAATTCAACACCGCTGAAGTTGGCCTGAGAAAGACCAGCTTTTGCGAAGTTCACGTCAACGAGGTCAACGCCCTTGAAGTTGGCGGCAATCAGGTTACATGCAGAGAAGTCCGTCTTGACGATGGTGGCCTTGCGGAGGTCGCTGTTAGCCATCAAGGAACGGGAGAAGTTTGCACGGGTGAGGTTTGCCTTGCTGAAGTCGGCTGCAGTAAGGTCCACATCCATCACGGACGCCTGGGTGAGGTCGGACTTGCTGAAGTCAGCGTTGTCGGACACCTTCATAGCGTCGAGGCGTGCGTTTTTGAAGTTGACTTTCGGGAAGTTACTGTCGAGAAGCGTTGCACGGTAGAGGTTAGCTTCTTCCATGTTAGCGCCTTCGAACGAAGAGCTGCGGATGTCGGCACCGCTGATGGTCGCCTTAGTAAGGTCAGCGCCTTCAAAGTTTGCTCCGTTAATCACTGCATTCTGGAAGGAAACTTCATTGAGCTTTGCTCCCTGGAAGTTCGGACCTTCACCGGTGGCACGACGGAAGTCGGTGGTGTGTGCGACGGCTTTTGCATTTTTGAAGTTAAAACCATCGATACGCTTGTTACTGAAAGAAACGTTCAGGTCCTTACCTGCCCAGTTGTCTTGGGCGTAAACGTTGAGGGCAAGTGCGCTCAACAGGCACAGGCCGAACTTTGATACACTCTTCATATTCATATACATTCCCTTTTAAGGATAAACCAAATAACGGATAGCTCTAAAATAACTAAAAAAATTGACAAATAACAATAGAAAACAAAAAAACTTTATAAATAAAAGCTAATTTGTACCCCGAAATGGCAAATTTTGCATCAAATCAGTACGATGTAGTGGTTTGCGGGGCCGGTCCTGCCGGTCTCATGGCCGCTTGTACCCTGGGGCGTTTGACCTCTGGTGCAAGACGGGTTTTGCTTTTGGATAAAAAGGAACCTTGGAAGGAACCGATTTTCTGTGCAGAAGCGGTATCCAAGGGACGCCTCGAAAAGTTGTGGCCGGCCGATCCGTCGTTTGTCCGCGGAACGCTTTCGGGCATTTACTTTACGTCGCCCAAGCGCTACCGTGCTGAATTCTACAGCAAGGATTGTGGCCTGATTTTAAACCGCTCGCTTTTCCACAAGTCCATTGCCGACGGCTGTAAGGCCGCAGGTGTGGAATGCCGTTTCGATACGGTAATCAAGGGTCTCGAAAAGACGGCTGACGGTTGGAATGTTTCTGTGGCAGTCGCCGGCGGCGCAGTCGAAACGCTCTTGGCAGCGGCAGTTATCGATGCGACGGGTCCGAGCTGCAGGCTTACTCGCAATATCGAATGCCTCAAGGGAATCGAATCGGGCGATACCGATTTGGAACCCGCCATTTTTGCGGTGGCCGAAGGCATCGAACACAGCAAGGAACACATCGAACTCTTCTTCGGTTCTGAATTCGAAGCAGGCTACGGCTGGATTTTCCCGCGCGACGGCGTCGAGGTCAATATCGGTTTCGTGCTCGGCAAAGATGTTGAACACAAGGAACCCTTGCGTAAGAAACTTTTGGATTTTATCGCTCGCGATTATCCGCAGGCAAAGGTGAAGGCCGTATACGGCGGCATGATTGCTTGCGGCCAGTCCACAAAGCCTATGGCCAAGTGCGGACTCTTTAAAGCGGGCGATGCAGCTAGCTGCGTGAATCCGATTAGCCGTTCGGGCATTGTCGAATCGCTTTTGTGCGGTAAAATCGTAGCTGAATCGGTCAAGGAATGGCTCGAAGAATCCGGCGAAAAACGCGGTGCCATTGAAGCTGGCGTTCTCGACCGTTGGATGGCTGCTCTCGGCAAAAAGCATTTGCAGGTGGCAAATGCCAAGATTGGTTTTAACAAGATTAGCGATGCCCAGTTTGACCGTGCTGCTAAAAACCTTTCTAAGCTTCCTCGCGAAAAGCAGACTCTGCTCCGTATTTTCTTGACGGTGCTGTGGTCTTGTCCGTCGCTGATTTGGAAGATGCGCTCTTTCTTGCATTGATGGTGATTTTATGAGTGATGTGATGAATTCTCGTTTGAACGAAGTGCGTGAAACGTTTGCAAACTTTGCAGACGAAGACGGCAAGTGGAAATACTTGCTCGACTTGGCCCGTGCCCACAAGGGTATGGATGCCTCGCTCAAAGACGAAAAGTTCATTATCCAGGGTTGTGCTTCGACCATGTATCTGGTGCCGAAGTTCGATGGCGAAAAGATTCATTTTGAAATGGATGTCGAAGGCGGAACCACGAACCCGCTCATTAGCCGCGGCCTCGGTGCGCTCGCACTCAAGGTGTATAATGATATGGCTCCGGCAGATATTCTTGCTGTCGACCCGAAGTTTTTCCAGGACATCGGACTCAATGTAGGCCTTTCGCCGACGCGCTCGAATGGTTTTGCGAGCCTTGTCAAACAGATTTATTTATATGCACGGGTCTACATGGCCCTTTCAAAAAAGTAGGTAGAACATGTTCAGTTTCTTGAATGGAAAGAGTCCTTTTGACGAGGCGGAAGAACGCCTGGAAGCAGGGGAAACCGTAAACGGAAAGCCGAAATTGCCTACTGGCCCGATTATGGGTTGGCAAGACGGTGTGTTCCTTTTGGTAATCATTGGCCTGATTGTGGGCGGTTATCAGTATTACCAGTACGTGAAGCGCAACTGTGCCGAAACGTTTGCCAAGTGTGACGCCCTGTACGTTGCCGCTGGCGAAGATGCTTCTAAGTTTGCCGAAGTGGAAACCTGCTACGAGGCCACTTGGGATTTGGCATTCGTGAGCGATACTCTCGAAGTGCTCCGCCAGAATCGTCTCGGTGAAATCGAAGACATGCGCAACGCTCAGAAGGATTTGCTTTCTAGCGCAAACGATGCTCTCGACAAGGGCGACACCGCCGCTGCCGCAAAGATTGTGACCGAATATAAGGGCGCCATGCTCCTTTATACCGGCGACAAGAGCGAATGGGATGAAATCGTGAAGATTGCCGAAGTCCAGGCTGCAAAGGAAGCCGCTAAGGCTGCCGCTGCTGCTGAACCGGCTGCTGATTCCGCCGCCAAGAAGTAATTCATCCTCTTTGTCACTCTGAACTTGTTTCAGAGTCGGCATATCACTTTTGAATAAAGAAGCCCGCAACGAAATTCGTTGCGGGTTTCTTTTAAAGATTAGTGACTTCGATTTCGCGCTCGGTTTCCGAGAGGATTTTTATTTCAATCTTGTGAGTCAGGCCGGGGTCGTTGTCTTCCAAGCGTTCCGGCCATTCAATCAGACTGATTCCCTTTTCCAGATAATCCGGGTCGAGGCCGACTTCGTTCAAGTCGGCGCCACCGTCTAGGCGGTAAAGGTCGAAGTGGAAAATCGGCGGATTGTTCGGGTATTCGTGCAGAATGGTGTAGGTGGGGGAGCAAACGGACCCCGTGAAACCGAGACCTTTGCAGACCCCGCGACTGATAACCGTCTTGCCGGCGCCCAGGTTGCCATAAAGAGCCACCTTGTCGCCCGGCTTCAGGCTACGGCCGAATTCAACCGCCCAGTTGTATGTTTCTTCTTCGCTATTGAATTTCACTTCTTGTTTCCTGCGAAATCTCTCGTCTTTCGTCTGTAGGGCGAAGCCCGTTCTTTCGTCTAACCTACAGCTTATCCTTGAACTGCTCGTAGGTGAACTTGTGGAGCAAATGGAATTTGCCCTGTTCGTCGAATTTTCCGATGCTCGGGTGACGTACTCCGTTGAAGAATGTGGTCTTGACCATTGTATAATGGATCATGTCTTCAAAGATAATCTTGTCGCCCACCTTGAGGGGTTCGTCAAAAGAAAAGTCTCCGAGCTGGTCGCCGGCGAGGCAAGAATTGCCTGCTAGTTTGTATGTAAATTTCTTTTCACCTGGCATGCCGGCGCCTGTTACGGTGGGACGGTACGGCATTTCAAGGCAGTCTGGCATGTGTGCGCTAATCGATACGTTCAGTACGGCAATGTCCATTTCGTTATGGACAATGTCTCCGACCGAGGCGACCAGTTCGCCCGTCTGCCACCCGACGGCCTCTCCCGGTTCCATGATGACCGTGAGGTGCGGATAGCGCTGGTGGAAGTCGTTCAAAATGCGGACCAGGTCTTCGCGGTGGTAATCTTTGCGGGTAATGTGGTGTCCGCCGCCGAAATTCACCCATTTCATTTGCGGCAGGTACTTGCCGAAATGCTGCTCGAATGCCTTGAGTACGCCCTCCAGGGCGTCGGCGTCTTGTTCACAGAGGGCGTGAAAATGGAGTCCTTCAATGCCGTCCAACAGTTCCGGTTTGAACTCGGCTTCGGTGACCCCGAGTCTCGAAAACTTGCCGCACGGGTTGTACAGGTCGGTCTCGACCGTGGAAAATTGCGGGTTTACGCGAATTCCGGCGCTCACACCTGCGGCTAAAGTCTTGTCTTTAAAACGCTGCCACTGGCTAAAGCTGTTGAAGGTAATGTGGCCTGCGCAGGCGAGAATCTGGTCGATTTCATCGTCTTCGTAGACAGGGGCGAACACATGGACCTCTTTTCCCATTTCTTCTTTGGCCAGTCTCGCTTCGTTTAGACTGGAGGCGGTGGCGCCTGCCAAATATTCACGAATCAGCGGGAAGGACCGCCAGAAGCTGTATCCCTTCAAAGCGCAAATAATTTTTACATTCCCACGCTGCTGAATATCGTCCAAAATCGCCATATTTCGGCGAAGTCGGGCTTCATCAAGGACAAAACAGGGGGAGGGAACTTGGGAATAGTCGAGATTTTTATCGAACATGGCCCAAAGATAGCCATTTTTTGTATGTTTTCTTTACCTTTTTTCATACGCTTTAACTACATTTACGAGCGATGAGTGTATCTATGTATAAGCATATTGTTATTTCTTTATTGTCTTTGGCCTTCGTAGGAATGCCTTGGGCACAGACGGCTCCTGCCGCTCAACCTTCGGCAAAAGCCGCAACCGTTCAATCTTCTACCTCTCAGCCTCCGGCGAATTTGGCTAAGGTTGAATCCCAGGTGGTGGCAACCCCGCGTGGCGCTACGGCGACACTCGATGAAATGATTCAGGCAAAGCTTGATTCCATGAACCATGTAGCTACGGCGGTCGGTTCTCGCAACGCCGATAGCGCTGCTAAGGTTCAGGCAGACAGCGTGCGCAAGTTGGTCCAGCAGGGCAAGTACGTGCAACGCGCTCGCTACGACAAGAGCAACTTCGACCACTGGCGTATCGACACGGTGCTCCAGAAGCGCATGAAGGACCAGGTGGTGGGCGTCTGGCGCACTCCGATTATCGCACACGGCCATGCCTTCCGCGATGCTGAACTCCGCTTCGGCGCAAACGACACTCTCGTCGGTATCACTCGCACTTATTCCGATTCCGGTCGTTACCAGATGACTGGTGAATACACCTTCAAGGCACGCTACCGTTTCGATTCCGATCAGTCGCTTGTTAGCCGTGAAGTGTTTAGGGACCGTCAGGTGGTTCGTTGGGACTACATCACGTTCGATATCGTGAATGACTCTCTGCGTTACAACTTGAACAAGCTGGAATTCCGTGACCTGAACGATAACTGGCTTAACGCTCTGCAGGGTTTCGACAACATTCCGCCTGAACTTTATATCCGCGATGCAAAGCAGTCTGCGGAACTGAAGCAGGCAGCTGCTGCACAGACTCAAAACAAGAAGAAAAAGTAAGGTCTTCTTGGGGGCTCGCGATGCGCAGCATCGATCATAGAATCCTTATTGGATTTGCGCTGCTCATCGCCCTCATCGCTATCTTTGCTTATTTGGCTCTTTTTAATGGAGCGGTCGGGCTATCGTGGTCTGACCTTTCTTTTTACTCATCGCATCATGATTCTGTTGAATCTCGCATCTTTTGGGAGATTCGTGTGCCCCGACTAGTGGCGGCGGTACTGTCTGGAATTTCTTTGGCGGTCGCTGGTCTGTCGTTGCAGACTCTCTTTAGAAACCCGCTTGCAGGCCCGTTTGTGCTTGGTATTAGTAGCGGTGCAAGCCTCGGTGTTGCGCTTTCGCTTTTGGCCGGATTCAGCTTCGGACACTTCGGTGTGCTGTCGGGGGCGGCTGTTGGTGCGCTTGTCGTGACATCGATTGTGATGTTTGTGGCATCGCGTTTTGAGAATACGACAATACTCTTGATTGTGGGCCTTTTGATGGGCTACTTTATCGATGCCTTGGTGAGCCTTTTGATTATGGGCAGCGACTCGGAATCGCTGCGTGTGTATGTGTCCTGGGGCATGGGTAGCTTTTCGCGCCTGACCTTCGATGGCATTTGGATTTTTGCCTTGTGTACTTTAGTTGGCTTGATCCTTGTGGCCTTGTCGGTGCGCTATTTGAATGCGGCTCGCATGGGCGATGACTTTGCAAAGAACTTGGGCGTGAATGTGCGTCGCGGTCGCGTGATGGTTTTGCTGGGAGCGTCGCTCTTGGCTGCTGCTTCGACTGCGTTTTGCGGCCCGGTGGCGTTTGTCGGAATTGCTGTTCCGCATTTGGCTTTTATGTTGTTCAAAACAAGCAACCATCGTGTGCTAATGCCTGCATCGGCTTTGTGCGGCGTGGTGCTTTGTTTAGCTGCATCGCAGATCACGAAGATTCCGCTGAACGCGGTGTTGAGTTTGGTGGGCGTACCTGTGGTGCTCTGGGTCATTGTTCGTGGTGGGGGAATCCGCAAATGAGTGATCTGAACACGATGCTTTTGAATTGCGAAAATCTGGTGCTTGGTTACGGCCATGAAAAGACTGTGGTTGTGACGCCGGTGAATTTTGAATTGAATGCGGGTGATGTTGTGGCGTTGCTCGGTGAAAATGGTTCTGGCAAAAGCACTTTTCTTAAAACGCTTTGTGGCCTTTTGTCGCCTGTGTCTGGAAACGTCTTGTTGCTTGGCAAATCGGAATGGACTGCTCGCGAACGCGCCCGCTTTATTACGCTTGTGCGTATGAGTGGCGTTACGTGTGATCGCATGACGGTACGCGAATTTGTGAGCCTTGGCCGTACGCCTTACGCTGGAATTTTTGATGGGCGCAGCAAAGAGGATGAAAGCATTGTTGACGAAGCGATTGCTTTGCTGGACTTGGAAAATTTTGCAAGTCGCTGGCTTACGGAACTCAGCGATGGAGAACGTAGCCGCGTTTACTTGGCGCAGGCGGTGGCACAGCAGGTCAAAGTCTTGTTGCTAGATGAACCGAATGCGTTCCTGGATATTCCCCGTAGCCGTAAGTTGTTTACGCTTTTGCAAAAGCTGGCAAAAGAACGTGGTATGGGAATTCTGGTGTCAACGCATTCTGTAGAATACGCTGAAAAGTATTGCGACCGAATCATGGTTATTGAGAAAGGCCGTGTGCGTACAGAATCGGCGAAAGATGCCCGCGCAAAGGGCCTGCTCGATTGGACTGAAGGCTAACGGTCTACTTTCGACTTCCTACTTCTTTGATATTCACGCCTAAATGATTCAGGCGGTTGTAGAGAGCGGTGCGGAAAAGTCCGAGCTTTTGGGCGGCTTCGCGCACAGAACCGTTGCATTCACGGATTGTCTTGATGAGGAACTCGCGTTCCTGTTCCAGTTGCATTTGCCTAAAGCTTTCGTAGGCGGAAACGGCTTTGCTTGCTGCCTTTGGAGCGGCGCTTTCGTTGATGGGCGTAGATGCTCGAAGCGTATCGATATGCAAGTCTTCGGGCTGCAAAATGCCTGCGCTCGTAAAGCAAAGTGCTCGCTGAATTACATTTTCGAGTTCGCGAATGTTGCCCGGCCAGTCGTATTCCTGCAACTTGTGGAGAGCTTCGCTTGAAAGCGTGTAATGCTCGCCGGTTCCTTGGTAAGTGTGTATAAAGTAGTTCGCCAAGTCTTCGATGTCTTCTTTGCGTTCGCGGAGCGGCGAAATCTGCATGGGAATCACGTTCAGACGGTAATAGAGGTCTTCGCGGAATCGTTTTTCGGCGATTTCTTGTTGCAATTCGCGGTTGGTGGCCGCGATAATGCGAACGTTGACATGCTTGGTCATGTTAGAACCGAGCGGGCGGATTTCCTTGTTCTGTAGCACGCGCAAGAGTTTGACTTGGGCGTGCAAGGGCATATCGCCAATTTCATCGAGGAAGATGGCGCCGCCGTCGGCTGCCTCAAAAAGACCGATACGTTCGTTTTGAGCACCCGTGAATGCTCCACGGGTGTGTCCGAAAAGTTCGCTTTCGAACAGGTTGTCGGGAATTGCACTGCAGTTGACGGTCACGAACTTTTCGTACATGCAGCCGACGGCGCGAGCGATAAGTTCCTTACCTACGCCGGTTTCGCCTTGAATGAGCACCGGGCCCGTATGCACGATGGCGCGCTGGACCGTTTTGCGGAGCTGCTGCATGGCCGGACTTTTCCCGACCAAGTGACTCATGCGTTCGTTAAAGATTTGGCGGGCGGTATGAATTTCTTTGAGCTTTACGACTTGCGACATCAAGTGGAGCTTTAAGGATTCCACCGAAAGAATGCTGTCGTAATGCTTGTTCGAAATTTCGCTGTACCGTTCGGGCGTTTCCGCGTAAACCAGAATCAATGTGTCTGGCGAATGATCGCGGAATGCCTTGAGCGTTTGCAGATTGTATTCCGGAAAGGAATCCAAATCCCAAATGACCAGCGGTACTTGCGGAATGGCACCTGCCGCTGGTGCTTCGCGGTAAATATCCATCTGGTAATCTACCGACGAAAGAACGTCCTGTATAAACGAGGACGTTGCATTATCTTTCGCGAATAGATTGATGGTTGCCATTAAGCTCTACCAACTAAGTTCTACCGACTGCGGCGAAGCCGCTATTTTCCGAGTTCCTTGCTGCGGTCGGTGCCGGCCACAACAGCCTTGATCAGCGTACTACGGAAGGCGCCTTCTTCAAGAGCGTTGATGCCCGCAATGGTTGTACCTGCGGGGGAGCAGACCATCGCGCAGAGGTCAGAGGGGCTCTTGCCAGACTGCTTGACGAGTTCGACGCTGCCTTCGATGGTGCCGAGAGCAAGCTTGAGGGCCACATCGCGGGTAAGGCCTGCTTTCACGCCGCCGCGGGTAAGACCTTCAATGAATTCGAACACGTAAGCGGGGGCGCTGCCAGAAAGACCGGTCACGGCATCCATAAGCGATTCTGCGACTCGGCAGGTCACGCCAATGTTGCCAAAAATCTTTTCTGCAATGGCGAGCGTTTCTTCGGTAACGCCGTCAGTAGCGAGGCCCACGGAACCCTTGCCAACAGTCAGCGGCAAGTTCGGCATCACGCGGAGAATCTGGTTCTTTTCGCCAAGGACTTCGATGAGGGCCTTGCGGGTAACGCCGGCCATGATACTTACGAAGGTCTTGACAGATTTTTCGGCGGCAGCGGCGGCCTTCCATTCAGCGGCAACCAACTTGAAAATCTGCGGCTTCACGCAAAGGAAGGTCACATCAGCTTTGTTGATACCTTCGGCAAAGCTTGCAACGCGCACGCAGCCGAGAGCGGTGACTTCGGCGGCGGCCTTATCGGACGGATCGAAGAAGAAAATGGTAGAAGGATTGGTGCCGGCCTTCAAAAGTCCACGGAGGATTGCTCCACCCATGTTGCCGGTGCCTGCGAAAAAGATTTTTTCTGACATAGAATGTTCCTTTTGTTAACGGAGGCTGTCCTTGGCCTTCTTTAAAAATTCGAGTAATTCGGCATTGGTCTTGTTCTGCTTCATCATCTTGATGAGCTTGTCCATAATGCCGTTTTCAGTATCATTCTGGGCGCCCTGACGGAATTTCCAGATAATGTCCTGTTCGTAAAGGGAGAGCAAACGGTCTTCTTTACGGGTGCCGGACTTGAAGATATCAATGGCGGGCCAGGTGCGCTTTTCTGCCAGACGGCGGTCAAGCACCAGTTCCATGTTACCCGTACCCTTGAATTCTTCGAAGATCACTTCGTCCATGCGGCTACCGGTTTCAATCAAGGCGGTGCCGATAATGGTGAGAGAGCCGTTCTTCTGGATGATTTCGCGAACGGGTTCGCCTGTAATAGTGTGAACGACCTGTCCGTTGGAATCCTTCTGGAAGTCGCCGAGCTTGTCGGCAATCTTACGGGCTGCACCGAAGAACTTCTTCGGGAACTGCATGGCGTTGGCGTCCACACCGCCCGAAAGAATCTTGCCGGAGTGCGGAATCACCACGTTGTTGGCGCGGGCAAAACGGGTAATGGAGTCGAGCAACACCACGACATCCTTCTGCTGTTCCACAAGGCGTTTGGCCTTTTCGAGCACCATGGTGGCCACGCGGGCGTGGTGATCAGGCGGTTCATCGAAGGTAGAGGCAACCACTTCGGCGCGCAGGTTCGGATTGGCTTCGACCAATTTGCCGATAATTTCACGCATTTCGGTCACTTCTTCAGGACGTTCGTCAATCAGAAGCACCATGATGATAATTTCGGGGTGATTCTTGGCAATCGCGCGGGTCATGTTCTGCAACAGGATCGTCTTACCGGTACGCGGGGGTGCAAGAATAATACTACGCTGCCCCTTACCAATGGGGGAGAACAAATCCATCACGCGGGTGCTAAGTTCTTCGGGATCCCATTCGAGCTGAATCTTTTCGTTCGGGTGAATCGGGGTCAGGTATTCAAAAGCAACGCGGCGCTTGATTTTTTCGGGGTCTTCAAAGTTGACCTTGTCTACACGGCGCAGCGCATAATACTTGTCGTTCTGATCGCGCGGCGGGCGAGCAATGCCTGCAACGGTGTCGCCAACCTTAAGGCCGAGCTTGCGAATCAAATTCTGGCTAACGTAAACGTCGTCCGGGCCCTGCTGGTAGTTGAATTCGGTATTGCGCAGGAATCCGTGACCTTGCGGCGTGACTTCCAGAAGGCCTTCGGCGTAAACAATGTTGTTTTCATTTTCAAGACTTTGTAGCAAAAGTCCCAAGGACTGCTTGCGGTAGCGCCTAAAATCAAGGTTTTCCTTTTGGGCGGCGAGTTCCTGCAAGTCGCTCATGGTCATCTTGCGGTACTTGCTCCAGCATTCGCGGGCCTTGTTCCAGGCTTCAGAATCTGGTTCCGGCAGCGGAGTAGAGTCTTCTTCTTCGGGCTGGAATCTCTGGTTCTGACGGTTGTTCTTGTCAAAACGGCGGTTGTTCTTGTTGAACTTGTCGAAGCGGCGATTCTGCTGGTTCTGGAAACGCTGTTGACCATCGTTCTGATTGTCAACTTGTGCTTCGCTTTGGGCGTCGTTCGTGCCTTCGCCTTGGTTTGCGTCTTGTGCGGGGGCCTGTGCTGCATCGCCTTGTGGTTCAGTCGGAGCGTTCACTTGAACTTCGGCGGGTCTTTCTGCCGGAGCGGCTTCTACATTTTCGACTATCGGGGCGCTTTGTACAGGTGCTTCTTGAATGCTTGCCGGAGCTTCGACGAAAGGCTTTTCTTCTTTGACTACGGCCTTTTCTTCGGTCGTTTCTTCTTTCGCTTTCTTAGGCCTGCCGCGGCGCTTGGGGGAGGCTTCTTTTTCTTCAATATTCGGAATTTCCGGGTTCAATTCAGGCGGGATTTCTGCACCTGTTGGTTCTTGATCAGCCAAATAGGCGCTCTTAGAATTCTTTTTAGTTGGAGCCACGATGGTGTCCTATTGAATTAATAAATGAAAATGATTGTTAGTTAATTACGTTAATGTAGTTGGATAATGCCCAGGTCGAATCTTTTGACCAATAATATGTCACGGGCCTCGATAAAATAACTAAAAAAAATGATTTTGTCACGGAAAAACGCCCTTTTTCAAGAAAAAATTTTTGGACAGCCCGAGTAGATGGTTGAAACCGCCTGTGGCAGTTTGGTTTTTGGTTTTTGCTTTAAAAATGACATTTTTGAATATCTATATTTTATTTCGTGGATTCTTTAGAAAGAGTTTTTGTTGCCTTGGGCTCAAACCTCCCCGATCGTTCAAAACACTTGAACGAGGGTCGCGAGATGCTCCGCAAAATTGCTGCGGGCGGGTGGCTAGAAAGTCCCATTTACGAAACTCCACCGGTAGGACCGGCGGGCCAGGGTCCCTATTTCAATCAAGTCGTGAGTTTCTGGTATTCGGGAACGTCTACGCGCCTGTTGCATTACTTGAAGGGCGCTGAGTTTGTGCTGGGCCGCAAGCCCCGCGGACATTGGAATTCTCGCGAAATCGACTTGGATTTGTTGTACTTTGGTAAAGAAGTCCATCAAGGAAGACCGAATCTTCCGCACCCTCAGATTGTAAACCGCCAGTTCGTGCTGGTGCCCTTGAACGATATTGCTCCAGAATGGGAAGATCCCCAGCTTGGAATAAAGGTAAAGGAAATTCTTTCTAACCTTTTGCAAAAAGAAGAAAAAATCCCGTTCCGCGTCATTACCTCGGAGGAACCCTAATATGCTGACAGAAAAAGGCGTTCATTTTTTGGCCATCGAAGGGGCTATCGGTGTAGGGAAGACTTCTCTTGCAGAAATTATCGCAAATCGCTGGAAGGCGACCCTGATCGAAGAAAACTTCAGGGAAAACCCGTTCCTCGAAAAATTCTACCAGAACAAAGAGGCGTACGCATTCCAGACGCAGCTGTTCTTCTTGCTTGACCGTTTAAAGCAGTTGCAGGAATCTGCCATACAGAGCGATTTGTTCCGTGATCTTTTAATTAGCGACTATACATACGACAAAGACCAAATCTTTGCGGCCCAGAACCTGACTGAAAGCGAATACGCCATGTACGATCAGGTGGCCAAGGCCTTGAACCACGATATTCCGAGGCCCGATTTGGTCGTATACTTGCAAGCATCGGTTCCGACTCTTTTGAAGCGCATTCATGGCCGTGGCCGCGCCATGGAAAAGACCATTGAAGGTTCTTACCTGAATGGTCTTTTGGAACGTTTCGACAATTATTTCTGGAACTATCCGTACGCTCCGGTGCTTATCATCAATACCGACAATATCGATTTTGTCCACAACGAAAGTCATCTGCAGTTGGTGCTCGACGCCATTGCCGCATGCCCCAAGCAGACGACATATTTTGTACCAGAAGGTAAATAATGCAAATCGTAACTACTGTTGATTCTCTTCGTCAAATCATCAAACCCCTTGCAAAGCAAGGCAAATCCATCGGGCTTGTTCCCACCATGGGAGCCCTGCATGCCGGACATGGTGCATTGATTAAGGAATCTGTCAAGGAATGCGATGTGACGGTTGTCAGCGTGTTCCTGAATCCGATCCAGTTTGGTAAAAACGAGGATTTGGATAAGTACCCCAAGCGCTTGGAAGCAGATGCTAAGCTTGCCGAATCATTGGGTGCCGATTACGTATTTGCTCCGAGTGTTGCTGAAATGTACCCCGATGGCGACCCGCTGACGCTTGTGCGCGATGAAACTCTTGAAAGCCTGTATTGTGGTGCTTATCGCCCTGGTCATTTCCGCGGTGTGCTCACGGTTGTTTCTAAGCTGTTCTTGATTTCGGGCTGTAATCACGCTTACTTTGGCGAAAAGGATTATCAGCAGGTGTTCTTGATTGAACGCATGGTGAAGGATTTGAATTTCGACATCCAGATTCACCGCGTGAAGATTGTTCGCGAAGAATCGGGCCTTGCCCTTTCGAGCCGTAACGAATACTTGACCGACGAAGAACGCGCAAATGCCTTGTCGATTAGCGCAGGTCTGAAGCAGGCTAAGGAAGCCTATGAAAAGGGCGAACGCGCAGTCAGCAAGATTCGCGATATCGTGCTGAAGTCCATTCTGGGCGCACATGGTATTGTGCAGTTTGTCGAACTCGTAAACCAGAAGAACCTCCAGAAGTTCGCAGGAATCCTGGGAGCCGAAGACAAGGTCGTGATTCTGGTGGCTGCCTTCTTCGGAAAGACACGCCTGATCGACAACATCGAATTAAACTAGCCGCTATTTCTCAGTAGCGGTGAATACGCCGTCCCATACCTCGCCTTCTGCGACAGGCGGGGTTGTTTTGTATGCTTCGCAGCGCTTGATGTACACATGCGACGGTGTGGTCTTACTGCCCGGATCTCGGTCGGGGTGATGCGGCTCGATTTCAAGGCATTGCTGGAACAGTTCGATTGCTTCGTCCCATTGCATGTTCAGGTAGCACGCGCGAGCCTTTTCCCAAATGCCTACGAGTTCCTTTAGAGTGGCTTCGTTTTCGCAACCGCTCTTTTCTAGCAGTTCGAAAGTCTTTACAGGTTGGCTCTTACCAATCACGCGGATGGTATCGAGCGAACGGTAAATGAAGTATCCTTCTTCCAGATTCTTTTGCGTGTCTTCGCTAATCTGAATGTAGGCGCCGTACTGCTTGGCAGCACTTTCAAGACGTGCGGCAAGGTTCACGGCGTCGCCCATCATGGTGTAGTTCTTACGCATGGTAGAACCCATGTTTCCTGTCACGATGTCGCCGGAGTTAATGCCAATGCGCATGTGCATGTTGTGCACGACTGTGGGCCACTTGTTGCCTTCGTGACTCCATTTGCGGCGCAGTCGCATAAGCCTTCTCTGCATGTCGACAGCCGTTTCGCAAGCGTTCTGCGCGTGGTTTTCCAGAGGCATCGGAGCTCCGAAGAATGCGATAATGGCGTCGCCTTCGTATTTGTCGAGCGTACCCTTGTTGCTTAACAAGGTGTCTGTCATGGCGGTTAGATATTCGTTCAACAGTTCAACCAACTTACTCGGGTCGCCAATCTTTTCTGAGAAGGTCGAGAAGCTTGCGATGTCGGTGAAGTAGGCGGTAATGTTCGACTTTTCGCCACCGAGGGTCGGCATGATTTCGTTGTTCACCATGGCGTCGATCAATTCAGGCGATATGTATTGTTTGAAGGCGTTGTTGATAAAGCTTTTTTCTTTGTTTTCGAAGTAGAATTGCACCACCAAGGCTGTAATATTGGTCAGCAACATGGCGAGCAGTTGCTTTGAAACGCCAATGTAAATGCCGCTCTGGAAGTACTTGAAGGCGATATGCGTGTATACGCACATCAAGAATAGTGAGAGGGCGACAGAAATGTAGCTTTTGAAGTAAAGGCCGATGAACAGGCAAAGCAATGCGAGAAGAATAACGATAATCTGTTGTTTCTTTTCGCTCAGGGTGACGAGGTAATCGTCAGCAAGAATGTTCTTGATAATGGTGGCGTGAATCAGCACGGCGGGGTAGTTTTCTTCGTGCGGACCTGGCACAAAGTCGAATAGAGCCGCCGCGGCAGAACCGAGAATGAAAATCTTGCCTTGATAGAACAGGTTGTCGACGCGTCCCTTGTAAACGTCGTAGTAAGACAAATGCTGGAATCGTCTGTTGCTGATTTCGTTGTAGCGGCCTTTATACTTGACTTGGTAGCGACCGTGTATATCAATAGGAATGCGCTTGACTTTTCCGAATCGGAGTTCTTCGCCGGGCTTTAGATTGTTGATGGCTTCGTCGCTGGCGGCCTGGATATCTCGAATCACGTCGTTCGAAAGAATCGCCTGGTTCGATCTCCATTTTTTGGTAGCCTTGTTGTAGTTGATTTGCATGTCGAGGGACAAAATGATTTCTTTGCCTGCGGGCATGCGCTGGAGGGTGTCTTTATAGAAAATTAATGTCTTGATGACGCTTTCGGTAAAGTCGATGGTTTCGTCATCGTCTTCCTCTTCTTCGTCGTCAGAGGGCTTTCTTACAATTTGGTAGAATTCGCCGTCGTCTTCGTCTTTTCGAATGAAGTGTTGTTTGTCGAGGCTTACGGTTTCTTTGTCTTCGAGGGCGGCGAGCTTGTCTAGAGTGACGCTCATCAGCGTCTTGGAATCTTCTTCGTCTAGGGCGCTACTTGTGCCGCCATTGGAAAGTTCCAGGAGAATTTTGCCGGCTTCGTTTTTGCGGGCAAAGACCTTGTGCGAAACTTCAATATTGTCTTCGCTTGCCTTGGACTGGATTTTCTTTTCGGCCAAGGTTTCGCGAAGTTGCTGGAACATGTAATAGCTGAAATTCGGGTAGGTCGTGTGGTAAGTACCGTTAGAATCGCGGTAAATGCCGAAAGGTTTGCCCACATCGATGTATTGCCCCATTTTAATAATGACATCTTTAGGATCCCTGTGGAACAGGTGCAAGATAGTCATGAGCGACATGGTAGAATACACGTAGTTTCGGCCATCGCCATTGATAACCGCTTCGTATCGCTTTTTGTCGGCTGCAATGGTTGTGTCGAGGAGGGGGATAATGTCAAGTGTTGGATTGGGATAGCGGTAAAGCATTGAAACTTTACGGACAACACCGTCGTTATCGGGGTAGGCGTTTACGGAGCCGAATTTGGCTCCCGCTTGGGCAAGTTCGGGGAAAATATTATCGAGCAGGTCCTTGGCTTCGATTTCGTCAATTTGGTCTACTTGAGTGGTGTCGAATACAGATGTATAGCCGATGGCATCTGCGCGTTCTTGCGTGCTCAGGGGAATCCATTGCGAGGCATGTTTGTAGGATTTGCGGTCGTCAAACATGTAGCAGACGATGGTGTTTCCGCTTTCCTTGACGGAGCTGACAAGCATGGAATCGAAATTGTAGCTGGCGAGTAGAGAGGGGTACAGCGAGTCGACTTCGGCGTCGGGGGTAATATTCTTGAGAACGTTTACGACTTGATTTGTTTTTTGCTTGCCGAAATCAGCGCTCTTGAACAAGATATCGAAACTGATTGCCGATGCGCCGCCTTCGCTCAAGTTCTTGATGACTTTTGCGTGAATGGAACGGTCCCATTCGTTGTAGTTGCCCAATTTGGTAAGAGAAGCTTCGTCAATGTCAACAATGTAAATGTTCGGGTCTAGGCTGTCGCTAATGGAAACTCTTCTGTGAGTGGAACTTTCTTCTTCGTCATCTGCTTTGTCGGAATGAGTTGCGGCTTTAAAAAATAAATCGTAAAAAATGTTTTCCAAAGATTCGGCACCATTGCGGGTAGAGCCTTGAATATCGTTTTGCGTACTACCCAAAATAAGGATAATCAAAACAATAACGGCTGATATGGAGAAGCCGGATAAAACTTTCTTAATCTTTTTAGAAAACTTTATTTGCATAATAGAAAGATAATATAATACTATATTTAGGGGGTACTTGCGGAGGCATTTTGGCTACTCAAAAGAAATCATCTTCGAAAAAAGCGGGAAAAACTTCAAAGTCTTCGAAAAAAGACGAATTTTCTCCGTCTGAACAGGGTTTCGGATCGATTCTTGGTGGATGGACGCTGGTTGGATTCGGCCTTATATTGATGCTTGGTTGCATTTGTTCTGCCTACAGCGGAGTGAAAGAAAACTTTTTAGGCCCCTACTTGGGCAAAATGTTCCCCGATGCGCTTGCGTTTGTGTTTGGCCGCGTGCCGTCTTTGATTGTGTCGTCGGCACTTGTGCTGTGGGGCGCTGCCCTTGTGTCTGTTTCTAGGCGTGCGCGTTTTGTTCGTTACGCTGTCGGACTTTCGCTATTGTCTGTTGTATTTTCGTTCTTGTTCTCGCTTCGCAATTATGGCGAGGTGAAGGTTTCTAAAGAAGCCTTGATTCAGGCTGGCGGTGCTTTTGGACAGTTCTTTAACCAGTTTGTGGCGGTGCCGGTTTTCGGAAAATCCCTGTTGATGCCGCTTGCGATATCGCTGGTTGTGATTGCCATGATTCTGGTGATTGCGTTTGGGCTGCGTCCGAGACATTTCAAGTTTGTGGTTCAGACGACCAATTGGTTTAAGTCTGTATTTAAGAAAAGGGAACCTGTTGAAGGCGAAGTTTATGAACCTGTAGATACGCGCCGCATGCCTCAAGTGCAGACCAATATGGATTTGGGCGGGCTTCCGCGTGGTGTTTACATGGACGACAACACGGTGAATATCAGGCCCGATGGATTCAAGATTCGTCGCAAGAACAAGGTGACTCCGTTTAATGGCCGTAGCAACTGGATGGACGATGAATTCAGCCTGAACGGAACCACAGATGAAGTGCCGAACCTTCCGGATGAAGTTTTGCAGACGATGACGCCGCGCCGCGCCAAAGAGGTGGCGGAAACTCTCCCGGATTCTACGAATAATGGGGTAGGCGGGTACAATCTGGACGAAGATCCCGAAATTCGCAGGCTCGAAGATTACTTGCGCCAGAATGGCGGCAAGATGAACGCTCTTGAAATTGTGGAAGTCAAGGACAAGATTGCGGCCCTCAAGCGTGCTCGCGACTTGATTGCATGGGAAAAAGATCACCGTGGCCGTATGCAGGTGAAGGGTGATGTGCGCCGCGAAGGTGCTCCGGTAACGGGTTCTATGGCAATGCGTACGGTAGCCGCTCCGATGCCGACAGGAACAATGCCTGCTGCAAAGGGTGCTACGCAAAGATCTATGACGCAGGTTCCTGCAGACGAACGCACGGTGATGGCAGGCAAGCCAACGCAAGCCTCGTTTAACGCCGAAGATTTGCTCGGCGGCGATGGGGCTGCTGACGATGAAACGTTTGTGCCTGAAGTTTATGGCGCCGACGATGTGGGCGAAGTTCCTGAAATGCCGGACGAAACGCTGGGTGCTTCGATTGGAGCGGTACCGAGTGGTACATCGACTGCGGGTATGAAGGCTGCCCCGATTCCGCAACGTGACCCGACGACGGTTTACGACGAATACAAGGTGCCTGCGATTAGCGATATTCTAGAAGAACATGAGCCGCAGACGGCCGATTACAGCGAAGAAGAATTGAACGCCATCGGCAAGATGCTCGAAGAAAAGCTTGAAAACTTCAAGGTGAAGGGTCGCGTAATCGGTTGCGAAACGGGCCCCATGATTACTCGCTTTGAAGTGGAACCGGGCCCGGGCATGAAGGTCAGCCGATTCTCTGCTTTGCAAGAAGATTTGGCGCTCCCGCTCCGCGTTTCATCGGTGCGCATTCTGGCCCCGATTCCGGGCAAGGCTGCCGTCGGTATCGAAATTCCGAATCGCAAGTTCCAGACGGTGTACAGTCTCGATGTATTCCAGAGCGAAAAGTTCAAGCCCTCGCCTGAAAAAATTCTGGTAGCTCTCGGTAAAGACATTACCGGCGAAGCGTTCACGATGGACTTGGCCAAGGCCCCGCACTTGCTGATTGCAGGTCAGACAGGTTCCGGTAAGTCCGTGTGCATTAACGCGCTCATGGCGTCGATGCTTTTCAGTAAGACTCCTGACGAACTCCGCATGATTTTGGTGGACCCGAAGGCGGTGGAACTCAAGATGTACGAAAACATCCCGCACCTGCTGGCTCCGGTGATTACCAAGCCCGAAATTGCGATTCAGGCGTTGCAGTGGCTATGCTATGAAATGGATCGCAGAACCGAAGTTCTGGCGGCTGCAAAGGTGCGTAACATTGGTGGCTTTAACGCCAAGTTTGAAGCGGGCGAGTTGCCCGACGAAGTGCCCGAAGAAGACCGCGGTCACCGCATGGCATTCATCGTGGTGATTATCGATGAAATGGCAGACCTGATGATGGTTGCCGGAAAGGAAATTGAAAAGAACGTGGCGCGCCTTGCCGCAAAGGCTCGTGCCGTGGGCATTCACCTTGTGCTTGCAACGCAGCGCCCCTCTGTGAAGGTGATTACCGGTATTATCAAGGCGAACTTGCCGACTCGTATCAGCTTCAAGGTGGCCTCTCAGATTGACGCCCGCACGGTCATGGACCATGCCGGCGCCGAAAAGCTCCTGGGCCGTGGCGACATGCTTTACAAGGCTGTGAATGATCCGGAACCGGTTCGTGTTCATGGCGCCTTCTTGAGCGACGAAGAAGCCGAAAAACTTGCCGATGCCTGCTCCGACCAGAATGTGTTCTACCCGCAGGTGGAATCGTTCGACGTCAGCGACGGTGAAAGCGACGAAGACGGCGAGGGCGGAGCCAAGGACTTGGGCAAGCTCGACAAGCTACTTTACGATGTGGCCGTGTGGGCTGTCGAATGCCGCGGGCTTTCGACCTCGGCGGTGCAGCGCCACTTTAGCGTGGGATTCAGCCGAGCCGGTAAAATTGTGGACCAACTTTACAGCCTCGGCGTGTGTGGCCCTGCCAAGGGCAACTCCAAACCCCGCGCCATGCTCCTTGGAATCGAAGAAATCCAGAGCATGCAGCGCTCCGGAAAATTCGGGTAAGTTTGCAGCTTTGTCTACCTGAGAGAAATGGACAACATGGTAATGTCGTCGAATTGTTCGGCATTTCCCACAAAAGCTTGCAGGTCTTCCTTGATCTGAGTCAAGAATGCTTTGCCGCCACGGACATCGGCCGAATTGAGTTTTTTCAGCAGTCTCTCTTCGCCATAAAGTTCCCCTGAGCCGTTGTGCGCTTCGGTTAATCCGTCGGTATAGATTAAAAGGCTGTCGCCATCCTGTAATTGAATCTCGGATTCCTTGTACTGTGTATCGTCCATGCCTGCAAGGAATAACCCATGCTTGTTCTTCAAAAATTCAAAATTTTCGCCCTTTCTTGCAAAACAGGGGGCGTTGTGGCCTGCATTTGTGAATTTCATGATGCGTGTCGTGGTGTCTAGAATGCCAATCCATGCTGTGGCAAACATTTCTTCGGGGTTGCTTTCACACAGGATTCGGTTGACATCGGTAGAGATCTGAGCCGTGGACAGTTTCATCGAAGCATGGTCTTTGATCATCGTCTTCACGGTCATCGAGAAGAGGGCCGCGGGAACACCTTTGCCCGAAATATCGGCGATGACAAATGCAATATGCGTGCCGTCGATTTCAAAGAAATCGTAAAAATCTCCGCCGACCTCCTTGGCAGTATCCATGGTCGCGTAGATGTTTACGTCGGGGTGGTTGACAAGAGCGCCCTCTGCGGAAGGAAGAGAACCTGTTTGAATGTTTGCGGCGAGGTTCAGGTCGGTTTCGACGGCCACTATTTTCTCGCGATTCTTGACGAACCTATTCGTGTTCACGTTTGTTGTAAAGAAGGTGAGCGCGATGGCGGATGAAAGACTGGTTTCTAGATAATTTTCATCAAGTTCCAAGATGAATAGCTGAATAAACTCAATTCCTGCAATCAATAAGGAGGTTATCAAAATACATTGAGCGTAGAATTTCTTTTCCGCATTTGATTTTCGGCGTCGGATTAAGTAATAGATGGACTGTAACAATGGTGAACTTGCGTACATGAAAGCAATCGGTACCAAGCAATAATCAAAGATGATGCCATATTGAATTTCTCCATGTTCGTTGATGGAATATACTAGGCCGGTCCAAGGTGTCGTTAGGCATAAAATAACGGTAAGAACGGTGGGTGCGATAAATAGCGCGTAGTGCAATTTTTTTGAACTCATCTTGAGTCCAAATTGATTCAACGAGAATCGCGTAAACATCGATGTTCCAAGCATCATTGCAATTGCAAAAATATAGGCACAGGCATAATTAAGGATCTTGTATGTAAGATTCCCATCTACAAAATGCCAGATTCCGTCAAAAGCAGACAAGACCGTTGCCGACACAAGCATAATGGAAAGCTTGTCCTTGAAACTCATCTTGTACAGCACGATGTTGTTGTATAACATGAATGCGGTTAGCAAGGTCGTGAAAACGGATATTTCTACAAACAGGGTATCTGCAATTTCTTCATAGGTCATATTTATGCCTCGATTTTTACCTTGAATGTGTTACGGTTGTAACTCATGGTCGTGAGGTACATCTTGTTATTTTTCATTTTTTCCATGTAACCCGAAACCATGAACTCGGTAATGGAACCTGCGATTACATCGTCGCTTGATAAGTCGAATAAAACTCCATCGTCTTTAGTGATAATCTGTATTCCATCTTCTCGAATAAAGACGGAACATTCCGCATAGGTTGTCGTGTTCCCATTTTTTTCGTAAACAAGCATAAAAAGTTCTTCAATGAGCAATTTGACTTTGGCTATGTTTTTTTTGCTGATGCCATTTTCCTGAAGGTATCGCTCTATCTGCTTTTGAACATCAATAATCGATTCCGGTTCCAGCTTAAGTTCGTAAAAGCGGTAGTTCAGCCGTTTTTCTTTATCGGCAAGTAGCAGAGGGTAGTTTTCTTTGCCGTATTTGGTGCGGATAAATAGTGTCGAGACGATGTAGGCGAAAATAGTCGAAAGGGCTATCCCGACAAAGAAACCGTAAATTCCAAATTTTTCGCCGAGAATGAATAGGAGGGGGGCGGCGACAATCACGTCGCGTAATCCGCAGAGAAGTGCTCCAAGAAAAATCTTGTCGATGAGCAGATAATACGAAGAGAGTAAGTAGAGAAGACTGGTTCCGGTGAGCCCTAGTGCAATAATGCGGGCCCCGTTGATGGCCTCCTCCGCGATTTTTGGATTCTCGATGCCATAAATTTTTACGATGAGTGGAGCCGCTGCCGCTATGATGGCGGTCATTAAAACCCCTTCGACAATAGCCGCTTTCTGCGCAAGCTTGTAGCAATTTTTAATGCCGCGGTAGGATTCTTCGCCTAGATAGATGTTGATGAGGGGTGTAATGGCCTCTCCGATGCCGTCAAAAATAATCTGAAACTCTTTTGCAAAGAAAATAACGGAGGCAATAATCAGCATTTCAGAACCGAATGCGAATGTGATGTATTTTTCGACAATCACGGCAAAGCAGGCGAAAAATAGATAGGTGCTCGCATCGATCGTACTGTATTTCGCTATGTGAAAAATTTTTGCAATTGAAAAGTGGAATCCGATTTTTAGCGAGTTTCCTTTCTTGAATAAGTGGAGGCTTGTCACTAAAAGCGCAAGTGCGGTACCGATAAACGAACCCAGGGCGATTCCTTCGATGCCCATGGATTTTGCCAAGATGATGGAGAGGGCGATGTTGACAACTAGCTGTACGATGCCTGCGATTGTGCTAATCGTGTCGTCTCCATCTGAAAATACGGCTTCGCACATCAGTAGGAATAAAGGCAAAATGAGAATGGTTAGCTTGTACCAAAAGAAATACTGCTTGGCCTGTTCAAAAACAGCGGGGGTCGCTTCGAAAAAATGGAGATAGGTATCGCCCAACAGCGTAAAGGCTAAGAACAAGAGTACGCCTATGCTAACAGCAGCGGTCAATCCGACCCTGAAATACTGGGTTGCTTTCGCTTGATCGAATTCTCCCATGGCGCGGTTGTACAAGATGGGAACGCCAATCGAAAGGATTCCTCCAAAAAAAGCGGCTAGGGAATATGCGGGGGTTACAAGGCTGATGCCGGCGACGCTCGTTTCTCCTAAGACAATGCCTGCAATCACGGAATCCGACAGCAACAGGATTGGAACGACAATCATGTAGACTGTTCCCGAAACCAGTAGCGAAAGAAATTTTTTAGACAGAAAAGTCTTGCTCATTCATTTAAATATAATAATAGGTTAAAAAAAGGTAATTTGATTAGGTACTCATCAAAAGGTTCAAATTCTTTTTTAACAGTTCCGCATACTGTAACGCCTGTTTTGGAGTGTATAGATTTTCCGCATACTCGATAAACAGGGATAGGCTCGAAGGATTTTCGCGGACCTCTATTTCGAAAGGCATTGCCGCATTGCGGTTCAAACCCACTTCTTCGATTTGAACCTCCGGCGGAATCAGGTTCAGCATGGTGTTTTCATGGACTTGCTTTTGATAGATGATTTCCAAGGTGTATGAGTCCAATTCGTCATTGTAGAAAATATCACCTAGGCATTCCGAATAGAAAATGCCCTTTAGGATTTGTTCTGAAATTTCGGAAAGAACTTTTGAGGGAGAATCCGTTTTTTCAAGATCGATAAAGATGGGTAGATTTTCTTCGAAACTGCCAATGGTTTCGAGGTACTTGCCTTCTTTTCGGTTGTCGTAAGTCCAGGTGTAGCAGATTTTCTTTTTTCCTGTCATCTCGGAAAGGGCAAGTATTGCCGCCGCGATAGAAAGTTCATTCCTGGATGTAGAACGTCTTTTTTCGGCTTGGTTCATTTGATCTAGGGTAATTTCTAAATCGTAATCCAAATAAGCACTTTTTCCGAAAGATTTTGTATGGTCGTATTCAAGTACGCAACACCATTTGAAATCGCCCTTTAGGGATTCGTAATATCTTTTTGCCTCAGCATATTTTGTGGACTTCTTGATGTTTTCTAGGTCTTGTAAGTACGAATAATAAAAGTCATCCCCTGATTTTTCTTGGTAATATTCGTTGAATATCTGGACGGAGAATATAAAACACGAATAATAGTCTCCTAGAGAATGATGGACTTCCACAAAGAGGTACTTGTTTTTCTCTGTTACAATGACTTTGGTTCTATACAGATGTTCTCCGAATAAATTGAATGGACGCTCCGGCTTTTCTTTAAACTTGTTGAATTCTTTTTCGGAGGTGTGCCACAATTCTGTTTTTTTTATCAATTCAGGGCGGTATGAGACGGAATATTTTCCCGTTTCATCTTTCGAAAAAACAGACATCATCATCGGATGCTTTTGAAGTGTCTTGTCAACGGCTTCGCATAGTTTTTTTTCATCGTATTGATTTCCGAGTATGACAACGTACGAAAAGTTGTAAACGTAATTACTGCCGGATTTTTGTTCTTCTTCAGATAGGAAAAATTCTTGCTCTGCCTTTATGTCGAATGTTTTTTTTCGGCATTGTTCTTCATATTTTTCATTGTCATCTGTGTTCTTGTTTAATTGTATTTTTTTTGCAATTCGATCGATTGTCTTTCCGTAGTAGATATCTGAAACCGTCAGCGTTAAATGATACTTTTCAATTTTGATGATTAGTTCGACTGCTGATATAGAGGATCCGCCTAGCTCAAAGAAATTATCTTCTTTGGAAGGGTCTCTTTTTAGATCAAGAACTTTTTTGACCGCTGAACATAAGATGTTTTCGATGCCAATTTCTGAAGAATCCTCGTTTAAATGCTTAAACGAAATATCCATTGTTTTTAGGCTTTGCTTGTCAATTTTCCCGTGTTTATTTAAGGGCATCTTGTCAAGCGTTACAAAAACCGAAGGAATCATATAAGGTGGAAGAATCCTTGATAGTTCTTCCTTGATCGCCTTTGTAGATATGTCTGTGCCTGCAACAATGAACGCGACTAGGAAATTCTCTTTTTCGTTGGTCTTTAAAATAACGGTAGCTTGTTTAATGGCTTCAATTTTTAAGATAGATTGTTCTATTTCTTGGAGCTCAATTCGCTGTCCGTTTAACTTTACCATATCGTCGGTTCTACCGCAGATTACGATTTCTCCGTTGTCGGTCCTATAGGCAAGATCCCCAGATTTGTATGTTCTTTCGCCTCTGTATTCTATAAAGTTCTTTGCCGTATCATCGGGACGATTCAAGTATCCGCAAGAAAGCGTCTTGCCCTGTATTAAAAGTTCTCCCTTCTGGTTTGGTCCAAGTTCGTTTCCTTCTTCGTCTACGATGAAGACTTTTGTCTGGTATGGAATTCCATTTGTGAAGGAACTTGTTGTATTTTGTAATACCTTGCACACGGCCATGGAACATGTTTCTGTCGTACCGTACCCATTGATGATTTTTACGGTAGGGAGTTTGCTGAAGATTTTCGTGGCGTGCTCCGGAGAGAGCGGCTCTCCGCCCATGTATAGGCCAATAATGCTTTCAAAATTTTCTTTGTCTGCCGCAGAAAGTAGAATTTCTATGAATGAAGGTATTCCAATTACGGAATCCAGTTGATACTTCTTGATCTGTTCTGAAAATTTTGTTAAATCTTTAAGCTCGTTTTCTTTGTTAAGGTAAAATAGGGCGCCTGCATAAATGCAATAAAAGAATCCTGTATAAAAAAGGATGAACGTGAATGGGGATATGTCGGCCAATCGATGAATTTGATATTGGGCAATGGCGATCCATTGTTCTGGAAAGAATTCTTCGTAAATGGCCCTGTGATTAAGCGTGACCCCTTTGGGATTTCCTGTAGAACCTGAGGTGTAAATGCACATTGCCATGTCATCGGGGCTTACATGAACAACTTGTTTTTTTAAATGTTCTTTTTTCGCTTTGGCAAGGAGTTCTTCTAGTGTGAAAATCTTGCAAGTGCATTTGCCTATTTCTAGAAGTTCCGCCTTGATTTTTGCGGTTGTAATGATGGCTTTCGATTTGGAATCGTTGATGCTGTATGCAATTCTTTCAGGAGGCGTGTCGAGTGTAAGTGGGATAAAGGCCGCACCCGTTTTTAAAACGCCCATGATGGCGATATGAATAGAGAAAGACCTGTCCAATACAAGAGTGATGAAATCCCCTTGTCTGATTTCTGGAATCAGGGCGAAAAGCGATGCCGCCAAATAATCTGATTCCTGGTCAAGTTCCTTGTACGAAAGTTCCTTGTCTGCGCAGATAACGGCAATGGCACCGGGCGTCATTTGAGCGTGTTCGGTAAGTTTGTCATGTACGGCGATAAATTTTTCTTTAGCCATTATGCATTCTCGATGAATTTGCCCATGTAGTCAAGAACTGAAATAAGTCCTTTTTCCAAATCAGTCTTGTTCAGGAGCAGGTTGATTCTAAAACAGAACTGTTTGCTTATGTCAAAACCGTGCATGACACCCGGAAAAATTAAATATCCCTTTTCCTTGATTAGTTTTTTTATGGCGAAAATAAAAATTTCGGTTCCTATACACCCGTCAAGAAAGATCATGGCATAATGACCGTATGTATCAGGTGGCACATGGGCGAAATGGTAATTTGCTAGAATCTGATGAACTCGTTTGTAATTGTCTCTCCAAAATTTATTGTAAAAACGAAGGCATTCGTCGTAGTTTTTGGAGATGAAATGGCGTGCACCCAGTTCACTTAGATAATTTAGGGAACCTCCGTAACAGTCTTTGAGCCTATCAATTTCGTCATAGTATTTTTTATGTGTGACAATGACAGAAAACTTAATCCCTTGAATTCCTAGAGCCTTATGCGGACTATAGATGTAAATTATTTTTTCTTGTATTCCTAATGTTCTTGAAAGTTCCTTTCCGTTTACGCATAAGGCCTCGTCCAAGATAACCCATTTCCCTGCATCTAGAAGTTCTTGAATGCCGTTTATGACATTTTGATTGAAATAAACGCTTGTCGAGTTGATGGGGGAGGTGAACCAGAATGCTTCGCAGTCCGAATCTATAAGGAGCCCGATGTCGAAATTTTGATTGAAGTTGGGAATGAATTCGTTAAAAATGTGGTAGTCGACTTTTAAATCGTCTAGACAAGTCTGTGCCGTAAAGTATGCTGGCGCAATGATTCCTGTTTTCAAATTTCTTTGTGAAAGAAATACTGCGATTGTTACAATCGAATGGGTGCTTTGCGAGAAGGCAAAACCCTGAGATTCGTAGAAATCTTCGCTTGAAAAGCCTAATTTGGTTGCAATGTTTTTTTTGATGGATTCAGGAAGATAATATTGATAGTCAAAAATATCCTGTACGGATTCGTATTTGAGGATATCTTTGAGCTGAGCCTTGTATTCGGAGCCGGCGTTCCAGTAGGATAGATTTATAGATTGCGTTTCTTTTGACAGGGCTTTTGAAGCTTTGTCAAGTTCCATCTCTATTTCGTAGTTCGTCATTTAAATTAAACCGAAAACGGCGTCGAGTCCGGTTGCGTCTAGGACTTCCCTGAAGTTTTCGCCGATATTGAGAAGTTGCATGTTTCCCTGTTTCTTTTTTAAGACCTTGAATGTTGAAAGTAATACTCGGATCCCTGCCGAGGATACATAATCGCATTCTTTGAAATCCATGATTAGCGAGTTTATCTTTTCGATGTGAGCTGCAATTTCTTCTGCGAGTTTGGGCGAGGTGAGGGTGTTCAGCTCGCCAGAAAGAGCAATTGTCATTTCAGCATCGTTCAAAACAGTTCTAAGTTCCATTCTAGGCTCCGTATTATATTTTAGTAAAAAAATTGTGAAAAGAATTAAAACAGATGTTTCCACTGGAATCCGACAGAATAGAATATCCATTCCCTGCCGCTGTATGTCATTAGGGGCTCGTATTCTTCGCCCTTGTATTTTTCGCGGAAGCTTCTGCGGGATTGAAAATCAAAAAGCACATAAAGCTTGTCTTTCTTGTCAAGTGTGATTTCAGCCATGGGCCAAATGTCGATGGTCATAAAGTCGCCCTTGTAGTTTGATGAATAGTCGCCGAAATCGCTGGACTCATAATGGCCCGAAAGCGTGGTGCCGACGCCGATCATCGAAAGTTTCAAAGGCATCTGGTAGCCTACAAAGTATTCTTGTTCGTACACCCAGCCGCTTGCCATGCCGTCTGTCTCCTGCCAGAGCCAAACATCGCTGTCGGTGCCAGTCAATTTCTGGTAGCCGGCTTTGTAGGTGGCAGTCGCTACAACGTGGTGCCAGTCGCCTTCCCAGAGGGCGGCTAGATCGAACATGAGACATGCGCTTCCCCAGCCGTACAAGTACCAGTGTGCAAAGGGAGTCATGTCTTTATATTCGGGCTTGGTTTCGTTGTATGCAGCCATGCCTTGGAATAAATCGAATGCGTTCCAGCCGGTTCCTGCCGTGCCGCCGATTGCTAGTTCCAAAAAGGCAATGGGCGATACGGTAATCGATGCGACGGGTGCGACCGTAATGGGTGAAATTTCTAGACCCATATTGAAGGTTACATGGTTGTCGGCGGTGAATTCGTCGTCGCCACGCAAGAAGGGGAGCGTGTAGGCCGCGTCAAATTCAGCAACGGCCTCGATGCCATCGTATGGACCGCTGATTCCTGTGACATGGTTTGAACCGCGGTGGTGTTCCACTTCGGGGTAGTAGGCCGCTGATGTCGTCGCTGAAAACTCCCAAGGCGAAGGTGCTTGAGTGGCTTTTTTCGGGGCTTCTTCTGCGAAAAGCTGACTGCCTAAGCAAAGTACGGCAGCGAATGCAAATAATGCTTTTTTCATGCTTTCCCCTCCAGAACGTTAGAATGACATTTTTCCTTTGAAAGTGACACTGCTATAATCGCGGTATTCGCCGTACATTCCGTATTTATACCCTCTAAAGTACAGGTCCCCGATCAGATTCAGCGTGATGGCGTCGGTCAGCTTGTAGTCGATTTCAAGTTCGCTTGCGCTGGAGAAATATCGCAGGTCTAGTGCCCCCGATGCCATGAGTGTCAGTGTCTCATTTAAGACGGACTTTTCGATACTTAATGTCGCCTGATGCTCGTAATCTCTTCTGTCAAGGTTGTCGTTGTAATCGAAAATTTTATCCATCACGTACTGTGCGGTAATGGTCCAGCCCCCGCTCGGTGTCCAGTCGAGGCCCGCGAGGCCTACGGCTTGATTCTTTCGCTCGCTTGTAGGAATCTTGTTTTCGTTAACGAATTTTTCTATTTGGTAATAAGCGGTTGTTTGGATATGCCGTTTTGGGAAAAAAGCGCCTTCGAATCGGAATACAAGGTCTCCGTAAGGAATTGCGGCGTCGGCACCGACCATGTACATCCTCTTGTATTCACCGGAAACAAGAAGGGTGTCTAAATCGTTTTCCTCGTAGAATTCGTTTATGTAGGGAGAATACTTGATAAGCGGAAGGTCATCCCACCCGTAAAATCCATATAGAGACAGGTCCGCGAACGACGTGTAGGCGCTTGCCCGCAAGGCTAGTTCGCTCTTAGAAAGTTTCTTTTCTGGAAGTTCGAAATCGTTGTACTTTTCTGGAACACCAACTCTCGATCCATCAAATTTTCTTGGGAAAACTTGACTGTTGAGCGGGTTTCCACTCGCGAGTGGGAGAATACTTGGCGTGAAAAACGGAATCCAGTACGCATCGATTTGAGTCTTTTCGGTCAAGAGTGAAAGACGTACGGCGTCAATTCCGAGTTTAGACTCGTTGTAGTCACTTGCGACAAAGCTTGATTCGTCTCTCGGGTTGAGTACATCGGTAATCTGGATGTCGTCGGCCTTGCCCCATGAAACAACTTGGCGACCGATACGGAGTGCAAGCATTTCGCCCTTCCAGTCGATATAGGCTTCGCGGAGTTTTAAGGCGAAGGTGCCGTCATCGGCAACGAATGCGGATGAGCCGTTTGTCGATTGTGCGCCTAAGGCGTCGTGGACAATCTGGGCGTTCACATAGACCATGGCTTCGTCCAGGTACGATTTGATTGTGCCGTCGAAAGTGGTTTGGCCGAGTAGAAAGTCACCCTTGTTGTGGTGTGTGTTCGGAAGTCCTACCCCGGCCTGCGAAGTAAGGCTACCCAAGAAGACTGTTTCTTGGGCGCAAACGGTTGCGGCAAAAGCTAAACCGAGGGCGGTGAATCGTTTCATGCTTTCTCCTTTTCTTTGCCGTACGGCTTTGTCACTTGCAGAAGTGCGGGTGTAATCGTATAGTCGGCGAGCAAGGCGCTTGAAAGGCCAACAATGATTAGCAGGCCGAGTACCATCAAGAAACGTAAGGGGCTAAACAGATAAACACCGAACATTGCACATAGAATCAACGTGGTCTGGAACATCGATGCCCCAATTTCGCGGAAGGTCGCTTCCATTGCCTTCGGTAGGGAACCACATTCTTCGTATCGGACTTTCAAGTGTGTGGTCAAGTGGATTGTGTCGTCTACGGCAATACCCAACACCAAGGGCATCACGGTGACAGTGCTAAAGTCCAGCGCAAAGTCAAAGTATCCCATGACACCGCCCACCAAAATGACAGGGGCCACGTTCGGAATCATGCCGATAATTCCAAGCTTGAAGCTGGAGAATGCAAACATTAGCATGATGGCGATGATGATGAGCGAAAATCCGAAGGATTTTAGACCGCCAAAAACAATGCGATTGCTCATTTCGGAATAGCGGATCATGTCGCCAAGCAGTGTGCATTGGGCGTTCGGGAACAATTCGGCGAGTTTAGCCTTTAAAGCGTTCATGTTTTGGAGCGCTTCTTCGGTAGCGAATTGGGTCATGTCCACGCTGACTTCTGTAATTCTGAATTCTTCGTCCATCGTTTCGCTAAAGTCTTCGCGCATTTCGATAGACGAAAGTTCCATCAGCTGCGCAAGCACGTATTCGTCTTCGGGAACGGCGTAAAGCGAATCTTTGCCTTCGTTCAATGCGCGATTCATTTCTTTCAAGATGCTTGTCGCCGAGGTCACGCGCGGCTTTCCACCCGACCACTTGGTAAGCGAAAGGGAGCCTACGTAATCTTCGAGTTCCAAAAGTGCTTTCATGTTTTCGGGCTTCTTGAATGCGCCTTCTTCGTCAAAAGAGATCATGATGGAATAGCTGTACTGGTTTCCGAGCTTAGTCTTTAGCATTTTCTTGATTTCTTGCACATAGGGAACCTTGTCGCCCGAAATACTCAGGTAGTCCAGTTGCGCCGTAATCTTGAACATTCCCGGAATAAATGCTGCAATAATCAGGGCTGCAGCCACAATAAAGGGCCATTTTCTTTTATAGACGAGATCGGACCAGGCTGAAAACACCTTGTCCAGTTTTGTCGCTCCGTCTTTGCTAGTAGTATCGGGCACACCGTTCTTGCCGAACGACAGTAGAATTGGAATCAGGATTGTTACATAGAGGTAAATTGCGAGCACCACAAGGGCTGCGGCTTTACCCATCCATACAAGGGGTTTCATGTCGACAAACAGGAAACTGATAAACGAAGCCATGGTCGTAAGCACTGTAAATAGTACCGGCCAACCACATTCTTCGATGCATCTGATAGCTGATTCTTTACGGATGCCGGTGCGTCTAAATTGCAACTTGAACATGTTTATATAATGCACCGAATAGCCAACGGCTAATGCCATGCCCAGAACGACAGGCAAAGTGACGAGCGTAGAATCTGCCTTTACTCCGAAAAGGGCCATGCCGCCAAATACCGAGGCAATGGCGCTGAGGGTAGTGATTGCCGGAACGAAAACGCCAAAGAAATTGCGCAAGAAAAGTGCCAGGAATAAAAGCATCACGCCGATGCTACATAGCACCCTAATGCCGTATTCGGGGATTTCGTAACGGTCTTCGCAGGCGCTGTCGAACGGGATTCCTCCGCCATACAGTTTATAGTCCTTGTTCTGGAATTCGTCGCTTTCCATAATTTCCATCAGCTTGTAGCCGATAGCTAGGTTGACTTCTTCTACGTCGCCTTCGAATTTTTCTTCAAGTTCCTTGCCTTCGAACGGGTGGAGCGACAAGGAAATCCAGGTTTCGCGTCCGTCGTCGCTGACGAGTGCATTGATGAGGGCGTTCGTTTTTTCGTTCCCGCGCATCACGAGGGCACGCGCCTTGGCGAGTTCTGCGGAGTCCGAGGGGATTCCGTTCTCGAAAGGCTTGACGATTTCGAAACCTTCTTCATTGCCTACGGGAATATTGACATTGATAATCGAGGTAAGTCGGTTCGCAAACGGAATTTCGTCTTGTAACCGAGTCCCGATTTTGTCGATGACATTCAGGATCTCTTCGCTAAAGACATCTCCATCGTCTTGTTTTACGAGGAGTACTCCGATGCTGTTCAGGTTTCCGAAGACCTGTTCGTATTTTTTCGTATTAATGGTGATTTCGTCGGAATCGCCAAACCAGCCCTCTTCGCCACGCGAGAGCGCGAAATGGACAAGACCGAAACTGCAGATTACGGTGATAACGAAGAGTATGGCAAGAATGGGCCAACGGTAACGAATCTGGGTGGCCCCGGCCTTGCGGAAAAACTGATTGATTCTAGAAACCCTCATTTTTATTTGACCTGTTCACGTTCCAACGCGCTGACTGTAAAGTAGCTTTCGTTTACTTTTTCGTCGTACTTAAGGTTCTTGATTTCGTAGACGGTTTTGTGGTTTGTTTGGACGTTGGTCATGGTCATCTTGAGAGAGGTCCAGTAGCCGTTCACTTGCTGAATGTTTTCGGCAACGAGTGTCTTTTGCAGACGATTCTGCTTGTCGAAGTATTCGCCCTTGTGGATTACGTAAGTCTTCTTGTTCACCCAGGACACGCGACGGCTTACTTTTGCTTTGGGATCCTTTGCCTTGGCTTCGAGAATCCAGCAGTCAATTCCGTTCACCTTCTCTTCGCCGAGAATGGCGAAGTTGTCCTTGGAAAGACTGCGGGTGCCCAAGTCGTCGTAAGTAAAGTCTGTCCCCTGGAAGTCGTCGTCCTTGCTGGAACCTGAAACTCGGCGCACCTTTTTCATGGCCGGTAGGTAGATCCAGCTGTCGCTATCTACGGTGGTTCCGTCGGCCTTGTCGGGGTAGTCGTAGGTGAGGTAGCTGATTCCTGCCACGTCCCTGGGTGTCTTGAAAACGAGGACCGTCTTGTCGGTGGAGCCGTCCTTCATGGTGTAAGATGCGATTTCTCGGTTGCGTGTCTTTCCGTTTTTGTCAATTAGGGTAACTGAAATGGTTCCAGACGATGTTTTTCCGGACGGCAAGTCGTGGACTTTCTTGGCGATTTCGTTTGCCGACTGGGCAAAGGTGGTTGCCGCATACAATAAACTGGTGCCGAGCACTTCAATAAACAGATTCTTCATATTTTCTCCTTATTCCATCTTTTTTTACTTTTTACTGCGTTTCCAATATTCCGTGGCGCCCAAAAGTCCCCAGCGGTCAAGCGAACCGCGCATTTCTAGGCGACCGTCCTTGGTAAGTGATATCTTTCCATGGTAGGTCTTGTTTTCTTCGGGGTCGTAAATGGAGCCACCCTTCAGCATACCGTCATCTTCTTTCATGTCCTTGATGATGATGGTGCCGATGAGCTTTTGATCGGCTGGGTCGTCGGAATCCAGAATTTCGGTGAGTTTGCCGTAATACAGCCCGTTGCTGCTTTTATAGATGAGTACGGTGGCGTAAGGCTTGTCGGTATCGGGGTCGATGGCGGTCCATGGTCCTAGAATTTTGTCGATCTGGGCTTCCGCCGCCAATGTGGCAAGGCAAAAGAAAATGGTGAAAACGATTTTCTTCATAATTTTCTCTTCTTTTGGTTTTACAAGCTTTGGGCTTATTTAATAGTTAGAAACTATCATCCCCTAATATATATTGTTTTTTTTTTACGGTAATGAAAAGTTTTTCCTAGGTATTCCAAATTGGAATATTTTTGCTAAGTTTAACGGCATGAAAGAATACGCTCCTGCCAAGATTAATTTGTTTTTGGATGTTATTCGTAAACGTGAAGATGGCTACCATGATTTGGGCACCCTCTTCCAGACCATCGACGCAGGTGACACTGTAAGCGCCGAACCGCGCCAGGATGGTCGAATTACGCTTTGCTACAACGAACCGCAGAATTATCCGCTGGAAACGGACTTGGTTTACAAGGCCGCTAAGCTCTTGCAGCAAGAATCGGGTACGACCCTCGGTGCAGATATTTATTTGAACAAAGTAATGCCCCTGGGTGCAGGCCTTGGCGGTGGTTCTGCAGATGCTGCTGCAACGCTTCGTTTGTTGAACCAGCTGTGGAAGCTCAAATTCAAATTTGAAAAGCTCGAAGAAATTGGGGCGAAACTTGGAGCAGATGTTCCCTTCCTGGTTCGTGGCGGTACCGCCATGGCCGAAGGTATTGGCGAAAAACTCACTTTTGTGAAGCCGTTGCAGTTGAACGACGAACAGTACCTGCTGGTGGCCACTCCGCTCGATTCCGTTCCGACCAAGGATGCCTACGCTGGCGTGCCCAAGTCCGGCCCGGACCGCTGGGAAACTTACAAGTCCAAGTGCATGCGCACGGGCAAGGCCGCATCAATCGACTTTGCGCTCGCAAACACTTTCAATGCGTTTGAAGAATCGGTATTCCCCAAGCACCCCCTCGTTCAAGAAATGAAGAACGAGTTTAAGCGCCTGGGAGCAACCTCCGTCCTGATGTCGGGGTCGGGTGCGTCGGTTTTTGGCGTCTTTGAAACCCGAAAGCAGGCAAAAGAGGCTGCCGAAGAGCTGAAACCCATCTCCAGGTACCAGGTTGTAACCCGCTTTTTTGAAGGTTTTTAGCCTTAACCCTTTGATATATTTGCGCCACCATTGGGGTATCGTCAAGTGGTAAGACAACGGATTTTGATTCCGTTATTCGTTGGTTCGAATCCAGCTACCCCAATGAATTTTTTTTAACCATTTACTTAATTGGAGTAAAATTATGGAACTCACAAAACTCGCAGCAACCTCGAGAGTGCTAGGCAAGAGCCGCGACTGCGCCCGTCTCCGCAAGGAAGGCAAGATCCCGGCTGTCTATTATGGTAAGGGTCAAGAGTCTGTGAATATCAGCGTTAGCGCAATCGATGTTCGCAAGGTTCTCGCCCCGGGTAAGCGTTACACGCTTCTCGACCTGGAAATTGATGGCAAGGCCGGCAACGCTGCCGTAATTTACAACTACCAGAAGAACCCGATTTCTCAGGAAATCGAACACATCGACTTCATCAAGATCGACGAAGCCTCCAAGGTTAAGGTTCGCGTTCCGGTTAAGTTGAACGGTCTTCCGGTTGGCGTTAAGACCCAGGGTGGTACTTTCGCTCAGCAGAACCGCTACATCCAGCTCGCTGCTGTTCCGACCAAGATTCCGGCTATCCTCGAAATGGACATCTCCGAATTCCCGGCTCCGACGACCTTCTACGCCAAGGATCTCAAGCTCGCTGACGGTATCGAACTCGCTTGCCAGCCGCGCACCGTGATCTTCACCATTACTGCCAAGAGCGGTAAGAAGGCTGATGACGCTGCTGCCGCTGATGCTGCTGCTCCGGCTGCCGAAGCTAAGTAATTGCTCCAAGCAATCGAAATTGGACCTGTCTGCTCCGTGCAGGCAGGTCATTTTTTTAGGCTCGAAGCATGAGCTATTTACTATATTACCGTTTACCTCACACCTCAAAGCGCCTTTGGCGCGACCTCATACCTGTTATGTACATCATCGTCGGTCTTGGAAATCCTGGTACTCAGTATTCTAACACACATCACAATGCCGGTTTTATGGCGGTTGAAAAACTTGCTGATTCGAGCAAGGACTGGAAAAGCGAACACAAGGCGCTGACCATGAAGGTGAACATCGCAGGCGAAGAATGCCTGCTGGTGAAGCCGCAGACTTATATGAATTTGTCTGGAGAGGCGGTTCAGGCGCTCATGACTTGGTACAAGGTGAAGGTGGACCACCTGCTCGTTTTCAGTGATGACATTAATTTGGATGTAGGCCGTATCCGTTGCCGCAAGGACGGCAGTCATGGTGGCCAGAATGGGCTCCGCAATATCATTGAGCATGTGGGCGACAAGTTCCCGCGCATCCGTTTTGGCGTAGGCAAGTGCCCGCCCAAGTATGACTTGAGCAACTGGGTGCTCGCTAAGTTCCCGCCCGAAGACCGCCCGGCCTTTGACGAGGCGATTGCTAAAGTCCCTGCCCTTGTGGAATGCTATTTTAAACTCGGCATCGAAAAGTGTATGGAACGCTACAACGGAAAATAAAAACCGACTTTTTACAATATTTCTAGCGGTATAGAGCTAGGATTTGCGCGTGAAAATTACTATATTCTATGCGCAAAAGAGGTACTATATGAAACTTTTGCCAGAAGCTTTGACGTTTGACGACGTCCTCCTTGTTCCCGCTGAATCTTCTGTTCTTCCGGCTCAGACCGATGTGAGCACTCAGCTCGCTCCGAATATCAAGCTGAACATTCCTATTATCAGTGCCGCTATGGATACCGTGACGACGGCTCCGCTCGCCATTTCTTTGGCTTTGCAGGGTGGTCTCGGCATTATCCACAAGAACATGAGCATCGAAGACCAGGCCGAAGAAGTTCGCAAGGTCAAGCGTTGGCAGTCCGGTATTGTGACCAATCCGGTGACGCTCGACGCCGACGAACCGGTGTCTGCTGCTTTTGAACTCCGCGCCCGTAACAAGGTGAGCGGTTTCCCGATTCTTTCTAAGGGTAAGCTCGTTGGTATGCTCACGAGCCGTGACCTCCGCACCGTTAGCGACATGAACGTGAAGATCCGTGCCGTGATGACCAAGAATCCGGTGACGGCAAGCCCGAAGGTGAGCCTTTCTAAGGCGAAGGAAATCCTCGCCGAAAAGCGTATCGAAAAGCTCCCGCTGGTGGATGCTTCTGGTGCCTTGAAGGGCCTCATTACGATGACTGACATTTTGAAGCGCGAAAACAACCCGAACGCTAGCCTCGACAAGAATGGCCAGTTGCTCGTGGGTGCCGCTGTCAGCACTTCTGCAAATACTCTTGAACGCGTGGCTGCCCTCGTGGACGCCGGCGTTGACCTGTTGATTATTGATACGGCTCACGGCCACCACATCGGTGTGCGTAACATGGTGAAGACCGTTCGCAAGAAATATCCGAAGCTCACGATTTGCGCCGGTAACGTCTGCACGCCGGAAGCCGTCGAAGAACTCGCCAAGTGCGGTGCGAACATCGTCAAGGTGGGTATCGGTCCGGGTTCTATTTGCACCACACGTATCGTGGCCGGTGTCGGTTACCCGCAGTTCTCCGCTGTCGTGGAATGCGGCAAGATGGCTCGCAAGGTCGGCGTGAAGATTATCGCTGACGGTGGCCTCAAATTCTCTGGCGATATCGTCAAGGCTCTCGCTGCTGGCGGCCATGCCGTGATGGTGGGCTCCCTGTTTGCCGGTACCGAAGAAGCTCCGGGCGAAGTGATTCTCGCTGATGGCCGTAGCTATAAGAGCTACCGCGGCATGGGTTCTCTCGGCGCCATGAAGGCTGGCTCCGCTGACCGTTACTTCCAGGGTGGCGTTCAGGAACCGCGCAAGTTCGTTCCGGAAGGCATCGAAGGCCGCGTTCCGTACAAGGGACCGCTCCGCGACACCGTTTACCAGCTGATTGGCGGTATCCATTCTGCTATGGGTTATGCCGGTGCTGCTAACCTTGAAGAACTCTACAAGAAGGCAACCTTTGTCCGTATCACGGGCGCAGGCCTCCGTGAATCTCATCCGCACGATGTGACGATTACGAAGGAAGCTCCGAACTACCGCACGGGCGACTAATTTCGCTTTCGATTAGCGTTTAGAAAATGTCTCCGGAAAAAATCCGGGGGCATTTTTTTGTACTCATTTTTTCGAAAAAAATATATAATTGTAGTATGATGAAATTTTGTACTAAATCATTGCTTTTGTTGAATTTCTCGCTTGCGTTTCTTTGTGCATGCGGAGAAGTGACAACGACTGAACCCAATTATTACAAGTGTAGCGACAATTCGAAAATCAGTGGGTTTGCCGCAGAATTTGGCAATTATAAAGTTGGCAAGACTATCCCGTACAAGCATTCGGATGGCTACCTGTTTTCGATCGCTGTTATTGATCGTGATAACTATATCGATGAAGTGTGCTATAAGCATTTGAATACAATTTTGGAATCAGCGTATCCTATCTATTCCGTTTCTCTTTCTACGGAAACGACAACCTTCTACTATAATGAACAAGATAAATTGAATCAAACTATTACGGTGGAATTCGGTCAGTACGTTTTTTCTCTTAAGAATCCGGAAACTCTCAAAAACACACACGATTCGTCGTATATCGAAAAAATGGAAGTAAATGGGGTCACGTATACCAATGTCGCTGTAGTTGATGGGCGCAAATACGAACAACCGCGTAAGAGTGAATATCAGACAAAGACTGTTGAATCAGATGCCAAGTTGTATTACCAGACAAAGAAGGGCATTTTGAAAATAGAGATGGAAGATGGTAGCTACATCGCAATCAACGAGGAGGACGACTAATGAAGAAGGTGCTTTTTCTTGCTGTTGCGGCGCTTCTTTGTGCTTGTGGCGATGATGAGAGTTCTTCGCTTCCCAAAGATGTGCAGATGTTGCTGGATTCTAAGAACGGTTTTAGCGAGGATACAGTCATCTATTTGGCGGATACGGTCAACTTTGTCGACAAGATAAATCAGCATGTCGATTTCGGCACAAAAGACCAACCTGAGATGTACTATGCTGCCAAGGCGCTTACGTCTGGCATTGATGTGCAGCTCTATGTGGATCAGCAATTGAATGATGGTTCCATTGTAGTCCGTTGCAATCCGGCCCTGAATGAAAAAATCATTTTCGATGATCCCGATCTCCCGGTGACAAAGAATGATTATAAACTGAGTTTCAAGGATTCGCTCAAAGTGGGTGATTCTACGTATTACGACATTGTGGTGTTCAACGCAAATGAAGACAACAACGTATGTAATATTTCGGCGTTCTATTACGGTATCCATGATGGCCTTGTCAGGGTCGTGAGTAAGAATGGTGTCACGCTGAACCGCGTTCCGGCGAAAGTCTATGAAGATGCTGTAGATCGAAGGGCCAAAGAAAAGGCTATCGCCGATTCAATCGCCCAAGTGGTAGCGGATTCTATTGCGCAGGCTGTTGCCGATTCGATTATCAAGGCGAATACAATTGACAGTACCGATGACGATGGAAACCCCATTGAAATTCCTCAAGAAGTTGTAGACCTTGCTGAATCTGTTGCCGAGTGCATCAAGAAGGCGTATTCGTCCGGTTCGCTTTCGGCAATTAAAGATTGCAAGATTTGAAGTCTATCGTTTTTAGCAGACAAAAAAAGACCTGTTCTTTGGAACAGGTCTTTTAAATTTTATCGCAACGCGATTACTTGTTCAGAGCCTCTGTAGCTGCGGCGACGCTGAGCAAGTCGGCTTCCTGGAACGGCTTGCCAATCCACTGGAGACCCACGGGGAGTCCGCCGGCCATGCCACACGGCACGCTCACGCCCGGTAAGCCAGAAAGGTTCAGGCTTACGGTGTAGATGTCGCTGAGGTACACAGCCATCGGGTCGGATTCGTTCATGCCGCACTTGAGCGGGAGACCCGGCATCGTGGGGCTTGCGATCACGTCGCAGCTTTCGAATGCCTTGTTGAAGTCGTCGGTAATCAAGCGACGGACCTTCTGGGCCTGAACGTAGTAGGCGTCGTAGAAGCCTGCGGAAAGCACGTAGCTGCCGAGGAGAATACGGCGCTGGACTTCCTTGCCGAAACCTTCGCTGCGGGACTTGGCGTACAGGTCGAAGAGCTTGCGGGCTTCTTTGCTGCGGTAGCCGTAGCGAACGCCGTCGTAGCGGGAAAGGTTCGAGCTAGCTTCGGCAGTTGCAATGATGTAGTAGCTGGACACGGCGTAGCTGATGTGCGGAAGGCTGATTTCCTTGAGGGTGGCGCCTTCGGCTTCAAGCTTCCCCAGCATGCCTTCAATAGCGGCCTTGCATTCGGCGTCGAGGCCTTCGCCAAAGTATTCCTTGGGAACGCCAATCACCTTGCCCTTCACGCCGGCGTCGAGCTTTGCGGTAAAGTCTTCGGTCGGGCGAGTGCTGGTGGTGTTGTCGTGCGGGTCGATACCACAGATAGCGCCGAGGAGGGTGGCGGCATCTTTAACGGTTGCACCGAAGGGGCCAATCTGGTCCAAAGAGCTGGCGTAAGCCAACAGGCCGTAACGGGATACGCGGCCGTAGGTGGGCTTGAGGCCCACAACGCCGGTGCAGGCGGCGGGCTGACGAATAGATCCACCGGTGTCGGAGCCGAGCGCACAGGCGACCGTGCCACTGGCCACGGCTACGGCCGAACCGCCACTGGAGCCTCCCGGAACGCGGGATTCATCGAGCGGGTTGATGACCTTACCGAAGTAGGAGGTCTCGTTGCTCGAACCCATGGCGAATTCGTCCATGTTGGTTTTGCCCACGATGATTGCACCGGCGGCTTCGAGCTTTTCGATAGCGGTAGCGGTGTAGGGGGCGACAAAATTTTCAAGAATCTTGGACGCGGCCGTGGTGCGTGTGCCTTCGATGCACATGTTGTCCTTTACGGCAACCGGAATACCGTCGAGGGCTCCGAGAGTCTTGCCTTCGGCACGACGCTTGTCGGATTCGGCGGCCTTCTGCAAGGCGCGTTCGTTCAAAACACTGATATAGGCGTTTAAATTCTTAGTAGATTCAATCTTTGCGAGGGATTCTTCGGTAAGGGCCACGGCAGTCTTGCTGCCGCTAGCGAGCTTGCCGCTCAATTCTTGGATGGTCTCCATTACTTTCCTCCGGACCATTTCATGATGTAGATGCCGAGAATCATGCCGATAATGCTTACCACGTTCAGCTTGATTCCGAAGCCGAATGCGATTTTGACCAGATAAAGGTCAAGAACCACGGGCTCGGGCCTGTCGGCAAAACCGATGTTGAGGTTGAAGGACGAAACGAAGAAGTTGTGGACTACGTTATTGAATCCACCTGCGTTCATCAGTTCGCCAAGCTGACCAAACAGCATACCGAGGCATTCGCCAAGGATTCCGCCGATGATCAGGCCCAACACGATAAAAACCAGTAGACGACCAAAAGTATTATTTCGATTCATGGCAGTTAATATAGAAAATACTAGACGCTGGAAATGTGTAATGTGTGATGTGTAATGTGTGATGTGTAATGTGAAATTAAAATTTACATTTTGATGTTCATCTCACACTTCACATCTCACACCTACTTGATGCTCCAGTCGATGGGTTCGAGGCCCTTGCTTTTGAGGTATTCGTTTGCCTTGCTGAAGTGCTTGCATCCGAAGAAGCCGCGGTAGGCAGAAAGTGGGCTCGGGTGCGGTGCGGTCAAGATTAGGTGACCACGATTCTTGGCGACGAGTTCTTGCTTTTTGATGGCGAAGCTGCCCCACAAAAGGAATACCAGGTTTTCGCGCGTTTCGGACAATCGCTTGATAATGGTGTCGGTGAATTGTTGCCAACCGATTCCGGCGTGGCTTGCTGCCATGTGGGCGCGAACCGTGAGCGATGCGTTCAGCAGAAGAATTCCTTGGTGAGCCCAACTTTCGAGGTTCCCATGTGGGGGCGGGTTAATGCCCAAGTCGTCGTGGAGTTCCTGGAAAATGTTGATGAGCGAAGGCGGTGGCTGAATGCCCATGGGCACAGAAAAGCAAAGTCCGTGAGCCTGGCCCGGATTGTGGTAAGGGTCTTGCCCGATAATGACGGCCTTGACTTTATCTACAGGGCAAAAATCCAGGGCCGCAAAAATCTGGGATCCCGGCGGATACACCACGTGGTGTTCTGCTTTTTCTTGCAAAAGCTTTTCTTTAATCTGCTTAAAATAGGGCTGCTCGAATTGGTCTGCGAGTAGGTTGAGCCAAGATTCTTCGAGTTTAACGGACATGCTGCTGTCATGCCCGCGGAAGCGGGCATCTCCTTGTTAGAATTGCGATTTTTTCGCCATAGGCGCGGGTGTAGAAAAGGATTGCGGATTCTTTGCCCTTGGGCTTTAAACGCTTGATTTCGGCGTCTGGGTCGAGTTTTACGCCGCGGAGTTTGAGCGTAATCTTGCCGATGCCATGTTCCTTAAGCATATTGCGGACGGCGCCCGTTGCAATTTCGGCGTGCGCGAGCACTTCGTAGCTGGCAAATCCGGGAGCCGGAAGGGGTAACTCGCTTGCTACGTAGGCAATGCCTTCAGAAATTAGGTGGGCACTTGGGTCGCAGGCGAGGGCCGCTTGGTTAAAGAGGTGGCTTCGAATAAGGACTGGCGCCGGTTCCGAGATGTATTGGCTGATCTCGCCGAGAGGAAGGTCGCTCTTGCTGGTCGCAGTGCGGTAAGTGCGGTCTTTGCCTTCGAGGCTGTCATTTTTGTCCAATTTTTCTTGAAGGTCGTCGTCCAGAGTTTCTGTTGAACGGTCGCGCTTACGGCTCCATTCGGCAAGTGTTTCGCCAGATTTGTCGACAACGATTGCGCGTACGGTGTCCGGATTCTTGGCGAGGGCACCGAACAGTACTAGGCATTCGCGGCAGTCGCTGTGTCCGCCTAAATAAAGAATCTCGGTGCCGTCGGGGATTTCTGCCGGCGGGTATCCGGGCGGAAGCTTGGCCATGCCGCCCTTGTAATGCTTGCTGATTTCAACGACTTCTTCGAGCGTGGGCGTCAGATTGCGCAAATCACGCTGGTTTTCGCCTTCGAGGGCGCGGCGGGCTGGGTCGATGGTGAAGTAATCTGCCGCGTTTTCGACCGAGCGCACGTCGCGGCACTGGGTGTCAACGGATTTCCCGAGGGCCTGCATGTTGTAGCGGTACATGGCAAGGCGGTCTTCGTCGAGGTCGAAGCCGGTAACCTTTAGGGTTTCGGGCAAGAAAAGGCTATCGCCGCCCATGCCGCAGCAAAGGTCGCTTACAGTGCCTTCGGTTGGCCAAAGTTTAGCTTTCCAGCGACCGATATCTTTCGCGGTGCTCTGCTCTAGGGCAAGGCGGTCACAAAGCAGAAATTTGCCTTTGCCGCTTTTGTCTTCAAAGAATTTTTCACGGAACTTGGGCACAAGTGCCATGTAATCCATAATGGCGGAGCGTTCTTCGTTGCTGTAGCCCTCTTTGGCAAGGCGTGTCGAAACCTGCAAAGCGTCTAGCCGCTTAGAAAAGGCTTCTTCAATAAAGCCTTGAATCTTAGCCGAGGTGAGCAGGTCCCAGAAATTCATGTTTGCAAAGATACCTTTTTTAAATTTAGTTATATTGCAAGGCATGAATAATTCCCTTGATTTTATCGGCGATGTTCACGGACACTGCGATGAACTCCGCGCCTTGTTGCAAAAGCTAGGTTATGTGGAGTCTGCAGGTGCGTTCCGGTATCCGGGCGGTGAACGGTCGGTGGTATTCTTGGGGGATTACGTAGACCGCGGGCCCAATGCGCGCGAATCGTTGAATCTGGTGCGTGCCATGCGCGATGCCGGGTCGGCAATTGCGTTAATGGGAAACCATGAATTTAACATGCTTTCATTCTGGCAAAAGAATGGGGCTGGTGGCGGTCATTTCTTGCATCGCTTTAAAGACGGCTTTTTGCGCGAACACAGCTTTAACAAGATTGCAATCCATTCGCGGACGGTTACCTCTTTCGTGGGGCACAAACAAGAGTTTCTAGAAGCTCTTGAATTTGTGAAAACGTTGCCGGTTTACTTGGAAACAGAATCTTTTAGGGCGCAACACGCTTGTTTTGATGTCGATGCAGTTGCTGCGTTAAAGCGCGAAGGCATTACTTGCTTTGCCGATGGCAATTTCGACGAACTCATTGCCCGTGCAAATGATGAAGATTTTGAATACGAAGATAGCCTTTTTGTGCCCATGAGCACGCTTTTGAAGGGCCCGGAAATGCCTTTGCCCGAAGGCGAGCATTTTACCGATGCCGAAGGCGTTCGCCGGATTAAGACTCGTATCGCTTGGTGGCTGGACCCCACTAAGGCAAGTTTTCAGGAATTGTGCTTTCAACCGGGTGTTTCGATGGATGTTAAAGCCGATGTATTGCCGTCGGTACGTGCTCGAAAATTTTATGGCGAAAATGAACGCCCCGTTTTCTTTGGGCATTATTGGCTGACGGGTCTCCCGAAATTGATTCGCGATAATGTGTGCTGTCTAGATTTTAGTGTTGCCGGTTACCGCGGAGACGGCCGATTGGTGGCGTACCGCTTTGATGGCGAACAGAAATTGGATGAAAGAAAATTTGTGTGGGTCGAGGCCTCTACACGATGAAAAAACTCTCGTCTCTAAAATTTACGGTCGTTCTGTTAATCGCATTTTTGCTGCTAACCTTTTGGGGCGTACTTGCCCAAGTGAATGCCGAATCTGCGGGGTTGCCCGCATCGGTTGCGGTAGACCGTTTTTTTGGCAGCTATTTCATTTGGATTTTAGGTGTGATTCCGTTGCCGGCATTTAAAGGCCTTGCGGTGTTGGCGGCAGTGAATGTACTTGCCTCGCTTATGTTCCGCATGCCTCGCGGATTAAAAAATGTAGGCCTATGGGTGATTCATATTGCTTTATTGGTCTTGCTTGTAGGCGGTGTTGTCGAAAGCGAAATCAAACGGGAATACAACGGGTATCGCGATGTGTCAATTGCCAATGCGACAGTTTCTTATTTCGCCGTCGATGATAGCTTGAGAGTGACTCCAGTTGAAGTCGATGAAAATGAATATGTCTACTCGGTCCATTATCACGGCAGGGTAGATGATGTGATGGGAACGTCGGTGGATTTGTACAAGGCAACCTACGATCCCTTGCGTTTTGTGCCTTATGCGTTTATGGTGCTGTTCCTTTTGGGAGCGTTTATTCACTATGTAGTCAAAATTCGCTGTAAACAAAATGCTCAAACATCGTCTGTTGTTAAAGCTCTGCCATTTGTCTTGATGCTTGCGGCTTTGCCGGTGGATTCTCATGCCTCTGCACGCCCCATCCCGATTTGGGAAGCTTTGCATTCGGACACCCCGGTTTTGGTAGAATCTTCAGTGCGTCCGTTTGATTCTTTTGCGCGAGGGTTCCTCGATAATTTGAGCGGTCGCGTGAAGTACAAAAAGATTGCTGCAGCCGATGTGGTGCGCCATATTTTGGTTTCTCCTGAATCGGCTAGACATTACGAAATTTTTAAGGTGCTTCGCAATGAAGTGTTGGTGATTCTACATTTGCCGCAAGAAAAACGCTATGTGAGCTATGCGGAACTCGCTCCGTTAAAAGATATCCTCAAACTTTATGCGTCTCGTAACGATGACTTGGCGGCGACTGCAGAAATGCGTCGACTTTATTCGAATTTGCTACTGTACGAATCTGTGGCAGACCATTCGGCATTTTCAATTGTCACGAAATATTCCTTGACGCATTCCGATGTGAATCCTCATCGCCTAAAGGCCGAAGTTTTGTACCATTGGCTGAATCTGGCCTTGTTTGCCTTTGTGGCGGCAATGCTTGCCGGTCTTTTGGCTTCGTTGAATGTGGCGTTTCGGTCTTTAAAGCTAGATACTGTTGCCAATGTTTTCTGCATTGTGACGGCCGTTATATTGACAGCCTTGTTTGCAATGCGTAGCTATGTCGCAGCCCGTCCGCCAATGTCGAGCTTGTATGAGGTCGTAATGTTGGTGGCGCTGCTGTTAATGTGTTTTGAATCGGGTGCATTTGTGTTCTGCAAACGCCGTAGCTATACCTTGATGATTCCGATAACTTTAATGGCGGCCGCACTCCTGTTTTTTGCCAAGTTTATCTTGGAACCGGGCGATACGTTCCAGCCCATTTCTGCTGTGCTGAATTCGTCGGTATTTTTGACGGTTCACGTGTTTACGATTGCGCTTGGCTTTGCGGGAATGATTTTGTCGGGGGTGGTTGCGCATTTGGTTCTGTACCGTGGTGCGAAAGCGACGCCTCTTTATACGTTGATGTATGCGTCGCTTGTTTTTGGTGCCGTATTTACAGTTCTGGGAACGCTCCTCGGTGGCGTTTGGGCTGATTTTGCCTGGGGCCGTTTTTGGGGCTTTGATCCGAAGGAATGCGGAGCGCTATTTGTGATTCTATGGGCGATGCTTGCCCTCCATTTGCGGGCGGGTAAATTGGTGTCGTTGCGTGGTTTTGCAATCATAAATTGCTTTAATGTGATTGTCACGTTCCTTTGCTGGTTCGGCGTGAACCTGCTTGGCGTAGGCTTGCACAGTTACGGATTCCAAAGTAATTCCGTCATTTGGCTTGTCGCGTTTATAGTGGTAGATTTGATTATGATAGCCCTGCTTACGTATCGCCTTCGCCGAATTTTCGCCTACTAATTATCTATATTTAGTTCATGCTTCAATGGGATACTTTGCTTTCTGCGACGCGCTACGGGCACCCTGCTGATTTGGACCCGAACCGTTCCGATTTCCATCGCGATTACGACCGCATTGTTTTTTCGACGGCTTTTAGACGCCTTGGTCGCAAGACTCAGGTGCACCCGTTCTCGGTGAACGATCACGTGCATAGCCGCTTGACTCACAGTATCGAAGTTTCGAGCGTGGGCCGTAGCCTTGCCATTACGGTGTATCACCTGATAAAAAAGTATCTGCCCAAGTATATTAACGAATACCATTTTGGAACCATCGTGCAGTCTGCATGCTTGGCTCACGATATCGGCAACCCGCCTTTTGGCCATGCGGGCGAAGCTGCTATTCGCGAATGGTTCCGCAAGAACCGCAATTCCGCTCCGCTCCGTGATTTGAGCGAAACTGAAATTGCCGACTTTGAAAATTTTGATGGCAATGCACAAGGTCACCGCATTTTGAGCAAGCTGGAATACCACTTTTTGGATGGTGGCATGCGCTTGACTTACGCAACTTTGGGCGCCATGATTAAGTATCCGCAACTTGCCAAGTTCGGTTCTCCGACAAGCTTGTTTGCGACTGAAGCTGACCTTTACCGCGTTACGGCATACACGCTCGGCATTCCCGAAGTGGAAACGGGCAAGTGGGTGCGTCACCCGCTGGTGTACTTGATGGAAGCTGCCGACGATATTTGTTACAGCATTTTGGATGTGGAAGACGCCATTGAACTTGGCATTTTGAGCTACGGTGATGTGCGTGGTATGTTCAGCTACTTGTGTGGCCCCGATGTGGACATTGACCGCGAATTCCAGGAAAACGGCCAGAACTTCCGCGACTTCTTGAGCAGCGTGCGTGGTCGCGCTATCCAGAACTTGATTGACGATGTGGCCGTAACCTTCGTGAACCATTACGAAGAAATCATGGCAGGGGAGCGAGTCAAGCATTTGACGAATCTTTCCCGTTCCGACGTAATGGAAGGTATCCGCATTGCAAAGCGCTTGGGTGTGGAACGCATTTACCCTGACCGCCGTAAGACCGAACTTGAAGTCGGTAGCTACACGACGCTTGCCACGGTGCTTGATGCCTTTATCAACGGCGTTTACGACTTCCGCTTGAATGGTAACAATTCCTACCGTGCCGACCGCATTGTGCGACTTATCGGCCAGGCAAAAATTGGCCAGAGCGTGACGGTGGCAGAAGCTTACCACCAGGTGCTCGACTTTGTGAGCGGCATGACGGATAACTACGCTACCTACCTTGCTCGCCAAATTGGCGGCCTTGCCATGGGATACTAAGCCCGTATGGTTTGGCTGTTCGATTACGATTTGACTCTATACGGAACCGAGGAGCGGTGTGTCATCAATTCGCTGGACCACCGGATTTCTCTGTTTGTGCAAAAAACAGTCGGCGGCGATTTTGAGTCGGCGCACAAGATTCGTACTGATTATTTGGAACGGTTCGGAACGACGCTTGCAGGCTTGATGGCCATGAACAATACGGATCCCGACGATTTCTTCGATTTTATCCATGTGCCGGATTTTTTGATATACCCCAAGAAAGCGCCCGAAAAGTTGGCCTTGTTGCAAAGCTTGAAAGGCCCGCGATTCGTGTTTACGAACGGTCGTCACGACTGGAGCGAGGCGGGTATGGCTCACATGGGGATTGATTCGGCCATCGATGGCGTGTTTGACTTGAAACAGCTTGACTGGGTCGGTAAACCGCACGACAGCGCCTACGTGAAAATGGAAAAGTGGCTTGCCGAAAAGCTTGCTGGTATGGGCATCGCTTATCCCGAAAATCCAAAGGAAATCGTGCTGCTCGAAGATTCTCTCCGCAATCTGGAGCCGGCGCATCGCCGCGGCTGGACTACGATTTTTGTGAATCCGACTACGGATACCCCCAATTGGGTGGATTACCATATTCCGCATCTGATGAATTTACGCGATTTGCAAATTGCGGTGTAATCAGGTGCTGTCATCCTGAGCGAAGCCGTTAGGCGTAGTCGAAGGATCTAATTTTTTTGTATTTTATTCCTGTATGAAAATTTCTGCCTTTTTAGCTGTGTTTTGCCTTTTGGCGGTGTCGTTTGCTCAAGCGATGCCTGAACCTGCGAAGCGTAATAGCTTTAACAATATGACTGTTACGACGGAGTATTCGGAACTTTTGAAAGAAAAGAATGCCCGTAACGATTCGCTTTTGCCGGCCCTCGATGGCGACAAGGCTTTTGCCGAAGTGCTTCGTCTGAATCCGAACTTTTGGAGCTTGGGCGGTGAACTTAAAAAAGAAGAATCCCTGGTGACAAAGCTTAATGCGAAGGTCGTTTTCATTGACGGTATTCGCGAAGATCCGTTCTGCGAATTGGACAAGAATGCGGGTAGCAATGCCGGCGAATGGAATGTGCGCATTGGCGTAGACTTTGTTTCGGGTGGTTCCAACACGGTGCATATTCACGTGCAACAGTGCTTGGACTATGTGCGCGATCAGTTGGGCTATGCAATTAAGAAGGGCGACAAGATTGTATTTGTTCCGCCCAAGAAGGTTCTCGATAAAATCAAGGAAAGCGAAATTCCTGACGCCATTGATATCGACTTGCAGCAGACGCTTTTGAAGGCCCACGAAGACGTGAACCTGACCGGCAAATGCCCGAAAGATATCGAAGCCTACATTATTTTGATGAATGTTTATGAACAAGTTAAAAGTCAGAAAATGGACTACGTGGTTATTAATGACCAGTTGAACAAGAAACGTAATGGTGCTGGTCGCGTGCAGAGCTGCGCCTTTAGCCGTGAATGGAACAAGCGTTACCACGAAAGTGCAAGTTTTGAATGCGATATCGATAACGACCGCTGCACTTACCGCCAAGAAAACGACGGCAATTCCGACTGGTCCATCAATTACGACAAAGACCGCTTTGAATACATCAATAAAAAATTCCTGTTCTTTAACAGGAATCCGAAAAGCATTCATAAGGGCGGCACCATGCTCGACCTTCGTCTGCTTCGCCTTTCGACGAACTTGTGGCTCGAAGCCTATTTGAACCTGAAGGGCGACCCCGTGACTCTCGGCTTGATTATCGTTCCTGGTGGCGACAAATCAATCGAAGATTACGACGACGGCAGCGAAGAAAACGACGGTACAATGTTCGAATAGAGGTGTATTTTAGCGTTTTTTGCAACATTTGGCTCCAATGAGACTGATTTTAGAAGAATCTAAACGAATGGAGTTGCCGAAACGATTAAATAATATATATTTAGAGCGGATAGATTTTCAAGGAGAATTTCATGAACAAGTTTATCAAGGCTTCTCTTATTGCAGCAATGCTTGCTGCTCCGATTATGGCCGATGAAGAATTCGGCGGTATTGGTGTGACCATTTATCAGATTCGCGACGGTGTTAAGGTGGCCGAAGTTATTCCGGGTACCCCTGCTGCCGAAACCAAGCTCCAGGCCGGTGACGTGATTACCGCTGTCGACGGTGTGAGCCTGAAGGGCAACGACATCGAAGCTTCCAAGTCCATGCTTCGCGGTCAAGTGAACAAACCGCTCGAAATCACCTACATGAGCGAAGGCGAAACTTATACGGCTACAATCCGCCGCGCCCAGATTACCGTGAAGGATCTGGAAAGCTCCAAGGTTGAATCTTGGTACAACAAGGCTGAATTCAACGCTCAGGAACTCGAAACCTTCGCAAGCGCAACCGAAGACAACAGCAAACAGCTGGTGGCCGTGCTCCAACAGGGTTCGCTGGTCGCTTCTGACGCCAAGGTGAAGGCCACGAACTTGAACGGCATTTATGTGGAACGCGTAAAGGAATTTGCCCCGAGCCCCAAGGTGAATGCTAATGTCAAGCCGGCTTCGGCAACGCTCAAGGGCTTTAGCCGCAAGGCCATTAGCTTTGACCTTAAGTCTGCCGGTACCGCTCACATCACTATCTTGAATTCTGATGGTGCTGAAGTGGCAAGCCTTCGTGCCGACAATGCTCAGCCGGGTTTCAACACTCTCCGTTGGAATGGCGAAAACGTTCCGAGCGGTCGTTACCTTGTTCGTATTGACCACAACGGCTCTGTCTCTGGCAAGAACGCCGTGCTCAAGTAACTCGAACGCTAATCGTTTTTCTTATAACCTCCGACAAAATCGGGGGTTTCTTTTTTTTTCATTTTTCTAAATTATCGCCAACGTGATTTTATCTAGAACCCATCATCTTCTGTGGGCTTTTTTGGCATTATGGATTTTTGCCATCGCCGCTCCGACCGCCTTCGGTCAGGAGATGACTCGCTTTGAACTTGAAGAACGCGAGCAGGTCGAAGAAGATACGACCGAAGTGGACTGGATGAACGACACGACTGGTGTCGATACGATTGAATACCACGCCGTAGACTTGGTTTACGATGTCGATAAATCGACTTTCAACTTGAACAATAGTGCCCAGCTCAAGTACCGTACTGCGACTTTGGATGCCGACACGATTTTGTTCGATCAGGAAAACAGCATTTTGGCGGCAACTGGCGAACCGGTTCTTCGCGAAACCAAGAACCCATCGCTTTCGGGTATGCGGCTTAAGTACAACATGAAAAGCCGTATTGGTGAAATCTATTACGCGACTACGTATCAGGATAACCAACAGCTGAACGGTATGGAAGTGCGTCGCTTGCCTGACCAGCGAATTCAGATTGCTCGAGGTGACTTTAGTACCTGTAATGATTCTACGCACCAGCACTTCTATTTTTACGGACGACGCATGGTGGTAAAGCCCAAGGAAACGATTACCGCACGACCGGTGGTGTTGAATATTGCCGATGTGCCGGTGGCGGTGCTCCCGATGATTGTGGCCCCTTTAAAGAGCGGACGTAAGTCAGGTTTGTTAACGCCTAAGTTCGGTGGCGACCAGAAGCAGGGGTATTACATGAGTAACCTCGGCTTTTATTACGCCGCAAATGACTACTGGGATGCAACCATCAAAGGTGACATTATCGAAGGTGATGAAGCCCGTTTTGAACGTTCGACTTTGACTGGTGAAGTTCGTTATAAAAAGCGCTACGTGCTTGATGGAAACGTGTCGTACAAGGCATACCTCGAAGAATTCGATTTTGGAAACAGTGGCTACGATATTCGCTTTACGCACAACCAGAACTTGACTCCAGACGGAAAGCAGACTTTGAGTGGTTCGGGCTCGTTCGTTTCTAGCCAGAGCATTCGTAAAGATAAGGCTCTCGATGCCGAAACGATTTTGGACCAACAGGCAAACGCTCAGTTGACTTATTCAGGACGCTTTGGAACGAACAAGAGCTTGACAATTAAAGCTCGCCAGAACCATAACTTGGTGACTGACATGATGGAACGTGAAATTCCTGACATTCAGTACCGCATGAACGGACAGCTCTTTAATTTCGAAGTGGGTGAAGACGAAGAAGCGTACGAAGACGGCTCGTTCGTGAGCTACTTGGAAAAGTTCAACTACAACTTTAACAACCGCTTTAATTACTACACCAAGCGCGCCCGCGATACTGTGAACGCTGTGGATACGACGGCAGAGTATGTGGGTTACACAGGCTCGTTCTCTTTGGATTATTCGGGCTCGCTGTTCGATGTCATCAACATTACGCCGCGCGCTTCCTTCACTGGATATTGGACTGGAACGGGTTGGATTAACCCAGAAGATTCGCTCAAATACCGCAAGCGTTACATGAGCCTTGACCCGGAACACGATGAATACGGTCAGGTGGCATATAACCACAATTACAGTATTACTGCCGATACCAAGTTGTATGGTATTTGGGTGCCTGAAATCGGTCGCTTTACGGGTGTAAGGCATGTGCTTTCGCCGAGTGTTTCTTATACGTATGCACCAGAAATCGATACCGTGAAAAAGTTCGCAGCGCATCCGTTGCTGGGACAGAACCCTTACCAAATTGAACAGAAAACAATTGGCTTTGGTTTGAGCAATGACTTTGATATCAAGTATTTGAAGGTGGTGGGGCATGCTGCCGATACGACCAAGGGTGACACGGCGAAGGCGGTGGAAGACCAGTATGGTACGCGTCGTTTGCTGACAACTCGCCACAGCATGTCTTATAACTTTGCTGCTGATTCTTTGCAGTTCTCGGATATTACGTCTTCGTTCGGATTCCAGATTTTGCCGGATTACCTGTTTACAATCAATACGCGTCACAGCGTTTACCACAAGTTTACTGAAGACCCGCACAAGATTCAATTCCCGGAACTCACTTACTGGGGTTATGACTTTTCCAAGCGCTTTAGCTGGAGCGGTGAATTTAACGCAGGCTTGCCGTCGCAGCTGGGTAAGTACGAAATGCTCAAGTGGACCTTCGGGCTTGATTATAGCTATAGCTTTAGCAGTACCCGAGTGGCGCGCGACTTGTTCCAGGATCGTGTAACGCACTCTACTGGAATCAGTGCAACTTTGCAGCCCACCAAGAATTGGGAAATGACTTACAGTACGCGTTACAATTACAACGAAGGTCGATTCGTAACGCATAGCTTTACTTTTAACCGTGTGTTGCATTGCTGGCAGCTAGACTTTAGCTGGACGCCGACTGGTCCTGCCGCGGGCTGGAGCTTCTCGATTTATGTGAGAGATTTGCCGGACATCAAGCTTAATGCGGGCAGCACGGAGACGAATTAACAGTGTGTAGTGTGAAGTGTGTAATGAGTAATGAGCAATGAGTAGTGTGGAATGAGAGGTGAGAGATGGGAAAAACGAAAGTGATTTTGGCGAGTGGGTCGCCCAGGCGCAGAGAAATTTTGCAACTGATTGGTGTAGATTTTGAGGTAGTGGTTTCGAACGAAGAAGAAAAACCGACCGCCAAGGACCCGCTCGAGTTCCCGAAAGAAAATGCTTCGATCAAGGCGCTTGCCGTTTCGCGCAAGATGCCGTCGGAAATTGTCCTCGGGTTTGACACGCTTGTGTTCTTGGATGGTAAGCCTTTGGGCAAGCCGCATAGCGAAGCGGAAGCCCTTGAAATGCTTACAAACCTTAACGGAAGGTCGCACAAAGTAATAACCGGTGTGGCGATTGCCCATGGCGGACAAATTATTAAAGCGGAATGCGAAGAAACAGAGGTTGTTTTTAGAGACTGTTCCAAACAAGAGCTCGAAAATTATGTAAATTCTAAAGACCCGATGGATAAGGCTGGCGCCTATGGGATTCAGACCGCAGGAGCGAGACTTATCAAGGAAATTCGGGGTTGTTATTACAACGTTGTGGGGCTGCCCGTTGCACGAATGCTTCAAATGTTAAGAGAGTTGAAGGTAGAGGTATAATGTCGAATCCGACTGAAGAAATGCGTCCCGAAGAAAAGTTGGGCGAGTTTATTGCAAGAGTCCGCGTTAGCCGCGGAATGAAGCTTGAAGAACTTTCTGATAAGATCAAGCTTAATGTGACGCATGTCAAGTCTATTGAAGCGAGCGATTGGAAGGCTTTCCCGGTGGCCGCCTATGTGCGTGGTTATTTGCGCTCCATCAGCCAAATCCTTAATTTGAATGCCGACGAGGTGCTTAAGGCTTACAGTGCCGAAAGTGGTGCCCCGCGCAAGAATGATTTTGAAGACGTTTCTCGCGAAACGAAGCTTGTTCCCCTCAAGGAAGGTGAAATCAAGAAGAAGAGCTTGGCTGTGCCTGTCGTGATCGTGCTTCTCGTACTGGCATTCCTAGTCGCGTCTCATTTCTTGGATGTGGAATCCCTTTCTCAAAAGCAGGCTAACGAACAACAGCCGGCAGAAAATGTTCCGGCCGCTGTCGAAGATTCTATGACTCAGGAAATTCCGGATGGTGCAGAAGCCGTGCCGGCCGATTCTATGGCAACAGCTGCTGCCAAGGATTCGTCTGCTGAAAAGGCTGCTGCCAATGCGACGGTAAGCCAGGCTGTGGTTGATTCGGCTGTCAAGAAGTCTGATCTGCCCGCTTCTGCAACGATTTTCATTTCGTCTGATTCCAAGAAGGAAACCGTTGCTGAAGAAGCTCCGAAAACAAACAAGACGAATTTTGTGTTGATCGGTTCTGGCGAAGCCCTTTCTTGGGTTGGCCTGAAGCGTCGTGAAAATTCGGACGCCTTCCTTAAAGAAGCAAATATTTCTAGAGCTGGCGTTCGCATGGTTTACAACACGAATGATACTTTGTGCGTAACTATCGGCGATCCGGTCGCTATTGCCAAGATGCTTCTGAACGGTGTCGAAACTCCGCTTCCGGAAATGAAGTTTGGCCGCGTGACACGTTTCCGCGTATACGGTGGCAAAATCGTAAAGTAAAGGTTCAATATGCGTAGCACGAATATCTCTCGCAAGACAGGCGAAACCGATATTACCCTCTTTCTGAATCTTGATGATTCTACTCCGGGTAAGATTAGTTCCGGTAATGGCTTCTTGGACCACATGCTTAATTTGTTCCAAGTCCACGGTGGAATCCACCTGGATTTGACTTGCGTGGGAGATGTCCATGTCGATATGCACCATAGCATGGAAGACATTGCGATTGTGCTTGGTCAGGCTTTGGTCGAATGCCTTGGCGACAAGAAGGGTATCGAACGTTACGGATTCTACTTTGTGCCGATGGACGAGGCTTTGAGCCGCGTGTGCATTGACTTTAGCAACCGCATTGGTTTTGTGTGGAACGTAAAGCTCCCGGCTGCTATGGCTGGCGGTATCGAAGCGAGCATGTTCGAACACTTCTTCAAGAGCCTGTGCGAAAATGCCCGCATGAACCTGCATGTGGAACTGTTCTACGGTAACGACAACCATCATTGCCTGGAATCGATTTTCAAGGCTTTTGCCCGCGCCGTGGCTATGGCTATTGCCCCGAGCCGTACGGTGAAGGGTATTCCGAGCAGCAAGGGCGTGCTTTAATCCCTCGCCGGAAAATCTGGTTTAAAAAACGCTCCTGATTCCAGGAGCGTTTTTCATATTTAGAACTTGTCGTACTTGCTAGTTCTTGATGCAACGGACATGGGCGTCGAAATCTTTTACGGAACGGCCTATAGCTTCGAACGTAACGCCTGTTTCCTCTGATATAGGAGTTGCCCAGAATTGGTAGGAGTGGTATCCGCTGATGCTTCCAGAGTATTGGATGCTAGATGCAAATACTGCGCCTATGCCGAATTCTCCGGTTGAATAGTATTTTGCCTTATAATAGGGGAAGATGCTGAAACCGTAAGTGTCATACCCCCAGAAACTGACGGAGTCTTGGGCTCCGTTGATGCGTCTGAACGATTTCCTAGCAACCAAATTATGGGGGAATTCGTTCCCGCGGGCGCTTTTTGCAAATGCGATCAAGGTATTCCATTCCGTGGAGTCAGGAATATGCCAACCATTGGGACAAACGCCCTGTGCGGGCAAATTGACGCCGTAATAGTGTACCGTGACGGTCGGCTTGCTTATTTCGAGCATTTGCGTAAAGAAGTATTGCCTTCCGTACAGGTCGCAGTTTTCTTCCAAGTCGTCTTGGCAGTATCCGCCGAAATTTCCGTCGTAGTTCAGGTTTTCTGCCATCCAAGTCTGTTCACCGATTTTGACCGTTCTGTAGAAGTGTTCGTCTCGTTCATCAATCAATAAGCCGTAATCGATTCTCTCTTTCATGTCGTCCCAGAAGGGCTTGTAATAGATGTTGCTGCTGTCAATCACTTCGCCTTCGCCCTTAATGCAGCGGACAGAGTATCCGTTTCGCTTGTCTTTGGTGGGGGAATGGTATGTTTTTCCGGCGATAATGGCAAACACGTCTGCGGTAGAGTAAGAAATATCGCTGGCAGCCCAGAAACCAGCAATGTTAAGGCTGTCGGTAAAAGTGGGTGTGCGCCAGTCCATATATCCTGAACCGACGGCGAAGAATCCTATATCGTTCGTGCCTTCGGTATTATTTTCCCAACCGTAGGGAGCGCGCAGTTTTTCGTAGGCGTTAGTGTTTCCGCTTAATTTTTGCAGGGCTTCGAAATCTTTTGTGGTGGGCAGGTGCCAGCCTTCGGGGCAAATTCCTTGAACAGGGCGGTCTGGCCGCTTGCGCCAAAGGCGTTCCGTTTTGAATTTCTCGTGCACGTTCATGGCGCCACTCCAGGAATAGAGGGCTCCGTATTCGGCACATAAGCTGTCTTCGTTGTTGAAGCACCAGTCGTTGATTCTGCCCAAAGAATCGAAACCCTTGCGGAAACGCAAGTTTTCGGCCATCCAGACTTGTTCGCCGATGGTGATGTACTTGTAGGACTGGGAATCTCTTGCGTCGACAAAGCTCGGCAGTGAATCGAAATTGATGACGATGCGTTCGCTGCTAGAAGACTGTAGCTCTTCAGACGACGATACGGGCTCTTCAGAAGATGATACTGGTGCTTCTGATGACGAACTCAGTTCTTCTGACGAAGATTCCGGGAGGGGTTCCGACGATGAATAGGTTGGCGTCACTTCGTCAGACGATGATTCTATAGCATCTTCTGAAGACGAAGAAATTTCTTGATTGTCCTGCTCCGAGATATTGTCTTGCACGATAGTGTTATCGCTGGTGCAAGCGAAT
>CADBHQ010000010.1 GCA_902794535.1 Fibrobacter succinogenes | reverse complement strand
CAACCAGGACGTGCGCCTGCCGGTGAAGAAGGAAAAGCAGCCGGATGGCCGCGAAATCAACACCAGCGAAAAGTTCGAAATCGGCCGTAACTTCAGCAATAAGCTGTGGAACGCCTGTCGCTTCCTTTACCCGCAGCTCGAACAGGCCGGCGCTTTGGCCGCCGAGCTCCCGATGGACAAGAGCTTGTTCGCATTGGAAGACAAGTGGATTCTTCCGCCTGCAGACGACCATCAAGGACGCCACCCGCATGCTCGAAGAATACCACTTCGCCGAACTCGCCGGGTTCCTGTACCGCTTCGTGTGGGACGACGTCTGCTCCAGCTACTTGGAAATCAAGAAAGCCGTGATCAACAGCGAAACGCTCACCGCCGAAAAGAAGAACGCGATGGCCATCCTCAGTTACGTGCTGAAGAACGTGCTCGACCTGTTGCACCCGGTGATGCCGTTCATTACCGAAGAGCTCAACAGCATCCTGTTCCAGGGCAGCGAAATGGTAATCAGCCGCGCATGGCCCAAGGCCGACGAATCGCTCATCGACGCCAAGATCGAAGCCGCATTCGACCAGGCATTCGCCGTGGTGGAAAGCGTGCGTGGCGTGCGTGGCCGCTACAACGTGAGCCCCGCCACCAAGCTCAGCGCCGTGGTGAGCGTGGACGACGCCGCAACGGAAGCAAGCGTGAAGGACTGCATGGCAATCATCACCGAACTTTCGGGCCTCTCTGACCTGAGCGTTGCCGTGAAGGCCGTGAAGCCGAAGTTCAGCGCCAGCGCCGTGGTTCCCGGTGGCGAACTCTACATCCCGCTCGAAGGTATCCTCGACCCGGCTGCAGAAATCGCCCGCTTGGAAAAGGAAATCGAAAAGGCCAAGGCATTCGCCGCCAGCATCGAGAAGAAGCTTTCGAACCAGAAGTTCGTCAGTGGCGCTCCCGAAGCCGTGGTAAACGCCGAACGCACCAAGCTCGCTACGCAGAGAGAAATTATTGCCAAGGATGAAGCAGCCCTAAAGGACTTGCAATAATTTCTCGACAGGACAAATGCGTAGGGCGAGAGTCGCAGCCATGCTTGCATGGATATGACCGAGCCCAGCATTTGGTACTTGAGCGAAGCGAAAGTACACATCATTGCTAAGAATGAAGCTGCATTGAAAGAGCTGAAGTAAGTTCGCGACAATCCAATTTTAAAGAGGTGCCCCATGCGGGCACCTCTTTTCATTTTTCATTGACTCAAATCACTCGTTTTTGACAGGCTCGAAAATCGCTCTCTTTTTTTACTATTTTCTGGAGATGGACTAAAAGGAGAAAAGAGTATGAATTTCACAAAAATTCTATTTGCGGGCATATTTGCCGCGGGCATCGGAATCACTACCCTACAGGCAGCGGAATGCAATGTCACCCACCATCAAGGCGAAGGCGGCAGCACCGATGCTTACCTAGGGTACCCGGCGACAGCGCTCTACCTGTTCGAAGACAGTTACCTAGACCTTTCCAAAATGAGCCAGCACGAGCCCGCCGTCAAGAATGCCTCCGGCACCGATACGGCATGGGTGTACAGATCCGAACTGGATTCCACCATGATCGTGATTGTCACCGAGAAGGTGGTCAAGGTAGCACGAGTCACCTATTCCGAAGACGAGAGCACACGCGCAGACTCGCTTTTCACTGTGAAGCACAAAGACGTGTACAAAGACGAGTTTCCGCGCCTGCAGAAGGCCGGCGTTTTCAGGGGCACGGCGGAACAGGCTGATTCCCTCGTGACGCATGTATTTGAGTTGTGCCAGCGATTCTACAGCAAAGATTTCGGTTACGCCGGTTGCGAATTCAATCCGCCCGAAAAGGGCAGGAAAGATGCCGACATGGTCGACATGCCTCTTGCACTTGCAGCCGTTGCCGGCGAGTTCACCATCCTTCTCGATACGCTGAACACTTGCCCAGATTACAAGTTCCCCGCCGAGGATATTACAGCGCTGCAAATTTCAAGACTACCCCGAGAAGCCAAATTCACTCGAGTTGGTTCCAACCGCTACCATATCGCAGATGTCGCGAGCAACGCCCCGTACAAGGCTTTCAGCCTGAACGGTCAATTGATAGAACGCGGCATCTTGAACGACGGCATTTTTACAGCAAAAAAATTACCCGTCATTCTGATGTTGAATAACGGGCGAAGCATTTACTTGAAAGACTAACGTTATTTCTGAAATTCGTCGAATTCGCCGTCTTCCCACTCGCGCCTATACTGTTCGCAATCTTCTTTGTACTCATTCGCATGCTGCGCAAGATGATCTATGGGTGCGTCCTGGAAAGATATTACAAAGTAAGAGACTCCGTTTTCGCAGTATGTTTCGGTAAAATTCTTCTTCCTTGACTTTTCTTCGATACCCTGTTCGAATTCAAGGCACATAGCCCTTTTATTATATGAATTCAAATTGTAATAGGATTCTTCATAATATTGCGTACCATTACCGACTTCATCAAAAGCAATTCTTTCTACATGTCCCTTGTAGTTCGGAATATTCACCTTGATTTGCCCAAAGGTTTTACCATCTTCATCGGTTCCACTAGTTACTTCACAATAAAAGTCCGGATCGCCATTTTGGGGGAAGCTACTTTTTGCAGAAGTTTTTCCATCGTTAGACAAATTAGAATCGGACGCTCCGGATGAAGAATCTCCGCACGCCGTAAAGGCTAGCGCAAACACTAAGAATCCGAGGGCGAAAAGACTTTTTCTCATAAAACTCCTTTATTACATTATAAGCTTACAAACTTGCGCATGCTCATGAAGGTTGCAAAAATGCTCAATAAGACCGACACGACAAGCGTTACAATAGGCACGAAGAGCCCACTCAAAAAGGCCTCGTGACCGAGCTGCACCAACAGCAAGAGCGGCACGATAAGGAACAACGTAATATGCGTCGCTGCACGAACCGTCTTAACTCGTAAAGACACTACCAAGGCAAACGAGGTCGTGAGAAGGACTGCCGAAAGCGCACCAAGAACGGACGCCACTGCAGACATCGTCGAAATTTCAGGATGCGACACCCAGTAGCCGAGCTGCGCAAGCAGTGCAAAAACCACCGGGAACGGAAGGATGGCAAGAAGCTTGCCCCAAAAGAGTTTCGCAGGAGCAATCGGAGCTAGCTGCAAGAGCTCTAAGGAGTTGCGTTCGCGTTCGCCCGCAAAAGTATCGCCAGCAAGGGGCGAGCCCATGGGCGCCATCAGGCAACCGAGCAATAGCATCATGTAGCCTTCCATGCCCTGCATAATCTGCCCGCCGTAACGCGACACGGCAATGCCCTGGCTTGCCGCCAGAATCACCGGCGGAATGATGAACGGAATCCAGAATCGCGGATCCCTAAAAATTAGGCGAAGTTCATGTTTAAATACGTGGAGCATAGATTTAACTCCAATGTAGCAAATAATTCTAGGGTCGCGATTTTCTATATTTGGGTCGCACAAAAACAAAAAGAGGTCTTATGCCCGCACAAGGTGAACATAACAAGTGGATTGCCCTCGCCCTTTGCATTTTGCTCGGATACCTGGGACTGCACCGCTTTTACGAAGGTAAAATTTGGACAGGCATCCTTTGGCTTTGCACAGGCGGTCTCTGTGGCGTAGGTGTCGTTGTCGACGCGATTCTTATCGTGATGAAGCCGGAACATTACTAGTTAGAAGAAAGAACGGCTCTACGAGCCTACAGACGAAAGACGAGAGAGATTTCAAAATGAAGCATTTATTTGTTATCGCGACGGGAAATCCCGGAAAGATTAGGGACTTCGCCCACATTCTCGGAACCGAGAATAAGGAATTCAAGACGCTCAAGGACATCGGCTTTACAGACGATATCGTTGAAGACGGCGATTCGTTCGAAGCTAACGCAATCATTAAATCGAGCTCTGTCGCCAAGTGGCTTTGCGAAAAGCATATCGAAGCAAGCGTGCTTGCAGACGATTCCGGCTTGGAAGTATTCGCTTTGAACGGCGAACCGGGCATTTACAGCGCCCGCTACTGCGGCTACCATGGCAACGACCAGGCAAACAACGATAAACTCATGCAAAAGCTCGAAGGCGTCAAGGACCGCACCGCCCGCTACTTCTGCGCACTCTCTTACCAGAAAGTCGCCGAAGTGGACGGCAAATGGACCGTGAGCGAGCCCAAGATTTACGAAGGCGAATGCCGCGGACAAATCAATTTCGCCCCCGTTGGCGACATGGGATTCGGTTACGACCCGCTATTCGTTCCCGACGGATTCGACCGCACCTTCGCTCAAATGGAACTTGCGGAAAAGAAAGGCATCAGCCACCGCGGAAATGCCATCCGCGCCATGAAAGCGGATCTAGATGGCAGAACTTAGTTGATTTTGCAAAAAAAAGAAACCCGACAAAAAGCCGGGTTCTTTTTTTTGATATTTTAGGTTCTGCGATTAAAACCAGCGCCAGGTCAGGCCGAAGAGCACCATGCTCTTGTACTGAGCGTCTTCGTCGAGATCCCAGTCGTAGGCCATGTCGAAGCCAACCTGGAGTTCAACGAGCGGTGCAATCATCACAGAGAGCAAGTTTTCCCAAAGGCCATCGATCTTTTCGACACCTTCAAAGTTGCAGAAGGCCCACAGACGGGTCTTGAAGCTCACAATGTCAGAGAAAGCATACTTGGCTTCGGTGATAGATTCGAGACCGGGTTCGTCACGGAACTTTTCAAACTTCTTGGTGTCCGGATCGTCTGCATAGCCGTAACCGTGAGAAATGGTCATGCGGTTAGCAAAGCCGAGGCGCTGAGAGAAGTTTTCGTTCGGGATGTAAGCAAGACCGGCAACCTGAGTTTCGTAGGCCGGATCCATGAAGCTAGAAATATCCTTCTTGACTTCGTTACCTTCTTCGTCTTCGCTGTATTCATAACCCTTCATGAACTGGGTTTCGAAACGGTTACCAATGTAAGGTTTCAGAACTTCGCTCAAATTGAAGTCAAGCATAGATTCCCAGAAGAGGCGGTCACTGGATTTGCGCTTACCCACGCCCTTAGTCCAAGTCTGGCCGAGATCGATGTCGATGAGGTTACGCCAGTTGGCGACCTTCCACTTACCCTGCACGTCGGCATCGTAAGTCACGAGCCAAGTGTAGTTCGAGGTACCGTCCTTCTGCCAATTGCTGAAGTTGTACCAGTTATAGCGAACTGCTGCGACAACGTCGGCAGTCCAGTTTTCCGGGAGAGCCCCTTCGAACATGCCACCTTCAGCCATTGCAGGAGCGGCGAAAGCGCAAGCAAATGCGCAAGCCTTGATAAGTGATTTCATCTTCATATTGATTCCTTTTTTGTGGCCCGTGCTACGGCGAGCCGAGTTTTACACAAAACAATATAGGAATAAAAACAGGTTTTTGCGAGTATAATTATATGTTTTGGCTATATTTGAACTATGTTTCGCGCTGTTTTTAGAACTCTATTTTTTGTAGTCCTTTTTGTCACGGTCATTAGCCACGCTAGTGAATGGCGTTTTAGCATTGGCGCAGGCCTTCGCAACCAAACGCCAGTTGTACTGATTGGTGGCGTCGGTTACAGCAATTTAATGCTTTACGTACAAGGAATGGGTTTTCACAACGGGCCTAACGACTATTGGTGCGGCGTTCGCGGGAGTTTGCTTTGGACCTTTTTCAAGGATTTCCCGTTCCACATGGATGCAGGCGTTAGCGGTGGCTACGAATACGCCGAGTCTCCAAACGAAATGCACCGAGCCCTAAACAAGGCAAACAACGCGATGTATGCGTTGCCTTACAACTACAAAGAAACCGCCGACATTTCGATAGAACTTTGGACGCACTTTTACGGGCTGTACACACAAATTAGCGTACCCGTTAATCGCTACAGAGAACATGACACCAAGAAGCTCCTATGGGGAGCTGGGTACATGTACGAATTTTAGTAGGAAGTTAGAAGTAAAAAAATCCTCGGTTTTTAAAACCGAGGATTTTTTTGACGAATGTCTTTACCGACTACTTCTTCGGGAGCACAACCGGCTTACCGAAGTCGACGTTGGTCTTGTTGCCGAGCAACAGAGCGCGCGTCTTGAGCGGGAGGCCGTAGCAGCGGATGAAGCCCGTTGCGTCCTTCTGGTCGTACATGTCAACGTCGGTGAATCCACCGAGGCCCATGTCGTAGAGGCTGTAGGGGCTCTTGATGCCGGCCGGAATGATGTTACCCTTATAGAGCTTGAGGGTCACGTCACCGGTAACAACCTTGTTCACTTCAGCGAAGAAGGCATCCATAGCCTGGCGGAGCGGAGTGAACCACTGGCCATTGTACACGAGGTTGGCATAGGTCATAGACATCTTCTGGGCTTCGAACAAAGTTTCCTTGTCGAGCACGAGCTGCTGCAGGCATTCGTGAGCCTTGTACAGGAGCGTGCCACCCGGAGTTTCGTACACGCCGCGGCTCTTGAGGCCAACGAGGCGGTTTTCGACGATGTCCAAGAGACCGCAAGCGTTCTTGCCGCCAATCTTGTTCAGGTATTCGAGGAGTTCGACAGCGCCCATCTTCTTGCCGTCGATAGCCACCGGATTACCCTTATCGAAGGTAATCGTCACGTGGTCAGCCTTGTTCGGGGCCTTTTCATACGTGTTGGTGTGCTTGAGGAATTCGTACTTGTGTTCCTGTTCCGGGAATTCCAGAACGCCACCTTCGTGAGCAGGTTACCGTCTTCGGAGTAAATCTTCTTCTTGCTGATGCCGTTCAGCGGAATCTTGTGAGCGGCAGCGTAGTCGATAGCGTCTTCGCGGCTATGGAACGTCCACTTCGGGTCCTTCCACGGAGCGATGATTTCGAGCTTCGGGTTGAGAGCGGCGTAGGTCAGTTCGAAACGGACCTGGTCGTTACCCTTACCGGTAGCACCGTGAGCAACAGCGTAGGCGCCTTCCTTTTCAGCAATCTTCACCTGATACTTGGCGATGAGCGGACGGGCGAAAGAAGTACCCAGGAGGCACCGGCGCGAACGGTCGGCCAAACGTAGTCTTCAAGGAATTCCTTCTTGAGGTCAAGAACGTAGCACTTGGAAGCGCCAGTCTTGAGAGCCTTGTCTTCGAGGGCCTTAGCGTCCGGGAAGTCGTTCTGACCGAGGTCGGCAGCGAAAGCGATCACTTCGCAGTCGTAGTTTTCCTTGAGCCAGGGGATGATGAGAGTCCACCGCTATAAGCGAGGACAACCTTCTTCTTGGATTCTTTCTTAGCCATTTTTAGCGTCCTTTAAGAAAATTTTAGACAAGTCAAATATAGAAATAGACAAGAGACGAGAGACGAGAGAAGAGAGAATTTTTACTGTTTTTTATTCGCTGAATTCTTTACCGTTGATTTCGAATCACTCTTTGCGTGGGACTTTGCGGAAGCCTTCTCGGGCTTTTTGTCCAGGTTTTTAGCCGAGCCCTTTTCTATAGATTTTTCCGATGCCTTGGCGCCCTTTCCAGCGCTGTCCTTGGGAATCGGAGCCATCAGCTGGCGGAGCGAATCCACCAGCACGCTGTCCTTTTTGGGGAACATGTTCTGGTAAATCACGGCGCGGCGTTTGGCCATGAACTGGCTTTCGCGCATGTGCGGGTGGTGTTTGCCCGGGCTTGCGAGCATGGCAGCCAAGTTGATTGCCTGGTCTACACTCAACTTGGCGCAACTCTTCTTGTAATAGGTGCGGCAGGCTTCTTGGCAGCCGAAAATATCTTTGCCCCACTGGGCGTAATTCAAGTACAGTTCCAGAATGCGGTCCTTGCCGAGTTCATGCTCCATCAACAAGGCGTATGCGAGTTCCTTGAACTTGCGGCTGAAGGAACGCTCGCCGCTCAAGAACAGGTTCTTCGCAAGTTGCTGCGTAATCGTAGAGCCTCCGAACTTGGTCTTCCCTGCTATCTGGTTTGCATCCAAGGCTTCTGCAATGGCACGAATGTCAAAGCCCGGGTGGAAATAGAATCCGGCGTCTTCGCTTGCAATAACAGCCTTGCGCAGATACGGGCTAATAGAATCGAGCGGTACATAGGTGTGCTTGATTTCGATATTCGGGTTCGAATCGCGCAGAGCCTCCATGTACTTGCTCATTTCGGGCTGGGCATCTTTAAGCTGCGCCACCCCATCGTAAATATCGTAGCCGTAAATAAAGGCGCGGTACAAGGCGTAAGAAGCAGCCACCGAGAAAATGGCGGAATAGATAATCAGAATCAGCAATGCCTGGCGGATAATGAAATTGATCGTTCGGTAAAGCCACTTGAGTATAAACCCAGCTACCTTCGCAAACTTGGTTCCTACAAACCACTTAAAAAAGTCCTTGACCTTACCAAAATACAACTTCACTTTATCCATTACTTCTTTCCTCCGAACCAATCATTGATGTCTTCACCTTCCTTCATGGCCGTGGGCAAGTTTTCCATACCTTCGCCTAAAATTACATTATGAATGCCCGCTTGTGTGAACAAGTTTCCGATATATTCCATACCAGAGCGGCCCGCTTCATCATGATCCAGACAAAGTACCACATTTTTGTTTCTAAAAAGATTCAACCACTCCACTTTGAAGCTGCGAACGCCAGGAATTCCGACTGCATTAATCTTTTGTCCTAAAAATGTAAGCGTGTCGACCACACCTTCACACAAATAAACCCAGCCCGGCTTTTGGTCCAACGCCACCATATTGTACGGGTACGGCACCGTGCCGCGCAAGTTGAGTTCCTTGGGCACAACCGTGTTATCGATGGCGCGCGATTGGAAATAGAACGCTCTGCGCTGCGGGTCCAGATACGGAAAAATCAACGGGTGCTTGTAGTAACGCAAATGCCCTTTGTCGTTAAAGAGACCCACGTACTTCAGCACCTCTTCGCCAAAGTCCGCCTTAAGGCTGTTGTTCACCTCTTCGTAATTGCTGATGGTGCGCAAAAGCATCTTGTCCCACACGGGCTTGTATATGCGGCGGCGTGCGAGCCACTTGCCAGCAGGCGTGTTATCGACAGGGCTTAGACGTTTGAGGAACGAAAGAATGATTTTCTTGCGGTCATCTTCAGAAACAAGGGGCGGTTCTTCGGGTTCCTCTGGACGAACTATTTCGGGCATCGGTCGTGCATTCACCGGTGCATGTCCTTGCGCCATCTGTGCACGTTCGGTCAGGCGTTCCATTTCTTTGCGAGCAGAGGGCGGCACCAAGAACGGGTATTGCGCCATAAGCCAACCGAGCGCTTCGACAAAACTGCAGTCCTTTACAATTTGCACCAACGAAATCACGTCACCGCGAACATCGTCGCAAACCCAGCAACGGAACGTTCCGCGTTCTTCAGAAATTGAAACCGACGGCGTACGATCACCATGCGTGTGGCGCTGCGGAAAAAAACAACGGCACTTGCCATGGGATACATCTACCCCCAGGCTCTGCGCGACGGCGGTAATCGAAATCGCCGACTTAAATTGTTTCAGTTCCTCGTTAGTCATCGCGAGGTAATATACAATTTTTCTTGGCAAAGCTATATTTACAATATGCAGATTCTCGAAAACGAATTGATGAGCAAGCACACCTCCTTTAAAGTGGGTGGGTCCGCACGCTATTACGTGAAGACGGAAACCATACAAGACCTTCAAAATGCGCTGGAAATGACCCGCGAAAAAGGTCTTCCCTCCTTTATTTTAGGGAACGGAACGAATCTGCTTGTCTCGGACAAGGGTTTTGAAGGCGTTGTCATCACGCTGGCCGGAGAATTTTCTGCCATCGAAGATTTAGGAAACGGGGCATTCAAGGTCGGAGCGGCCACCCCACTCGGCAGGTTCGCCCGTAGTGTACTCAAGCAGGGTTTTGCAGGCATCCACAAGCTCGCCGGAATTCCGGGAACTTTGGGCGGTGCAATCTACATGAACGCTGGCGCCTATGGCCAAGAAATCAAAACCTGCTGCACGCAAGTCACCGCTCTTGACAGCGACGGAAACATACACGAATTTTCTAACGACGACTGCGCCTTCGGGTATAGACAAAGTATCTTCCAGAAGAACAAGGCCATCATCCTCTCGGCAACCTTCCAGCTGCCCGTTGCAAGTGCAGAAGGCAAGACTGTCGCTGACCTCGAAGCGGAACTCGCCGAATGCATGGCCAAGCGCAAGGCAAGCCAACCGCTCAACATGCCGAACGCAGGCTCCACCTTCAAACGCCTTTCCGCCGGAGCCGCCGACACCCCCACTCAGATCGCGCCGGGCTATTACATTGAACAAGCGGGCCTCAAGGGTTACCGCATCGGCGGAGCCGAGGTCAGCACCATACACGCAAACTTTATCGTGAACGCAGGCGGCGCTACCGCAAGCGATATCAAGCAATTAAGCGAATTCGTACAGCAGAAAGTCGCCGAAAAATTCGGGATTGAGTTGAAACGCGAAATTATTCTGCTCGGAGAATTTTAGTCTTCTGCGACGGGTTGCTTTTCCGGCACCGGATCAAAGCGATTCAAGATTCGCGTAACGACTGCGTAAATAACACCGCCCATCAGGCCACCGGTTAAGTCAGCCACCAAGTCGAGCACACTGCTGTCTCGGCCTTCGACAAAGCTCTGGTGATATTCATCGGTGCAACCATAAGCAAGCGCAAGTATTCCTACTACCAGCACACGCAGCCACTGGCGTTTGGACCACTCGTTACGAGTCCAAAGCATGGCATAGCAACCGGCAAGCGTTGCGTATTCGCAAAAGTGAGCCAACTTATCCCAAATGTGCGGGAAGTCTTCAAGCTGTTCCGTCGTGAGCGAAGACAATTTAAAGATGATCGCCATGCAGAGCACGCAAGGCACGGCTCTAAAGAAGGGGTATTTGTCAAACACGCTTTCAAACATCTTGGCGCCAAAGATAGAATAATAGACGAGAGGAGCACTCCGCAGGTTACTATATTTACCCTCATGAAAGCAATTACCTTGAAAGCCGGACGCGAAAAGTCCGCACTGCGTTATCATCCCTGGATTTTTAGCGGAGCCGTTGACGAAGTTATCGGCGACCCGGAACTTGGCGACACCGTTGAAGTTTACAGCTACAAGAGCGATTTTCTGGGTCTTGCGGCGTACTCGCCCAAGTCCCAGATCCGCGGGCGCTTCTGGACGTTCGGCGAAAAGGCAAACATTGACCGCGAATTCTTTAGCGACTTGCTGGACCGCGCCATTGCCGCCCGCAAGAGCCGCGGCTTCGACATCGAAAACAAAGAATCAGCCTTCCGCCTGATTAACGCCGAGAACGACGGCATTCCAGGCTGCATTATCGACAAATACGCCGACATTTATTCCGTGGAAATCTTGGCCGCCGGCGCTGAAGTCCACCGCAAAGACATTTATGAACTGCTCGCCGAAAAGACGCACTGCCGCGGCATCTACGAACGCTGCGATTCTGACGTGCGCAAAAAAGAAGGCCTGCAGCTGCGCACCGGTTGCGTCTACGGCGAAGTGCCCGATGAACCTGTCATCATCAACGAAAACGGAATTCTCTTCCCCATTGACGTGAAGAATGGCCACAAGACCGGTTACTATCTGGACCAGCGCGACGCCCGACGCCGCATTGGTGAAATTTCCAAGGGCAAGAAAGTTCTGAACTGTTTCTGCTATACCGGCGGCTTCGGGCTTTACGCTCTCCGCGGCGGTTGCGAAAAAGTTTATCAGGTGGATGTTTCCAAGGACGCTCTCAAGCTCGCCAAGGAAGGCATCATGCGCAACAAGCTCAGCACCGCCCACGCCACCCATGTGGAAGCCGACGTGTTCCAGTACCTGCGCAAGTGCCGCGACAAGGCCGAGACCTTCGACCTCATCGTGCTGGACCCGCCCAAGTTCGTAGAAAGCAAGGACAACCTGCAGAAGGGAGCCCGCGGCTACAAGGACATCAACTTGCTCGCCATGAAGCTTTTGGCCGAAGGCGGCATGCTCGCGACGTTTAGCTGCTCGGGACTCATGGAAATGGACTTATTCCAGAAGATTATCGCGGATGCCGCCGCCGATGCGAGACGGCGCGTTCAAATCATTGAACGCTTCGGCCAACCCGCAGACCACCCCGTGAACACGGCATTCCCCGAAGGCCAATACCTAAAGGGACTCCTGGTGCAGGTAGTATAGCCTCGAAAAACTTGTTATATTGAATTCGTTATGCGCATTAACCAGACATTTTGCGGTAGACGATTCAAGTCCATGCTTCTAACAGCATCGCTTTCTGTTTGTGCAGAATTCATAAACATCTTTATCGATAAAATCGTTGCCGCCCGAATGCTGGGCGAAAACGCGCTTGCCGCCATTTCGTTCTTTACGCCTCTCTTTTCGGTCATTCTATTCGCCAGTTCGATCGTCATGGTCGGAAGCCTCGTTTGCTACTCCATTGAACTGGGGCGCATGAACAAGAATAAGGCGGACCGATTCTTTGGGCAGAGCATTATTCTTTCGGTTGGTATCGGCATTTTAATGGTCATCGCTTTTGCCATAGGCAAGCATTTCCTGTTTAGCTACATGAATGTCGAACCCGAGCAAATGCAATTCGTGAATGAATTTTACGGATGGTTCTTGGGGCTCGCCTTCTTGATTCCGCTCAACAACACCCTACAAGAAATGGTGTATGTGGACGGCGACACCAAAACATGCAACGCTTCGTACGCGGCACTGCTATTAGGGAACGTCATTTTATCTTGTATATGCTGTCATTATTGGGGAATGTCCGGCATCGCGCTCGGCACCGTCATTTCAGTCATTCTCAGTACATCTGTTCTCAGTACGCACTTTGCAAGAAAGCATAATTCGCTACGATTCATTTGGCATTTTAACATGCGCGACATCGCCTCGGTCATTCGCTTTAGCATGGCCGAAGCTTGCGAATTTTTATTCTTCGCCTTATTTGCCGGCGTGATGAACTTGTATTTTGCAAGCCACATTGGCAGCACCAAGTTCTCCATTCTTTCTATCGTATACGAAATCATAGAATTGAGCGTCATATTCAATGGCGTCTGGATGGCCGCCGAGCCGCTCATCAACATTTACCGCGGCGAAGAAAACAACAAAGGCATCGTGCAGACCATGCGCTTTGTTAATTGGACTATTTTCAAGCTGAGTCTGCTTACCACGTCATTCCTTCTCTTTTTCGCACCTTTACTCACAAAGATTTTCAGTTTCGAAACCGAAGAGACCGCTATAGAAGCCGCATTCGCTATCCGTGCCTGCGGCATCGGAATTTTGCCTCTCGCAATAGTCAAAATCTACGCGGCATTCCACGTTCACGAAAAGCCCTTTCTTTCATTCCTGTTCATTTTCCTTGTTTCATTCGCATGCCCCTTGATTAGCGTCATTGCCATGAACACCTTTACCGGGCATGAATATGTATGGTTAGGCTTTGGAATCGCTCCCTTTTTAGCACTCGGCGCAGGAGCTACTTGCCAATTACTTTTCTACGGCAAGGAACACTTCCCGCTGCTCCTAGAGCATTTCTCCAAAGAAAACTACTGGTACACACACGATATCGACCTTACCCCCAAGAACCTGATTCACTACCTTGACAACTTTGGCAAGCTCTTGGACCACCGTTCCGTAAGCAACAAAAGCAAGCTCAAGGCCATGCTGCTTATCGAAGAACTTGGAATGACCATTTTCGAAAGCAACAAAGGAAAAAAGGTTTTCTTGGAAGTTTCCATCAAAATGAAAAAAGACGACTTCTTTGTTGTCATTAAAGACGATGGAAAAATTATGAACCTCACGGATCTCGAACAATCCGTAACAGGCCTTCGAATGTATTTCGTGAATATGTTTATGACGGTGCAGCGCGAAAAGCAATACCTGCTAACTTCGAACTACAACCGCCATGTATTCCATTTTGAAAAGTAATTTTATTTCTTGAACCGCCGGATATCCGTGCGGTCTTTATTTTGCACCACCACGTGGTACATTCCCGGAGCAAGCGATTTTATATCGAGAACCGCCGAATGGTCCGCATATTTGCGCATGACTTCGCGACCTTGCAAATCAAGGATTCGCACATTGGCACCACCCACAAAATTGCTTCCGAGTTCCACAAACAAATGATTGCCTGCATAATGGACCGAAGTTCCGTATGCACTTGCAAAATTGCCGAGCGCTGTTTTATTCGTATCCTTTGTCGGAATTTCATCATCCTTGCCAAGCAAGCGCCACACCTGATTCCATTCCCAGTCATCGGCCCAACTCTGCACCACGCGTTCACCATCTGTGGTCGCACGCAGGTACATGTTGCTGTGCTGCATTTTCATGCGCACCACGGAGCCTTCATAGCCGGACTGTTTTTCCATCACGACCTTCTGGTGTCCGCCAGCATTCCACTTATACAGTCCCATCGTAATGCCGGCATCAGTCGATTCGTTCGGAGTGTCAATGGACAAGTCGCCAAAGTTGAAGCGGTAAGTTGTTGAAGAAAGCGGCGTGATTGTGACAACAGCATTGTCGCCCTTACAGTCGCCAAGTTCAAGTTTGTCTTCAGCAGTTCTGACCATGCACGTACCGAAGTTCATCGACATAATGCGCACGGTATCGGGCTTTGCGGGTTTGGCTTGCCACACACGCACCCAATCTGCTTCAAAGTAAGCAGGCTTGTCAGTTGTAATATCAATGTCATCGCCTGCCCAGCCACCAATAGCCAGGTTCACGATAATGTACTGTGCTGCGAGCTGCTTGATTTCGGTCGGGCGATTGTAACTTGCGAACCGCTTGTCATCAAAGTAAAAGCTGAGTGTGCCCTCGTCCCATTCCACACCATAGTTGTGGAATCCTGCAGAACGATCCACGTCGTCATCTTTGTGACCACCGAAGGATGCTTCGTGATCCCACGCTGAACCATGACTGCTGTACCAGCTCGGGTCAGTGTAATGCAAATAATAATGGTGCTGTTTGCGCGATGCCGGAATTTCCAAGATGTCGATTTCAGGAGGCCAGCCGTCTTGCAACGTCCAGAACGCAGGCCAGGTTCCCTTTTGCGAAGGCGCCTTGAAGCGGCCTTCGATGTAGCCGTACTTGACTTCGAATTTTCCCTTGGTATCGATAGCTCCACTCGTGTAATCGACAGGAATTTCTTTGTTGTTGAACTTCGCCTTTTTTCCGTTGGCATTCGGGTGAACTTTCTTTTCGCCTTTAAGTTTGAGTGTACCGTCAGAGACAATCACATTCTCTTCGGCACAATAGGCGCGGTGGTTATGCGTCGGGCCCCAGTTGTACGTGGGGTTCCACTTTTTCTTGTCGAGGCTGGTGCCGTCGAAATTATCTTCGAAAACCTTTTCCCAACCGCTAAAATTAGCGGGCGGATCCGCCATGACCAAAGAGGTCGACAACACCACAATGCTTGATATAACAAAAAGATTTTTCATATCCAATCCTCACCCAACACTTGTCTCTTAAATATACTTTCAAGACAGCTTTTCGCAAAGCAAAAAAAAATATAGCAGGCAAAAAAGAACGCTTGCAACCGGGATTGCAAGCGTTTAGAAAACTAAAAGAATGAACTAGAGCCAGAAGGTCTAACCGTGAGCCTCAAGCGATTCGTATTAACGAATCGTGGAGGCGAGAGTGAGGCGAAGCTACACTCTTGTATTTGCAATAGAGCCGAACGGTCTTATCTAGTTCTGCGAGGGAGCTCGGAAGCGTGCTTTTCGAGCCACACGGCATCTTCGAGTGCGCGTTCGGCTTCGGCAGCCCAGTCAGAATCCGGGAACTGCTGCACCACTTCGCGGTAACGCACCACTGCACTGTGGAAGTCACGAAGTTCGCGGTAAGCATTGCCCAACTGCAACATGGTAAAGTAGCGTTCTTCGGGTTGCTGTTCGGTTTCAAGCAAAGCCTTGTACATCTTGACAGCAGACTCAATGCTTCCAGCGCTGTAGAGCAAGTTTGCATTGGCAAGAGTCGGAGCACCAGACGGAGCATCTGCAATGTCGGCCACCTTCGGTTGTGCAACCGGAGCTTCTTCCACAGTCTTTACCGGAGCGGGTTCAGCAGCCTTCACTTCGGCCTTTGCCACCGTTTCGGTAGCCGGAGCTGCCACAGCAGCAGGCTGATTCTTCGCTTCTTTTTCAGCCTTGATTTCAGCAATACGAGCTTCGGCAGCAGCGCGATACTTGGCGCTGGGAGCAGCCTTCTTCATGTAGGCAGCCAAGAACTTGAGTTCCTGTTCAGGCTTTTTGTTCTTCTGTGCAATCAAGGAAAGAATGTAGTTGGCGTCGTTGCCTTCTTCCTTGTATTCAAGGCCCTTCTTCAAGTTGAATTCAGCTTTGTCCAATTCGCCGAGTTGGAAACGGGTAAGGCCAGCATAGAAATACGCACCAGCGTGTCCTGGTTGCTTGCGCAAAACTTCGCGCCACATGGGAGCAGCTTCTTTATACTTGCCTTCGGCATAAAGAGCCTTGCCCTTTTCAAACGGGTCATTCGAAGAGGCGTCGGCCACATTAGCAGGTTCCGACTTAGCCACTTCTGCCGGCTTTTCAACAGGCTTTGCCACTTCAACCGGTTTCGGTTCCGGCTTGGGTTCGGCAACCTTGACTGGTTCCGGAGCAGGTTCAGCCTTAGCAGGTGCTGCAGCGGGAGCTTCAGCAGGGGCCGCCACTTCTTGAACTGTTTCTTCTACAATCGGATTGTTCTTCGGGTCCTTGGCGCGTTCGGCATCAGCCTTCGCCTTTTGACCAAGAGCTTCATAAACCTTGGCGGCACCTTCGTAGGCGGCACTCATCGTCGGTTCAAACTTATAAGCAAGGCGGTAGTTAGCAAGCGCCCCACTGTAATCCTTCATTTTCATGCGAACTTGCGCAGCAGCGAAGTAGGCAGCAGCATCTCTCGGATTTTCGGCAAGAACAGCGCGGTATTCACCGAGCGCCATTTCAAAATCGCCTTTTGCCTCGAAACGGGCACCTTGTTCCATTCGCGGGTCAGCACTGAACGATAGACCCACCAAACATGCCAATGCAATCGCAGAAATACGGATATTCATGCGTTCAATTTAGCAAATTTTACAGCAAAAACATTCCCTTTGGCCCAAAGAAATACTACATTCTTGGTATGAGTAAAATCATTGCACGAATTATCGTTGGCCTTCTTGTCGCCGTAGCGCTGAAACTGATCAGCATTCTGCTCCTGCCCGCATCGCTTACCGAAAGCTCGGGCTTTGACACATTCCTGAGCGCCTGCTGCATAGCATGCATTGTCGTTCCGTGCGTCATCTACTTCGTAAAGGCGCCCCCCGGAACAAACAACAAGGGCGAACGCGTCGGCTAATCACTAGGGATAGCAAAAAGGACTGTTTCACAACAGTCCTTTAAAATTTTAATTCGAATTTTTCTTCGTGAATTACTGCTTGCAACTACGCACGACAGCGAATGCACCGAGGGCAATCAGCAGCACAGCGGCAACCAAGCTCACCCAAACAGTCTTGTGGAACGGGGCGCTGCGGTATTCCATGCGGACTTCGGAATTGCCAGCCGGAATCTGCACGGCACGCAAAGTTCCAAAGGCCTTGTAGACCTTAGCTTCCTTGCCGTTCACATAAGCCTTCCAGTACGGGTGATAGTTGCCTGCGACAACCATGAAGCCTTCGCGGTCAGCAGTCACATTGAACACCTGCGTATCCATCTTGGGACTTGCGACAAGCTTTGCAGAGCCCTGAATCGGGCCCTTGGCAGCCACACTGCCCTTGCCGTCGAATTCCGGCGTTTCAGACAAAATAACTTTTTCGCGGTAGAAGAACTTGCCCGGTTCGTCTCCGAATTCAGGAGCAGCCGGTTTTGCAGCCACAGCGCTGTCAGCTGGAGCCGCGGCGGAGTCAACAACGGGTTCAGCAGCCTTCGGTTCACGAATGGCAGCCTGCGTCTGAAGCGTCTTGATCGCAGCGGAATCATCCATCACGACGGCTTCGCCGTAGAGGTAGGCCTCGCCCATCGCTGTCGGAATCGGCATGTAAGTCGTACCCTGGCGGCTATCGAAAATAATCGCGCCAACATTCATCAAGTCAAGGAACGGGTGCACCGCCGTCGGGTCATTGATATTCATCAAGTAGTTCGCATCCTGCTGACCGCCGCGGAAAGCGCGGTAGCTAGCGAGTTCGTTATCGTGAATACCGTCGGCATTGCGCAAATGATACTGCGGAAAAGCGTTACCGCTCAAAGCCTTGTTACGAGACAGCGAAAGCACGCGCGGCGTATTCAAGGAATCTGCCTTGTACGGAGCCTTGATGGCGGCAACCACAGCGTTGCTCGGCTGCAAGTATTCGTTTGCAGGAACATTCTGAATGAAGGCGCCATCAATCACAAAGAGTTCAAAGCCTGCAGCAAGCGCAAGCACGCCCGCTTTCTGAGCAATCGGAGCCTTCCACTTGAACACAAAGAGCGTCACAGCGATAATCACCAGCACCAGCACAAAACTGGGGATAACCTTGCCAGCGGTTGCACTCATCACAATTTCGTTAAGCGGCTTAAAGTACGGAGCCGTAATCGGGTCTTCCAAAAGCTTCTGACCGCTCATGAGCATCACGCCGAGGTAGGCAAAGCCGATAAAGATGCATGCCTGCAAAGCACGCGGAGTTGCCGGGAGTCCCTTCTGGAAAGCTTCAGTCAAGTTTGCAACTGTGAGCTTTTTCTTCTGATCATCAAGGCTCATCACGCCAAGGCAGAGGGCTGCATAAAGAATCATAACCACCAAGCCAACAGGGCCAATAAAGGTCGTCCAGGCAAAGCGGGCGATCAAAGCAAGCACCAAGAGCACACCATACATAGCAGTACCATGCAACAGAGCGCGACGATTATCTTCTGCTTCGGCAGCTTCTTCAGGAGTCTTGCCTTCGGCACTCAAAGCCTTCAAAACCGGGCCCGCCATCATCACCAGCAACAGCGGCAGCCAGAATAAGGCCATCCCCGGAGCACGGAAGTTCTTGACGCCAGGAAGCACATTGTACCACAGTTTGAACAGCGGAGAATGGTCACCCATGCCGTAGCTCAAGGCAACGACAGCACCCAGGCCCCAGAACGCCGCATAGCGACGCTTGCCCGGCAAGAACAGGCAAAGGAATCCGAGGAAGGTCAGCAAGGCGCCCGCATTGTTATGATCGAGCTTGAATGCATTGTGGCCCCAGTAGAACGGAGAGTTACCCTGCAGCTTGCGGTATTCATCCATCGAGAAACTCACGAAAGAGGAACCTTCGAGGTCACCCGTCTTTTCGTTCTGTTCATAAACGTCTACGCCCACAAAGCCCGGCAACAGAATCTGGGCCATTTCTTCTTGGTGCAAGGACCAGCTGACTGCGTGACCGTAATTGGTATGGCTATCGTCGCCGCGCACCGACTGCGTCGTGGTGTACATGTAAGGCGGCACAATCTGGAAACAAGAAAGCGCAAGGCCAAAGCCAAGACCCACCGCTGCAAGGCCAAGACGCTTACCGCGAGTCTTTAAAGCATCGCAATGGAAGGCTACTTCGTAAAGGGTATAAAGGCCGGCACCCCACAGGAACAAGTATGTGAGCTGCAGGTGTGAACCGAGAATCATCCAGGCCACCGAGAGTGCAAGCACAATCATGTAAGGAATGCTACCCGTACGCACAATCTTGCGAATGGCAAGCAGTGCAAGCGGAGTAATCGCAAAGACCATCATCTTGCCATCGTGGCCGCCGTAAATGTAGGTGAAATATTCCGGCGAGAAAGCGTAAAGCATGCCGAGCAGACCCGCCCACCAACGGTTCCCCGTCAGGTTCCAGGCAAGGAGCATGGCACTCATGAAGGCCACCCACAGCGTGAGGATAAACTTGAAACCCACGGCACGGGCCGGGTCCATCAGGAACTGCACCCATACCAGCGGATGGTAAGCGTCGGCGAACAAGGCGTCGATCGTAGGCACGCCGCCCAGGCGGGAATCGTCCCATTCCGTGAGCACGGCACTTTCGGCACGCAGAATGCGGCTACCGATACCGTTCAGCTGGTCGCTGTTGAGCATGAGCTGGTTCGGGTCGAAGGCGAAATCGCGGAACACGATCAGCAAGATTCCAAGGAAAATGGCGGAAAGCGCCACAAAGAAAACGGGCTTCTTGTTTAGGAAATTCATGCAGTTAATTTAGTTAAAGTAGACAGTAGGAAGTAGACAGTTGTCAGTACAAACAACAAAACCGGCTATATTGCATAGCCGATTCATTTACAAAAAGAAACGTAAGATTAATCTTCCGACTGGTTTTCGAGCTTGTCGTCGGCAGAAGAATACTTAATAAGGCAATACACACCAAAAGCCGAGATGATACATGCGGCAGCAATGGCAACATACTTGATGATCTTTCCCATGATATTCTCCTATAAAAAGCTCTTTCCTAAAAGATATACAATTTTCGCTCAATACGCAATAGAAAAAACTATTTCTTTTTCAGAATCATGCAGATGACGGGCAGTTTCTTGTCGACTTCGTTTTCGCTCGGGATGATTTCGCTAGAAACGACTTCGCAGTTGAATTCCTTGACAAAGAATTCGAGCTGACTGCGGTCAAAGCCAAGCCAAATGTGACCGTGCGTAGTACGGAAGGATTCTTCCTTGTGCTGTGCCAAGTCAAGCAGGGCAAGCGTACCGCCGCGCTTGAGGATACGGACAGCCTCCTTGAGGGCAAGGCGCGGGTCCTTGGCGTGGTGAAGCACCTGGCTCATGAGCACGAGGTCGGCAAAGTTGTCGGGCAGGCCCGTGCTGACCATGTCAGCCACCTTGGGCGTCACGTTCTGGATATTTTTTTGCTTTAAAATCTTCTGGAGCCCACTAATGATTTTCGGGTCGCAGTCAAGAGCAGTCACTCGCTTGCAGCAGTTGCAGAGCATGAGCGTGAGGTCGCCGCCTTCGCCACAGCCCACATCGACCGCATTTTCGAACGGGTACATGAGGCGGCCGAACAGGCTAATTTGCGCCTTAAGGCTACCACCCGCCTGGTCGAGCTTGTGGATTTGGCCCTTGGTCTTGTCGGTGCGGTCTTCGAGCACCTGGGCAGCACGGCACTTGAGAATGTCCTTGTCCGGGAGTTCTTCGTAGGCATCGCGAATCATCGAAAGCATGCGAGTGCTCAGGTACAATTCTTCGCTCAGGCGGTAATATGCCTTGATGCCGTCGCGGCGGTCCTTGAGCAAGTTGCAGGCAGAAAGCTTTGCCAAGTGGCGGCTCGCGTTACTCTGGTGGATATCCAGAATATCCTTGATTTCGTTGACGGTGAATTCCGCCTGGTCCAGAAGCAACAAGATTTTGAGGCGCATTTCGTCGGAAATGGCTCCGAAAAGGTCCATGCTGGGTACAATCGGTTCGCGAGTATTTAAAGAATCTGCCACAAAAGCTCCATTCGTTTAGTATAAAGCAATATAATTTTTTTAGCTTAGGGGCTGTATGCGAATTTTCAAAAGGTCATTGATTGTAGCGGGTTTATGCCTAATCGGCTTGGTACAGGCCGAAGAGCGCCCAGAATACAAGATAAACCTTGCAACCGACGTGCCGCTTACCCTGTCATCCATAGGCATAATCAGCTTTGGCACCGTTCTTTATTACCGCATGGAAACGCCCGACAACCTAAAGGACCAAGACGTTCTTTTGCCCTGGGACAAGCCCCTAGCCGGCCGTTACAGCGAAAATGCAGACAAGGCAAGCGATATCGGGAGCATTTTGGCAGTCGCCCCCCTTGTGGTCGGGGGTATCGCCTGGCATGACGGAAGTTCCAACGGAGCCGAATTCGCCACATTTTCCCTGATGTTTGCGCAAGCGATTGCTATCGGAAACGGGCTCAACCTTACCTTACGCTCGCTCGAAATTTGGCCACGCCCCTACATGTACGCCGAAAGTGGCGAAGGCAAGGAAAAAGCCGAAAAAGCCAAAGCCGAAGCCAACGGTTCGTTCTTTTCGGGGCATGCCACCGCCGCCTTTACAGTCGCCACCATCACCGACCAATGGTTCAGGACAACCTACCCGAACTCCCCATACAAAGGAATTATGCGAGCATCCGCTTACTCGCTTGCCACCCTCGAAAGCGTGCTCCGCATCGCCGCAGGTAAACATTACGTTACAGATGTGGTCGTCGGAGCCCTTGTCGGCACGGGTGTAAGCCTCGGAATTCTGGAAATGCACCGTGTTCGTAACGAAAAATTTTCAGTGTGGGTAGGCCCAAATGTTGCCGGCGTCACACTCCGCTTTTGAAACAAATTTATAAGATACCTTTTCAAAAACTCCTGTATATATTCAAAGCGTTGGCAAAACAAAACGCCTCAGGAGTGTGTGAAATGTTTGGTATCAACTTCAATCGTCTGGTCACTGCAACCGCTATTATGGCACTTTGCTGCGCAACAAGCTTTGCCGCAGGTTCCAAGAAGATAGGTATGCATAAGATGACGAAGGTCTCTCCCAAGAAGACGAACCTGGTTCACAAGAGCAAGGCTGCCAAGATTGAACAACCCGAACAGAACTTGAGCGAAGAAGAACTCTTTGCACTCGCGCTCCAGAGCAAGAACATCTCTAAAGATGGCAACACGCTCACCGACGCTCGCGACGGCAAGACTTACAAGATTGAAATCAAGGGCGACAAGGCATGGATGAAGAACAACCTCGCCTTTAGCCTTTCGACCCCCAAGCAGTGCCTGCTCGAAGAAGAAGGCAACTGCAAAAAGTTCGGACGTTTCTACAGCCATAAAGAAGCCACCAAGGCATGCCCCAATGGTTGGCACCTGCCCGATGACGGCGAATGGCGCGATTATCAGAAGGACCAGTCCAAGCTCGACTGGAACAACCTGGGTAAGGGCGGCTGCAAGGACTGGGACGGATACTGCGAAAGCAGCAGCACCGGTCACTACTGGTCTGCCTCCAAGGTCAAAAAGAACACCGCACGTTCCTGGGAATTCCGCAGTGTGGCCCACAGCATCAACCGCACCGACGAAAGCCTCTCCAAGGGACTCTACGTGCGTTGCGTAGCCGACCTCCGCTAAGATCTTTCAACTTCCTCCAAAAAGAAAGTCGCCCTTACAGGCGACTTTCTTTTTTACACTTTTGAGGGCGAAGTTATTACTTCAAACCGCCAATCATCAAGTTCACGATGCCGCGGGCAAAGTCAGCCGTCTTAACCGATTTTGTCGGCGAGATTCCCATTTCTTTCTGGAGATCCACCTTCAAGTACGTCAGGCAGAATTCGTCGTCGGTACCGGTATAGGCAAGATCGAAGAAGTAATCCTTAAAGTCGAACTTGGAAGCGGCATGGTCGTCATTCTTATAGTCTTCGAATGCGGCAGCGCAATCTTCTTGTTCGTAAGCATAACGAATCTTGAAGCCGACATCGCAGGTTCTCTTTTTGAACGTAACCTTGATGTTGCCCGAAGATTCCGTAAAGTCTTCCAACTTAAGAACCAGCAGGGCATCGAACAGCGCAAGTTCTTCGCAATTCAAGGCGCTAATGTCCAAAAGCATCTGTTCGTCGTCGAATTTAGTGTCTTCCGGCAAGAAGTCCTTATAGAACGATCTCAGCTTGTCATTCATATTCTGAAGAACCGGAAGATTCTTGCGGAACTGAGAATAGTAATCCTTCATGAAGCAGCTACCTTCATAACGGATCACTCGGTTCATCATTTTCTTTTTGGTCAGGCGGAAACCACCCTGAATCTTTTTAGAATCGTTATCCGGATCAGCCCAGAAACCGTTCGGGAACGAGCCGTCTTCGACATTATAGTTGACCGGGTCACCGGGGCCATTCTTTACCGTGATAACGCCCTTATGTTCATGGACCTTGTAAGTGAGCGTGTCCCATTCCTTTGCATCATCGGGGCCCACCAAATTGTGGAGCGTACCTTCTTTGCAAACCGGTTCAATTCGATTGAACGTCGAATCATCGTCGTCGTATGAATACTTTGCCTTTTCGAGAACCATCTCGAAGGATTTATCCATACTGAAAATTCCCGAAGAGGAATCGTCGCCACACGCAACCAGCGCTACAGCCGGCAAAAGGGCAAATGCAATTTTTTTAATCATATTTTCTCCGTTTCTAAAATCAAATTTCGCCTTTGAAAAAGGATTCAAAGTCGATATCGCTGACCATATCGACCACAAATTCGGGTTTCACGGTCAGCTTGTCCAAATCTTGCTGTTTAGTTTCGCCACAAAGCGGGAGCACGAACCGGCAGCCGCTGCGCTTGGCGAGTTCAAAGTCTGTATACAGTCGATCGCCCACGAACAGAATCTCTTCGGGCTTGTACTTTTTGAGAAGGCCCGAGAGCATGGCCGGATTCGGCTTGCCGAAACTGCGTTCAGGTTCTACGCCGTAAGCGGTCTTGAGGAGCGCCATGAAGCTTCCGATATCGGGCACGGGGCCGTTTGCATCGGGGCAAACAAAGTCAGTATGCGTGACCCAGAACGGAATCTTGCGCTGCACGCGGAACGATAGTTCGCAAAGTTCGCGGTAGTCAAAGCTGTTATGGTAAGCAATCAGCACGAGTTCCGTGTCGGCAACATCCGGGCGCAGGTTTAGCGTCGGGTCTTGCGCGGCAAACCATTCCGTGACTTCGGGGTTTGCAAAGAAGAACACATTCTTGATGCCTTCTTCGTGAATTGCATCAAGCGAAAGGTACAAAGCCGAGATAATGGCATCGTCGGCCAGCGGAAGGCCCATGACCTTGAGGCGGTTTTCGTAGAAGACCGGCGACTTGCTGGTATTATTGCTCAAATAGTAGACAGGCACTTGTTTAGCCACACGGCAAACCGTCTTAACCGCCTTCGGATAGGGGCGGCCACTCAGGTACAAGGTTCCGTCGAGGTCAAATACAACAGCTTTTATAGGTGTGCGCTTCGGCATGCTTCTCAAAATAGCAAAAGATTCTATCTTTGGTGGTATGAAAACTCCTGACAGTCGCTTTTATTGCCCGCTGATTACGGTCGGCACGATTACCCTTGACGAAAACGAGAGTACGCACGCGGTGCGCGTGTGCAGGGCGTGCGTAGGCGATGTATTACAGCTGTCCGATGGCGTGGGGCACTTCGCTGACGCAGTCATCGAAGTGGCCGACGCAAAAGCCTGCGTGGTTCGGGTGGACAACGTGATTGAAGCAGAACGCCCGCGGCCCAAGGTGTCGCTCGGAATTGCATGCCTCAAGGACGACGCCTTGGAAGAAGTCGTATTCCATGCGGCGCAGACTGAAATCGACAAAATCATCTTCTTGCGCACGGACTTTTCGCAGGAACCCAAGAATTCCGACTTGAAGAAGACGGTGCGCCGCGCCGAGCTCAAGAGCCTCGTGAGTCTGAAGCAATCCAAGAAAGCCTGGATGACCGCAATCGAAGGCCCCGTTGAATTCGACAAGTGGCTCGAATCCTACAAGGGCGACTTAATTCTCTGCGACATTGATGGCGAACGCCAGCTGAATTTAAACGCCAGCGAAAGCGATACGCCAGTCACCCTGCTTGTCGGGCCTGAAGGCGGATTCTCGCCGCGCGAGATAGAAGCAATAAAGACCTTCCAGAACGGGAAGGTCCACTTGCTGAATTTGGGCAATACGCGCTTGCGTGCACGCACGGCCGCGATTATTGCGCTCGGAAAGATTCTCTAGTTTTCACTTACCGTATTGTCACCGCTTTCACTTGATCCGCGACCCGGATCAAGTAGCGACCAGAGCGCACGACATTCAGACTCACGCTTGTACTACTTGCGTAACCGCGCTGCAAGAGCCTTCCCTGCATATCCAAGAGGACGTAGGACTCGCCCGCCTGCATGCCAGAAATTTCAATCATGCGATTTGTACTGCGGACCACAACCGGAGACGTTTTCAAAGTCGTTGCAACCGACATCTTTCCGGTGCTATCCGGAATCGTTGTGCTAAAGACCGGGTAGCTATCGACACCGACATTCTGTCCCCACACTTCACCATTCACGCCGTCGGCATTAAAGTAATGAAGCTTTACGGCAACCGTTCCATTCGAGAAGTTTTCTGCAGTTTCTGTTTTCTCAGAGAAAGCATTAACGTATTCGACCGATGAATTGTCATCGACGCGGCCGATTAACGGATAAACATCTCGCGACATTTTCTTCGCAGCCAAATCGAGACCATAAGAATTGAGAACAGAACCTTTGGATTTATCGCCAAAATTTGCAATCAAGAGGCCACTGCTTTCGTTTTGAAGATTAACAACGCTATAGGAATTGATCACTTTAAAATTTTCAAACGCATTGCCAACTAAGCCGCCACTGGCACCACCATCAATTCGGCCCGTTGCATAAGACTGTTCTATAGCGAGATTTCCCCCATTATGTAATCCAACAAGGCCACCCGATGCCCACGAATTTGTATACGATGAAGAATGGCAATTTTTGATAGACAACGTTGCCTTATTATCTACATCGACAATTCCAACAAAGGCACCTGCCGCCTGTTCGCTCACGAAATAAGCATCTTCGATACCGAGGTTTTCAATTTTCACTTCGCGAAGACTATCGTTCCCTAAAACCGAGTTGAATAATCCCGTATAAAGTTCACGGAAGCTGTTATCAAAATAAAGTCCCGATATCGTATGGCCTGCACCATCGAAAGTTCCGTCAAAGTTTTTGATACCAATCCACGGAATACGCCCGAACCGGTTTCCATTTAAAGTATCGTTTTTGATAATATCCTTATTTACAACGATATCCTTCGTCAACTTGCCACAAACAGGAACTTTTTTATACGATTCCCTATTGGCGATAAACGCGAATCCATAAAGTTCTTCTGCCGAACCAATCTGGTAGCAACCGTCTACAAGAGCAGGGGCCTTAGACACCAATGTATAAATATCATAATTCGAATCAGAATAAAGCATCGACATTTCGCCTTCCAAGTCCGGGAAAGACATATTGGCTATACCAAAACTTTGTCCCCATACAGAGCCATCTACGCCATCTTTATTGTACTCGTGCAGAAGCATTGCAATCACGCCTTTATTGAGATCGTCTTTTTGGGCAAGGGAGGCAAATGCATTAGCCTCATGCTCACGGTCGCCATAATAAAAGCAGTTTTCAATGTGAGTTTCAGCTTCATTATATTGTCCCAAAAAACGGACCGGGGTTACAGAAGAAGTTCCCGAAATCGCATGTGCATTAATCGAATTGACGATACTCAATTTTCCGATTGAATTTCCAACCATATCACCAGTAACTTTGCCACTAGTAGTACCGCCATTATATGAATTCACGATAGAAAGAGAGCCGTTGCTATACCCTACCAATCCACCAGCAGCAGCGCCTACGGAATCTCGATTCGACGTATATACATAGGAGTTACCAGACGATGCGCTTATTTTAACATCACTTGCGCAACCAATCAAGCCTCCAGCATTTTTTAGAGATTCCACATGCACTATGTTATAAGTGCTGCTATTCAAAATTTCAGCTGATTCGGCTTTTCCGGCAATGGCACCGGCACAGCCATAGGTTCCTATAAAAAAAGACTCGTCCAGCCTTAAGTTTTTTACGACAGCGGACTTTTTTGAATCCTTACCATCACTTACATCGCCACGTAGTTCAGCGAACAATCCGATATCCGAAGAATCGGTCATTTGATAATGCATCAGTCCAGAAATGGTATGATCTTGTCCATCGAACACACCGCTAAAACGTTTAATCGGAATCCACAGAACCGAATCGCCGTCCACCTGCAACATCCCGCCCCAACTGACGAATTTATTAACGAAAATATCCTTCGTAAGCTTGCCGCATTCGTCGTGAGTGTCAGATGCGTTCACGATATCAGCAAAGCCGAAAAGTTCTTCGGGGGTTGAAATGGCGTAACACCCGTCGGAATCAAGCGTAGGAACCGACGGCGTAACAACGGCTGTGGCCGCAAACGCCATAGACGTTAAACTGAGAAACAGGATTTTTTTCATAGAATCCCCTTCTCAATGCACCAAACAGATGTAACGGTTTGCTCGGGGTATTGCCCCAAGCAAGGACAAAAACTACAAAGTCACTTTGACTTTTTCGCGCATGGCCATGACTTGCGCCTTGGCTTCTTCCACCGTATTACGGCGAGCAAGCAGCACGCCCAGGCGGCGGTGGCCCTTGAGTTCGGGCTTGCCGAACAGGCGGAGCGCGGTGTCAGGTTCTGCAAGCACCTCTTCCAAGCCGCCAAACTTCACGTGATCGGAATTGCCGTCGACCACGATGGCCTTCGAGGCACTCGGGCCGTGGAAAGCAATGTTTGGAATCGGGAGACCGAGAATGGCGCGAGCATGCAGCGCAAATTCGGAAAGGTCCTGGCTGATGAGAGTCACCATGCCGGTATCGTGCGGGCGCGGAGACACTTCGCTGAACAGGACTTCATCCTTGCACACAAAGAGTTCTACGCCAAAAATACCACGACCGCCGAGAGCATCGGTGACCTTCTTTGCAATCACCTTGGCCTGTTCCAGCAGTTCCGGCTTCATCGGCTGCGGCTGCCAAGATTCCTGATAGTCGCCACCCACCTGGTGGTGACCGATCGGTTCCAGGAAGCTCGTGCCCGCCACATGGCGAACCGTGAGCAAAGTAATTTCGTAATCGAACGGCACAAAGCCTTCCACAATCACACGGCTAGCGTGTCCCGTGCGGCCTTCGTGCTGAGAAATATCCCAAGACTTCTGAATGTCGGCTTCGGTCTTAATGACACTCTGACCATGGCCCGAGGAACTCATCACCGGCTTGATCACGCACGGAATGCCGATTTCCTTGACAGCGGCCTTGAAGTCTTCAAAATTGTCGGCGAAGCGATACGGACTCGTCTTGATGCCGAGTTCTTCGGCGGCCAGACGGCGGATACCTTCGCGGTTCATGGTAAGCTTGGTAGCCTTGGCCGTCGGAATGACGTTGTAGCCTTCCTTTTCCATTTCCACGAGCGTGTCGGTCGCAATGGCTTCGACTTCGGGAACGATGTAGTCCGGCTTTTCAAGCTCAATCACGCGGCGGAGTTCGGCACCGTCGAGCATGTTAATCACGTGGCTGCGGTGAGCCACCTGCATGCCAGGAGCATTGGCATAACGGTCTACGGCAATGACTTCGACGCCGAGACGCATCATTTCGATGATAACTTCTTTACCCAGTTCGCCGGCCCCGCAAAAGAGAACCTTGGTTGCACTAGAACTTAGAGGTGTACCGATTTCTGCCATAAATTATGCTCCTTGGTTTACAGGAATAATATAGGAATTATAAACCAATGATACTGTCGATAGGACTATAACCCCACAAGAATCCCTCTTTCAATTCATTTCTGAAAACGAATACATAGGGATTAATCGGGATTTCTTCGCCTGCATCACCATAATCTTTGTTTTCGAGAGGCATTCCTTCGTAATAGGCACCATCAGCCAATGCATGCGGCATCCAGGACCAGTCACCCGATTCCTTGCTAAAGCGTTTCGTCGCAGATGCGCGCATCGTTTCGCAGCTATGGTAATTGTCGTTTGACAAGCCCTTTGAAAAACCAAGATCTATCGACATTTTAGTTTTCGGCTTGAACGTAGTCGAGCCCAAAGAGATGTCAAAGTAATAAGCATACGTTTTCGCAACAGAATCATAAAGCTGAGCGACACGAACCGGAAGAGAGCGACGCATCAAGTCACGTATTTCGCGTTCATTTTCACATGGCGAACTCATACCTTCAGCATCAAACATCTGGCAAAGATCTTCGTCTACCAAGGTCGCGCATTTTTCAACTTCTTCGGGTTTTGCCGTAAAGTAAAATCTAAGCGAAAGGCTATCCAAATCACGTTCTTCATTATTAGCAACAGTCAAGCGCACAAAATCCATTTCGTTAAATACATATTGGACTGTGCGGACCTCTATATTCGCAATTTTCTTCGGTACCATGTCTGCACTGCTAGAAGATTCTTCTGTGATTGCACTAGACGAAGACTGTTCAGGGGCTTCGCTCGAAGATGAATCCACCGCCTCGCTGCTCGAAGACTGATCTTCACTGCTAGAAGGCTTTTCTTCAGACGCATCACTACTCGAAGATTTCACATCGGACTTTTCACTGCTGGAAAGATTTTTCTCACTACTGCTTGAGGATTCTACAACAGTACCGTCATCGACTACAGGTGCAGAAGAACTGCCTTCGTCTTCGCACGCCACAAGGAACATGGCGGCAAGGAATGGTGCAAATTTTTTCAAGGTCATCGTTTCTTCTCCTTCTCAAAGATTATCCATAGCTTAAAACTTTTTATCGACCGGATTGAAGGTCATCTTGATGCCGGAACGAATCCAGCCATCAACGCCATCTTCGCTCTTGTCGTGAGCCAAGTTGTCATACTTGCGGAATCCGCCGCCTAGGTAAATGCCAAACCAGCTGTTGTATTGCAGCGAGTAGAGCGCATCAACCAAGGTCTGCGATTCCTTCACGCCCGACGGAGCCTTTTCTTCTAGAATGGCGACATCGTAGTCGGTGTAAAGTTCCTTGTCGCCCTGTTGCAACCAGGCGAGCGTCAGTTTCAGGTTATGCCTTCCCCATTTCCAGCCGAGGTCGAGCCACATGTCCAAAGCGTCGGAACCGCGACGGTAACCAATCGGATAATCCACAAAGTACATATCAGCGTAATCGGAATCGTCTTGTTCACGATAGTTGCTGCGGTAAAGACGGCGGCTAGAATATTCCAGCAGCGGGAGGCGTCCGTTGTTATGCAACGGGTCCGTGCGAACCACGTCGAAACGCCAAGAGAATGTACCGTAACGCAGCGTCGGAATTTCCTGGTAGTAGCCCGCCATAAAACTCATCATGCTGCGATTAGTTCCCTTGTCGTCATCTTCGCCCACGGGGCTGTTGATGTCTTCCATGTTAATCTGGCCGTAGAATCTGGCTCCGCGAATCGGCGTAAGACCGAGTTCAAGCGTCGTGACCGCCTTGGTGTAACCACCCGCAAAATTGTTGTGCAGGAACATGAACGGATTCATGGAACGGAATTCTAGTTCCTTGCCGCCCACCATGCTTTCTTCAATCACGTAGGCCCAGAAATGCGATGTTTCAACACCAATGCGGTGGTACACGAGATTCTTTACGTTATCGTCGTAAATACGATTGCGCTGGTTACTCGCCTGTTTACCCGGCTGAGGGCATTTTTGCGCGGCAGCTTCAGAACCTTCGGGCGGGCAACCGGTTTCAGGATTAATCACATCGTCAAAGAGCCAAGCGTTCAAAGAGCTGAGCAAGAAGTCATAGCGGAAAATGCTCGCCTTGAATCGCCAATGCAAACCATCGTGATAAGGAGTTCCGCCCAAAGCAAGATCGTTCGGAGAAACTTTCAAGTCAGGAGCAAAACGGCCCAACTGCACATAACCCACCGGGTTATTCCACAAGGCGTAAGCGTTAATAGGAACGCCAATATCGAGTTCACTCGGTTTGTAAGTAAAGTTCGTCTTGAGTTTACTGTCGTACCAGGCTTCGATATCTTTGCGAAGCGGCGCTTCCATCAAGAAATGAAAATCTTTGTAGCCCGCGCGGAAACTGAGTTTAAAGAATGGCTCGATATGTTCTTCGTAACTGCGGCCGTTTTCTAGCGGAATGCGAAGCCCACGCCAATTATTTCCGTAACGTTCAGCAGTGTCAACAGCAAACGTCGGGTCCGTCGGACCTCCGTTAAACCCGAAGTTAAAATCCGTACCAATCTGGAAATAGCCCTTGTACGCCACAGAATCCGAAGACTCAGCAAAAGCCAACGCAACCAAACAGCCAATAGTCAACAAAAGAGTACGAATTCGCATAGAATAAATTTATAAAAAATTTAAAAAAAACACTAAGGATTACCCAGGCAGGGAGTCCCGGGTAACCCTTTTGTGTTGTGGTGAGTGCGCACCCGCGCACTCGTTGTGTGTGTGTTTAATTCTTGGGGAATTCAGCAAAACCCACCGGGGCTTTCGCCGCGGAACAGACCTTGCTGATTCTTTCAGCAAGACTCATTAGAAGTTGTTTGTGTTCATTCTGTTACGCAGGTAAGCAGGAAGGCTGAAGTCGATTGCAGACGGAGCAGCAACCGGTTCAGGTTCAACTTCTTGCTGACGCGTTGCAGCCGGGCGTTCCATAGTCACGGTAGCGCCATTGGCAACGTTGCGAGCGTAAGCAGGCATGTCGTACTGAGCAGACTGAGATTCGTAAGCGGGAACACCACCGTTCATGCGATCTTCTTCAGCAACAGCAGACATTTCAGAAGTTTCGGAGCCCTGAGACACCACTTCTTCTTCGGCCGGAGCCGTTGCGTTGAATTCCGGAGAGCTGAACATAGCGGCATTCACAGAACGCATCACAGACGTTTCAGTCAGAGACGGGATAGAAGAAGTCATTGCTTCAGGAGCCTGCTGGGTCGGAGTGTACTGCGGACGAGTAAACATTTCCTGAGAGTCGGTCTTGACAGTCTGGAAATCGAACACGTTGAAACCAGTCGGACGCGGCGTTGCCTGCTGGATGCCAGCCGGAGCGGCAGGAGCCTGCTGAACCGGAGCAGAAGCCGGAGCGGTCTGCTGCGGAACAGTGAAGTTACCGAAACCGAAGCCAGCGGTGCTGGGCTTGGGCTGATTCACAGCCGTGCCACCGCAACCAGTAGCAATGATAGTGATGCAAACCTTGTCGCCGAGAGCCGGGTCAGTGATATCGCCGATGATGATGTTCGGGTTACCTTCTTCGCCAACCTTTTCGTAGATGTGATCCATAGCATCGCTATGTTCGAGCAAGGAGTAGTTTTCGCCGTGGGCAACGTTCACGAGCACGCCCGAAGCGCCTTCGATGTTGATGTCTTCGAGAAGCGGAGAGGCAAGAGCCATATCGGCAGCCATGATACCGCGGTTTTCGCCCTGAGCGTAACCCGTACCCATGAGAGCCGAGCCACCCTTAAGCATGACCTTACGGATATCAGCAAAGTCAACGTGCACAAGGCCGTGACGGAACATGATGCCGCAAATGCTCTGCACTGCGTTACCGAGGATTTCGTCAGCCATCTTGAAGGCTTCATCCATAGTGGCCTTTTGGTTGGAGGCCTGGAGGAGGGTCAAAAGCTTCTTGTTTTCGACAACGATGATAGTGTCGACAGCAGCACGGAGGGCGTTGATACCTTCCTGTGCGATAGAAGAACGAGCGTTACCTTCGAAGCGGAACGGTTTGGTGACCACGGCAACCGTGAGGATGCCGAGTTCGCGGGCAATGTTTGCTACCACCGGAGCAGCCCCCGTACCCGTACCACCGCCCATACCGGCGGTCACGAATACCATATCAGCGCCCTTCATAGCGTCCTTGATATCATCCAAGTTTTCTTCTGCAGCCTTGCGGCCGATTTCGGGGTCCATACCGGCGCCCAAGTTTCTGGTGGTCTTTTCGCCAATCAGAATCTTGTGGTCGGCAAGGCTCAAGTCAAGAGCCATTGCGTCGGTATTGATGGAATAGTATTCCACACCATCAATGTTCATACGCTTCATGCGGTTCACGGTATTGCCGCCGGCACCGCCGACGCCGAACACCTTGACCTTGGCGTTGTTGAAAGATGGTTCCTCGCCCATTACGCGAGACTTTACCTCGAAGTTGAAGTTATCGATTTCACTCATGTGTTTTATCTCCCTGATGTTGAGTGTTGGTGTTTGTTATAAATAAGTCCTGATGATTTCGATGAAACGCTGGAAGCCCTTCTTCATAGAAACGGCAATCTGGGTTCCGGTTTCACGATTTTTCTTTTCACGGTGTTGCTTGTTCGCATAGTAAAGGAGGCCGATACCCGTTGCATAAGATGGATTTTGGTAGGCTTCCTGAATGCCGCTCATTCCCTTGGGGCGGCCAATACGAACAGGCTTTCCGAATACCTTGCAGGCGACATCTTCGATGCCATCCAGTGCGCAACAGCCCCCAGTCAAAACGATACCGCCATTGATAATGGTATCGAGCTGGTGTGCCTTAAGCTGTTCGTTGAGCATCGAGAAAATTTCACCCACACGGGCTGTGATAATTTCGGCAAGGAGCTTGCGAGAGCAAGATACATCGCCACGGTTGCCCACAGCAGGCACCGGGAAAGTTTCGTCTTCAATCAAGTTGCTAATAACGCAAGTGCCGAACTTCTTCTTGATTTCTTCGGCCTTGGAAAGTGCGATAGGCACATTCAGGCAACGGCTGATATCGCTTGTGATCGAGTTGCCGGCATATTCGTAAGAGAAGGTGAAACGAACGGATTCGTTCACGAACACGGCAATGTCCGCAGAACCTGCGCCAATGTCTACCAGAGCGACACCGAGTTCACGTTCGTCGTTAGTGAGCACTGCACTTGCAGCAGCCAAAGGTTCAAGCACAAAGCCAGCCACATTTAGGCCTGCGCGGTTCACACACTTGGCCAAGTTCTGCAAGGCGGTCGGCTTTACAGCGACCACTTGGACATCGACGCCCAAGCGACGGCCCGAGCGGCCCTTCGGATTGCGGATATGCGGTTCGTCGTCCAGGTTGTATTCGCCCGGGAAGATATGGATGATTTCGCCGGCAGAGGCAGGCAAGGTGCTCGCCTGCTTTGTCACGTTGTCAATGTCTTCTTCACGAACTTCGCCCATGGGGAGCGTCACGATTCCCTGAGTCACCAAGGAACGCACATGCTTGCCAGCAATGCCCACGTAGACATCGTGCACATCGACGCGAGTCGTATTTTCAATGACTTGGACAGCCTGCTGCAATGTTTCCACCACAGAATCGAACTCGTCTGCGTTCTTGAGCGGAAAATCGCCGCATTCCACAACGCGAACGTTTTCGCCTTCGGAAACACCCACGAACAGGTTTATCTTCGATTCACCAATGTCAAGGCCAAAGATGTATTCGTCTTTTCTTTTGTCCTGTTTATTGTCATCCATTGACGCACCTCTTATCATAATTTCTTACATAGGCAAAGCCCGAATAGCGCATATCGACTTCACCTGCGCAAAGCAAATCCTTTGCAAACCCGTTTTCAAGCGACTTGTACAGCGTAAACTGATCTTTATTCGATTTCAAGTCCTTAAAGAGAGCGGTAAAGCCGACATCTCTGAAATAGACCTTCATGCAATCGTCTGCAGAAGACCAGCTCACCTGCGACACACGATTATAAAGTTCTGCATCGTAACTACGCATTTCAACCAAGAACTGAGTTACCGATTTCACATGTTCCATTGCCGTCACATCCATTACCGGGAGCCTCATTGCCGTTGCCACCGAGAACGGAAGCGGATAGCCCTTTTCGGAATAAATCGTTGCGCGACCTTCCGAAAGCACCGTAAGCACCGGCGACGTTTCGTGCAGCTTGATGTACAGCGACGACGGGAATTTCTTTTCGACCTTCGCCGACAAAATCATCGGAAGTTGCATGAGAGACGCTTCGACAGAATCGGCGTTCAGTTCCGACATAAGCATTCCCGTTTCGACCTGGGCACCCTGCATTACGTCTTCCCAAGAAAGCATGCGGTTGCCTTCGATTTCCACATACTGCAAGTGGCGCAGTTCCAGCGGGTTGAAATGCTGCAGATAGAAACGATTGTGAATGGCGAGAACGGCAAGAACCACCAGGATAATGGTGAAAATCCAGCCACGACGCTTGAACCAATGCCATACCGAAGACACGCCGCTCTTTAATTTGCGGACGCGCTCCTGTTTGCGCAATCGTTCATTGGTGCCTATGCGGCGTCCCAAGAATGTCGTTTTAGTTCCAGTCAATTCTAATTCCTTAATTCTTTCAACCTTACAGGCATTCCTTCAAAATTCTTTCGCCCAGCTTCCAGATGTTTCCGGCGCCCATGAGCACCACCACATCGCCCGGCTGCAATTCCTTCTTGAGAATCGGCAGCAAGTTCATCTGGTCGCCCACAAAGCGGGAATCACGGTGGCCGCGGTCAGAGGCGCTGTTAGACACAAGTGCACCCGTCACGCCTTCAATCGGCTTTTCACGGGAAGCGTAGATGTCAGTCACCAAGAGCACATCGCAGTTCGCAAACGCACCGCCAAAGGCATCGTGCTGGTCGCGGGTACGCGTAAACAGGTGCGGCTGGAAGGCCACGATAATGCGGCGATCCGGGAATGCGTCGCGGAAGCCAAGCAAGGTGGCAGTCGCTTCAGTCGGATGGTGAGCGTAGTCATCAAAGACCAGGACGTCATTCTTTTCGCCGATGAATTCGAAGCGACGCTTGACGCCTTCGAATTCGGCGCAGGCCTTGCGTGCGATATCGGCAGAGATGCCTTCTTCAATCGCGAGCGCAACAGCGGCAGTTGCATTCAGCACGTTGTGACGGCCCGGAATCTGGAGCTTGAATTCGCCCAAGCTTTCGCCATCGTTCAAAATTTCAAAGATCGGATAGCCCTTTTCAAAACGCAGATTATCCACGCGGTACTTAGCCTGACGAGTAAAGCCGTAAGTGATCACCGGCTTTTTCAGGCGAGCAAGAATCTGCTGCACGTTCGGATCGTCGAGGCAAACAATCACCTGGCCGTAGAACGGAATCTTGTTGGCAAACTGCACGAAGGCATCCTTGATGTCTTCGATGTTTTCGTAAGTATCCAAGTGGTCAGCGTCAATGTTGGTGATGATTGCAGAAGACGGCATCATCGAAAGGAAGCTGCGGTCAAATTCGTCACTTTCGGCAATCAGGTAGTCACCCTTACCGACCTTAGCGCCCGAGCCTTTACCCTTAACGACACCGCCCACGATAATGGTCGGGTCAAGGCCAGCTTCTTCCCAAATCTGGCCCACGATAGAAGTCGTGGTCGTCTTGCCGTGAGTACCAGCGATCGAAAGTGTGTACTTCATACGCATGAGTTCGCCAAGCATTTCGGCGCGGCGAATCACCGGAATACGGCGGTTGCGTGCTTCAACAAGTTCAGGATTGTCGTGCGGAACTGCAGAAGAATAAACCACCAAGTCCGTATCTTCGACATTCGATGCTTCATGCTTCGAAAACACCTTAATGCCAAGGCCCTTCAGGTAATCAATCACCTGGCTTTCACCGGTATCAGAGCCGCTCACCACGAAACCGTTATCGTGGAGCACTTCGGCAATGCCGGACATTCCGGCGCCACCGATACCTACAAAATGAAGCTTACGGACACGCTTACAATCATTAATCTGCATTAATCATTCTCCTTAGACAGGATAACACGAGCAATCTGGTCGGCTGCATCGGGCATTCCAAGCTTTTTGGCAGCAAGGGCCATCGAATTCAGGCGGGGTTCATCAGCCAAGAGCTGTTCCACCTTTTCCCACAAGTGATTTTCTTCGGCATCAAGTTCCACAAGGGCAGCGCCAGCATGTTCCACCACGCGGGCATTGTGTTCCTGGTGGTTAGCAGTAGCATGCGGGAACGGCAAGAGAATCGAAGGCTTACCGAAGGCCAAAATTTCAGCGAGGGCAGAAGCACCGGCGCGGCTGATAATCAAGTCGGCATGCTTCATGTAAGAATAAATGCCATCCAAGAAACCGCGAATCGCCACATTCTTGACTTCGCCCACGCGAGAGCTAATGGTTTCCACATTCTTCACGCCCACCTGCCAAACGACAGACACATCGTCGCGGGCGGCAATCTTCTGAATGCTTTCTTCAATCTTGTTGTTGATACCCACAGCGCCCTGAGAGCCACCGACAATAAACACAGCTTTTTTGCCCGGAGCAAATTCAGCCGGACGCGGCAAGGAATCACCCACCGGCAATTCACGAACCGGGTTACCAAAAATCATGCACTTTTCTACCGGGAAGAACTTGGCTGCTTCTTCGGAGGTTACAAACACGGTCTTTGCGTAGCGGGCGCCCACCTTGTTGGCAACGCCGGCCACAGCATTCTGTTCTTGCAAGTAAACCGGAATGCCGGCAGTGCCTGCGGCAAGCACAATCGGGAGCGATACATAGCCACCGGTTGCCACAACGACATCGGGCTTGACTTTCTTAATCACGCTCTTGGCGCGAACAAGGGCCTTAGAAAGGTTAAAGGGCAGCGCCAAGTTCTTAAGGAACGGACCACGATGCAGAGGAACCGCAGAAATGTATTCGTACGGCCAGTCTTTTGCAACCAAACGTTCTTCCATAGAATCTTTACGGCCGGCAAAAGTAATATCGGTCACGCCCATCTTCTTAAGACTATTTGCAATGGCTACGGCCGGGAAAATATGGCCACCGGTACCGCCACATACGAAAAGGAACTTTTTCATACGCCACTCCTTGAATATTCATAGTTTCTGTAGGCACTGCTTTCGAGCGAGGCGCCGCTCATATACGGTTCCTTGATCATTTTGCCTGTATTGGGTCTGGAAATGTTCAAAAGAATACCCACTGCCACACAGCTGTAAATTAAATTGGTTCCGCCGAAGCTTATGAACGGGAGAGGTTGGCCCGTTGTGGGGAAAAGTCCCACGCAAACGCAGACGTGAACCAAAAAGTTGAAGAAAAGCGAGAACGTAAGCGCCACCGCCAAATACTTTCCGAAACGGGTCGAAGACTGACGAGCAATCTTGAAACCCTGCGCAAAAAGAAGCGCATACAAAGCAAGCAAGAAGAACGTTCCCATGAATCCAAATTCTTCGCCTGCCACCGCATAAATCACGTCTTTGTGCACTTCGGGCAAGTAGCCCAATTTTTGCACACCAAGACCGAATCCCGTGCCAGAGAACCCTCCATTACCCAAAGCAAGCAACGCATGTTCACCCTGCCAGTTCGAAGCGACCATTTCGCCTTCGGCAGCCGTAAACGCCTGGAGACGCTTGCTGGAATGTCCTGTCTTGAGCAACATGATAATTCCCGGCGGAATCGCAGAGGCAATCGTAATTGCCAAATACTTGTAATTCACGCCTGCAGTGAGCAACACGCAAATCACAGTCACCGAAAGCATCAAAAGCATCGAGTAGTTCGGCTGCAAAATCAGCAAAAGCGCCGTAATGCCAAAGAAGATTCCCGGCTGGACAAGCGTACATGCAACACTCTTGATGTTGTCTCCCGCCTGAGAAAGCTTTCCGCAAATACAAATGAGCATTCCGAGTTTCATGATTTCAGACGGCTGAATACCCATAATCCAGCGGTTTGCACCCTTGACGCCGTGTCCCGACACAAGCGCTGCAATCGTAAGAATCACGCCCACCAAGAACGCAATGCGACCAAGCCAAATCCAATGACCGTAATCCAAGAAACGAGCAAGACCAAGCATCAAAACCAAGCCAAGCACTGCCTTCATCAAATGCTTTTGCAGGTAGTATTCTGCCGGGAGCCCATGGGACACAGCAAAATGGGCCGATGCCGTATAGACAATAGGCACGCCCAAACAAATCAGCAGCAACACTACTACCAAGAGTAGCTTGTTCATGCCGGTATTTGCAACTGTGTTTTCCATTCCTTCGTGAGTCCTAAATTAAGCTTTGACCTTCGTGAGTTTAAGCATGGCATCGACCACCTGTTCCATATGCATGCCGCGGCTACCCTTGATCAAGAGCACGTCGCCTTCTGCCACGATTTCGGTGAGGGTGTCAATCAGTTCCTGAACAGATGCAAAGTGGTGAGCAGCCTTCATGCCCTTGGACTTTGCGCCCTTCACATAAAGCTTTGCCTTTTCGCCTACGGTCAGGAGCATGTCAAAATTCATTTCAGGCACCATGGCGCCCATTTCCAAATGCAGGGCGTCGGTCTGAGCGCCAAGTTCCAGCATATCGCCCAAAATGGCAATGCGGCGGTTCACCTTCATGTTGCCAATGGTCTGCAAAGCCATCTTGGTCGAAGACGGGTTTGCATTGTAGCAGTCCGACACAATCTTGAAGCCGTTCGCATTCTTGATTTCCATGCGCATGTTGGTCGAACGGAAGTTTGCGAGAGCCTTTGCGATTTCAGCCTTCGGAACTCTGAACTGCTGGCCCACAGCAATAGCGGCGAGAGCGTTATACAGGTTATGAATGCCCGGCACGTTCAGCGTGAACTTGGTGCGGTCCACAAAGAAGGTGGCGCAGTTGTCTTCGCTCCATTCGAGCTTTTCAGGCTTGATGATGCCGCGCTTCACGCCGAAGGTAATCACCTTGTAGCTGGTATTGCTACGACACTTGCAAAGACGCGGATCGTCTGCATTCACAATGAGCACGCCGTTCTTCTTGAGGCCAGCAACAATCGTCTTCTTTTCGGCAAACACGCCGTCCAAATCCTTAAGGCGTTCCAAGTGAGAAGCGCCAATATTGGTAATCACGGCCACATCGGGTTCCACCGCCATAGAAAGCGGGCGGATTTCATCCGGGCCACTTGTACCCATTTCAATCACGGCCGCTTCGTGGCTGTGCTTGAGCTGGAACAACGTCATGGGCACACCAATGTGGTTATTGAAATTACCAGCGGTGGCGTGCGTATTGTACTTCTGCGAAAGAACGGCCTTCACCATTTCCTTGGTGGTTGTCTTGCCGTTGCTGCCCGTAATGGCAACCTTCTTTACCTTGAAATTCTTCTGGTAGCCCTTGGCGAGCTTGAGGAGCGCTTTCGTCGTATCGTCGACGGGCGCATACATCTTGAAGTTTTCAATGCCTTCGGCATCAGCATTCACGACACTCATCAATGCTCCATTTTTTTCCATTTGTGTTACAAACTGGTGGGCGTCAAAACGAGCGCCCTTGATCGGCCAAAAGACCACGCCTTTGGCAGGTTCACGGGAATCCATGCAAAGATTCACCTTACGATTCTTGGTACGGCTGTCAACGCCTACCGAGTAGGTTTCGAGGATTTCCAAGAGTTCCTTGATTTTCAAATCCAGCTTATACATTTTCCATTGCCTTCACCGCTTCTTCGCGGTCATCAAAATGGTGCTTTGTCTTACCCACAATCTGGTAGTCTTCGTGGCCCTTGCCCGCAATCACGAGCCAGTCGCCGTCCTTAAGTTCTGCGCAAGCCTTGGCAATCGCTTCTTCGCGCTTTTCGACGACGCTGAACTTGTCCGTCTTCATGCCGGCGCGAACATCGTTAATGATGTCGGTCGGATTTTCGGTACGCGGATTGTCAGAGGTGAGCCAAGCCTTGTCCGCAATGCGTTCGGCGATTGCACCCATAATCGGGCGCTTGGTCTTGTCGCGGTCACCGCCGCAGCCGAACACGCACGCGAGGCGGCCTCGGCAGAGGCTACGAGCGGTCGTAAGGACGCGTTCGAGGGCGTCAGGCGTGTGAGCATAGTCCACAATCACGTGGCGGCCATTCTTGTTCCAGACCTTTTCAAAGCGGCCCGGAACGCGGACTTCTGCCAAAGCCTTGCGCATGGCAGATTCGGCAAGGCCGATTGCCTTTGCCCAAGCAAGTACCAGCATCACGTTGTCTACGTTAAAGTCGCCGCACAACGGAGTTTCAAACGGTTCTGCGCTAATGGCAGGCAACAACAACTTGAGACCGTCTTCGGTATTCTTCACGGCACCTTCGGGCTTCACTAAAGCACCAACGACCCCTAGACGCGAGACAGCCACCCTCCGGTCCGCTTCTATCCCGGCTAGGGAATCGTATAGTTTCTTTCCGTACGCATCGTCAATATTGATAACGGCAACACCATCATCAGCAAGGTAACGCGTAAACAAAAGCTTCTTTGCCTCAAAGTAGGCATCCATCGTCTTATGGTAATCGAGGTGGTCTTGAGTCAGGTTGCTGAACAAGGCACTCTTGTAAAGCACACCTGCCATACGGCCCTGGTCCAAGGAATGCGAAGACGCTTCCATCACCAAGTCCGTACAACCAGCCTCGACTGCTTTTGCGGCAAAGGCATACAGATCCAATAGCCCCGGCGTCGTTAGTGTAGCGGGCACCGAAGTTTCGCCAATTTTATTTTTAATGGTTCCAAGGAGAGCAACCTTGTGGCCAGCAGCCGAAAGCATTGCATCCATCAGGAACGCACTTGTTGTCTTACCATTCGTACCCGTTACGGCATGAGCGTTAAGCTTTGCAAACGGGTCCTTATAGAAAATCTTCGCCGCTTCAAGGCGTGCAGCCTTCACGTCGGCAACTTGTATCCACTTAGATGTCAGTCCTTCGGGAGCAACATTTTCGCTCACTACGGCGACTGCACCCGATGCCACGGCGTTTCTCGCAAATTCATCGGACTTGTCGCCCGGCATCGAAAAGAATAAATCTTTTGCCTTTACGCGGCGGGAGTCGTCGCACAGGCCCTGCACATTCAATTTCTGCATCAACGTTTCAGAAATCATTAGCCTCTCTCCTTAAGCGTAAGCTTGCAAATCTGCCCTTTATGGAGCGTTTCCCCGACTTTCGGCGTCTGGGACACAACGCGGCCCATTCCGGTATATTCCACATTTATGCGAATGTTTCCGGCAATTTCAAGAGCATCTTTCAACGTAAGTCCTTTCAAGTCAGGCATAGTCGAAGCATCGACATCGCCAAGCTTGAGCACAAGAGCAATCGAATCGGTCAAGTCTCTGCGCACTGCAAGCACGCGAGAACCTTCGCCTTCAAAAATCACCGGGCACTTTTTGTTTGCGGCCACCGACTTTGCCGTCTGAGCAAGCATGCCCACATAATCACCTTCGCAGGGCGACTTACCCTTCACAAAGGCAAGGTCATGCGATGCCGGCGAAAGCTTCGGGTGGTAATAAATGCCTTCCATAATGCGGCGGAAAATCGGGCCCGCCGTAGCACCACCCGTGTGGCCGTAAAGTTTGTCAGCGTTCGGATCGTCCACCAGCACCATGCACACATAGCGCACATCTTCAACCGGAGCAAGACCAATAAACGAAGCCACTTGGTGTTCGCGGTCATACTTACCGGTTTCCTGGTTATACTTTTCAGCCGTACCCGTCTTGCCGCCAAAAATCACATCCGGAATCTTCTTGCTAGCAACACGCTTTGCCGTACCGCTGTTCACCACGCGATTCAGCATCTTGCGGATCGAAGCAGCCGTACGTTCCGAAATCACGCGGCGCACCTTTACCGGTTCCTTCTTTTCGACCAGGTTTCCGTCGGAATCGCGCCATTCCTTCACAATCATCGGCTCCATCAGAGTGCCACCGTTTGCAATTGCGGCATAAGCCATCACCATCTGAATCGGCGTCACAGAAACTGCGTGACCAAAGCCCATCGTTTTAAGGGTACGGTCATCTCTCGTAAGTTCATACGGCATGTACAAGCGGCCAGCTTCTTCACCCGCCAGGTTTTCAGACGTTTTCATGCCAAAGCCAAAATTGCGGGCCATGCGGTAAAGTTTTTCGGCGCCCACCTTGTCAGCCACTTTAGCAAACACAATATTCGACGACTGCACCATGCCTTCGGCCATGTCCATATCACCATAAATGTGCGTATCGCAAATACGTTCAGCACGTGCGCTCCAACTCCAGCACTTGCCTTCGTTTGCAAAAACAGTATCTTCAGGAACAGATCCGTTTTCAAGAGCCGCGGCAGCCGTAATCACCTTGAACGTGGAACCCGGTTCAAAAGACATGGCCACAATATCGTTTTTGGCCATCTTGCCCACACCCTGCTTTTTAGAGTTCGGGTCAAAGGTCGGGTAGCTAGCCATCGCCAAAATTTCACCCGTGTACGGGTCCACCACCACGGCCGATGCACTTGCCGCACTAAATTCGTTCACGCCGTCCTTGAGCGCTTTTTCTACGATTTCCTGCATATTGCGGTCAATCGTCAGCACAAGATTCTTACCCGGCTTTGCTTCAGCCACATTTTCAGAACGGCCCAGAATTTCGCGTTCCGTGGCATCCTTGATACCCACACGGAATCCTTCGTTACCGCGCAGGCGCAAGTCGTACATGCGTTCCATGCCCATGCTGCCTTCGCCGTCGTAACCGACCTTGCCCACAATCTGCGAAGCAAGCTTACCCTGCAAGAAAATTCGGGTGTAGTCTTCGGCCTTGCCGGTATCGCGCAGGTTCTTGGCGAACACCACGCCGTTACGGTCCAAAATTTCGCCGCGTTCGGCATAAATGCTCTTGGTACGCGTGACCATGCTCTTGGTTTCAGCCTGGTACACTTCGCGGTTCAGCACCTGAATGTTAAAGGTCTGCCATGCCAGCACGCCAATCGCGCCAAGCACAATCATCTTCGCAACCGAAAGGGCATCCATATTCACAATATTCATGGAGCCCCCGTTACGCGCACCTTAGTCGGCACGCCGTTCAAATCAAGACCAACACTGTCTGCAAACACAGACAAGTTTTCAAGCGAAGACAACTTGTTGATTTCAAGTTCCTGCAAAGTTCTTTCACGCTGCAGCTGGCCAATCAAATACGAAAGCTCATGAGACTTCGAGTAAAGCTTCGTTAGACGGTTCTGCATATAGAGCGGCAAAATCAGCAAAAGCCCTGCAACCAGCACGGCGCAGATAAACACCCACACAATGGTGCGGTTAGAGTTGAACAGGGATTTCTTGCTAGATTCACTCATACCCGTTCGTACACCCTAAGCTTTGCAGAGCGAGCTCTGCTGTTCTTTGCAATTTCTTCGTTAGAAGGCAGAATCGGCTTGCGATTCACCTTTTTAAGGCGCTGGTGATTGCCGCCGCACGTGCACACAGGCAAGTGTTCGGGGCAAATGCATGCCTTTTCAAATTCAGCGGCAGTTTCCTTGACGCAACGGTCTTCCACAGAATGGTAGCTCATGACCACCAAGCGGCCACCCACCTTGAGGCAGTCCACGGCAGCGCGCAGGCTATCTTCGATTTCCTTAAGTTCACCGTTCACTTCCATACGAATCGCCTGGAACACGCGAGCCAAAAGACCATTCACTTCGCGGCGCTTGTCAGGGAACACCGATTCCACCACAGCCTTCACGTCAGAAGGCAAAATTTCTTGGTCGCCCTTAGAGGCTGCCATTTCAATCAAGCGAGTCGCAAGCTTAAAGCCGCGATCCATATCTGCATTCTTGCGGAGTGCGGCAGCAAGCGTATCGGCATCGACAGTCTTGAGCCATTCCTGAGCAGAAACGCCTTCGCGGCGGTCCATGCGCAAATCCAGCGGATTGTCGCCCACAAAAGTAAAGCCGCGGTCAGAAGCATCCACCTGGTGGCTGCTAATGCCCAAGTCGTAGAGAATGCCGTCCAAAGTATTCGGCGCAATTTCGTTTTTCAGTTCGCCAAAGCGAACCGGATGCACAATGAACTCGGGTTTCACACCGGCAAGGCGCCTGGTAGCAAAGGCAACGGCTTCTTCGTCGCGGTCAAATGCGTGAAGCGTTCCGTTTTCATCTAATTTGTTCGCAATGGCGTAAGAATGTCCGCCACCGCCCAAAGTGCAATCGCTATAAGTGCCATTCGGCTTGATGTTCAAGCCTTCAAGACATTCCGCAAGCATCACCGGATCGTGATAGAACACACCGTTTTCAACGCCAGCAAGGGCTGCTTCGGAATGAGCTGCCGTAGTGCGGCCGTTCAAAATTTCATTTGTACGTAATTCGTTCTTGCGGAGGCTATTTATTGCCATTGTCGCCCTCCGTCAAGCTTTCACCATAGAACGCGGCATCGAATGCAGCAATAGCATCTTCAGACTCTAAGCCATACTTGGCATTATAGCGTTCAGGATTCCATAGTTCGAGAGTTTTTCCGCTAGCTTGTACGTAAAGGACTTCTCCTTTAAGACCAGCATACTCCAGCAATACCTTAGGAAGTAAAATGCGGTTCTGGCCATCCAGCTCCACAACCGTGGGCCAAAGGCTTCTCCGAACTAGGTCAGCTTGACGGCGGTCGGACCGGCAGTCCAGGTCCGCCATGAACTTTTCGTATTCAGGCAAGGTATACAACCGCAGGGTTTGAGCAGGGCCACGCGTGACCACGAGTTGCTCCCCTTCGGTTGGCCCGAGCTGACGACGGAATTCCCTGGGGAAGGAAGACCTTCCCTTTCCATCGATAGCCGTTTGGGCTTGACCTATGAAAGACGTAAAGTTCATTCTAGTTTACCCCACAATTTACCACAACACAGTACAAATCTACCATTTTCTCCCACTTTGGCAAGGCAATTTCGATTTACATAGCCGAAAAGCATACAAAAAACATACTTAGGTTCTTGGTCCGATAAATAAATAGTGAACATTAGTTCACTATGTAAAAAGGCTCTGTCGGGCCAGACCGTACTTTTGGGTCGAAACTGCGAAAAAGCTGCGAAAAAGACCCTCTGGCTCTGTTAGGCCAGGCCGTATAGCTGCGAACATGCTGCGGACCGCCGAACGACCTTTTCAGCGTATGGTCAGCATATTGATAACATTTATAGGGACGATGAACTCCCTAGGGAGGCAACTATAAAGAAATTCTTTATAGTTCAACTAGGAGGGGCGAAAAGATATAAAAATTTTGAGTTTTTTTGTGGGAAAAGCCCCATCGCTTGTAAATCCCTCTCAAAATGAAGTATATTGAAGAAGCTGCTTTTTGAAGAGTTTTTCAAGCGTAGATAAAATGACGTTGCGTACTAGTTTCATCAAGGCGTCCGCTATCGGACTTGCTGTAGCCAGCACTTCTTTGTTTGCTGAGTCCAACTACGCGCCGAATACCAATCAGCAGAATGACTGGTTTGCCGAATTTGGTGGTAACTCCTCGATGTCCGTGAACCCCGCTGGCATTTCTGAAACCGACCAACTTGAATTCAGCGCGGCATTCTTCAGCTCTATCAGCGGTGAAGCTAGCCAGGAATACGTAAGCCTCACCTATCCGATCGATTACAAGCACACTCTCGGTTTCTCGTTCTTCGAAAACGGTGCTTCCATTGACGGTGGCAAGTCTTACGGCGAATACGCTTTCTTG